>JAFQBN010000003.1 GCA_017416685.1 Oscillospiraceae bacterium
GAACACCGCGTCGGAGCGGCGCACGTCGGTGAAGGTCAAATCCACGGTGTACTTATAGGTACCGGCGGCGGTATCCTTGGGGATATCCAGGCTGACCCACAGCACGGCGTTGTTGGGGCTGAGCAGGGTCTTGTTGCCCAGTTCTTCCATGGGGATCAGGGCGTCCGGGATGCGGCAGGGCTCCAGCGTGACGTAGTCCTGCGGGTCCAGATTCATGGGCGCGTGACCCATCTGCACGCAGGGGGCATCCACGGGGACAAGCTGGGCGCGGAACAGCTCCACCTTGTCGGCAAAGTCACCGCTGACGGCGGTTTCCACCAGCATGGTGTAGGAAGAGCGCATGGCGATCTGATAGCTGATGCGCTGACCGGGCATGGCGGTCATGGTGTTCTCGTTCCAGATGGGGAACTGGGTGTCGGGCAGAACCTTGGTCAGGTTAGTGAGCTGGACAATAGACAGATCCATAGTCAAACAGCCGCCTTTCTGTGTTGGTTATAGTGGAAGAATAGCATAGCCAGCCCGCGCTTTGTTATAAAAACGGGCCGTTGTTTTACAATTTTGGTTATTGGATGTCGGACAGCTTCAATGCGGCCTCGTACAGGGCACAGAAGCGGCGGAATTTGGTTTCGGTAGCGGGGGTGGGGTTGGGGGTGAATCGGCGGACGAAAGATACGACCTCCCCGGCGGCCTGCTTGAAGTCGGCGTAGCGGCCGTCGGCCACGGCGGCGATGATGGCCGCGCCCAGACAGGCGGCCTCCTTCTCCTTGGGAATGAGCACGTCCAGACCGGTGATGTCCGCCTGAAGCTGGCACCACACGGGGCTTTTGGCACCGCCGCCGGTGGCGATGATGGCCTTTAACTCGGTGCCCTTTTGGCGGATGTTGTCGGTGTTCTTGCGCAGGACGAAGGCCACGCCCTCCATGACCGCGTGGGCCATGTCGTACACATCGTGTTCCTGCCGCAGGCCCCAGAACACGCCGCAGGCCTCGCTGTCAAACTCGGGGGCGTTGGTGCCCACTAGATAGGGCAGGAACAACAGGTCGTTGCCGCCCCGCTGGAGCAGGACTTCGTTCATCTTACCGTAGTCGATGTCGCCCATGCAGGTGCGATGAAACCACTCCAGACTTACGCCGCCGCTCTCTGCTACGGGGAGCATGACGTGGGTGTCGGGGACAAAGCCGTAGTGCATGGCGATACCGCTGTCCCGGGGGGCGGGTTCGGCGGACATGGCGGCCAGAGCCATCACCGTGCCGGTGGACAGAGTGATGCCGCCCACCTCGGTGTTGCCTGTGCCGATCATGCCGGCGAAGTGGTCCAAAGTACCATGATTGACCAGAGTGGAGCAGTCCAGACCGGTGGCGTTGGCGGCTTCAACGGTCAGACAGCCGGCCACGGAGCAGGGTTCTGCCAGAGGGGGCAGGCGGTCGGCGGTGATGCCGATAGCATCCAGCATCTCCTGCCACCAGCACTTTTCAAAGATGTTGAAGCAGAAGGTAAAGGTGGCAATGGACATATCCGACTGACACACGCCGGTGAGCTTATAGACGATGTAGTCCTTCAGCAGCATGAACTTATCGGTAGCGGCGAACACGTCGGGGCAGTGTTCCTTCAGCCACAAAATCTTGGTGGCGGGCCAGGTGGGCAGCACGGCCTGCTGGCCGGTGACCCGCTCGCACAGGTCGGCGGGGAATTGGGCGGCCAGCCGGGCGCACTCGTCCTGAGACCGCTCGTCCATCCAGCTGATGACATTTGTCAGGGCGCGGCCCTGCTTGTCCACGGCCACAAGGGACTCCGCCTGACCGGTGAAGGCGATGTGAGCCACGGATTCGATGCGGTTGGCGGACACCAGTTCGGCGATCAGACCGGTCAGCCGGGTGAAATACAGCTCTGCATCAAACTCCACAAAGCCGTTGTCCCGGATATACTCCACCGGGCGGCTGCGCATGTCGATACACTTCAGGTCCCGGTCATAGACCGCAGCTTTCATATTGGTGCTGCCTAAATCAATGCCAATGTACATAGAGCAAAAACTCCGTTCGTTACCTTAGATGTTCAGGGCCTTGTTGTTCAGACGCTCGCCCACAGCTCCGCCCGGATGGATGAGGGCAAACTGCTCGGCCTGGTAGCCGGTCTGCTCGATGACGGCGGCCTGCAGGGCGTGGAAGATCATGCACAGAGCGGTGGTGGAGGTGGTACCCTGAGCGTTCCACTTGTCGGTCTCGCGGTTGACGTGCTGCTTGAGGACCACGTCGGCGGCCACAGCCAGAGGGGACTCCAAATTTTCGGTGACGGAGATGATGGACACGCCCTTGGCCTTGCAGATGTCCACGATGGGCAGCAGCTCCTTGGTCTTGCCGCCCCGGGAGGCGAAGATCATCACGTCGCCCTTCTGCAGGTAGCCGGTGGCACCGTGGACGGCCTCGGCAGGGGAGATGAAGCGGGCGGGCCGCTCGATGCAGCACATCAGGTGGGCCATGTGCTGGCAGATAATGCCGGAATGGCCGCAGCCGCAGGTGCCGATGCGCTGGGCATTGCTCAGCAGCTCCACAGCCTTGCCAAACTGCTCGTCATCGATGAAGGCTTTCATTTCGTTGATGCACTCGGCCTCAATATCATAGGCGGCGCGGGCGGCCTGAATGGCTTCTTTCTTTACCATAAAAAACACTCCTGTTTCCAAAAAATTTGCAGTCTGGCTGCATAATACACTAATTGTATTATACACGATATTGGAAGATTTGGGTAGATGGTTTTTTGGGAACGGCGAATGGGACGGAAAAATTTTGAAAACAGCCTCAAAACCGATTGACTATTATTTCACAACAACCTATAATATTTGGGAGAGAAAGGAGAGTGCCCCCTATGAAAAAGTGTGCTATCAAGGCTCCGTTTTTTGAGATCGGACCTAAGTCCTACCTGTACGGCGACGACATTCTGGAACTGGCCAAGGCCGCCGATGCCGCCAGCGAGAAGTACAAGGTGGACATTATCTTCACCTGCCCTCTGGTGGAGCTGCGCCGCGTGGCTGAGAACACCAAGTTTATTCACGTCTTTGCCCCCCACATGGACCCCCTGACTCCCGGCCGCGGCCTTGCCGACGTGCTGCCCGAGTCTCTGGTGGCTGCCGGTGCCGAGGGCGTTATGCTCAACCACTGTGAAAAGCCCGTCTCCATCGCCACTCTGAAGGCTACCATCAAGCGCGCCGAGGAAGTGGGTCTGACCACCATCGTATGCGCCGACTCCATTGCCGAGGCCTCTGCCATCGCCCACCTGAACCCTGACATCATCGTGGCCGAGCCCACCGAGCTGATCGGTACCGGCAAGGCTTCCGACGTGGAGTATGTGGAGGCGTCCACCCGCTGCGTCAAGGACGTCAACCCCGAGATCAACGTGCTGCAGGGTGCCGGCATCAAGTGCTATGATGACGTGTACCGCAACATCTTCGCCGGCGCCGACGCCACCGGTTCTTCCAGCGGCATCGTTGCCCTGCCCACCCGTGAGGCCCGCGCCCAGATGGTGGACGATATGATCCGCGCCGTGCGCGAGGCCTACGACGCCCGTCAGAAGTAAGCAAATAACCATTTACATACAACACAACAAGAAAATAGGAGGAAATGTAACATGGAATTTAAGGTTTTCCAGAAAGAGATCGAGCTGCAGTCCCGCGGTTGGGTGCCCACCTTCCACGACATCACCACTGATGTGCTGAACATCGTCAAGGAGTCCGGCATCAAGAACGGTACCTGCACCATCGCTTCCCACCACACCACCTGCTCCGTCATGATCCAGGAGTGCTCCCACGATTTCGATACCTTCGATCTGGAGTTCCTGCAGCACGACCTGCTGGACATCATGCGCAAGATGATCCCCGACTACGTCAACGAGGGAGACTACCGTCATCCCGGCCCCGTTCACGCTCAGTTTGGCCGCTACGTTGACGAGCCCGGCAACTACACCTCCATGAACACCGACGGTCACCTGCGCTCCTGCTTCTTCGGCCGCAGCGAGGCCATGACCATCAAGGACGGCGTTCTGGACGGCGGCGAGTTTGCTCACGTCTACTTCATCGACTGGGACCACGTCCGCGCCCGTCACCGTCAGGTCAACGTGACCATCATGGGCACCACCGAGGATGTGAACGACCGCAAGTACAACAACGGCGAGGTCGTCAACACCCTGCGCAAGTATCCCGCCGAGGAGAAGGCTTATCTGGAGCAGTACGACGAGTGGAAGAAGCGCTGAGCTGATTTCATATTGTAAACTGAAAACGGGTCTGTCCCAACGGACAGACCCGTTTTTTCCAACGAGGTGAAGTGAATGATCACAAAGTTATATTGTGTCCGCGGCGCAGGCTGTGACCCGTACGCCAATCTGGCCCTGGAGGAGCATTTGCTCAACACCCTGCAGCCGGGTGACTGTATCCTGTATCTGTGGCAAAATGAGAATACGGTGGTCATCGGCCGCAACCAGAACGCGTGGAAGGAGTGCCGCACGGCTCTTTTGAACGAGGAGGGCGGTCGCCTTGCCCGGCGCCTGTCCGGCGGCGGCGCGGTGTTCCACGATCTGGGCAACCTGAACTTCACCTTTTTGATGGCGGAGGAGGACTATGATCTGGACCGCCAGCTGGCCGTCATCGAGACCGCCTGCCGCAGTCTGGGCATTCCGGTCCAGCGTTCCGGCCGCAACGATATTCTGGCGGACGGGCGAAAGTTCTCCGGCAACGCCTTTTACCACCATAAGGGCCGGGCCTACCACCACGGCACCCTGATGGTGGCGGTGGATGGGGATAAGCTGTCCCGGTATCTCAGTCCCTCCAAGGCAAAACTGCAGGCCAAGGGTGTGGACTCCGTCCGCTCCCGGGTGGTCAATCTGACCGAATTGTGTCCCGGTCTGACCTGTGAGGAATTGGCCCAGCGGCTGGAGGCCGCCTTCGGCGTGACCTACGGCCTTGAAGTAGAGCGGATAGACACCCCGGATGCGGGTCAGCTGCGGGAAAAGTACGCAGGGGACGAATGGCTCTACGGCCCCCGGCTGCCCCTGAGTCTGGAATGCGAGCAGCGCTTTGACTGGGGCGAGGTGCAGCTGCAGCTGCAGGTGGAGTCCGGCGCGGTGGCGGCGGTCAAGGTCTATTCCGATGCCATGGATGCGGAATTTGCCCCCGCTCTGGAGCGGGCGCTGACCGGCAGTGCCTTTTCCCGCCCGGCCCTGTGTCAATGCGTGCAGGCGCAGATGGGGCAGTATGCCGCCGACCTGTGCGCCATGCTGGGACAATTGGACATCTGACAACGGGTTTTCCCGGCGATTGGGTCGAAAAAGGCCCGTTCTCACCCTTGCAAAGGGTGGAAATGTGTGGTAAACTTAAGCTACCAATATTTTGGAACCATTTTGGAAAATTTTTGGAAAGGAATGATACCCATGATTAAAGTCGATCCTGCAACCAAGTTTGACTTCCAGCCCGCTGACTTTGTGCCCTTCAAGGACAAAGAGGTTTGCGAGCGTGTTCGCAAGATCAGCGGCAAGGACCTGGAGAAGCGCGAGGCCTGGTGGCATCCCGAATTCAACGTCAAGGTCATGATGAACCCCCACCCCGTGCTGATCGCCACCCTGTTCTCCCGCCTGAAGGAAGCTGCCGAGGCCGGCCGCCCCTTCTCCATGATTCTGGGCAACCCCGAGCCCGACACCTACATCCCTCTGGCTCAGCTAATCAATTACTTCCAGATCGACTGCTCCAAGGTGTCTCTGTTTGCTGAGGACGAGTGGGCCGACCAGGACGGCAACATCGCACCTGTCACCTACGAGGCCGGCTTCGCTCACTCCATGCTGAAGTACCTGTACTATCAGATCGACGAGAAGCTGCGTATGCCTCTGGAGAACGTCTACTATCCCACCAACGCCAACATCAAGGACTACTCCAAGATCATCCACGAGGTTTCCGGCGGCGGCGCCGACATCGCCTCCACCTCTCCCGGCTGGACCGGTCACATGGCCTTCGTGGATCCCATCCCCGAGTTCATCGGCAGCGGTGACATCGAGGAGTGGCTGAATCAGCCTGCTCAGCTGGTCACCCTGCACCCCATGACCATCATGCAGAACTCCCTGAACGGCACCTTCGGCCAGTCCGGCGACATCGCCAACGTGCCTCCCAAGGCCGCTACCATCGGTCCTCTGGACGTGATGCGCGCCAAGGAGCGTATCGAGGTCCATGCTCTGGCTACCTGCGGCACCTTCTCCAGCTGGCAGCGTATGACCTCCCGTCTGGTCACCCACGGCCCCATCACTCCCTACATCCCCTCCACCATGCTGCAGACCAAGAAGACCCAGGTCTACATCAGCGAGGAGCTGGCTGCTCCCTTCGAGTGCTGGGAGAAGGTCGGCTACTAAGCCGCACCCAACCGCAACATACCGACATTACCCGCCCCGCACAATGTGCGGGGCGGGTTTTTTCTGCAAAAAATTTTGCAGAAAAATTGAAGTTGCGTGTCCGGGGTGCTATAATGGTCGACAGATGATTTTGAAAGGAGGGATACCTGTGGCAGCAATCAAAGTAGGGCTGCGCGACGTGCTGGGCGACCGGGAACTGTATCGGCAGATGACCCGCATTGCCATTCCGGTATCCCTGCAGGGCCTGATCACTGTGGCCATCAACCTGATGGACACCATCATGCTCAGCGGTATGGGGGATGCGCAGCTGTCGGCATCCTCTTTGGCCACTCAGTTCATCAATCTGTTTATGATCTGCTGCATGGGCATCGGTATGGGTGCGTCGGTGCTGACCAGCCGCTACTGGGGCATGCGTGAGCCGGACAGCCTGAAAAAGGCCGTTACCATCATGCTGCGCTTTGCGGTGTTTTTTTCCGGGGTGTTCACGCTGGCCACCATAGCGGCGCCTCAATGGATCATGCGGCTGTATACCAAGGATGCTGAATTGATCAATTATGGCGTGATCTACCTGCGCTGGATGATTCCTACATATATCTGCATGGGGTTGAGCCTGACCTGTACCATTGTGCTGCGGACGGTGGGTCAGGTGCGCCTGCCTATGCTGACCAGCGTTGTGGCGTTTTTTATCAACGTCTTTTGCAACTGGGTATTTATTTTTGGCAAGCTGGGTGCGCCCCGGATGGAGATCGCCGGTGCGGCGCTGGGTACGCTGATCGCCCGC
Organism: Oscillospiraceae bacterium; assembly: GCA_017416685.1. Lineage (GTDB taxonomy): Bacteria > Bacillota > Clostridia > Oscillospirales > Oscillospiraceae > Lawsonibacter. Next base: position 7,160 of record JAFQBN010000003.1, read on the forward strand.
GTTTTTGAGCTTGTCAGCATCTGCGGCTGGTTCTTTTTCAAAGACGACCGGATCGGATACCGCATCAAAGATGCGTTTATGAAGTGCGGCGACCTGCTGCGGGAATACGTCCGCATCAGCATCCCCGTCCTCATCAGCGACAGCCTGCTGGCTCTGGGCAACAACGCGGTAGCTATGGTCATGGGCCACATCGGCACTGCCTTTGTGGCGGCAAACTCGGTGACCATGGTGGTCCAGCAGCTCAGCAGTGTGCTGACCCAGGGCGTGTCCAACGCCAGCGGCATCATCACCGGCCACACAATGGGGCGCGGCGAGATGGAAAAGGCGCAGAAGCAGGGGTACGCGTTCCTGTTTATGAGCTTTGTGATCGGCTGTGTGGCGGCGCTGGTGATTTTGGCGCTGCGAGGTCCGGTTATTAATTTCTACAAGGTGTCCGAAGAGGCTAAACTCATTGCGTGGGAGCTGATGGATGCCATTTTGATCATCGTGATCTTCCAGTCCATGAGTTCCATTCTGACCAAGGGCGTGCTGCGGGCCGGCGGGGACACCAAGTTCCTTATGGCGGGCGACATCCTGTTTTTGTGGGTGGCCTCCGTGCCCCTTGGCTATCTGTCGGGACTGGTGTTTGAATGGCCCGCATTCTGGACGTACACCTTTTTGAAGATCGATCAGGTCATCAAGTGCATATGGTGCTTCTTCCGGCTGCGCAGCGGCAAATGGATGAAGAAAATTTATTCCGCGCAAGGAGAGAGTTAAATGGGAACGTTGATTAACTGCGGGTTGATCCTGCTGGGCGGCATTATCGGCCTGCTGTTCAAAAAGGCGGTCAGCGAGGGGATGGAACGCTCCGTCCAGAAGGCCGTGGGCGTGGCTGTGGTCATGGTGGGGCTGTGCGGCGCCCTGAGCGTGATGCTGCACATGGAGGACGGGCGGCTGAAAAGCTCCGGCGAGCTGCTGCTGGTGGTGAGTCTGGCGCTGGGTACCTTCGTTGGCGAGGCGCTGAAGCTGGACCGGCGCATCGACAACGGCTGCCGAGCCATTGAACGCAGATTCAAGGCCAGCAATTTCTCTGCCGGCTTTATTACCGCGAGCCTCATTTACTGCATCGGCGCCATGGCCATTGTGGGTGCCATTCAGGACGGCCTGCTGGGTGACAGCAGCACCCTCATCACCAAGGGCATCATCGACGGCATTACCTCGGTGGTGCTGGCGGCGACTCTGGGCTACGGTGTGCTGTTCTCCGTTGTTCCGGTGCTGATCTATCAGGGAGCGATGACCCTGCTGGCCGGTACGCTGGAGTCTGTGCTGCAGGGACAACTGCTGGACAATATCTGCATGGTGGGCTACGTGCTGGTGCTGTGTATTGGCATCAACTTCCTGTCCGCCAAGGACAACCAGATCAAGACGGTGAATATGCTGCCGGCGATTTTGGTGCCGGTGGGGTATAAACTGATTCAAGTGGCGGCCCGTTGGGCGCTCAACTGAATAATTTGCAAAAAGAGGTTTCCTGTCTGCAGACGGGGAACCTCTTTTTGCTGAGCCTGAACCAATTGATATTTCGGTGCGCGTATGCTACAATAATGTGTGATATAATTCGACATTATATGGCGCAAGAGGTACTGAAACGCCGAACGCGGGCGAAGGAGGCACCAGAAATGGGCAAAACCGGAAGAGGGAAAGAGAATAAAACGTTGGCGCGTACTGTCTGCGCATCGGGCGTTCTGCCGTACCTGGCGGCAGTTGTGCTGTTTTTTGCAGTGTGCCTGGGGGCGTTGTCCACTGCGAAGGGAACTGCGATGCTGCTGCTGGCAGCAACCCTTGTGGTGGGGATCGTCCGGATAAAGCACCTGAGCGCGAGGATCGGTTGGCCGCTGGTTGCTCTGTTCGCGGTGGTCGCGATGGATTTTCTGTCCACATTCTATGCTGCGGCGGGGAAATTCGCTTTGACCGAATTTCTGAAAATTGTGGTGGCCTTCTGTGTGGCGCTGCTGTTGCTGGCGCTGACACCTGCGCAGGAGTCTGCGCCCGGCAGCTGGATCGCCGGTATGCTTGCCCGTGCCGCCGCACTGATGGGACTGGTGAGCATTGACCTGCTGTCCACCCGCTGGCTCAGCGGCGCAGTGGTCCGCATTTTACAGCTGTTCGGCACCGATTTTGCATTCCTGCTCGGCGTGGAAGACGGGATCCGCATGACCTCCATGATTCGCAACCCCAACGTCTTTGCCGGTGTGGCCGGTATCGGGGTGCTTCTGTCGCTTGGCTTGGCGGCGTCCTGCAAACAGGGCAAGACGCGCAGGAACCATCTGGTTTGCCTGTTCATCAACGCGCTGTCCTTCGTGCTGGCGTTCAGCATGGGTGCAACGGCTATGATCGCCGCTGCATTTTTGGTTTATCTTCTGCTGGAACAGGCGCATAAGCGGGCGGGACTGCTTGTTTTGATGGTGGAAACATTGATTGTGACCGTGGCGGCTGTGATCCCCATTGCGGCCACGTCGTTCGGCATCTGGCGCGGACTGCAGCCGGTTCCCATGCTGTGCGTGGTGTGCGGCGGGGTGATGCTGTGCCTTCTGGACCGATTTGCGGGGCAGCCGCTGTCGGATAAGCTGGCCGGACACGGCAGGGCAATTTTGGCAGGCATCGCCGGTATACTCGCAGCTGTGCTGGCCTTTTCGGTGGCGGCGTACCATCTGACCGGAGCGACGGAACTGGCCGCGGGAGAGAGCCTGCACCGCAGTATTTATCCGCAGCCGGGACTCTACACCGTCAGCGCGCAGACCTCTGCGCCGGTCACGGTGGTCATCGAAAGCCAGAACCGGGAACAGACTATGATGCACACCCGGACGCAGCTGTACCGGGGCGATCTGGCACAGGCGGAATTCGACGTTGCGAAGGACTGTCTGGTCGTTTATATGACCTTTACCGCCCGGGAGGACACCCGGCTGTCCCAAGTGGTGTGGTCGGGTGAGCGTGATGAGGGCGAGGTCCCTTTAGGGTACAAACTGCTGCCCGGCTTCATAGCCAACCGCATTCAGGGCCTGTTTGCCAATCAGAACGCGATTCAGCGCACGGTGTTTTTTGAAGACGGCATCAAGCTGTTCCTGCGCAGTCCGGTGTTTGGCTGCGGCATCGGTGGCTATGAGAGCGGATTGATGAGTGTGCAGCGCTTTTATTATGAGACAAAATACGCCCATAACCACTACATTCAGGTCATGGTGGAAACGGGCGTTGTCGGATTGATCCTGTTTGCCGGCCTGCTGATTGCCTGCGCGGCGGCTGTGCTGCGCTGCCGGCGCAGAAAGCCGGATGCTGCGCTGACGGCCTGTCTGGGTGCGGCGCTGGTGTTTATGGCCGGTCATGGAGGCGTGGAGGTAGTATTCTCCCACTATGCCTATCTGCCCTTTGCCTTTGGTGTGTTTGCGCTGATCAATCTGTGCTGTGCTGCTCCGGTTTCCGGGCGCGGTGTACGCACGGGCGCTGCGGCGGGGATCGCGCTGGTTTTGGTCGCGTTCTTCGTGCTGCTGGGCGGCAACCTCCGGGCAAGACGGCTGTTCGGCATGGAAATGCTTTCATTCACCGATCTGGAGCAGGCGGTCAGACTGGACCGATATGAGCGGGCCGATTATATGCTTTCCTATATATCTGCGGCGCCCAACGCGCCGGACAACCCGCAGATACAGGAGCGGGCGGCCCAATACGCCGAGGAGCTGGCGGGGGTGGACTCCAAGACCATTCCTACCTATCTTGCCGATTACTACTTTGCAAACGGGGATACGGAGCGCGGCTTCGCTATGGTGGAGAAATACGTGCGCTACGCCGCCTCCGGGGCGCAGACGTGGCAGTGGGCTTTTGATACGCTGGAGCGGTATGAACTGGACTCGCAGTTCTTCCGCGACGGAGTGGCGCACATTGTCGAACTTATGGATCGGTGGAATGAAGAGAACATGGGGCAAATCACACTCACCCCGGGCAATCGGGCATTTCTTCAAAGAATAGGTGTGTAAAACGCGCGGCAGGAATGGAGGCGGGAGCCGTGATAAAAGAAAATCAGCGGCTGATCAATCAACTGAATGTGGTCAGCGACGGACTAATCATCCTGCTGATGATGCCGGTGGCTTTTTGGCTGCGTTTTTTTGTTATGCCGGATGGCCGGGTCTCTGTACCTTTTCCTGCGTATATGCTGCTGGCCCTTGTAATGAGCCTGCTGTGCCTGTTTACGTATGCGGCTTTCGGCATGTACCAGTCCTTTCGCAGGGTCCCTGTCATGAAGGAACTCAGACGGCTGTGGCTGGCCAGCTTGCTGGACATGGCCCTTGGCTTGAGCGGACTGTTTGTTGTTCGCAGCATTGACTTTTCCCGCTGGACCATGGCGCTGTTCTTCGTTTTGAGCGTTGGCGGCCTGAGTGCAAAGCGCGTGCTGGGGCGCGCGTTCATGCGCGGGATGCGGGCGAAGGGCTATAACCAGAAGCACGTCATCGTTTTGGGGTGCGGGAATACGGCAGATAAGTATTTGCGGATCGTTGAGAAGGAACGTTATTTGGGATACCATGTGGCCGGATATGTCGCCCCCGCGCCCATGGAAGGGCAGGGGCAGCTGCGGTACTTTGGCACCTATGACCGGCTGGAGGAAATTCTGGATGAGCAGCGCCCGGATGAGGTGGTCTGCGCGGTGGAGCCGGAGGATTACAAGTACACACCGATGCTGATCGCCGCCTGTGAAAAGACGGGGACAAAACTGGCCATCATCCCGTTCTACTCCGACTATATGACATCAAGCCCCCAATTCGACAACATTGGCGGAGTCCCTTTGCTGAATATCCGCCGGATCCCGCTGGACAACTGGGGCAACGCCTTTGTCAAGCGGGTGGCTGACGTGGTTTTTTCGGGCCTTTTGCTTTTGCTGACCAGCCCCATCATGCTGGTTTGTGCGATCGGAGTAAAGCTGTCCTCGCCCGGACCGGTGATTTTTCGACAGGAACGGATGGGGCGCGGCAAACGCACTTTCTGCATGTATAAGTTCCGGTCCATGCGCATCAATGATGCCCAGAACACGGGGTGGAGCCGCAACGAGGACGAGCGCAAGACCGGGTTTGGCGCCTTTATCCGCAAGTTTTCTCTGGATGAGCTGCCTCAGCTGTTTAACGTATTCAAAGGGGATATGAGCCTTGTGGGACCCAGACCGGAGCTGCCCTACTACGTGGAGCGCTTCAAGGAGGAAGTGCCCCTTTACATGGTCAAGCATCAGGTTCGTCCCGGCATCACCGGCTGGGCGCAGGTCAACGGATTGCGGGGAGATACTTCGATCAAAACGCGCATTGAATACGATCTGTACTATATTGAGCATTGGACTGCACTTCTGGACATAAAGATCCTGATCATGACCATCTTCGGAGGGAAATTTATTAACGGCGAATCGCTGAAATGAGCATGCGAAGCTGAGAAAGGAGCTGCATATGGCAAGCAAGGTGCTGTTTTGCGCATCTACATACTCGCATATCTGCAACTTTCACCTACCTTATCTGAAGATGTTCCGGGATGCGGGGTGGCAGACCCACGTGGCCTGCGCAGGCGCGGAAACGGATATTCCATGGGCAGATGCGGTGATACATTTGCCCTTCCGAAAAGCCATGACGGCCCCGGGCAACCTCTGGGCCGCGGCAAAGCTGCGCCGGCAGATCCGCGCGGAGCGATATGACCTTGTGATCACCCACACCTCTCTTGCGGCCTTTTTCACCCGGCTTGCTATGCTGGGGTGGAAGCGGCGGCCGGTTGTGGTCAATATGGTCCATGGATATCTGTTTGACGACAGGACCGGCCCGGCGAAGCGGCGGCTTCTGCTGGCGGCCGAGCGGCTGACGGCACCGGTGACAGACCTGGTTCTGACCATGAACCGGCAGGACTATGAGATCGCGCGCCGATACAGGCTGGCCGACCGGGTGGAGGAAATTCCCGGTGTGGGCGTAGATTTTGAGAAAATGTGCGCGGACAAGGCGCGTGACCGAGATTCGCTGCGGCGGGATGCGGGCATTGCGCAGGATGCGTTCGTGCTGTTCTACGCGGCGGAGCTGTCCAAACGGAAGAGTCAGCAGGTCCTGATTCGCGCCATGGCGCATCTGCCGGAGTGTGTGGTTTTGGTGCTGGCGGGGGAAGGGGCCATGGGGGAGTATTACCGCGGTCTTGCCCGGCGCATGGGGATACATCATCGGGTCATACTCCCCGGTCATGTATCCGACGTGGGGCGATGGTACGCCGCGGCAGACGCGGTGGCGGCGTCCAGCCGCAGCGAGGGTCTGCCGTTCAATATCATGGAGGCCATGCACTGCGGGGTGCCTGTGGTAGCCAGCGAGGTGAAAGGTCATACAGACCTGATTTGCCACGGAGAGACCGGCCTGCTTTACCCTTACGGCGACTGTACGGCCTGTGCGCAGGCGGTGCAGCGGCTGATGGATGACCCGGAACTGGCCCGAAAGCTGGGCGCAAATGCCCGGGAGCGGGCGGCGGAATACGGCATAGACTCTGTGGGCAAACTTGTATTCCACAAGTACATAAGCTGCGTGAAGCAGCCGGCGGAAGTCTGAATAGTATAAAAGGCGCCCTGTCTTATGACAGGGCGCCTTTTTATATTATTTTTTCTCCAAAAATGCCTGATAGCGGTCGCAGATCCCCTGAACGTCGTCTCCGAACTCCACCTGTTCGCCCTTGTGCAGCCACAGGATCTTGCTGCACATCTGGCGGACCTGAGCGATGGAGTGGGACACCAAAATGGTGGTCGTGCCGCCTTGAATGATATCGCGCATCTTTGCTTCGCTCTTCTTGCGGAAGGCGCCATCGCCTACGGAAAGAACTTCGTCTAGGATGAGGATGTCCGGCCGGACAAGGGAGGCGATGGAGAAAGCCAGCCGGGACTTCATTCCGGAGGACAGCTGCTTGAAGGGACGGTCCTCAAAATCTTTCAGCTCGGCAAATTCGATGATCTGGTCATACATTTCGTTCATGAATTTGCGGGTGTACCCCAGCATGGCACCGCGCAGGTAGGCGTTTTCGCGCACGGTCAGGTCGCCGTCGAAGCCGCTGGCCAGCTCCAGCAGGGCGGCGATGGTCCCCTCGCGCCGGACCCAACCGCGGGTGGGTTCCATGATACCGGAAATGGCTTTGAGCAGGGTGGACTTTCCGGCGCCGTTGGTACCGATGATGCCCAGCATATCTCCTTTTTCCAAAGAGAACGTGATGTCCTTGTCTGCCCAGAATTCCGTGACGTGGTATTGACCCTTCAGCTTGCGCATCACGTACTCTTTCAGACCGATGTCCTTGAAGTCCCCCGTCATATAGCGGATGGAAACATCATTCACTTCCAATATGCTCATGAGACCCTCCGTTATACGTAATACAGGAATTTGGTGTTGTATTTTTTGTATATCCAGCAGCCCAGACCCAGCACGATGATCACGTCTGCCGCCATAAGCAGGTGGAACCAGACAGAGGGGATGGCGGCGTCAATGACGATTTTGCGGAAGTAGCGGATGAACAGATACACCGGGTTGAGAAGGAACAGGTTCCGGATCATAGGAGCATAACCGTCGATGCTGTAGAAGATGGCGGACATGTACATCAGCAGCTGGGTGAACACGGACCACAGATACTGGACATCACGGAAAAAGACGAACAGGGCGGACAGAATGAGGCCGACACCGAGATTGAACAGCAGCAGGCACACAATGGGGTAGAGCAGGAGGATGAATTTCCAGGTGAAGGTGATGCCGTCCAGAACGCAGAACAGGAAGAATACGCACAGGGTCAGCGCGAAGTTGATCAGGGTCTGCACATTTTTGGACAGCAAAAACATGTATTTTGGTACGTTCACCTTGGTGAAGATGCCTGCGTTGCTCATCAGGGCGGTCATGCCCTGAGAGGTGGACTCGTTGAAATAGGAAAACACAAGGTTGCCGCAAAAAAGATAGGTGGTGTAGTGGACCATGGAGCGGCCAAAAAACTGCGTGAAAACCAGCCGCATGACCAGCAGGGTCAGCAGCGGGGACAGCACGCTCCAGGCCATGCCCAAAACCGTGCGCTTGTATTTCTTTTTGAAATCACGCTTGACCAGTTCCTCGAAGAGGAATTGATACTGAAACAGCTTTTGAAGCATAAAAACTACCTCTGTTTATCCAACTCCATGATTTTTTCGTAAACGCGCCGGCAGTTGTTCCGGTCGTTGAATGCGAAGAACCTGTCGATGCGTTCACGGTACTTGTCTTTCAGCTGACAGCCGTTTTCCATGTACTCGATGATACGGGAAACGAGGGCATCTATTGTGTACTCGATCTCGCCGAACCCGTCGCGCTCGTAGTCGAAATAGCCCCGGCGACCGATATGCTCTCCGCCGAAGAATCGTTCGAAATCAAACTGAAAGTACAAAAGGGGTTTGCGCAGATACGAAAAATCAAAGACGGCGGAAGAATAATCCGTGATCACCAGGTCGCTGGTCGCGTAAATGTTGTTATAGCTGTCTGAAATGGAGCAGAATTCCACGTCGGGGTGCTTGTCAAATGCGCTGATGGTCGGCATGGTGTTTGGGTGGGGCATGAACCGGAGCTTGTACCCGTATTTCTTTGCGGCGGCAATTAAGCGGCTGTCATTGATCAGGGCATTATACGTGTTTCTGTATTCCGAATCGAGGAAGCTGCTGTTATACTGACGCTCAAAGGTTTGCTGGTTTGTGGCTGCGGTCAGATACATTCTCCAGGTTGGGAGGAACGTGATGTACCGGGCGTTTGCGGACTTCCGGCGGTCAAACCTCGGCATACCCGTGAGCCACACAACGGAATCGTCGTAAAAGTACGTAGAGGTGTTCAGAATGGACCGGTATTCTGCGGGGCAGCTGGTTACAAAACCGGCAAAATTGCAGTTGTATCGGTTCAGCCAGGAGGAGACGTCGTCTTTGGTAATTCCGTGCTGCAAAAAAATGAATTTGTTATTGCACAGGATATCGCGATATGGGTCGTGATATCCGTAGAAGGGGTTGAGTGTGATCTTATCCGCCTGAGCGGAAATCGTATAGTCGCCCAACAGATGGAGCAGCTTGTGCCGGAAAGAGAGGTTGTCTACCACCGGACCGATCCTGCACATCCGCTTATAGTCCGAACAGAGCTTGCTGATGACGAAGTATGCCTTGAAATCGCGCTTTTTCATCTGCATCAAATAGCGAAAGAACGCCTCTCCGTTATCGTCGGCCTTCACAACACGGTCGGAAACCAGCCAAATGGGCTTTCTCTTCAAGCACTTTACGATGTGGTAACAAATGCGCGCAAGGACGGCCTTCCGCCCGCCGTGCAGATTCTTTTTCCAAAGCTCCCGGCAGAACCGCCACTCGCTTTGCAGGCGTTTTCTTCTTCCGCAGCCTTCCACCAAAAGCCGGCCCCTGGAGAAATACACCTTTCGGGCGTCCCTGACAAAGTAGGAATGGCTGTATACATTGCTTATGGGGGCGAATTGGCCGAATCGGAAATCGCGGACCCGGGAAGTCCAGTCTTCGTGCCGGAAGAAAAATGCCACAACGTGCTGCGCGTTGAGCTCGCCCAGGGGGACCGAACAGGTAAAGCCCCACAGATCTGCGACCTTTTTCCCCAAACAGAAGGTGGGGTGTTCCCGGTCAAACATAGTGCAGGAAACTCTGACCCCGTCCACCTCCAGAAAAAGCTCGGGAGTTTCGTAGACGGGTGCGACGACACTGCCCTCGATGGAAAGTACGCCGCTGCGCACGTTCAGAAACTCGATTTTGACCGGGAGATACCGGGAGAAGTGCAGGGCGGTCGTGCGGAAGCAATACAATGTATCATCTGCGGCTCTTACTTTTAGGGGCTTCTGGCCGTACTTTTCGCTCAGGACATACAGTTTGTGTTCGTGGAATAGGTGCTTTTGCTCCAAAATGATGTCGTCTTCGATGTGGTTCAGGACGTAGGACAGCTGCTGGAAAAAGGCCTCTTGTTCCTCGTCGGTAAGAAGTCCCTCCGGAATGTGTTCCCGCCTGATTTTCCACTGCAGATCGTACATGATCATGAACTGCACGAACTTGGGGACATGACCCAGCTTTTCGCGGCAGTAATCCATTGCCCAGGCACTGTACCGCTCCAGATAGGTGAGGTAAAACCCTTTTTTTGACGGCGCGCCCGACACGATGGATGCAGGGTGCTTTCTGTAATTGTACTGACAGCCGGTCACAATGCCCAGCGTCTGCTTGTCGGTCAGGATCTTTACAAACTCTCTGGCGTCCTCGGCGGTCACGATCTCGGTATCGAAATCCATTACCCGGGCCGCTTCGTTTGTGATGAACGCACTGGCCGCCTGCAGGTGGATCATGGAGTATTCCTTCGTCAAATCGGCCACGCGGGTCCCGTTTGCAAACTTGTAGTGCAGCGGGTGCTGGCCCGGCCAGACGCCAAAGGGGATGATCGGAACACAGGCCACGTCGGTTTCCTGCTCGTGTTCCCGGAAAAAGCGGTGGACCGCGGAGAACGTGTTGGCGGAAAACGAATCGTCAGGGTCGCAGAAATTGATATACCGCCCCACGGCATACTTTAATCCCGTGTTGCGGGCAGAGGACAGGCCGCCGTTTTCTTTGTGGATCACCTTGATGTTATCGGGATAACGGCGTGCATATTCGTCGCAAATGGTACCGCTTTGGTCCGTGGAGCCGTCGTCGACAAAAATGAGCTGCACCCGATCAAAGCCGAAGTCCTGCGCAAGGATGCTGTCGACGGCTTCCCGGATGTATTTTTCCATGTTGTATACGGACATTACGATGGAAAACTCGAAGGGGTATTTTGCGGTCTGGATCATGTCTCTGTCTCCTTTTTACAGCACGCGGCCGTGCCTGAGCTTATACAACCAACCGATGAACCCGGCGGCGGTGAAGGACCACCCTGTGGCGTAGGGGACCAGCCGCAGAACCAGCCGTCCGGCCAGACCCAGATGGGTGTGCTGCAGGGCGGTCTGCAGCCGGGGTCTGGCAAAGGCGGCGATGTCCCACAGTTGCTCCTTGTATTGTGTACGCGTTTCCTTGGGGGAAAACCAGTAGCCGCTCCAAATGTGCACAGTTGTCGCAAGACATTGTGCTTCCAGCAGGGGGCGGAACTGGGGCCAATCGACTATCATTTCATCATACCGCTGCTGCGCGGCAAGGAAGAAATTGATACGGTTACGGATGGAGGCATCGGCAAGAATGCTGCCCGGCCGTTGCAGGTAGTGGTACTTTGCTTCCGGGAGAAACACCACTCGCTGGGCATTGATAAACGGACGATGGACAACAGCCATATCTTCGAACGTCTTGCCTGCAGGGAAGCGGACGCCGTTGAACAACTCCCGCTTCCAAAGCTTGTCCCAGACATAGTTGTGGAGCGTCTTGTCCTCCAGCAGGTTTTTCAGCGCGTTTTCCCGATCCATGACTTCCGCCTGAGGCCAGCATTTTTGCTTCGAGCGGTTTGGATATTCTTCGATATGTCCACAGAAACCGATATCGGCATCTACCGAGCACATATTTGTCAGCAGATACTCGAACATATCCGGTTCGATCCAGTCGTCGCTGTCCACAAAGCCGAGGTATTCTCCGGTAGAAATGTCCAAGGCACTGTTGCGTGCGGCGGACAGTCCGCCGTTTTTTTGATGGATCACGACGATCCGCTCGTCGCGGGCGGCGTATTCATCGCAGATGGCGGGGCAGTTGTCGGGGGAACCGTCATCCACCAGAATAATCTCCAAATTTCGGTAGGTCTGATTGACAATGCTGTCCAGACATTTGCGCAGGTAAGGCTCTACCTTATAGACCGGGACAACAATTGAAATTTTGGGGTCGTTCATTTTATATTCCCCCTAAGTGCTTTTTCTACCCTGCAAGCGACTTGCGTGATGTCAAAGCCGGCATTGCGCACGGACTCATGGGCGGTGTCGCGATTTGAACCGGCGCAGTTCAGCAGTGCGGCTGCCCATGCTGCGGCGCCGGCGGACAGGGGAAGCTGCTGAATACCGGGGGAAATAAATGCCTGCCGGGTGATGTGCTCGGAACATACCATGGGCAGACCGGCTGCCTGCGCCTCCACAGCGACTACGGGCAGACCCTCGAATCGGCTGGAGAAGGCCAGGGTATCCATGGCCCAAAGCAGAGTCTCCACCCGGTTTGAGGTTCCGTAAAAAATCACGTGGCCGGAAAGACCAAGGACGGCGGCTTTCGCTTCCAAAGCGCGGCGATCTTCCCCCTCGCCCACCAAAAGCAGGCGGCAGTTGGGGCGAAGCTTGATTGCCTCGGCCAGAACGTCCAGCAGGAATGATTGGTTTTTCTGATAGCACAGCCGGCCTACATTGCCGATAACAAAACAGTCTGCAATCCCCAGCTCCTGCCGAACCGCTTCACGGACGGCGGGGTCAAAGCGAAAACGGTTTGTATCGATGCCGTTGGGGATGAACGTGTATCCCAGCGCCTGCAGCAAAGCGGGGGGAAACATGAATTCGGCCGCCCCCTGAGAGCAGGCCCAAAGCGCCGTGGCATCCTTGGCGTAACGTTGGCTGTACCGATGATGGAGCCAAAGCTTGATGGCACGGGTGGGACTTCGGCGAAGATCGGTGTTGTGACTGTGGGCGATGCGAACGGGTACGCCGGCTTTTTTGGCCAGGTATGCGTAATACAGAGACATGCCCTGAAAAACATTTAAGTAGACCACGTCGTATTGGCGCGTTTGCAGGAGCGAACGAAACATGCGGTGGTTCTCAATCAGTTTTTTGGGGGTGCCGGAGAGCCGGTAAAAATGAACGCCGCAATCTTTCAATGGCTGGGTGAACATACTTGGGTCCAGCCGGGCGGCAACCAGGTCGATCTCCAGGTTGGACCTGTCTATGCGCGACAACACATTGCAAAGGAACGACTCGATGCCGCCGGACTCCCAGCGTTCGCAGAACACACAAATTCTTCTTGCAGGCATCACAGTCATCTCCGTTCGGCGTAAACATTAGCGCACAAAAAATTCTACCATAGCCGCGGTTTGATTGCAAGAGCGGCGCTCGCCCGGAGGGTCACGCGAAACGGCGGCTGATGTTTTTCAGCAGCTCGTTTGCCAGCAGGGAGCGGACGGTGTTCTCACGCTGGACATAGCCGAACTCGGCCTGGACAGTATCTTCGGGGAAGGGGATGAAGCGCACGTCGGAATAAAACCCCTCCGGTGCGTAGGGAACGTCCACGTAGGCGGCGATGGCGTAGCCGTCCACAAGGCCCAGCATGTTGCGCAGCACGTTGAAGTTATTCACGGTGATCTCATGCCGGGGGGTCAGATGGATGCCGCGGGTGTTGTGCAGGTAATCGGTGATGGACTGGGTGTTGAATTCCCGGCCCGCCAGACGAAGAAGGGCGAGATCGCGGATCTTGTCGAAATCCACCTGTGTGTCCCCGGCGGTGAAGCGGGGGTTGGAGGCGCTGACATAGATGCCGGTACGCATAGGGCCGATGGCGTGGTATTCCAGCTTGCGCAGAGCCGTCTGCCGCATCAGCACCGATTTGGTGAAGTTGTAAACGGTGCAGAAGCCGATCTCTGCCCGGTTCTGGGCCACGTGGTCCAGCAGCTTGATGCCGGAGGAGTCCAGCAAATTGATCTTGACAAAGTTCTGATCGTACCGCTGCAGCAGACGGGCGACCTCCATTTCCACCACGCGGTGGCTGACGGAGACCAGATCCAGCTCCAGCGGGACCCGGGAGTTATCCACACGGCAGGCGGCGGTCATGGCGTCCACCTGCTGCAGAATCTCCCGGGCGCGGTCCACAAACTCCGCACCGGCGGCGGTCAGCGTCATGCCGGTGCTGCTGCGCAGGAACAGTTTGACGTTCAGTTCCTCCTCCGCCCGTTTGATGGACAAGGACAGATTGGGTTGGGACACGAACAGGTTGGCGGCGGCCTGAGACAGGGTGCCGGTGTTGGCCACCTCGATGATTTGTTCCAGCTGGGAAAGATTCATGAGAAACCCTCCTGCTAAAGTATTAAAAAGATAAATGCCCTTATTTGGACATGACCAGTTTAGCACATCGACAGGCAAAAAACAAGCTGAAAGTAAAGAGTGAGAACCCGCTGCGGCACTAAAGAAATCCGGGCAGCTGCGGCCTCTCTGCCGGAAGGAGCGGGCATTATAAGTTTTATTAATACCGTCCTATCTGAATTTGAAAATGGAAGGGGGAAGAGGAATGTGATATGATGCGAATATATTATGGGCGGGGTGCGCCCCGCTGCGAAAGAAAGAGGTGCCGGATATGGGAAAACCCCTTGACGGAGTAAAGGTAGTAGAGCTTGCCACTTATGTGGCGGCCCCTGTGGTAGGCAGAATGCTGCGGGATCTGGGCGCAGAGGTGGTGAAGATCGAGGGCCGCGGCGGTGACGCGTGGCGCATGACCGCCATGGGCATGACCGGGACCGGGGATGACGAGAACCCCGCCTTTGACATTTTCAATGCGGGCAAAAAGTCCATCTGCCTGAATTTGAAGGCGGAGCAGGGGAAAGAGGTCTTTTTCAAGCTGCTGGAACAGGCGGACGTGCTGGTGACCAACACCCGGCACCAGTCCCTTGTGAAGCTGGGTGTGGACTACGACAGCCTGAAGGACCGCTTCCCCCGGCTGATCTACGCAACTCTGACCGGCTACGGCTACGAGGGTCCCGATTGCGATGCCCCCGGCTTTGACAATGTGGCCTTCTGGTCCCGGCCCGGTATTTTGGCGGACTTGATGATCGATGCCCCCGGCAACTACCCGATGAACACCCGCGGTGCTATGGGCGACGTGACCTCCGGCTCCATCCTGTTCGGCGGCGTGATGACCGCCCTGTATCAGCGCGAGCGCACGGGTAGGGGCGACCTGGTCACCATGTCCCTCTACAATGCGGGAATCTGGGTGTCCGGCGGCTGTCTGATGATGGCGGAAAAGCCTTACAGCTACCCCTTCCCCGCACCGCGCTTCGGCAACAGCAACCCCATGAATCTGCCCTATCGGTGCGCCGACGGACAGTGGATGCGCTGTACGGTGTTTGAGTATGAGCGGTACGCGGACAAGCTGTTCAATGCTCTGGGCATTGCCGGCGAGATCGCGGCGTTGGGCATTACGGACATGAACTCCCTGATGGCGGGTTCGGAGCAGGCCGGCCCCCTGTTGGAGCGGGCCTTTGCCGCCAAGACGGTAGACGAGTGGATCGGGATCTTTAAGGCGCTGGATATCGTCTGCGGCAGGCTGAGTCACTTTGCTGACGTGTTCGAGGACGAGCAGGCGCTGGCCAACGGGTACGTCCAGTCCTATCACTGCCTGAACGGTGCCCGGCGAATGATCACCACTGCTCCTGTCCGCCTCGGTTCTCAGGGTGCGCTGGCGGTGGGCGAACCCTTTGCCCCCGGTCAGCACGGGGAGGAGATCCTGCGTGGGCTGGGCTACTCCGAGGAAGAAACGGCCGAGATGAAAGCGTCCGGCGCGCTGTATTGAGGGGCGCAGATATGACGGAAGAAAATTTGTGCTTTGATGATATCGAAAAGGGCCAACAATACCTGACCGTCAGCCGCATTGTTACCGGTAAGGACGTGATGGAATTTGCCCGGCTGACCGGCGACCACAACCGGCTGCATACCGACCCGGAGTACGCCAAGGGTACGGCCTTTGGTGCTCCCATTGCCCACGGGCTGCTGACTCTGTCGGTGGCCAACGGTCTTTACATGCAGCTGGGATTGTTTGAAAGATACACCGTTGCCAATCTGGGGATTGAAAGCTGGAACTTCAAGAAACCGGTGTTCTTCGGTGACAGCCTGCACGTGCAACTGTGGCTTGAAAGCAAGCGGCAGACTTCCGACCCCCGGCGGGGTGTGATCCGCTGGAAGGTGACTGTGATCAATCAAAATGGAGAAGCGGTGGCCGATGGGATCTGGGTCAAAATGTTCCTGACCCGGGCGGCTATCGAGCAGACGAAGGAGGAAACCGTATGAATCGCGAAGTAGTTGTTGTTGACGGAATGAGAACGGCCTTTGGCCGTAACGGTGGCTCCCTGCGCGGCTTTTATGCCACCGACCTGTGCGCGGCGGTGCTGCGTGCACTGACGGCAAAATATGACCTGACGGACAAGGTGGACAGCGTGGTACTGGGCAGTGCCTTCCATGACGTGCATTGCAACAACTTCGCCCGCTACTCCGCCCTGAGCGCCGGCCTGCCTTATGAGACGTCTGCCACGTTTATGGAGATGCAGTGCGGTTCCGGTATCGCTGCCATCAACCACGCCGCCATGCAGATCATGTGCGGTGCGGCGGACATCGCCATTGCCGGCGGCGGCGAGTCCTGCAGCCAGCGGTTTGCCAAGTTCTCAATGGCGGTGGAGCCTTACAAGGCCATCCCTCCCGCGGCGGTGCCCAATTTCCTGGCCCCGGAGAAGGACGATCAGGTGGATATGATCAAGATCTCTGACTCCATGGCGCAGCGGTGGAACATCTCCAGAGAAGCTTGCGACGAGTTTGCTCTGCGCAGCCAGCAGCTGGCGGGGCAGACCATTGAAAGCGGCTGGTTTGACGGGGAGATCGTACCTGTGGAGGTGCCTGCCCGCAGCAAGAAAGAGCCGGCGTTTACTTTTGACAAGGACGAGCATCCCCGCCCCACTACCAACATGGAGGGGCTTGCGAAACTGCGGGCCGTCAATGAGGGCGGCGTGACCACCGCCGGCAATGCCAGCGGTCGCAACGACGGAGCCTCTGCCCTGCTGCTGATGAGTACGGACAAGGCCAAGGAGCTGGAGCTGACCCCCATCGCCCGCTGGGTGGCCGGCGCCGACGTGGGCGTGGACCCCAAGTACATGGGTATCGGCCCGGTGTTCTCCAATCTGAAAACGCTGAAGCTGGCGGGTCTGGGGTTGAACGACATCGACGTGTTTGAGTGCAATGAGGCCTTTGCGGCCCAAAACCTGGCCTGCATCAAGGAGCTGGAGAACCGGACCGGCAGTAAGATCGATATGGATAAGTGGAATCCCAACGGTGGTGCCATCGCCTTCGGTCACCCCAACGGTGCTTCCGGCGGACGGATCGCCATCGCGGCGGTTCGTCAGCTGGAACGCCGGGGCGGTCGATACGGCCTTGTGACCTCCTGCTGCGGCGGCGGTCTGGGTGTGTCTGCTTTGTTTGAACGAATTTGATGCTTGAAAGGAGAACTATCATCATGAAAAATCTTGCTGGAAAATTTGCGGTCATTACCGGCGCGGGCAAGGGCATCGGCGCCGCCATCGCCAAGCGCTTTCTGGAAGAGGATATCGCCGGTGTGGCGCTGCTGGACATGAATTTTGAGTTGGTGCAGAAGACGGCGCAGGAGCTGGACCCCTCCGGTGAGCGGGCGGTGGCCTACGCCTGCAACATTACCGACGCCGAGCGCGTCAGCGCCGTGGTGGACGAGATCGTGGCCCGCTTCGGCCGCATTGACATCCTTGTCAACAATGCCGGCATCACCAAGGACCGCATGCTGCACAAGATGGCGGATGAGGACTGGATGGCGGTGCTGAACGTAAACCTGACCGGCACCTACAATATGTGCCGCAAGATCGTGCCCATGCTGCGCGAGCAGGCCGGCGGCAGCATCATCAACATCTCTTCCACCGCTGCCTACGGCAACGCAGGACAGACCAACTACTCCGCCACCAAGGCCGGTCTGCAGGGCTTTACCCGTGCGCTGGCGCTGGAGCTGGGCCGCAAGAATGTCCGTGCCAACTGCGTGGCTCCCGGTTTCATTGAGACGGATATGATGCTGGCTGTTCCCGCCGAGCAGCTGAAAGCCTCCATTGAGAACAAAGTACCCATGCACCGGTTGGGTCAGCCGGACGAGCTGGCGGCTGCCGTGGCCTTCCTGGCCGGCGACGATGCCAGCTGGATCACCGGACAGACCCTGTTCGTCAGCGGCGGCTACCGCATGCCCTGATAAAGAAGCAAAAGCACCCCGTGTCACGGACACGGGGTGCTTTTTTATGTCGGACATTGCCGCCCGGTATGGTCGATGGAGTAGTCCCCGGTCAGGATCAGCTGGGAAATGGGGACAAAGGTATAGCCGTCGGCCAAAAGCCGCTCGATGATAGTAGGCAGGGCCTCGGGAGTGTGCTTGGCAGCGTTGTGGAACAGCACGATGGAGCCGGGGCAGACCTTGCTCGTTACCCGCTTGGTGATGTCCGGGGCGGACAGGTCCTTCCAGTCCAAGCTGTCCCCACTGGCAGCGGTTGGAAAGCATTGGGGGACAAAGGGGTGGGCTGTTAAAATATGCCTAAAAAGATGGGATATAGACTGCTTTATCAATTAGGCAACATGAACACAGGGGATAACTGATACATACTGATATCAATTAGTATCAGTTGGCGTAGGAATAGACTTAGTGGACACAAAAACGACAAGAAAGTTGCATGTTAGAGATAAAAACATATAAGTATACTTTAATGTTTTGTTGACATATTAGAAAATATGGGTTAAAATAACGGCGAGGTGAGCTATATGGCTATTGCAACGAAAGAACGTATACTGAAAGTGCTTCGAGCATTTAACCCCTGGTGGTCGAGCGGAGCCGTACACCCCGAATTTGCAAAAGAATATCGGCGGTTTGCCTATTATGAAGCAATGAAACGGCTGCAGCAGGAGGATATCCGCAGAACAATCGTTTTAACCGGAACGCGGCGAGTGGGCAAAACCACGATTCAGTATCAGATGATTGATGAATTGCTGAAACAAGGCGTTTCGCCTCAGCAGATTATGTTTTGCTCCATGGATCATCCGCTGCTGAAGCTGAGTGGGCTGGATGATATTTTGGAGTGCTATCATGAAAATGTGTGGGCAGACAAGAAGTGTTATTACTTCTTTGATGAGATCCAGTATGCCAGCGATTGGGATAAGTGGCTGAAGACCATTTATGATATTCAGCCGGAGACAAAAATCGTTGCGACCGGTTCAGCCAGCCCTGCGCTGATTAAGGGAAGTACCGAAAGCGGTGCCGGTCGGTGGAGTGTTATTCCGGTTCCCACACTGTCCTTCTATGAATATTGTTCCTTGATTGGGGTAAAGGTGCCGGATCTGGGTCCGGATATTCGACCGACAGCCTTTTTGCGTATGAGCCAACAGGAGCGTACAGCGGTTATGCTGAAGCTTAGCGTGGTGCAGAATCATTTTAATCGGTATCTGCAAATTGGCGGGTTTCCTGAGTTGGCATTGGCATCCAACGATTTGATGGCACAGCAGATCATGAGGGAAGATGTGGTAGATAAAGTCCTTAAAAGAGATCTTCCGTCCCTCTATAACATCAGGAGTGCAACTGAGTTGGAGCGTATTTTCCTGTACCTGTGTAATGTGTCCTCTGAAATTGTTTCTTTTGCTGCAATCGCAAAGGAATTAAATGGAGTATCCCGGCCTACAGTTGAAAACTATATCGGATATCTTGAAAGCGCCAATCTGATTTATCTGAGTTATCCTGTGGAGATGGGCGGGCGCAAGGTTTTAAAAGCCCAGCCTAAAATCTATATTGCAGATGCAGCAATTCGCAATGCAGTGTTAATGGATGAAGATATCCTGACAAATCCCATTGAGCTGGGGAAAATGGTAGAGACAGCGGTATATAAGCATATTACAGCATTCTACTATCAGCAAGCGGCCCGTGTTGGCTATTACCGCGGAGGAAAAAAGAACAACGAGATCGATGTTGTGGTGGACTATCCCAACATCCAGAATATCCTGATAGAGGTAAAATATCGGGAGCAGGCACCTGTACCGGATGATTCTGCCATTTGCGAGTTGTCTGCTGAAGCCAGCGCAGCGATCATTGTTACCAAACGGGCGGATGACTATGGTGTGCATCATGCACCTAACGGAAAGCAGTTAGCGCGGATACCGGCCTTTGCATTCCTGTATTTGTTGGGGAATGCGGAAAAGCACGGGTATAAGGGGAAAGAGTAAATAGCCAGTGAGAAACTACTTGATGGTCACACATGCCATCAAGCAGTTTCCCTTACATAATGAGAAAAGCTCCGCTGATTGTTCAGCGGAGCTTTTTGTGTTGGGCAGGGCTCTTTTGGAGACTGAAAGCAATGTGTGCGGCGTTGAAAGGGTCGATAGATTAGTCTGACACAGCGGGATCTAATTTGCGTTCTGACATGAGGGCCTCGAAGGGGAAATCGCGAAATGCCGCTTCGACCATGGATTCCATTGCTCGCAGTGTGTCCCCAAAACTCGTCCTGCTCATCTCTGCGTTATACGGTGCGTCAACTTCTGTATCGTCAGTGAAAGCAATCTCATCCATGTTATCAAGCAGCATAATGCCATAGAATCCGGTTTTGTTGGAGTTTTTCGAAGTGTGTCGGCGCACACGCTTAAAACCATAAGATTGTTCCAGGGTTCGATTGAAGTCTTTGAACAAAAGGGGTTGTTCGCTCTGGAGAAGAGAGAACTCCCGATAGGCATCATATAAGTCTCTGGCCGGCAAAAAGGCATCCTTGTCTTTGTTTTCCTGGCAGCAATGCCGCAGGAAGCGTTGCAGTACGGTGGATACAGGGGTGGCAGGCTTGGGAGCCTGCTTTTTTCTTCTCTTTTTTGGCAGCATTCCCCATAGAGGCAGTATGAACTGTATCCAGCGAGAAGCCCTTGCGTCGGAGAAATCTGCCGGGAGCGGCTTTATATCCAGAAAGGTGTAGGGAATTTTGTGCTTGTTCAGCAGTTGTAGTGTATGCTCACAGCCACAGATCAACCACTGAGCCTCGTTTTTGTGTTTTTTTCGCCCCAAAATAGGATCTTTGCAGGAAATGGTTGCCCCGCCAATGAGCTTTTTAAGGCGGATCCATTGCCGACCTGTGAGGCGGGTTTTGGGGCCAGAGGCAGCCAGGCTTACTTTCTGGCCGTTGGAATCCACGGTAACATCCATAGCAAAAATCAGGGGACATCTATCTAGCTTCTGGGAGATAAGGGAGTCAATTGCGCTTTCACAGGTTAGGCTGTAGAGCGTGTGGCGACTGTGACGATGTGGGATCCGGTAAGCCACTCCAGAAGAACAAGTACCTGCTCGAAGCTTTGTTCAGGAAGCACTATGGCACCGGGGTATACCTTTTTGGAACTGAGGCAGCGGGCCAGGGTATCAGCGAGCTGGTGGAGCTGTGCGGGATCACCGCCGGTCAATTGATACAGGTACTCTTCCGGAATGCCTACGGGGATTTTCTCGGCTTCATATGCCGGGAGGTCTCGACGCCATTGAGACGCAGACACGGAACTGCAGGGCCGGCAGGTCAAGGATTGTTTTTGTCTGTCGTATGAGATTTCGATTCGCTTTCCCTGATAGCGGTAGACCAATTTCGGTTTTGGAGGGGCTTTCTTTTCTTCGGCCGTCTGTTTCATAAGCCTGTTCGTACCCATCAGGCACTTCTGATAACGGCGCAGCAGCTCGGCAGCAGGGGTCTTTGCCTGCGGTGAAAAATGGTGGGAGGTCAAAAACTTTTGCAGCACGTCCGTGGAAAGGCTGGTCCCTGAGTCTCCTTCGCGGTCAAGGGCCAGACACAGTGTGTTGTCCACAAGCCCCAACTGCTGCAAAAAGGGTCGGATGGACGGCCCGTCAATCTTTTTTTCTAAATTACGCAGGGACTCAAAGCAGATTTCAAAAGAGCGCAACTCCCCTTCGCGATCGATGCCCCAAAGGCGCCGGTCATAGTGACGCTCTATATAGCGTCGCCAAAGGATAAATAAGCGGTGTATGTTCTCTTGCAGTTCGGAAACAGGCAGTTTCTTTGTGGCGTACCGATACAAGAGATGATCATCCCAGAACACGTTGTTCCCTTCACGGAACAGGGGATAGGCAGCCAAACACATTGCGGTTACATAGTCATGGCTGTCAGTACCCCGACTCAGGGTCCAAAGCAGCACCACGAGACCCTGTTCGTCCAGAGCTAAAGGTCCGGTATGCCCGGAGATATCGCAAACGAAGTCTTTGAGGGGCACATGAGTGTCTGGAGAGCAGGCGAGATACCGGCATATACGGTCGGCTAAATCTGCATTTGCGCTGAAGCACAATCGCTTTTGCACAGAACCCATGCTTTTGGCCTTTCCCTTAACCGCACTTTTTGAAGGGAAGGGGTCAACAAGTTCATACGATTCATATGTGACGCCGAAGATGGGGACCAAGAGGGTTATTACCGTTTTAACGACATCCCAGAACTCTTCGTCTTGCATGCGTATCGTCTTTGGAGATATAGCCATAACCGCACCTCTTTTGTGAACATAAACTTTGGTATGAACATAAAAATTTTGATATATATAATTTTATAAATGAAGACAGTATCTGTCAAGGAGCTTAGGAAAATTCAAAGAGGATAGGAAAATGTAAAAAGTTATATGCATCCTAACAAGGTGGTAAAGCACCGGGGCCGTCATAATGCGGAAACTCGGTTGCATATCATCTTCGTAAGGAGGGCGTTTATTATGACAATCACGAATACTTATCTTACCTCTGACGCACAGGAGCGGTTAAACAGACAGGCGGCAATTCACCGCCGCTGCATCCTGCTCCTTAAAAAGAGCCGTGATGTGAGGTAAGAACCATGGATGCCATTTACGCAAGACAGTCTATCGATAAAAAGGACAGCCTCTCTATAGAGGCGCAGATCGAATCATGCCGCAAGGCAGCCGGGGATGATGTTCGGGTATTTCAGGACAAAGGCTTCTCCGGCAAGAATACAAAGCGCCCCGCGTTCACAGAGCTGATCAAGGCCATTGAGGCGGGGCAGATTAAAAAGGTGTTCGTATATCGGCTGGACCGCTTCAGCCGCTCCATCGCCGACTTCAGCCGCCTGTGGGAGCTTTTGGAGCAGCATGGCGTGGAGTTTCAGTCTGTAACGGAACACTTCGACACTTCGACTCCTATCGGCAGGGCGATGCTCAACATCGTGCTTGTCTTTGCGCAGTTGGAGCGGGAAACAACGGCAGAGCGTGTCAAGGACAACTATGTGCATCGCTTTGCGCTGGGGGCATGGCCTGGTGGGCCGGCCCCCTATGGTTTTTCGCTGATTAAGGTCACAGAGGATGGTCGCAGAGTGTCATCCCTGCAGGCCAACGAGCAAGCGCAGGTGGTACAGGACATATTCCGCGAGTATGCAAGGCCCGAGACTTCTCTGAGAAGCCTGGCCAAAGCCCTGACGGAAAAAGGGATACACGGCCCGAAGCGGGAAGCGTGGGACAATGTTACCCTTTCCCGGCTTCTGCATAGCCCGCTGTACGTCTGTGCGGATGAGCAGGTGTACTGGCACTACCTGTCCAAGGGTTTGCAGGTGCAACAAGGTATAGAGGCCTTTGATGGAGAGCATGGGTGCAATGTAATCGGTCGTCGGGACCGCAGCAGGAATAAGTACAACTCTCTGGATGGGCAGATGCTCACTGTGGCCAATCATAAGGGGTTCATTCCCTCTGATCTGTGGCTCAGGGTGCAGGAAAAGCTCGCAGCCAACCCCCAGATCTCCAGAGCGAACGCAGGGAAGTACTCGTGGCTGACGGGTCTGATGAAGTGTGCCAAGTGTGGGTACGCAGTTAAAATCAACTACAGCAAACCGGAGGACAAGTTTTATCTGATCTGTTCCGGGCGGTCCAACCTTGCAAGCTGTGATGCCGCCATGCACATTGATCTGAGAGAGTTGGAACGGCAAATAGGACTGCAGCTCAAGGACATTCTGGAAAGCTGTCCGGCAGAGGACACCTGTTCCGGCTCCCAGGTATCTGCTCAGGCAGTGCTGGAGATCGACAGGAAGATCGAACGCCTGGTCGGGGCTTTGGCAGAGAGTGGTGACATTGCGGCAGGGTACATATCAAAGCAAATCGAGAAGCTCCACAAGGAGCGTGAAGTGCTGATGGACTCGTGCCGCGCTGTGCCGTCTGCACCGGAGCATCTTGACTTTGATAAGGCCAGCTTTGAAGAAAAGAAGCTGATCGCAGCTGAGTTTATTGACAGGATCCTCCTGGACGGCAATTCAGTCAACATTATATGGAAGATTTAACCCTCATGCAGGCTACAGCTACATGAGGGTTAAATTATGCCCTAAAAGCACGTGATTTTTTATAACAGAAGGAACTATAAGGTAATTGTTGAAGGGGCCCCAAGGGGAGGAATGCTGCGGCGTTCTTCCCCTTGCGATCAGTAACCCAGTATATAAGACTCAACAAGAAGTCTTACAGATAGTAATAACATAATACAACTACATATAAAACATTATCTACTAAGGAGGAATACAAGATGGCGAAGATCAAAACTGCAAACCAAAAAGGAAAGTACTTTGATGCAGAGGCTAAGACAGACGTGATTGACTACATCCTGAACCCATATAAGGCGATACATGGCTTTGTCGGGGGCATAGGGGTAAACCCCGAATGTCCCGCTGAGAGCATGGCAGTCGTGTCTGAGGCCTTCGGTAAGAGCAATGGAGTGCAGCTGCGGCATTACATCGTGTCCTTTTCTCAGGATGAATTAACAGACCCCCGGAAAGCCAACGCCATTGCACAGCAGCTGACTGCTTATATTGGGCAGGAGTTTCAGGCGGTTTACGCAGTACATGAAAACAAGGCATACCTGCACGTTCATATAGTCGTTAACACGGTGAGCTTTGTGGACGGCCATAGGTGGCGGGGAAACAAGGCGGAGTTTTATCACCTGATAGATGCCATGAAGCAGATTTTACATGGATTTAACATCAATCGACTGGAGTACATTCCAACAAAGCATTGAGCAAGCAAAGGCCAGGAGCGTTCTGCTCCTGGCCTTGATCTTTTATCAGTACAGCGTACAAGCGGGGATCATCTGTGCCTTATCCGGGTTGGATGAGAGCTGGCATGTGCAGCAGAAGTGAATGCTGTGCGTTCCGTCATAGGCTGCGTTTGGGTTTGGACATGAGAGCAAAAGGACCTCTGCTTGTATGTCAACGTACTCAAAATGCGCCTTTCGCCAATAGGAAGTGTGGTATGTAAGACCTGCCTGTAAGAAGGGCAAATCACGCTCCAGGAGTGCGTAATCATAGCAGAAATGGCAGGCCTGGTCATCTGAATTCAATAGCTCAAATGACTCCCAGTACACAGCGTCGAAAGAGGGGGAGATGCAAGCGGTCCTTTTGGTGGCATGGGGATACAGCAGAGCCCAGCTCTCCTTGATGGAGCAAGGGGAAGGAAGGTCGGGGATACGACCATCGGCATGGGGGTTTTCAATGGTGATGGTATAGTAGTCCAGACCTTCTGGAAGTTCTCGTTCTTTGCAGGACAACAATGCGTTTCGAAACAGACGGTCGGGGCGTCCGTTTACGATATAACGGCCATGGGTCGTTTCAACAGATCGCGTCAGCCTGTCCCAGCAGGAAAGGCCGATGCCAGCAAGCCCGATGTTGACAAAGGTTGATACCGGGATTGCGGCAAAGGGAAAGGCACCATTGCCATCATCGTAGACGTGGCCGGTGTCCTGCATTCGAACAAAGTAACAGTCATAAGCCATATATACAGCGCACGGCCATTTATAAATGGTGTGTGGGCGGTTTACACCATATATTCCGGTAGGTTCTGGGACAAAAGTGAGGTTTCGATCTTCACCATCCGGTGAGATCCGGCTTAGACAAAGATCTCTTCCGGTGTATACTGGGTAATTACCATAAAGGACGCCATAGTCAAAAATGTGCTCGAAACCGAAGTCAGCTGATTCGTAGAGTTCAAAGTGCTCCGTGTACACTTCGCTGAGATCGGCGGCAAGAGTAAGCTCTCGCTCCTTTGCGTAGATACAGAGGGGATCCTTGCAGTCCTTTATCATCAAATGGTCCGGAATAAGGGCTTCGTTAAAAATAGCCGGGGCATATGGATTGCGTATGGTGATGGTTACGGTTCGTCCGTAAGCCTCCAAACGTGTTTTAAAGGGAATTTTTTGAATATATTCAATGGCTGCGTCAAGGGATGAGAACGTGGAGTTGTCAAAATGATAAGTACAGTTCTCCACGATTACAATCCGATCCAAGTATTTCATAGGCTGCTCCTTTAAAAAAGGACGAGAAGCACACTTAAATCCGTGCTTCTCGTCCGGCCAGCTTTGCGCTTTCCAAGATAAACTCTTTGATGGCCAATTTTGGCACTCGCCATACACGGCCATACCGGTAGCCCTTCAAAGCGCCGCTATTTAATAGCTGATAAACAGAGTTATATCCGAGCTTGAGGGCTTCGCAGGCTTGTTCAACGGTCAGAACATCATCATACTCTTCAAACATTGCTTTACGCTCCTTTGTGAGAAGTTTTTTACTATGATGTTCCGATGTTTCATGCCATTCTGCGATCATGCAGCGGGCTTAAGAAGCTGCTTCTCAAGATCATGTCTGAAGAAGGAGAATACAAGACGACTTCAGAATGCGACTCTCAGACAGATGACTACCACACCATCTGCCCGAGTCCCTTCCTGGCCACAATCCAGTCTGTATGATCACAGAATGGCGGTAGCACTTGAAAAAACGAAGGAGGGGAATGCCCCTCCTTCGTTGTCAAGCAAACCACGTTCTAACGGTTAATCGTCGTCGGAAGGTGTTTTGGAGTAAGAATCAAGGTTTCCGTCCTTGTCGTACCAATCGGTGGGTCCGTTTTCGTTGTCGTACCCGTAGAACGTTTTCCCGTCTGATTCGTTACGGCTTTCCCTGTCGGGGCTTTTGAAACTAAAAGGAAATCCTTTGCCCATACCAATACCTCCTATTGAACATAGCTTGATTGTGGCCCATTTACTTTAGTGGGCATGCCAAATATATCACAGTATCGATATAAAGTCAATAATTTATGACGATATTTATAATCTAACGTTTTGCCGTTGTAGCGGTTACAATATAATTAATCTTGAGCGCAAGGAGGCTGTACCGTGCCCGAAATCAACGTCACAGAGCGAATTCAAAAACTTTGTGCGGCATATTCATGGACGCACTATCGGTTGGCAAAGGAAAGCGGAATAACCTATTCTACGCTCAGTACTATGCTCAATAAAGGTACTATGCCGTCCATTCCGACACTGTCAAAGATATGTGAGGGGTTTGGGATTTCTCTGTCTCAGTTCTTTGCGGATGACGAAGCTGCGGCAACCTTGACCCCAGAGCAGCATCAGCTTATGGCAGAGTGGAACATGCTTTGCGAGGAAAATAAGCTGAGCGCAAAGAAGTATATTCAATTTCTGCGCAGCCAGCAGGAACAGTCTGTGTAATGTTTGTTTTGGACTATTGACCTTTCTAGAGTTGACCCGGAGCATTTTGCTCCGGGTCAATGTGTTTTATAAAGGAAAAGAAGCGGCGACCCAAAAGCACAAAAAAGTGAAGTGTTAAGCACTTGAAAACAGAATACATTTGTATTACAATGGATTTAACCTGAAAATGGGGGATTTGTATGGAAAAACCAGAGTTGAAGGTGACCCAAAAACGATATACGGGCGAATCAACAGTCATCTCTACGCGGCTGCCAAAGGATCTGGTCAAGGAACTGGATGGTGTAGCAGATAAGACCGGCAGAACGCGAAATGAGATTCTGCAGATGAGCTTGGAGTTTGCTCTGCGGCATATGACGATAGAGAGTGCAGACAAAGCATAACTGCGGAGGGGAAATTATGGCTATTATCAAATGTAAAATGTGCGGCGGTGACTTACAGCTTGAAGAAGGTGTAAGCGTTGCCGAATGTGAATACTGCGGAACCCAGCAGACGGTTCCCAATTTGGACAGCGAGAAAAAGGAAGCGCTGTTTGAACGGGCGCACCGTTTGCGTGCGGCTTGTGAGTTTGACAAGGCCGCCGGTGTGTACGAGAGCATTGTTGCGGATTTTCGCAACGAGGCCGAGGCTTATTGGGGTCTTGTGCTGTGCAAATACGGTATCGAGTACGTGGATGACCCTGCCACGGGTAAGAAGGTGCCTACCTGCCACCGATCCTCTTTTGAGAGCGTGATGGACGATCCGGATCTGGAACAGGCACTGGAGAATGCCGATGCCGTGGCACGCAAGGTCTACCGTGAGGAAGCCAAAGCCATAGAGGAATTGCGCCGTGATATTATCGAGG
Source organism: Oscillospiraceae bacterium (assembly GCA_017416685.1). GTDB lineage: Bacteria > Bacillota > Clostridia > Oscillospirales > Oscillospiraceae > Lawsonibacter. Next base: position 35,227 of record JAFQBN010000003.1, read on the forward strand.
TGTCCGGTAAAGAGGAACCTTACGACATCTTCATCTGCTACAAGGAGACTGACGACAAGGGAGAGCGCACCATTGACAGCGTGATTGCGCAGGATGTGTATGATGCCCTGACGGACAAGGGCTATCGGGTGTTCTTCTCCCGTATCACGCTGGAAGAAAAGCTGGGGCAGGAGTACGAGCCGTATATCTTTGCTGCCCTCAACTCCGCCAAGATTATGCTGGCCTTTGGTACGGACTATGAGCACTACAACGCCGTCTGGGTGAAGAACGAGTGGAGCCGCTACCTCAAGCTGATAGAAAGGGATAATGACAAGTATTTGATTCCCTGCTACAAGGGGATCGATGCCTACGATATGCCCAAGGAGTTCGTGCACCTGCAGGGACAGGACATGGGCAAAATAGGGGCCGTACAGGATCTGCTATGGGGCATTGAAAAACTGCTGACTAAGAACGGAAGAGAGATGGAGCAAGGGAACAAGACTGTGCATGCGGGTGCCTTTGCCCCCGATGCAGACTCCTTGCTACGCCGGGCACAGCTGTTTTTGGACGATCAAGAGTGGGCACGGGCGGACCGGTTATTTGAACAGGTGCTCAACGCACAGCCGGAGTGTGCTCCGGCCTACGTAGGGAAAGAACTGGTGGCACGCAAGGTATCTACAATAGACAAATTAGTACAGGTATTGCTGGACGAAGCGGCAACGGTTAAGGGGGAACCCTACGCTGCCGGAGGGCCCGATGAACTGCGGGAACGTGAAATCTTGAGCCTTGCTATCCCGAGTTATCTGGAACAGTCCCAACTGGAACAGCGTCTTGCTTTTAATTTTAAGTATCGTCGTACCGCGTGGATGGTAAAGGAAAACTGTGCGGCAAAGCGGGATGTATTTGAGCAAAGTAAAAATCTCAGCCGTGCCCTGCGCCTTGCCACGGGGGACTATGCAAAGGAACTCAACATCGCCCATCAGAGCTATCTGGACGGATTGGAACAGTGCGTTCAGAAGGCGGAGGAGAAGGATGAACAGGCCGTGCAGAAAATCCGCATGGGCTATGAGGCTCACCTGAATAAAACCATGGAACAGGCGCAGCAGTTGCGCAGAATTGCGGAGGCGGCGCGTGAGCGGGACTATCAAAAGGCTGTGGAGAGCGCCCAAAAAGCCAGTACTTATGAACATGCTATGTCCTGTATTGAGCAGTTTCAGCGTTTCTTGGACTATAAGGACAGTGCCCAACAGGTAGAAAACCTGAAGATCCGCAGCGTACAGATACAGAAAGAAAATGAAACGAAGCGCCGGAGGCAAAATCTGCGCAAGTGGCTGATCGCCATAGGGGCAGCCGCATTTGTAGTGCTGGCATGTGTGTTGGGAGCAATAGGAAACTCAACAGCGCAGCAAGAGCGGGAAGCACAAAAACTTGCTGAGTACGAGAGGCGGCAGGAGGAACAGCGGGAGCAACAGAGAGCGGAGCAGAAGGCGCAGTATGAATTGGCTGAAAACTATCTTGCGGCCGGAAATATGTCAGCAGCTGCCCTTGCTTTTGGTAAGGCGGCAGGATACGATACACAGCAAAAAGAGTATAGCGATGCAAAACAGAGAAGCTTTGAAACGTGGAGTAAAACCCGCGGATTTAAGTCACTTGCAACACAATGGGAGCATACGGTGGGGTTGAGGCTGTATGGAACCGTAATTGCTGCGGGTGATAGTGATTATAAGAAATGTAATGTGTCGGTATGGAGAGATGTTGTTTCTGTTGATGCCGGGAGGAATCACACGGTTGGATTGAAAATGGATGGCACTGTGGTTGCTGTGGGTTATGATTTGTACGGTCAGTGTGCAGTGTCAGAATGGACAAATATTATAGCGGTTGATGCGGGGCTGGAGCATACGGTTGGGTTGAAGCTGGACGGCACGGTCGTGGCGACAGGTGAAACGAGAGATGGCCAGTGCGATGTGTCCGGTTGGACGGGGATTGTAGCTGTTGCCGCAGGGGGAGAAGTTACCTTGGGATTGAAGTCAGACGGCACGGTCGTGGCGACAGGAAGAACACGAAATCCTGATACATCCAAATGGACGGATATTATAGCTGTTGCCACAGGCGGCGGCATATCGCTCGGATTAAAAGCGGATGGGACTGTGGTGGATGTAGGATGCCCGGAAGTTTCCAAGTGGACGGACATCATAGCCATTGCGGCAGGAAGAGATCAGGCGATAGGATTGAAGGCGGACGGCACTGTAGTCGCGGCAGGAAGCAATTATCATGAACAGGGTCAAGTGTCGGAATGGAGTGATATCGTAGCAATCAGTGCGGGTTGGTGGCATACTGTTGGATTGAAATCAGATGGTACCGTAGTGTTTACTGGTGATAATCGATATTCCATGGGGGCAGCCAGTTGGACAGGCATTAAACTACCCAGCAGGTAAAAGAAATTATTGATAACAGAAAAAGAGGTCATGCATATGGCTATTATCAAATGTAAAATGTGCGGCGGAGATATGGAAATCTCTGCTAACAAAACCTTTGGCGTTTGCGAATATTGCGGGTCTACTATGACCTTGCCCAAGGTGGACAGCGAGCAGCGAGCCGCCATCTTCAACCGGGGCAACCACTTCCGTCGCATTTGTGAGTTTGACAAGGCTCTTGCGGTGTATGAGCGCATCGTGGCCGAGGACGACACGGACGCGGAGGCTCACTGGTGCTGCGTCCTGTGCCGCTTCGGAATTGAGTATGTGGAAGACCCCGCCACCATGGAGTACATCCCCACCTGCCACCGGGCCAGTTTTGACAGCTTCCTGGAGGATGTGGACTATTTGGCCGCCGTGGAGCACTCCGACGGCTTGACCCGTCGCCAGTACCAAAAGGACGCCGCCAAAATTGCCGAGGTGCAGCGGGGGATCCTTGCCACATCCCAGACGGCAGATCCTTTCGATGTGTTTATCTGCTACAAGGAGACGGATGAGCAGGGACAGCGTACCCGGGACTCTATGCTGGCACAGGACATCTACTATCAGCTGACAGAAGAGGGTTACCGTGTCTTTTTCTCCCGCATCACGCTGGAGGATGTGGCAGGCACCCAGTACGAGCCGTATATTTTTGCTGCGCTCAACTCTGCCAAGGTGATGGTGGCGGTGGGGACTAAGGCCGAGCACCTGAATGCTGTGTGGGTCAAGAACGAATGGAGCCGTTTCCTTGCTCTGATGAAGAAAGATCGTTCCAAGCTGCTGCTGCCCTGCTACCGGGATATGGATCCCTATGACCTGCCTGAGCAACTGGGCGTGCTGCAGTCTTACGACATGAGTAAGATCGGCTTTATTCAGGATTTGATCCGTGGTGTCTCTAAGGTGCTGGACGCAAGCAAAAAGGAGCCGGAGCCTGTTCGTACAGAGACGGTAGTGGTGCAGCAGCCTACCAACTCCTCCGCTGATGCACTGGTGGATCGAGGCTTTATGTCACTGGAGGACGGCGAGTGGGAAAAGGCAGACCACTTTTTTGAGGAATCCCTCAATCAGAATGCCAAGAACTCCCGTGCTTATCTTGGTAAGTATCTTGCCAGCAGACGTCAACCCACACTGGAACGGGTGATTGAGGCAACGCGCAAGCGGGTGGAGCAGGACTGCGCAAAAAAGAAGAACACGCTCAGCGTGGACTGCATCGACAGCGTGCGGGAGGTAGAACTGGTACAGCGGTACATCTATCCCCCTTGGCTGCAGGAGTATGACCCCCGAATTAAGAGCCTGTGGCAATTTGACAATACATTCCAGAGCTCTGTGGCAACTGCACAGGAATATGTGGAGGACACCGAACGGTGGTTGGCGGAAGAGCGCAATCTGAATCGCGCCCTGCAGTATGGTGACCCCAAGCAGAAGCAGGAACTGGAGGCCTTCAAGCAGCGTATCCTGCAGGATGTACTGCAGCTGTATGAGAAGGCAAAGCAGGAGGACGATGCGGCTCCCGAAAAAATCCGTCAGGCCTATGAGGAACACCTAAAGCAAGCGGAGGATAGACTATGTGAGCTGCGCGAAAAGAAAGAGGTACAGCTGGAAACGGACTATCAAGCAGCGGTCAAGGCGTTGGAACAGGCGGATACGATTAAAAAGTCTACCAGCGCACTTCAGCTGTTACAGCTCCTCTTGGGGTATAAAGATTCGGGAAATTTGGTTCAGGTGTGCAATGCTCGCATCACTGAATTGCGCAAAGCAGAGGAAAAGCGGCAAGCGGAAGTGGCGGCAGCAAAAGCGGCACAGGAAGCGCAGCGGCTCAAAGAACAAAAAAAGCGAGCGATTCGTAACACTTACTGGGTGAGCGGTGTCGTTGCCGCTGCAGTGGCGATTGCCTTGCTGGTCACACAGGTAATTCTGCCCTTTATATATTACCAAAAGGCGGAAAAACTGCTTGCGGCCGGAAAAGCAGTGCAGGCTGCCGTGGCCTTCGGAAAGGTGGGCGAATGGAAGGATTCTTCTCGGCGAAGCCGTGAAATTTGGAGTGATATTGTAGTTCGACATACAGTTGATGCAGAAGAACATATAGTGAGCCTTAAAACGGATGGCACTGCGATGGCAGAAGGAGTAAATCTGAGAGGTCGATGTGATGTGTCCGAATGGGCCGACATTGCAGCCGTAACCACTGGTCACTGCCACACCGTTGGATTAAAGTCGGATGGTTCGGTAGTGGCCGTAGGGGATTATAAGAACGGGCAATGCGATGTGTCCGAATGGGCCGACATTGTGGATATTTCGGCGGGTGCCTACCACACCGTAGGTCTGAAGTCGGACGGTACGGTGATAGCCGCAGGCAACAACGAAAAAAAGCAATGCGAGGTGTCCAATTGGGCAGATATCGTAACTTTGACAGCGGGCCTTCGTCATACCGTAGGCCTGAAATCAAATGGCACGGTGGTAGCTGTGGGCGAAAATAGAAGCAAACAATGCGAGGTGTCTGGCTGGACGGATATCGTGTCTGTGTTTGCAGGAAGCAGTCACACTGTGGGATTGAAGTTGAACGGTACGGTGGTGGCCGTGGGGTATAATGCGTATGGCCAATGTGATGTATCCGAATGGAGCGATATTGTGGCTGTATCAGCGGGCGGATATCATACAGTAGGCTTGAAGTCGGACGGTACGGTATTGGCTGTAGGTGATAACAAAAATGGACAATGTGACGTGTCTGAGTGGAAAGATGTTGTAGCTGTGGCCGCGGGCAGTAACTATACCGTAGGCGTTAAGTCAGACGGAACAGCCATATTTGTGGGTTCCAATAAACCTGGTCAATATGACTTGTCCGGCTGGGTGGATATCAAATTGCCCAACCGATAAATGAATTTGACCCAATTCAAACAATAAAGAAGGGGTAATACATATGGCTAAATTTGTAATGGAATGTCCCCACTGCGGCAAATTCGCCGAGGGTAAGACGGGTTTTTTCACCCGAAAGAAGATCGACTGTGCCTGTGGTCACACCATGGATGTTCGCACGGAAACGCTGATGGGCCGTGAGTGCCCTCACTGCGGCAACCTGGTGGTCTTTGACCAGTCCAAAGGCGCTGATGCAAAGTGTCCAGTATGCCAGCAATCTATCAACACCATGGCCGAGCAGAGCAAGACAGAAGAATTCTCCTGCGCCCAGTGCGGCGTGCGCCTACGCACATCCAAGGCGGCGGACAGCCACACCTGCCCGGTGTGCGACCATGTGAACGACGTGGCTGAACGGTTGAAGACCGAGGAGATCAAGAAGGACGGCCTTGCCAGCATCGTGCGCTATGAGGGCGACAACGAGACGCTGGTGTGGAAGCACCCCATTGAGGACTTCAACTTCGGCTCTCAGCTCATTGTTCACGAGAGTCAGGAGGCCATCTTCTTCCGAGATGGTCAGGCGCTGGACCTGTTCGGTGCGGGCCGCTACACTCTGGAGACCCAGCAGCTGCCCCTGCTGGAGAAGTTCTACAAGCTGCCCACCGACACCGAGGGTACCTTCCATTCCGAGGTCTACTACATCAACCTGGCCACCCAAATGGGCATCAAATGGGGCACAGATACCAAGGTGCGGCTGTTTGACCCCGCCTCCGGTCTGCACGTAGAGCTGGGCGCCAGCGGTGAGTTTAATATTCGGGTCACCGATTCCCGTCGCCTGCTGCTGAAGATTGTGGGCACCACCGGTTCGCTGGGCCAGAACCAACTGCTGGGTAGCGGCAATGACAAGGGCTTCTTCCGTGCCATGGTCATGACTCAGGTCAAGAGCTATCTGGCGCAGGCCATTCGGGAGCAGAACATCAATGTGCTGGAGATCGACGAGAAGCTGATGCTCTTGTCCGATGCCCTGCGGGACAAGGTCAACGCCGGTCTTGCCGAGTACGGTCTGACCATGCCCGAATTCTTCGTCAGTCGCATCGTTACTCCGGATGACGATCCCAACTTCAAGCGCATGAAGCAGCAGTTTGCGGAGCAGTATCTGCTGGTGCGTCAGGAGCAGATCCGTAAGAGCGAGGCCGAGGCCGCTGCCGAGCGCAAGGCGGTGGAGGCTCAGACTGAGGCACGCATGAAGATCATCGGCGCTCAGGGCGAGGCGGAGGCCTTGCGCATCCAGAAGGCTGCTGAGGCGGAGACCTATAAGATGCGGGCGGAAGCCGAAGCTACTGAGATGCGCATGAAGGGCTACACCTACCAGCAGGAGACCTCCCGCATGGTGGGCATGGAGGCCATGCAGAACGGAATTGGCGGCGGCAGCGGAGCAGGCAGTGCCATTGGCGACGTGGCCGGGTTGGGCGTGACCCTTGGCACCATGGGCGGAGTGATCGGCATGACCAAGGAGGCTATGAGCCCCATGTTCCAGACCGGAAGCGAAATTGGACAGGGTATGGGTGCCATGGTGAGCGGTGCGTGGAACTGCACCTGCGGTCAAAGCGGCATTACCGGCAATTTCTGCTCCAACTGTGGCAGCAAACGGCCCGCTCCTGTAGCGGCGGGTTGGGACTGCTCCTGCGGACAGAAGGGCGTGACCGGCAATTTCTGCTCCAATTGCGGAGCCAAGAAGCCGGAGACTCCTGCCACATGGGATTGCTCCTGCGGCGCAAAGGGTCTGACGGGCAAGTTTTGCCCCCAGTGCGGAAGTAAGAAGGATGAATAAGCATGGCAGCATTGGTTTGTGACATCTGCGGCGGCAAGCTGATGGGACGCCCCGGCGGTGTGTTTGAGTGCGACTCCTGCGGTATGACCTACGACACCGCGTGGGCAAAGGCAAAGGTGGAGGAAATTCAGGGCACGGTCAAGGTGGAGGGCACCGTGGAGGTGGCCGGCACCGTAAAAATTGACGGCCCCGTACAGGTGGAAAGCGGCGGTGCCAACGCCGAGGCGCTGGTCAAGCGCGGCTTCCTCCTGTTGCAGGACCGCAAGTGGGATGGGGCCAAGGCCCTGTTCGAGCAGGCACTTGGCATCAAGGAGGAAAACTTTGACGCCTACCTCGGTCTGAGCATGGTGGAATTGAAGTGTGGGACAAGGGGGGACTTTGAGTCGTACCTGCTTGACTGCGGTAAGCCTTTCGGTTCCACCTATGCCCGCATGGAACAGCTGGCTGAAGACGAGCAGAAGAAGTGGCTTGATGGTTTGCTGCAGAAGTTTGAAGAAATTCGAGCGGCTGAAGAGGCAAAGGCAGCAGAAGAAGCCGAAACGACGAGAATGGTGCTGACCCCAATCCGCAAGCGGTTGACACCGGTGCAGAAACACATTGCCGCCGGGTCTTCCCACACCGTGGGCCTAAAGTCGGATGGCACCGTAGTGGCTGTAGGCTGGAATAAAGAGAGGCAGTGCAATGTGTTTGGCTGGAGAGATATCGTGTCCGTTTCCGCCGGGGGTTCCCACACCGTAGGCCTGAAGTCGGACGGCACGGTGGTGGCTGTGGGCTACAATAATGATGACCGGTGCGATGTGTCCGACTGGCGGGACATTGTGGCCGTTGCCGCCGGGGGTTCCCACACCGTAGGCCTGAAGTCGGACGGTACGGTGGTGGCTGTGGGCTACAATAATGATGACCGGTGCGATGTGTCCGACTGGCGGGACATTGTGGCCGTTGCCGCTGGCGAGCTACACACTGTGGGCTTGAAGTCGGACGGTACGGTGGTGGCTGTAGGGGAAAATGAGCATGGCCAGTGCGATGTGTCCGGGTGGCGTGACATTGTGGCTGTTTCTGCCGGGATGTGGCACACCGTAGGCCTGAAGTCGGACGGTACGGTGGTGGCTGTGGGCTACAATAATGATGACCAGTGCGATGTGTCCGACTGGCGGGACATTGTGGCCGTTGCCGCCGGGGCTTGGCACACCGTGGGTCTGAAGTCGGACGGCACGGTGGTGGCGACAGAATACAAAGGCTACTTTGACGATGGCCAGTGCGATGTGTTCGGTTGGACGGACATCGTTGCCGTTGCCGCCGGGTCTTCCCACACCGTGGGCCTAAAGTCGGACGGCACGGTGGTGGCGACAGAATATAAGAGTAAGTATTACAATGGCCAGTGCGATGTGTCCAGCTGGAACCTGTTCAACATCCTCGACACTCTGGCGCATGAACAGGTGGAAGCCCGCCGCATTGAGGCGGAGCGCGCCCCGCGCCGCGCTGCCGGTCGGTGTCAGCACTGCGGCGGCGAGCTGAAGGGACTGTTCGGGAAAAAATGCGCCTCCTGCGGTAAACCCAAGGACTATTGATGATTTCCCTGATACAAAAGGAGGAATTGGAATGAAACAGAACAAATTGAATGCGCAGGGTGTTGCTATCGTGGCCATCCTCTTTGTGGTCTATACCCTGGTGGTGGCGGTGGTACCCGGGGTGAAGAACGCGGTGTACTGGGTTAGCTACCTGTTCACCGTGCTGGCGCTGGCGGCGCAGGTCTATATCTTTTACCTGTCCTTTGCCAAGGAGGAGTCGGTGCGCAGTAAGTATTACGGCTTCCCCATCGCCAACATCGGCGTGCTCTATCTGCTGGTGCAGTTCGTGGTCAGCACGCTGTTCATGCTCCTTGCCAAGTGGGCGCCCCTGTGGCTGGCTGTGGTGCTGGGTGTCGTCATCCTAGGTGCGGCGGCCATCGGCCTAATCGCCGCCGACGCCATGCGCGACGAGGTGGAGCGGCAGGATGTGAAGCTGGAAGCGGATGTGACAGCTATGCGGGCCCTGCAGTCCAAGGTTGGCGGCATTGTGGGGCTGTGCGGCGAGGAACTGCGGCAGGAGGCAGAAAAATTGGCCGAGGAGTTCCGCTTCTCTGATCCTATTTCTTCGGATGCGACCAAGGAGTTGGAGCATGAGCTGGATATGATCCTCGGGGAATTGCAGTCTGCTGTGGTTGACGGCGACAGCGAGTCTGCTAAGGCCCTCTTCCGGAAGGCAAGTGTGACACTGATTGAACGCAATCGCCTTTGCAAGTTGAACAAATAAAGCCAAGGAGCTTCCTTGACGGCGAAGGATAATTGAGAATATTGTGCGTTAAGGTGATATAAATTTTGCAGGGCAAAGAACGATAGTGTTCTTTGCCCTGCTTTTTGATTGCTTACGAAAGTTTTAATTTGCGGTAAGGAGTAACAATGTGATTGCAACACCTTTTGAGATCAAAGAGACAAGAGGTGGGCAAGAAAATAGAAGGGAATGCCAATGGGGATTTTTTGAATTATATATTATCACCTTGAAGCCTGGAGCGAACGCTCCGGGCCAATTTCATTGTTTTGGAGGTAATACCATGCGCGACAACGTACACTGTTCCATTTGTAACGAACCCTTTGCACCGGAAGAACTGACTGAATTTGACGGCCAGATGCTCTGCCGGGACTGCCTTGAACGAGAGACGATTCTCTGCCACCGCTGTGGAGAGCGGTTCTGGGAAGACGACAATGCCGGTACTGACACCACTCCACTGTGCGAACGCTGCTACGAGAACCATTACACTAACTGCTCCCGTTGCGGGCGGCTGCTCCGAGAGAGTGACGCCTACTTTGAAGACGACACGCCCTACTGCGATGACTGCCATGCTGAGTACCGCAACAGCAAACCCATCCGGGACTATTATTACAAACCCGCTCCCATCTTCTACGGCGAGGGAAACCGCTTCATGGGGGTGGAGTTGGAAATTGACGGAGCCGGAGAGCGGGATGACTATGCAGCGATGATTACCGAACTGGCCAACTTCAATGGGCTGGAGCATATTTACTGCAAGCATGACGGTTCTCTGGATGACGGTATTGAAATCGTTACCCACCCGATGACTCTGGCATACCACCAGCAGGAGATGCCCTGGGGCAGGGTGTTGGAGAAAGCCCGTGATCTGGACTATATCAGCCATCAGGCCGGGACATGTGGCCTGCATGTCCATGTGAACCGTACGGCCTTCGGTCAGACAGTGAGGGAGTAGGAAGCCTGTATTGCCAGAGTTCTGTTCTTTGTGGAGAAATTCTGGGACGAGCTGTTGCTTTTCAGTCGCCGCACCCAGCGCCAGATGAATCGGTGGGCGGCACGCTATGGCTACAAGGACGTGCCCAAGGAAATTCTCGACCATGTGAAAAAGGGTGACCACCAGGGTCGCTATACTGCTGTCAACTTGACAAACGAAGAGACCATTGAGTTCCGGATGTTCCGGGGGACCCTAAAGCTGAATACGTTTATTGCCACGCTGCAGTTCGTTGATCGAATCTGTGACGTGGCTCTTTTTATGTCCGATGAGGAACTGCGTGCCATTTCCTGGTCTACCTTTGCCTCCGGCTGCACACAGCCCGAGCTGGTGCAGTACCTGAAGGAGCGGAGGATCTATATCAACGAACCTGTGGAAAGTGAGGAGGAAGTGTAATATGTGCTGCCTGTTTGGTTTGATCGACCCTCAACACCGCTTTAGCGGGAAGCAAAAGTGTAAAATGCTCCACGCCTTGGCAACTGCCAGCGAGGCACGTGGCACGGACGCCACCGGCGTGGCCTACAACACGCAAAACGGGTTATGTATTTCCAAGTATCCCATTCCAGGTCGTCGATTCCGCTTTCGAGTGCAGGATGACACCACGGTGGCCATGGGCCACACCAGAATGACCACCCAGGGAGACGAGAAGCACAACTTCAACAATCACCCGTTTTTGGGTGCTGTGGGAAAAGAACGCTTTGCGCTGGCTCATAACGGCATGATCCACAATGACCGGGAGTTGAAGAAAGCTTGCCGATTGCCCGCAACCAAGGTGGTCACCGACAGCTATGTGGCGGTGCAGCTGCTGGAGCAACGAAACGACCTCTCGTTTGAAAGCCTTGCCTACACAGCAGAACAGTTGGAGGGTTCTTTCACGCTTACACTGCTGGATCGGCAGGACAACCTGCATTTTATCAAGGGCAACAACCCCATGACCATCTATCATTTCAAGGACAGCGGATTGTATCTGTACGCATCCACCGAGGACATTCTGAAAACGGCGATCCTGTGTATCCCGTATCGCCTTGGGATGCCTGTCTCAATTAGCATCACCACCGGAGAGATCTTGCAGATCTCGTCTACTGGCAAGCAGCGGCGAGGACAGTTCGATGACAGCAAGCTGTACCGACACCAGTGGATGCCCTATGCCGGTTGGTCGGGCTTTTCGCTGTCCGGTACAAAGACCGGGAAACAGTCACACACGCAATATCTGGATGACCTGAAGTCGATTGCCTCGTTCTTTGGGTACTCTCCTGCCTATGTAGACTATCTGCTGGGGGAGGGGATTGACCCCATGGAGATCGAGGAGATGTTATACAACGGAGAATTGGAGGGAAGCACCTATGAGAGTGTTGGTAGTCGAGCCTGGTAAAAGACCGGTGGAACAGGAGATAGATGGCTCTTTGGAGTCCATGCAGGCTATTGTCGGTGGGACCATTCAGGCGATCTACCCGTTTGAAGATTATGTGGCACTTATCTGCAACGACGAAGGGAAGCTGACCTTCCTGCCTATGAACCGAATGCTGTGGGAGCAAAATGATGTGGTCTGCGGCACATTCTTTCTGTGTCGGGCATTGCCCAATGAAGCCAACTTTACTTCGTTGACGGATGACGAGGTGGAGCAGTACAAGCAGCGGTTTGAAAAAACAGAGCGGTTCATGCGGATCGGCAGTACCCTAGTGGTAATGCAGGAACGGTGAACCAATAGGGTATACCCTAACAGGACGGTGGAATTGCCTCCTGTTAGGGTTTGTTTTCTGTTTTTGGCATGTTTCATTTGTTGAAGGGAGTTATCTGGGATGTTTGTCCTTGAAAATCTATGGAAAGGCAGAATAAGGCCAAGTGAACGATGTTATCGGGATGGGAGCAGATATGCTGAGTTGATCAGCAAGGGGGCGGAGCTGGAAAAGCGGGTTCGTGATGAGCTGTCTGAGTCAGGAAAGAACGCCTATAAAGAACTGTACGAGACCCAGGTGGAGATAATTGAGATTGGAGAGCAGGATGCGTTTCTTCAAGGGGTTCGCTTTGGGGCGCAGTTCATGTTGGACGTGCTTGGGGAATATCCATCTCAACTCACGCAGGTGGGAGAGGAGAACGAGCCTGACTGCACGAAGGAAGAGGGGATAGTTTGAAAATTGGCTATGTTCGTACCAGCACCGCCGAGCAGAACACGGCCAGACAGGAGGCGTTGATGGAGGTGCTTGGCGTGGATGAGGTCTATATTGACCGCATGAGCGGCAAGACGACGCAGCGCCCGGAACTGCAAAAGATGATGGAGTATGTACGACTTGGCGATACGGTGGTAGTTGAATCCATCAGCCGTTTTGCAAGAAACACCCGGGACCTGCTGGAACTGATCGAGCGATTGTCGGCCAAAGGGGTGGAGTTTGTGTCACAGAAAGAGGCTATCGACACCGCTACGCCAACCGGGAAGTTTATGCTGACCGTATTTGGGGCGGTTGCAGAGCTGGAGCGTGAGTACATCCTGCAGCGCCAAAAGGAGGGGATAGCACTTGCCAAAACAAGTGGAGTCTATAAAGGTCGAAAACCTCTCCAAAGGCCTGAGTTTCAATCGGTGGTAGCGAAGTGGCACAGAGGGGAAATCACTGCTGTAGAGGCAATGAAGCGGTTGAATATGTCATCGAGTACGTTCTACCGCAGAGTAAAGGAGGTGAGCGGATGTTCTGGGCATTAGTAGGGTTTGTAGCTACCCTTGTCATTCTGCTTTGTGTTGACAAAGCTTGCACAGAGGTGTTGGGATGACAGCTGGTATTGCGGCGGCATTAGAAGCATTGAAGCAGGGGGTGTGGATTGCAGTTTCTGCCTATTGTGCTTTGAAAAAGGTATGTAAGAAGTGAGGAATAAAAATCCCGAAGTGCGTGTTGCGCACTTCGGGATAGATTTCCTTTCATTTGTTTTTGAAGAATAGTTATAGTTCCGGGAAGTCATAAGTTTCTACGCATTTTTCGTCTTCTGGCATATCTCTGTATTTTGCAATTACGGATGCAATTTCTTTTAGCATACTAACTTTGTTTGAATAGCTACATTCGCCAATAGAATCAAACTTTAAACTTGTGAGTTGCATGGTAAACCCAGGATCCCAGTTTAGATTGTTTAAATACTGCTCAAGACGCGCGGTGGAGCGGACAACATTAATGTCTGTCGCAAATTTTAAGTGCTGAAGGATTTTGTTGATAAGCTCTCGACTGCGCACGTCAAATTCATTCAGGATATTGTCTATTTCCACTTGAGTTTGTGCAGAGGAGAGAAGCATTGCTTTATGCGAGACGGTGAAAAATTTATTCCGATCCAGAACTTCCTGAGTTTTATCCTCCAATTCTCGTAAGTCGGGTTCGGACCATGTGTGGGTGCTGTCGTGCATGCTAATTTTTATAATGTAATGGACGATTGCCAACATGACGGTATAACTACAAAACTCTACTTCGTTGGATAAAATAGCGGAAACATATTCTTCGGAAAGATCCAGCTTAATTGAGAAGTTTGAATTTGGGTCACCGCTGCTCATAAACCATTCGTTTACCGGCAACTTTGCGTTTTTGGAATCTTCCTCCGTTAACTCTTCGTTTTGGTTTATCCGAGCAACCAGTTGTTCGACAGTAATGCAAAGGCTGTTGAGCATGTCGTTGATTTCTTCGACAAGAGAGCATGGAATTGGGAGTTGCATGGCAATTCGGTCTAAGTTATAAAACCAAAGCTGATCTTCACGCTCGGCTTTGGAGTATTTTACGGTGTACAGGGAAATGAGGTGTTCACGGCGTTCGTCCAGCGTGCTGCCGTCTGTGATAATGACTTCTAATAGGTGGTCGAATTCTTCTTGCGAAATAGATTTTATACCAAATGACTCGAGCTTAGAGACATATGACGGGCTGCGGCCAATTGCTAGGGCAACGTTCTTGGAGGGGACTTTGTTTTTTATTCGTAGGTCTTTGATTGTCTCTGCCAATTCCGGGGTAAAAACAATTTTCGGCATTGTTATTCCTCCTCAAGAAAAGGTCTAATAGTGAGATTATACCACACGAAATGAAAAAATCAAGCAATTTCCGACAAAAAGCGAAAAAACAAGGAAAAGGAAATTTGTTGAAGAAAACACTTGAATTTTTTGGAGGGCTATGGTAAAGTGTAAGGCGTGGTAGTTGTACCGCGTTATGTGTAAAGGAGGTGAGTACCATGAAGAGCGTTATCCCGATGGAAAAGAAAAAGGGCTTCTCTGAACGCAGGACAGCTCAGAGAAACCCTTCTTGCGATACCATCGACGGCGCACGGGCTATGTAGTGGTGGCACACTGCATGACGTGCCGAGGAGTTCTGTATCGCACGGAGCAACACCTATTATACAGGACTCCTAAGAAAAATCAAGAGGAAAGGCAGATTTAAGATGAGAAATCTACCGAACAACCAAAAAACTTGTAATCTTAAGGAGGATATGTATGAATTTTTCAGTTTTTCACGACATGGATATTGTCGGTCACCGTGACATCGATTTCGTTGACATCCGCTTGGAGACGGATACAGCGCTGTATGTTGATCCTGAGCGGATTGCCCTCAGCAATCATCCGGTGGCACATGCGGCGACACGCTGTATTGATGATTTTTTTCGGACGATGTGCCGAGCAGCGCAGGCACGTGATGAGGCGGAGTTGTACTACTTGCTTTCATATGGCAGGGAGCCGAATGAAACACATTTGGGGCTTTCGGCGGCTCGCTCGTGTGGCAGAGGAACGTCTCCCGAGATTTTAATGCCGATAGTCAGGGATATGATAAAGTTGGGGCTTTTCGAAAACGAGCTTGTGACACAATTGGGAGACCTCCATCTGTGGACACCCAATTTTGGGTATGACAGGCTTTCGGACTTGGTCACCAATATTATCCGATCCGAGCTGTACGATTATACCATCGATCAATATGATAGATGGGGCCTTTCGTTTGATGATGTGCCGAGACGAACGGCTCCGATGTGGGACTCGTTTGTTCATGAGTGGCGAATGATGGAGTTCCCGCTACTGCTTGCGGACAACTATCCAACGCTGTTGGTTCCTAAGCAGTTTGTGGGGCGGGGGATGCTCTCGTCCCCTGGAACGTTGCTACAGAAATATGCACTGAGATATCGTCAGCAGGAACATCTCGACGAGTGCAGCAGTTACTGCCACCGAAAGACAGACCGAAAAGGGAATGAGAGTTGGAAACCCCCAACGAAAAAAGAACTGCGCTCCCTCGAAATTAGGGGCCAGGCTGAGAAAGCATATTTGCTTCAAATGGGGTACCGCCATCCCCAGATGGTAAACGAGTTGCACGCCGATCATCGCTTTGCAAGCTACGATGGAAGAGTTTTCATGAGTGACCACGAGTTGGATGTTCTCCTCTACTCACCGCGTTACATGGCAGTATAATGAAGAGCGCCCCACTTTGTGGGGCGCTCTTTTGCTTGAAACAGAATAGAAAAAGAACATATTGAAGCTGTTGCCAACGCTTCCACGTCCCATTGGATGGGTTCCATGCCCATGGCGCGGATGGCCCGGATGGAGTTGTCGTCGTAGTCGCCGTAGGGGGGACGGATGAGGGTGGGGCAAACCCCGGTGATGGCTTTGATCTTCTCGTTGCAGGCGGTCAGGTCATCGGTGATCTGCTGGGTGGAAAGCTGAGGCAGGTGGTCATGGCGATTGGAATGATTCATGATTTCGTGTCCCGCGTCGTGGAGCGCTTTCACCGATTCCGGGTAGCGGTCCACCCAGTCGCCCACCACGAAAAAGGTGGCCTTTACCCCGTAGCGGGCCATGATGTCGATAAGCTGCTGGGTATCCTCGTTGCCCCAGGCGGCATCAAAGCTGATAGACAGCATTTTCTGGTCTCGCTGCACGCAGTAGATGGGCAGCTGCCGGGGACTGGCGGAGGCGCCCACGGCGGCGGGATAACTTGCCGTCCACAGAATGGCGCAGGCGGCGGCCAGACAGGCCAGAAGGGTCAGGGACTTGCGGCGCAGACGAATAACGCTGAACACAGGCTTTTTCATGCAAAGACCTCCCGTTATGCTTTGTGGGAGTATATGCGCCGGGACAAGAGGTCCATGCATTCAATCACGGGGCTGTTCCGCCAAAAGTTTGCGGTAGGCGGAGGGGGACATGCCGTTGTGTTTGTGGAACAGGCGGCTGAAGTACAGAGGGTTGTCATATCCCACGGCGGCGGCGATCTGGGTCAGGTTCCAGTCCGTATCCCGCATGAGGGTGATGGCGTTGGTCATCCGGATGGAGAGAATATACTGCATGGGGGTCTGACCTGTGACCTGCTTGAAACAGCGCAGGAACCAGCTGATGCTGACATTCTGCCCCGCGGCGTAGTCCCGGATGTTGATGGGGGTGTTATATTCTTGGGCGAAGAAGCGGCGGGCGGCCTCCATTTGTTCGTGCAGGGCGGGGGTAACGGCGGCGGGCAGAGGGGCGGTGCGGCGGCTGAGCAGAAACAGCTGGCGCAGGCATAGTTCCGACAGTGCCTGATAGTTGGCTCGGCGGGTCTGCAATTCGTAAATCATGCTGTCAAACGTACGGCACAAAGCCGGATCCGACCCGGCGAAGAAAATACAATCGTCGGGAGAAAACCCGCTTGCGGCAAGGGTTTCCTCCACCTGGCTGCCGGTGAAGTGCACCCAGTACGTCTGCGTGTGGTCGCCACCGTGGTAGCGGTAGTGCTGAGGCTGACCGGGGCGGAAGAGTACCATGTGCCCGGCGGTCAGCTGATGCACCGTGCCACCGATTACAAATTCTGCCTTGCCCTTTGCCACATAGAGAAGCTGATAGTCCGGGCGACCCGTGGGTCGCTGGACATTGGCCCGGTCATCCCCGCTGAGTCGATAATTGCCGCAACAGCACACCAACAGGGGAACAGACTGATCGGAAAATGGGGTTTCGGGGAGATTCAGATAGCCGCAGGACATGTACATATCGGGTCACTCCTTGGAGTTGTTTTGCTTATTGTATCATTTCGTGCATGTTTTGTCTAATGTTATTCATTGTGTTTTCAACAAGGAGGGGGTAAGATAAAGAAAATAAAATAGGAGGATTGTTTATGCAATTGCCTGCTTATTACGAAGATTTGACCTGTCAGCGGGTGAATACCACCCCGGACCGAGCGTACTATATCCCGGCCTCTGCACCCGTGACCGATCACGTTGAACAGCGTGAGGCGTCCGATCGCTTCACGCTGCTCAATGGTCAGTGGAAGTTCCGCTACTACACCGACATGACTCAGGTGGAGGAGGGGTTCTTTGACCCCGGGCGGGATTTGTCCCACTTTGATAATCTGACCGTCCCCTCGGTGTGGCAGTACAACGGCTATGACAGCCACCGCTACGACGACAGCGAGTACTCCCAGCCCATGGATCCGCCCTTTGTGCCCTGGGAGAACCCCTGCGCCGCCTATGTACGGACCTTCGAGTGGTCTGCGGACAAGAATGCGCCCCGCACCTTCTTGAACTTTGAGGGCGTGGACAGCGGCTACTATGTGTGGCTTAACGGACAGTTTGTAGGCTATGACGAGGTGGCCCACAGCACCGGCGAGTTCGAGGTGACGGATAAGCTGGCGGAGGGGACCAACACCCTGGCGGTGCTGGTGCTGAAGTGGACCAAGGGTACTTATCTGGAGGACCAGGACAAGTTCCGCACCAACGGCATCTTCCGGGATGTGTATCTGCTGCGCCGCCCCGTCAATCACCTGCGGGACTATTTTGTCAATACCGAGCCGACCAATGCCGGCTGGCAGGTGCGTGTGCGCATGAACTTTGACGGCGCACCCGTAGAGGTCGGCGCCAAGTTGCTTTGGCAGGGCGAGGTTGTGGACCAGGCGGTCTGTGCGCCCCTGGCCGACGGCGGCGAGTATACCCACGTTTTGACTTTGAACGTAGCGGACCCCCACCTGTGGGACACGGAGCATCCCAACCTGTATCGGCTGGAACTGACTGCCCCCGATGAAGTCATCGTGGACGAGGTGGGTCTGCGCAAGGTGGAAGTGGACGGCATTGTTCTGCGGGTGAACGGCCAGGCGGTGAAGTTCCGCGGCGTTAACCGCCACGACAGCGACCCGGAAACCGGCCCTACCGTGGACATGGAGCATATGCGCCGGGATTTGCGCATTATGCGCCGGCACAACATCAGCGCCGTGCGCACCAGCCACTATCCTAACGACCCTCGGTTCTATCAGCTGTGCGACCGCTACGGCTTTTTTGTCATGGACGAGGCGGATGTGGAGGCCCACGGCCCCCTTGCGCTGTATTTCGAGGCACCCACCCCGGCGGAACAGCGTGACCTCCTGGACCGGGGCCGCGCCAACATCATTGCGGGCAACCCCGATTGGATGGCCACCATTTTGGACCGCGTGGAGCGCTGTGTCCGCCGGGACAAGAACCGTCCCTGCGTGGTCATGTGGTCCGTGGGCAACGAGAACGGCTTTGGCGTGTGCATTGAAAAGGCTCTGGAGTGGATCAAGGGTCACGACCCCAGCCGCCCCACCCACTACGAGCATCTTTCCCCCAATGACAGCAGACGGCAGGACGACCACTCCAACTTGGATGTGCTCAGCCGGATGTACTACCAACCCAAAATGCTGGACGAGTTTGTGCAAAAGCATCCCCCCAAGCCGCTGGTGCTGTGCGAATATGCCCACTCCATGGGCAACAGCGCCGGCGACTATGAGGACTACTGGCAGTACTTCCGCAACCGGGAGCAGTCCTGCGGCGGCTTTGTGTGGGAGTGGTGCGACCACAGCGTTTACAAGGGCAAGACCGAGGATGGCCGGCCCATCTACCTCTACGGCGGCGACAGCGGCGAGCAGGCCCACGGCGGCAACTTCTGCGTGGATGGCATGGTGTCCCCCCATCGCAAGCCCCATCCGGGTCTGTTGGAGTATAAGAACGTCAACCGCCCCGCCCGTTCTACTTGGAACGATGGCGTGCTGACGGTTCACAACTACATGGAGTTTGTGGACCTTGCAGACTATGTGGAGGCGGAGTGGGAGCTGACCTGTGATGGGAAGCTGGTTCAGGGTGGCCTGCTGGACCTGCCCAGTGTTCCTGCCGGGGCGCAGGTGGACGTGGGCCTGCCCCTGAATGTGCCTGCGGCGGGTAAGTGTCAGCTGAAAATCACCTGGCGGCAGAAGTGTGGCACCGACCTTGTGGATGCCGGCCATGAGCTTGGCTTTGATGCCATCGCCATTGCCAACGCCGATGGAGTCAATCAGACCGCCAAGAAAATGTGGCAGCAGACGGCCCGCGGTGAGCTCAAGGTGGAGCAGGGCCAGCGGTATGTGCGCATTACCGGCGCGGATTTTGTCTATGAGTATGACCGGGCAAGCGGCCTATTCTCCACCATGGAGCGCGGCGGCAAGAAACTGCTGGGAAAGCCCATGGTGTGGAATATCTGGCGTGCGCCCACCGACAACGACTGCAAGGAACAGGTGAAGTGGCGTGCCCTTGGTTACGAGCGTGCCTTCGGCAACACCTATTTCGACAGAATTGAGCGGGATGAGGACGGCGTGAAGCTGACCGCTACCTTTATCCTCATTGCCCACGGCCGTCAGCGCGCTGTGGAGGGCGAGGTTTGCTGGCTGGTGGACGGCAAGGGCGACGTGCGCATTGAGGTGGATGCCAGGCTGATGGACGGTCTGCCCATCTTGCCCCGGTTTGGTGTGCGACTGTTCCTGAACCGCCAGTTGGAGCAGGTGGACTACCTCGGTGTCGGCCCCCTCGAGAGCTACCCCGACAAGTGCCGGGCAAGCTGCTACGGCGCGTACACCAACACGGTTTCCAAGCTGATGGAGCCGAACATCAAACCCCAGGAGAGCGGCAGCCACAAGGGCTGCGATTGGTTGGAACTGTCCGGCGGCGGGGTCAAGCTGACGGTGGCCGGTGGGCAGGAATTCTCCTTCAACGCCAGCCACTACACTCAGGAGGAACTGACCACCGTTAAGCACTACCACGAGCTGGAGCATTCCGGCTATACGGTGCTGTGCCTTGATATGGGGCAGACGGGCATCGGCTCGGAAAGCTGCGGCTGGGCCATGGAGGAGCAGTACCGCCTGAGCCGAAAGCTGTCCCTGAAGCTGAAGCTGAATTTCGAAGTGGAATAAAGTAAAAAACACCCCCGGATGCATAGCATCCGGGGGTGTTTTGCAGCTTGTTACAGGGCGGTGTAGCCGCCGTCGATGGGAATATTCAGGCCGGTGAGATAGGCACCGGCGTCGGAGGCCAGGGTCAAAATCAGGCCGGACACGTCCTCCTGATTGGCCAGTCGGCCAAGCTGGGTGTGTTTGGAATACTGCCGGGCAAAGTCCTCGCTGGTGCGGTGAGAGTTCAGACCGCCGGGACACACGGCGTTGATCCGCACACCGTACTGACCGTAGTAGCTGGCGGCATGGCGGATCCAGGCCGTCAGACCGGACTTATCCACGGCGTAGGTGTGACCGCCGGCGCCCACGGCACCGAAGGTACCCTGCTCGGGGATGTCATAGTTGTGCTTTTCTACGCCGATCAGACCCATCATAGAGCCAAAAACAACGATGGAACCGCTGCGCTGCTTGACCATCTGCGCGCCGGCCAGCTGCACCATGTGGATGGTGGCGGCAGAGTTGGTGCGCACGTTGGCTTCGATGGCATCGTCGCCGGTATCCCACGGGGTGGGGCCGTTTTTGGTAGAGGAGGGGATGGTGCGGCTGCAATGGATGAAGGCATCCAGACTGCCGCCGTCGGCGATGACGGTTTTGAACATGGCATCAATGCTGGCCGGGTCGCCCTGATCGAAAGGAACGGCGGTGACTTTGATGCCCTTTTCCGCGCTGAGCTGCTCCACAAACTCCCGGGCGCTTTCCACTGAGTGGCTGGCCAGGTACAGATTGGCACCGGCATCGGCCAGAGCCATGGTGGCGCCCAGACCGTACATGACGCGGCCGCCGGTGATCAGGACATTCTTGCCCTTCATGGAGAACAAATCGTAAGTATTGAACATGACAGACCCTCCCTTACTTTGCGGTGTAGCCGCCGTCCACCGGCAGGGTGATGCCGGTGATGTAAACGGATGCGTCGGACGCAAGGAAGGTCACCGCGGCGGCGATATCCTCCGCCGTGGCAAGGCGCTTGATCTGATTGTGGGCCACGAAGGCATCCTCGAAGGCTTGAGGCTGCTTGCCTGCCATGGGGGCGAAAGCAAGCGCGTTGCAGCGGCAGCCATGTTCGCCCAAGAAGCCGGCGGCCTGCCGGACATAGTTGACGCAGCTGCCCCGGACGTAGCCTCGCAGCAGGGAGAAGTCCCGCTGATAAAGCTCCGGGCAGCCCTCGTAGTTGTGGGGGTCGTAACCCACCAGTGCGCCGTAGTCGGTGGACAGGATCACGCTGCCGTGACCCTGCGCGGCCATCATGCGGCCCATGGCCTGCACCGTGAGGATCATGCCGCCCATGGCGGTCTGGGCCTGGGCGTTGATGGAATCAAAGTCGTGATCCCAGCCGGGGGCGGTGTCCATATTCAGAACATTCTCCACCAGCACGTCCACAGTACCCATGGTGTCCTTGGCCCACGCGGCAAGGGCGTCGGCCTCGTCGGCGCTGGTGTGGTGATAGGGGAAGAACCCCTCGCTCGGCACGTCGGTGATGGGGGCGGAACCTGCGGTCCAGACCCGGGCGCCGGCGGCCTGCAGACCGGCGATCAGCTCGGGGCCGTAGGCGTGTTCACCGCCTACTACCAGCGCGTTTTTGCCGGACAGAGAGAAAGAGGTTAAAAAGTTCTGCATGGGGGAGAACCTCCTTATCGCTCGTGAATTTCGGACAGGTAGACCCGGCGGCCGCCCTCTTCGCGGCTGCGGATGCCGGCCACGAGGATCTTGGTGCACTCGATGGTCTCCTCAAAGGGGAAGGGATGCACACCGGTACGCAGATAGTCCACAAAGACCTCCAGCTGCTTTTTGAAGGAGTAGAAGGAGTCGCCGCTTGCTACGTTCTTGGACATGTACTCGCCGCACAGCCACAGGCCGGGGGCGGGGGTGTTCATGGGGATGGTCACGTGGCAGCCGTCCTTGTGGTACAGGTTGACGAAAGGACGCTCGTAGGTGCCCAAATTCTCGACCCACTCAAAGCCGCAGCCAACCAGATGGAAGAAGGCCTCGATGGCGTGCATGCCGTAGGTCTCCCACTTTTTGGCCATGGGGGAGACGATGTAGCGGAACTTGCCAAACTCGTAGTGGCGGTCGTAATAGATCTCGATTTCCTTCTTGTAGCGCAGGGAGGAACCGGACATGATGTGGGCGCCCTCGTCGACCCATTTCACGATGGTGCGCAAATCTTCCTCATTGTCAGCCAGAGGCTTGTCGATGAAGATGGGCAGGCCGGCCTCGATAAAGGGACGGCAGCGCTGGACATGCTCGGCGCCGATGTCGGTGGCGCAGATAATGGCGTCCACCTGACCGATCATGTCCTCGGGCTTATCCACCACGTTGGGGATGAAAGTGGCTCGGGCGCAGTTCTCAGCCATCTCACGCTCGGCATAGCCGGTGAAGCAGATGTGGGTGACCTTGACGCCGGGGATGCCGAAGGTGTCGGCAGGCTGCTTGCCCAGATAGGCGGGGATGGTGGGGTAGTCCTTGGCGGTCCACTTGACCATCTCCTCGTGGTCGTAGCCGTTGATCATGGCGCTCCAGGAAAAGGGGTGGGCGTTGCCCTCGGTCATGCCCAGCATACCGATGCGGATCTCTTTGTTACCCAAAGGAAAAATGGGCTTTTCCATAGTTATTACCTCGCTTTTTGTTGCTGGATAGAATGGTTGGAGTTAGTCCAAAGTCATGGGAACCTTAACTACGATGCGGCGGGCGGCGGCAGGTGCGCCGATGGCGATGTCGGGGCCGTGGGCATCCTGGGGCATAAAGACGATGAAGTAGCCGGGCTTCATAGGCACTTCCAGCGCGTCGTCATCCAGAGCGGCCAGCAGGCAGTCGCCCTCTTCCTTGTACTCCTCGGTGATGTTCTGCAGGTCGGGGGTGGACTTCCAGGCCAGCTTCTCCTCGCCGCCGGCGAAAATCATGATGTCGGCGTACTTGCGATGGGCCTCGAAAATAACCTCGCTGCGGTCCTTGGTGGTAGGCTCGAACTGCAGGAAGCGGACACCGTTTTCCAGCTCGGTCTTTGCACCCTTCTCGAACTTGGCGGGGTCGTACTCCATAATGGCGGTCAGAGCGGTCTTCCACTGGGGGCCGAGACCAAAGTAGTGAGGGGCGTTTTCGATGCGATCAATAATCATTGTGTGCATCCTCCTTGTTGTTTTTTGTTGTTGTATCCATACCCAACGTCTGCTGCGCAAAGCGGATGAAGGGTTTGTTCATGAGCCATACAGCTGCCCACGCAGCTACGGAGAAGTAGAAGAAGGCCCACAGTACGCCCAGAATGAAGAACAGGGTCGTGGCGAAGAAGGCCAGCGCAAAGGGCAGAGCGAACAGCACGGCGATGAGGGCGGCGCGGACGATGTTGGACAGGGCCAGCTCTGCACCATAGCGCAGCAGCTGCAGCAGCCTGCCCTCAAAGCGGGAGTAGAAGACGAATACGGTGAAGGTGATGGACAGGGCCAGCAGGGCCAGCATAGTGATGAAGATCAGCTGCAGCAGCGCGCCATCTTTCCAATAGGGGAGCAGGGAGATGGTGTGGAAGATCAGCAGGGCGTTGATGGGCAGCAGGATCAGCCATGCGGCGGTCGAGCGCCAGAAGCTGGCACCAAAGGCGCGGAAAAAGGCACGAAAACAGGGCTCTTTTTTGATCAGCGCCCGCTGACCGGCGCACAGGGCGGTCAGGGAAGCACCGATGGTGATGACGGGCAGGCTGAACAGCAGAAACAGGACGTTCAGCACGGCGGTGTGCATGACCCAATCCAGCAGGGCAAAGACCCAGGAGGAAAGCTTTTTCATAAGGTTCTCCTTTCGGCCCCTGATCAGTGGACGCTGTCCTTGTAGTCGGCAGGGGTCATCTGATAGTACTTCTTGAAGTTGCGGTAGAAGGTGCTGATGGCGGGATACCCGCACTGCTCGGCCACCTGGTTGATGGGGGTGTCTGCCTGCTGCAGCAGACGGGCAGCCTCCTGCATGCGGCACCGGAGCAGGAAGTTGCTGAAATTCATGCCGGTGGAGGACTGAATGGCGTTGTGGGTATATCGCTCCGACACGCCGAACTGCTGAGACAGGGAGAACAGGCACAACGTCGGGTCGGAGAAGTTCTGACGGATGTAGTCCACCATGTCTTCGCACAGCTGCTGCTTGTCCGACAGCTGCAGAGCGGATTTCTGGCGGAACAGATCGTTGACGAGGTCCTTCAGCCGCTGCAGGTTGGCGGCGGGAGTGCCGGTGGGGAGATAGGTACAGTTTTCCCGCTCCGGGAATTTCATGTTGCCGGACACTGCGGCGTCCCGCAGAAGGAACAGAATGCTGTAAAACAGCTCTTCCGGGTGGGGGTCGGGACTGGTGCAGGCCTGATCCAGCAGGGCCAGCAGCTCGTGCTGATTCCAGGTGGACAGGGCCTGCTGGAACCGCTTGAGGTCGAAGGCGGTGCCGGAAGAGGACAGGTTGGCACCCACAGTCTCCTCGGAAAAGCGGATGATGGGTCGGCGGCTGTCTGCGCTGATGCAGAACTGGGCTTGGCGGATGGCGTTGGGCAACTCGCTCAAACCCACGAAAGGCGCGCTGACACCGCAGAAGAAGCGGGGCAGAGAACCGTCAATGCTCAGGTCGGTCAGCGCGGTCTGGAGCAGGTCAAGGTCCGCCGGCTCGGCAGGGAGGAGGACCAGAACTTCCTGCAGACTGATATATTCACACAAAAACTGTTCCGGCAGCGTGTCGCGCAGCAGGTTGAACATGGATTCACTGTGGTGAAGGCTGCTGTCGCTGCTGCGGTCGCGGATGATGGCGGCGCACTGAGGCTGCTGGAACTGGGGGAAAGCTGCGGACAGGGACTGGTACTCATCCTGACGGATGGGCTGACCGGAAAAGGAGCGCACCAGCAGGCTGGAAGTGAGCATGCCGTGCAGGGCGGCTGTCCGCTGCTGGGTGGTGCGGAGAAAACTGTCAATGGTGGCCAGCTCGTTTTCGGGGGCCGGGGCGTTTTCGTCCATGGCGTGGGCCTCGATCAGGCGGCGGAAGGGACGCACGCTGATATGGGAAAAGGCAAAGCACATGGCAATGCCGAGGATCATACAAAGAAGAAAAACCAGCAGCGGGATGGTGCGCGCGCTCTGGGTCGTCTGCAGGAAGAAAGCGCGGGGAATGCCGATCACCGCATCGCAGGACAGACTTGGGATGGCACAGGTCAGGCGGATAAAACCGTCCTCGGAGGCCTGACCGTGGGAGAACAGGACCGTTCCGTTGGAGCGGACCAGCTGCAGATAGGTATCCGCGGGCAGGGAGCTGAGCTGGAAGTGTTCGCTGACGGCGCTGTCGGAATAAAGGAACCCGTAGGTATCGGTACCGTAGGTGGAGGAGGACAGCAGGGTCAGGTAGGGGGCGGGGGCGGCGCCGGCGACGGACACGTTCTGGGCCGGCAGCAGAGACAGGCTGTTGTGGCCGCGGGGCTGCTCCAGGGCGGCACGCAGGGCTGCTCCGCCGTCCTCATATACCAGATAGGAAGAAAAACAATCTTCGCCCGTGGTGTAAATACTGCTGCGGGTCAGGCAGGCCTGAGACCGCCCAAACAGCAAAAAACACTCTGCGGGCAGGTCCAGCATGGTGCACTGTATGGTGAAGGACTCGCGAAGGGCGAGCAGAGAGGGGATGAGTTGGTTTTCCAGAGGATGGTCGGCGGAGGTGATGGTCGAGTATTCGTTGCTGTTTTCCAACGCCGAGGGGAGCGTGTGTGACAGGAACAGTGCGCGGGAGAAGGATTGGCAATTCTGGTTAAAGCTTTCCTGCGCCTGGGTCAGGTAGGAGTCCTGCAGCGATTGCGTGAACAATCGGGTGGAGACGGAAAAAGCGGTCAGGAACAGGACCATCACGGCACTGAGCAAAATAAAATATCGCCAAAACAGGGAAAGCCGTGCCGCAAAGCGGTCAAATATCCGACGCATTTTTTCACTCCCTTTCAAATCGACCTATATTATAAAGCATAAAAGCGAAAATGACCATAGTAAAATAAAAAATAGATGAGAAGAAAAAACGGCGGGAAAGGGAATGGGCGAAAGCTGCGCGAAAAATGAGAAAAGAGACTGTGGTTTTTCGTCGGAATGACGAAAATGAGAAAGTTGACAAAATGACCAACGGCAAAACCGTTGGGAATAGAGAAGTTTGCGAGAAATCGTGCGAAGAAAAGTGAGAAGATTGTGCGTTTTGACAGAGGTCTGGTTGGGGAGACAAAAATGTAAATAAAAGGAAGTAACGGAAAAAACAAGGAGACGGAAGAGGGAAATTTGGGTGGACGTGCGGAAAATGAGAAAAAGGGGAGGGGATTGGATATTGCGAAAGAAAGGGGGAGGAATTAAAATATACACTGGACATACCCCCTGGACGAGGGGTGTTATTGTTACTTTTGCCGATAAGTCGGAAAATATGTACTTGCCCAAACGGACAAGTTCATATATAATGTAATGTAACGATAGCAGCCGCCCTCCTGTCGGCGGTATCCTCCCTGCCTGTCAAGGCAGACACATCGTCTGTAAAGGTCGGCGCGAAGCGTTTCGGCCGTACCTTCTGATGGTGTCGCCGGACAGATCTCATCCCACCGGCGAGGCCGAGAACGTGGACCCTCCACAACCAAGAAAGGAAGTTAGCGCATGAACATTACCGCCCAGAAAGAACTGGCCGCGCAGACCCCGCTTCGCAAGCAGGGCTTCTGGCTCCGCGTCCAAAAGAACTGGCAGTTGCATCTGCTGATGGCCCTGCCTGTTCTGTACCTGATCGTCTTCTACTATGCACCCATGTACGGTCTGCAGATCGCCTTTAAGGATTTCCGCACCCGTGCCGGTATCTGGGGCAGTGAGTGGGTCGGCTTCAAGCATTTTATCGACTTCTTCAACGCCTACAACTTCTGGGAGCTGATCAAGAACACCCTGGTGCTCTCTCTGTACACCATCGCCGCCAGCTTCCCCATCCCCATCGTGCTGGCCCTGATGCTGCACGTCAGTGAGCGCAAGGTCCTGAAGAAGCTGACTCAGAACGTGTCCTACATGCCCCACTTTATCTCCGTTGTCGTTCTGGTCGGTATTGTTAACCAGATCCTCAGCCCCATCGGTGTGGCCACCACGCTGTACAACTTCTTTGGTGGAGTGGGTACCGCTCCCGATATCCGAGGCAGCGCCGCCGCTTTCCGCCACCTGTATGTGTGGTCCGGCGTGTGGCAGCAGATGGGCTGGAGCACCATCATCTACGTGGCTGCACTGTCCGGCGTGTCCCATGAGCTGCATGAGGCTGCCGAGCTGGACGGCGCCAGCCGCTGGAAGCGCGTGCTGAATGTGGATCTGCCCGCCATCCTGCCCACCATCTGCATCATGCTGATTCTGCGATTCGGTTCCACCATGAGCGTTGGCTTTGAGAAGGTGTACCTGATGCAGAACGACCTGAACCTGTCCACTTCCGAGGTCATTTCTACTTACGTTTACAAGGTTGGCTTTACCAAGGCCAATCAGCAGTCTTACGGTACCGCCATTGACCTGTTCAACGCCGTGATCAACACCATCATGCTGGTCAGCGTGAACGCCATCACCAGCAAGCTGACCAACGGCGAGCAGGGTCTGTTCTGAGAAAGTGAGGTTTGAAAATAATGGCTAAAACAAACGACATTAAGATCAAGCGTCACCACACTTGGGACGACAAGATTCTGTACTGGTCTACCGACATTGTTCTGGTGGTGCTGCTGCTGATCGTTGCTTACCCCATCATTTACGTTCTGTCCAACTCCTTCTCCTCCGGTATCGCCGTTTCCAGCGGCCGCGTGCTGCTGTGGCCCGTGGAGCCGTCCCTGAAAGGTTATGAGGTCATCTTCGCCTACAAGAGTGTGTGGGTCGGCTTTGCCAATAGTATCTTCTATACTGTGTGCGGTACTACCATCAACATGGTCCTGTCCGTGCTGGCGGCGTACCCCCTGTCCCGCCACAATTATCAGGGCCGCGGCGTGGTCACCGTCATGTTTACCATGACCATGATCTTCTCCGCCGGTATGATCCCCACCTACCTGCTGATGAGCAAGCTGCACCTGACCAACAGCCGTTTGGGCATCCTGCTGTCCGGTGCTATCAGCGCGTACAACATGATCATCATCCGCACCTACTTCAAGAGCAGCATCCCCGGCGAGCTGATCGAGGCCGCCCGTATCGACGGCTGCTCCGAGCTGCGCACCCTGTTCAGCGTGGTGCTGCCCCTGTCCAAGGCTGTGCTGTCCGTGGTCACCCTGTACTACGCCGTGGCTCACTGGAACAACTACTTTACCTGCATGCTGTATCTGCGCGATGAGAGCAAGCAGCCCCTGCAGATCGTCCTGCGAAACATTCTGGATGCGCAGCAGGTGGACCAGATGGTCACCGATCCCGAGCTGCGCCGACAGATGGCCGGTATGGCCGACCTGATCAAGTACTGTCTGATCGTGGTCACCTCCGCCCCCATCATTGCCATGTACCCCTTCGTCCAGAAGTTCTTCGAGAAGGGCGTTATGATCGGCAGCGTCAAGGGTTAATCCAATCAACAACTGTGTTTGCCCCGGGCCTTGTGCCCGGGGCAAATTCAACTCCGGAAATGAAAGCCGGAGGAGGAATATTTGACTTAGGAGGAGAAGAAAATGAAAACGGTCAACATTCGCGGTCTGGATATTTCTCAGTTCAGCCTGGGTACCGTCCAGCTGGGTGTCAACTACGGGCTGGCCAACACCGTCGGTGTGCCCAGCCAGGAGAAAGCCTTTGAACTGCTGGATGCCGCCCGTCGCGTGGGCGTCAACTGTCTGGATACTGCCAATGCCTACGGTACCAGTGAGCAGGTTGTGGGCGATTGGCACAAGGCCACCGGCGGCGGAATGAATATCGTCAGCAAGTTTAAGGTGCGTGACCCGGCCGACCCCGTCGGTCAGTTCAAGGCGCAGCTGCAGCTGTCTCAGGAACGGCTGGGCAAGGTTGCCGGCTATCTGTTCCATGACGACAAGGATCTGCGCGCCTATGGTGATGCACTTCGGGAGGAGTTTCTGCGGGCCAAAGAGGATGGAAAGACCTCCTTTGTGGGCGCCTCCGTTTACACCGCTGATGATGTGGAGTTCATGCTGGAGCATCACCCCTGGCTTGAGGCCGTTCAGCTGCCCATGAGTGTGCTGGACACCCGCATTGCGGAGCGCGGCCTGCTGGAGGAGCTGCGCAAGCGCAACATCATCGTATTCGTCCGCAGTGTGTTCCTGCAGGGAATGCTGTGTATGGACAAGGCGCCTGAGCAGCACAGCTTCATGCAGCCCAGCCTGGATGCCATTGCCGAGGTTGCCCGTGCCGGCGGCCTGACCATGCCCCAGCTGGCGGTGGCCTATATCCGCGACCTGCCCGGCGTGACCAGCCTGGTGCTGGGCTGCGAAAAGGCGGAGCAGGTGGTGGACAACGCCAACCTGATCAACACCCGTCCCCTGACCGCTGCTGAGATGGATGCCATCGCCGAGATCGGCCGTAAGGCTCCCATTGAGCGCACGATGGAGGTCATCCGCGGTGTGAAGTGGGATCCCAAGACCGGAAAAGCCAAGTAAACAAATGCGACAAACAAAGCGCACGCTGCAGCGTGCGCTTTGTTTTTTGTGGGCGGAAAATTCTTGCCAAGAAAAGGGGAATAAGGTATAATAGTGGTGTTATTAGAATGGGAGAGAAGGTCACCCTGCGAGGCGGCGAAATAAACAAGAGGGGTGTTTATTCATGACGATTGAATTCATCATCAAAGCGATACAGCTGCTGGGCGGCTTGGCCATGTTCCTGTACGGCATGGAACTGATGGGCGACGGTCTGAAGCAGGGTTCCGGTGCGGCACTGAAAAACGTGCTGGGAAAGATGACCCAAAACGTGGTTATGGGTGTGCTGACCGGCGCACTGGTCACCGCCATTATCCAGAGTTCCACCGCCACCATCGTGCTGACGGTGGGCCTGATCGGTGCAGGCATCCTGAACCTGAAGCAGGCTGTGGGTATCGTTATGGGTGCCAACATCGGCACGACCGTTACGGCCCAGATCATCCGCCTGATGGA
Source organism: Oscillospiraceae bacterium (assembly GCA_017416685.1). Lineage (GTDB taxonomy): Bacteria > Bacillota > Clostridia > Oscillospirales > Oscillospiraceae > Lawsonibacter. The sequence goes on from JAFQBN010000003.1 coordinate 65,840, forward strand.
TATTGACAAGAGCGATTCTATTTTGGCATTCTTTAACCCGGACACCCTGGCACCCTTGGCTTTGGTGCTGGGCATCGTCCTGTTCATGTTTATCGGTAAGAATGTGTCCAAGAATGTGGGCATGATTTGTCTGGGTTTTGGAATTCTGTTTACCGGCCTGTCCCTGATGACCGGTGCGGTTGAGGGTCTGGAGAATTCCGAGCTGTTCAAGAACATTATTGCCTACTTTGCCGACATGCCCCTGATGTCCCTGCTCATCGGTCTGGTGCTGACGGTTATTATGCAGAGTTCCTCCGCTACGGTTGGTATTTTGCAGACTCTGGCCTCCTCCACCGGCACCATCACCTTTGATGTGGTCTATCCCATGATCATGGGCATCAACATCGGTACCTGTGTTACTACCGCTCTGGTTTGTTCTATCGGCACCGGAAAGGATGCCAAGCGCACCGGTGTGGTCCATATCGTGTTTAATGTTGTTGGCACCATAATCTTCATGGTTGCCATGGCTCTGCTGCGTTCCTTCGGTGCTTTCGAGGGGTTATGGGGGAGAGTGTCCGACAGCGGCACCATCGCAAACTTCCAAACCGTGTTTAACCTGGTTACTGCCGTTATCCTGCTGCCTTTCGCCGGCCTGCTGATGAAGACCGCCTGCGCCGTGGTCAAGGAGGACCCGCCCAAGGAGAACAAGTATCCCGAGCTGTCTGCTCTGGACAAGAAGCTGATGATCTCTCCCACCGTGGCTCTGGGTCAGGCCGGACGCTCTTTGGGCGTGATGGCCCGCGCCGCGCTGGACAATACCAAGCTGGCCCTTGCCCAGTTCAGAGGGTATGATGAGGCGCGCGCGGCGGAAATTGCCGATTGCGAGGAGAAACTGGATAACTTTGCCGATGCCTCCGATAACTTCCTCATCGAGCTGTTCCAGTACGTGGAGAACGAGCGGGACAACCGCCAGCTGAACATGGTCATGCAGTGCGTGCCTGCTGTGGAGCGCATCGGTGACTACGCCACCAACTACGACGAGATGGCCAAGAAGCTGCACGATGCGGGGCAGAGCTTTTCCGAAAGCGCCCAGAGGGAGCTGGACATTCTGGGCGGTGCTGTGGAGGAGATCATCGGTCTGACCGCTGCCGCTCTGCAGCAGGACGATGAAAACATCGCCCGCCGCATCGAGCCGCTGGAAGAGGTCATTGACGATATGGTTCTGCTGCTGCGTGACCGCCACGCCGCCCGCCTGCGTCAGGGTATCTGCACTGTGGATACCAGCCTGGTGTTTATGGAGGTGCTGACCCTGTTGGAGCGTGCTGCCGACCAGTGTTCCAGCATTGCCATGCTGATGCTGGGCCGCCACAACGAGGACATCATGAAGAATCACCATCTCTACCTGCAGGAGCTGCATGAATCCGGTGACCTTTCCTATGTGAATGAGCTGGAAGGCCGCAAGGCTGAGTTCCTGAGTCCCCTGGAGAGTGTTCAATAACAAGCCGAAAACGGCAGCTGACCCCCGGTCGGCTGCCGTTTATCATAGAGGAGAATATGAAGCGATTTCGAAAGGTTTATTTGGAAATATCCAATCTCTGCAATCTGCACTGCAGCTTTTGCCCCGGCACCCGGCGAAGGGCGCAGACCATGGGCCGCGAGCAATTCGAGCGGCTGCTGGACAAGCTGGTGGGGTGGACGGACTATCTCTACTTTCATCTGATGGGTGAGCCGCTGTGTCATCCTCTGCTGGGCGAGTTTCTGGATTTGGCGGGGCAGCGGGGGTTTCGGGTCATACTGACCACCAACGGCACCCTGCTGCCCAAGCGGCAGGAACTGCTGCTGAACGCTCCCGCCCTGCATAAAGTGAATGTATCCCTCCATGCCTTTGAGGCCAACGATCTGCCAACATCCTTTACGGACTACCTGTCCGGCTGTGTGGCCTTTGGGCAGGCGGCCCGGGGGAAGAAGCTGGTGGTTTACCGCCTGTGGAACGAGGGGGGCGCAGACCGCCTGAACGGATCGGCGTTGGAAACGCTTCGCAGAGGGTTCCCCGGGGAATGGAAGTCTCAGCGCCGGGGAATGAAACTGGCCGAGGGCATTTATCTGGAACACGGCGAGAAGTTCGACTGGCCCGACCTTGAGGGGGAGGACGGCGGTGAGCAGGTGTTCTGCTATGGTCTGCGGGATCAGATCGGCGTGTTGTGTGATGGTACGGTGGTGCCATGCTGCCTGGACCATGAGGGGGATGTCCCCCTTGGCAATCTGCTGGAGCAGACCCTGGACGAGATCATGGACAGCGCCCGGACGGGCGCGATCTGCGCCGGCTTTGCACAGGGGAAAGCTGTGGAAGAATTGTGCCGCAAGTGTGGCTTTGCAAGACAGAAATTCGGATAAAAAAGGACCCGACCGCCGGTCGGGTCCTTTTTGGTATTAGTATTCCTGCGCCACGGGAACGGCGATGAGGATATAATCGTAGGCCTGCAGCTCGGACAGCAGGTCAGCAGAACTCTCAGCCGCCAGGGTAACGATTTCAAGACCGATATGCTCGGGGGTGCCGCTCTTGGCGGGCAGCACCTGAATGGAGGCCACGCGAGGGGAGATCTCACGGACAAAGTCGTTGACATGGGAAATGTGGGACAGCTCTAAGTAATAGGTATCCGAATGCAAGCGTTTGGTACCCCACTCCAACCGGGTGAAGATGGTGATGGTGACGGTCATCAAAAGCCAGGCAGCGATGGCACCGGCATAAAATCCCGCGCCGATGGCAAGACCCAGACAGGCGGTGGCCCACAGGCCGGCGGCAGTGGTCAGGCCGGTGACCCGGGTATGGTTTCGGGTAATAATGGTGCCGGCGCCCAAAAAACCTACGCCGGTGATGACCTGTGCGCTGATGCGCATGGGGTCACCATCCAGATGCAGCACCTGAGTGGAGTACAGACCCACCATCACGGTCATGGCAGAGCCAAGACAGACCAGAATATGGGTGCGCAGACCGGCGGCCCGACCGTGGCGGCCCCGCTCGGAGCCGATGCAGCCGCCGATCAGCACGGCCAGCAGGATGCGAAACAGGGCAGAGGCGAGATTGAATTGGGCCAATGTATTACAAAGGTCGGTGAAAACTTGGTTCAAATGGAACCCTCCTTGAAAATATTTCTATTAGAATACTGCAAAACAGTGTGGATGTCAAGAAGAATTACGACAGACTGCTTGACCTCGGGTTGAGGCTGGTATATGATAGAAAAAACCGAAACAGGAGGCTGAAAGACATGCAAAAAGTTGTATTCGGAACGCTGGACGGCGTGGAGATCATCAAATATACCCTGACCTGCGCGGGGGTGGAGGCCGATGTAATGACCTACGGTGCCACCCTGACCGCCCTGCGGGTGCCTGACCGGGCGGGCAAGCCTGTCAGCGTGGTGTTTGGTCACGAAACCTTTGAGGAGTATCTGACCAAGTCCGGCTACCACGGCGCCACCGTGGGCCGCTTTGCAAACCGCATCGGCAAGAGTCAGTTCGTGCTGAACGGTCAAACTTTCCATGTGTCCGCCAACGAGGGCGCCAACAGCCTCCACGGCGGCATCAAGGGCTTTGACAAGCGGATTTGGACTGTAGTCAGGCAGCAGGAGGACCTGCTGCAGCTGAACTACCTCAGTCCCGACGGGGAGGAAGGCTTCCCCGGTAATCTGGACGTGACGGTCACCTACCGCCTGACGGCGGACAAGGGTTTGGTTATCGAGTATGACGCCGTCAGCGACAAGGACACCGTCATCAGCCTGACCAACCACTCCTACTTCAACGTGGGTGGGGTGGAGACCACCACCGACAGTCTGCTGCTGCACATTGATGCCGACCGCATTACCCCTGCTGATGAGGAACTGATCCCTCACGGCCGGTTCCGGGATGTGGAGGGGACTCTGTTTGATTTCCGTACCCCCAAGGCCTTTATCGGCGACCTGTCCGCAGACCCGGTGCTGGGCAAGCGCGGCTGCTATGATGAGAACTTTGTCCTCAACGGCAGTGGTATGCGCCGCATCGCCACTCTGGAGGGCGGCAGCCGGGGCATCAAGCTGGAGGTGTTTACCGACCAGCCGGGTATGCAGATCTACTCCGGAAATCCCAACGCCATCGCCCTGGAGACCCAGAACTTCCCCAACGCGGTCAACTGCCCGGAGTATCCCAGCGCTGTGCTGCGTGCCGGGGAGCATTACCGCACCGCCACCGAGTATCGGTTTCATAACTGAACATTAAAGCGCGAAAGACCGCCGAAAGGCGGTCTTTCTTTGTTGAGATTGTGGGGCGTCGGGGACGCCGCCCCCTACGTCATCAGGGGAGGTTTGCGGGAACGAAATGTCCACCGCAGCAGGCGCGTTTGTGCGATAGAAGTAAAATTCGGTTGATGCTTGGCAGGGCGGCAGCGTTTTGGGTACTTTGCCGCCGAGGGCAAAGCACCTCGCCCCGCAGGGCGAAACCCGATTTTATCGAGGCCAAGATAACCCCTTGGGCAGACCAAAAACATAGTCGGCACTTACATTGTAATGCTTGCAAAAGGCGATAATGAAGTTGATAGGCGGGGTGACCTTCCCGGTTTCGTACCGTGCGATTTGCACTTGATGCCAGCCGATGGCCTTTGCCAAATCCCGCTGGGACTCGTCGTGGTCGGTTCTGATTTCAGCAAGTCTGTGGTTCATAGTAAGCCTCCTGATAACAAATTAGCTATTGACAGTTTATAGCTAATTTGTTATCATTTGCTCAAATGATAGCTGTTAAGCTATCAAAAGGAGGTGCTTGTCCGTGATACGAGGTCCAAAGAAAACAGTCAGTTTGCTTATGCCGCAGGAAACCTACGACAGAATTAAGCATCTGGCACAGGAGAATAGACGTACGGTTTCGAGCTATTTGCGCATGATGATATACAACTATCTGCGCCGGTTGGAGTCTGACCCGCCAGGTGAGGGTGATTGGTGGGTGGTTAAGTAATTGTCCCCTCATCCGGCGCGGCTGCGCCGCGCCACCTTCCCCCGGAGGGGGAAGGCTGAAAAAGCACCCCGCGCCTCACGGCGCGGGGTGTTGATGTTATGGGAGTGTACAGCTTAGTACATACCGCCCATGCCGCCCATGTCGGGGGCGGGAGCAGCGGGAGCTGCGGGCTTGGGCTTGTCGGCGACCAGAGCCTCGGTGGTCAGCAGAGTGGCGGCGATGGAAGCGGCATTCTCCAGAGCGGAGCGGGTCACCTTGGTGGGGTCCACGATACCGGAGGAGATCATGTCCACATAGACCTCGTTATAGGCGTCGAAGCCGTAGCCGGTCTTGCCGGACTCGCGGATCTTCTCCAGAACCACGCTGCCGTCGATGCCGGCGTTGGTGGCGATCTGCTTGACAGGCTCGGTCAGGGCCTTGGCGATGATGCGAACGCCGGTCTTCTCGTCGCCGTCAACCTCGGCAACCAGAGCCTCAACAGCGGCAACAGCGTTGACGTAAGCGGTACCGCCGCCGGCCACGATGCCTTCCTCAACGGCGGCGCGGGTGGCGTTCAGGGCGTCCTCGATGCGCAGCTTCTTCTCCTTCATCTCCACCTCGGTGGCAGCGCCGACCTTGATGACGGCAACACCGCCGGACAGCTTGGCCAGGCGCTCCTGCAGCTTCTCGCGGTCGTACTCAGAGGTGGTAACCTCGATCTGGCTCTTGATCTGAGCGATGCGGGCGGCAATGGCCTCGGCCTCGCCGGCACCGTCCACGATGATGGTGTTCTCCTTGGTGACCTTGACCTGACGGGCCTGGCCCAGCTGGAACAGCTGAGTCTCCTTCAGCTCAAAGCCCAGCTCGGAGGAGATAACGGTACCGCCGGTGAGGATGGCGATATCCTGCAGCATCTCCTTGCGGCGGTCGCCGAAGCCGGGGGCCTTGACACACACCACGTTCAGAGTGCCGCGCAGACGGTTGACGATCAGGGTGGACAGAGCCTCGCCCTCCACGTCCTCGGCGACGATGACCAGCTTCTTACCGGACTGCACCACCTGCTCCAGCAGGGGCAGCAGCTCCTGAATGGCGGAGATCTTCTTATCGGTGATGAGGATGAGGGCGTCGTCCATGACGGCCTCCATCTTCTCGGTGTCGGTGACCATATAGGGGGTGATGTAGCCGCGGTCGAACTGCATACCCTCCACGACCTCGGAATAGGTCTCGGCAGTCTTGGACTCCTCCACGGTGATGACACCGTCGGCGGAGACTTTCTCCATAGCCTCGGCGATCAGCTTACCAATGGTCTCGTCACCGGAGGAGACGGTACCCACGCGGGCGATGTCCTCGGTGCCGTTGACCTTCTGGCTGTTGGCCTTGATGGCCTCGATCGCGGCGTTGGTGGCCTTGGCGATACCCTTTTTCATGATCATGGGATTGGCACCGGCGGCCAGGTTCTTCAGACCCTCGCGGATGATGGCCTGAGCCAGCAGAGTGGCGGTGGTGGTACCGTCGCCGGCCACGTCGTTGGTCTTGGTGGAAACTTCCTTCACCAGCTGAGCGCCCATGTTCTCAAAGGGGTCGTCCAGCTCGATTTCCTTGGCGATGGTCACGCCGTCATTGGTGATCAGGGGAGCGCCGAACTGCTTGTCAAGCACCACGTTGCGGCCCTTGGGACCCATGGTGATCTTGACAGTGTCAGCCAGCTGATTCACGCCGCGCTCCAGAGCCTTGCGGGCGTCCTCGCCATAGCAGATGATTTTAGCAGCCATAATGATAATCCTCCAAATTCAGATGATAAAAATTGTTTTTACGCTATCACGCCTCGCCTGTTCGCGACGGCTCAAACGCTTACTCGACAATAGCAAGGATATCGCTCTGGCGGACGATGGTGACTTCCTCGCCGTCCACTTTGACCTGAGTGCCGGAATACTTGCCGGTGATGACCTTGTCACCAACCTTGACGGTCATGACGACTTCGTTGCCGTCCACAATGCCGCCGGGACCGACAGCCAGCACTTCGGCGATTTCGGGCTTCTCCTTGGCAGCGGCGGTCAGGATGATGCCGCCCTTGGTGGTCTCTTCCGCCTCCACCATCTTGATGATGACGCGGTCAGCCAAAGGTTTCAGATTCATAATGGGTTCCTCCTTATATATAATCATTCATAATATGCGGTAGGGGGTTACCGGGGGAATTAGCACTCGTCTTGTTTAAGTGCTAATTCATAATAACCGCTTCGGAAGGAAAAATCAAGTCTTATTTTGAAAAAAGCGGAAATTATTTACGGTTCGTTCAAAAAGTGGCGGCGGGGGTGTGGTTTTCGACAGAATACCCGGCGCAGGCAGGGTAAAAGAAGTTGATTTTTTTGTCGGAAAGTCCGATGGTAAACCGGGTGGCCTCCACCACTTCGCCGTCCACTACGGCGGTCAGCGGCCGGGAGGAGGAGAAGGTGACGGACTGGCCGTGATAGTCGCGGACCAGATGGGGCAGCTCCTTATACCTTCCGGCGGCGTACCTGCCGATGACCCGAGCCAGAGTGGGCAGGTTGATTTTGGGGATCAGCAGCATATCCAGCACCCCGTCGTCGGGCATGGCCTCGGGTACGGGGTTGAAGCCGCCGCCGTAATGGCGGCCGTTACACACGCAGATGAGGGCGGTGTCATCGTCCCAGCAGTGGTCGCCCATGACCCCGCGCATAGGGCGGTTGATGCCGCGCAGCAGCACCTGCTCTACGAGGGAAACCACATAGGCCGCCGGACCAAACAGCTTTTTATAGCGGTGAACACCGGCGCCGATGCGGGCGTCGATGCCGCAGCAGACCACATCAATGCCCAGCTTGCCGTTACAGTCTATGAGGTCGAAGGGGGTTTGGGGTCCGACCGCCAGTTCCTCTAAATCGAAGAATTGCTCGCGATAATTCGGACCGAAAATTTTCAGGAAGTCGTTGCCAGTGCCTTTGGGTACGCAGGTGACGGCGGCGTTGGGATAGGCCGCTGCACCGTTGACCACTTCGTTCAGGGTGCCGTCGCCCCCGCAGGCGTAGATGCGGACCTCCTCGCCGGTCTGGGCGGCCCGGCGGGCGAACTCCTCGGCATCTCCTGCCTTTTGGGTGTACATGACCTCGTGAGGAAAGGACAGCTTGGACAGCAGCTTTTCCAGAGCGGCGGTGCTTTTTTTCTTCCCTGCAGCGGGGTTGATGATAAACAGATGGCGCATCGTATCAGCTCCTTAACAGATAGGAGTTATGCTTACAGGTACATAAACAGGTCGCATTTCAGCATACCGTTATACAGCTTGCGCTTTTTGTCGGCCTGCTTGCCGAAGGTGCGCTCGAACTCTGTGTGGGAGGACAGCAGGTACAGGTTCCATCCCTCGGGGAATTTCTGGTACGCCTTGCCAAAGGCACGGTACAGATCTTCGGCCTCTCTCCGCTCCATGATGCGCTCGCCGTAAGGCGGGTTGGTCACGATACGGCCCCGCAGGCCGCCGAAGTGGAAACGGGTGGCATCGGCAACTTCGAAGCTGATGAGGTCGTCCACCTCCGCCAGCCGGGCGTTGTGCCGGGCCAGCTCGATGGCGGTGGGGTCCAGGTCGCCGCCCCAAATCTCGTAACTGCCGTTGAATTCGCGATCCTGCGCCTCGTCAGCCGCATCCATCCACAGCTTTTTGTCCAGCCAGCTCCATCGCTGGGCGGCGAAGCTGCGGTTCAGGCCGGGGGCGCGGTTTTTGGCGATGAGGGCGGCCTCAATAGGGATGGTACCGCTGCCGCAGAAGGGGTCGCAGATGGGGTCACGGCCCCGGTAGCGGGACAGCAGGACCATGGCGGCGGCAAGGGTCTCACGCAGGGGGGCGACAACGCCCTGAGCGCGATAACCCCGCTTGTGGAGCCCCGCTCCGCTGGTGTCCAGCATGAGGGTGGCGGTGTCCTTCATAATGGAAAACTGGATTTGATAGATGGGGCCGGTTTCGGGCAGAGTATCCATGCCGTATTTCTGTCCCAGCCGGGCGGCCACCGCCTTTTTTACGATGGACTGACAGGCGGGGATGGCGTGCAGGGCGCTGTTCAGACTGTGACCTTTGATGGGGAACTGACCGTTTTGGGGGATGAACTGTTCCCAGGGCAGGCTGCGCACCCCCTGAAACAGCGCCTCGAAGGTAGGGGCGGGGAAGCTGCCCAGAACCAGCAGCAGCCGCTCGCCGGTGCGCAGATTTAAGTTGATGCGGGGAATGTCCGCCACGGTGCCGGAGCAGAGTACCCGGCCGTTCTCTGCCTTTACATCGGCAAGGTCGAGGCGGCGCAGCTCGTCGGCGACCAAAGACTCCAACCCGAACAGGGTGGGGACGGCAAATTGAAGATTGGACATATGGAAAACCTCCTGCTGGAGAAAATGCTCATACACAAACAGTATATCTGTTTTTTCGACAAGTTGCAACGGTTATCGCGGGATAAGCGCCGAAACTTCAGGTTGCGGCAAAAAAATCCCCTTGGCAAATTGAAGTTGGTAGACAAGGGGCGAAAAATGCGGTATGCTACTGTCAAAGGATGAAAGGAGGGGATAAGATGTCCTTTGGAACGCGGCTGCAGGAACTGCGCCACCGACACGGTATCACTCAGGAGGCCTTTGCCCAGCAGCTGAACGTATCCCGGCAGGCAGTGAGCAAGTGGGAGTCCTCCCGGGGGTACCCGGAGATGGAAAAACTCATCTATATCTGTCAGCATTACGGTGTGACTATGGATGAGCTGTTTGCCGATGAAATACCCTCCGCACAAAAGGAAAACACCCGGGCGGAGAGGGAGGAAATAAGTGACGGCCCCACCCTGAAGCGGTCTTTGGGCAACTTCTTCACCAACCTTTCCCCCAAGGACCAGTGGCTGTTCGGCACGGCGGCATCCTCGGTGGTGCTGGTGCTGGTATCCCTGTTTTTCCTGTTGTGTACCACTATGGCGAAAGGAGCGTCGGACGGTATGACAATGAAAATCGCGTGGCTGGCCCTGCTGATTTTGTTCAGCGTGGGCGAGGCTGTTACGGTGGGACTGACCAGCGTGTGGTTTGCAGTGGGCGCTTTGGGTGCGCTGCTGTGTGCGCTGTTTGGCGGGACGCTGTGGCTGCAGCTGGGTGTGTTTCTGGCACTTTCGGGACTGTCGTTGGCGCTGGCACGGCCTCTGGCGAAAAAGTTCCTCACGCCCGGATACTCCGCCACCAACGCCGACCGGGTCATCGGGCAGGAGGCGGTGGTTACGGAAACCATCGACAATCTGCACGGTCAGGGTCAGGTGAATATCGCCGGGCAGACCTGGACCGCCCGCAGTCAGGACGACGCCGTCATTCCGGAGGGTACGCTGGTACGGGTACTGCTCATCGAGGGCGTGAAGGTGTTCGTTTCCCCAATCAACGAGTAAGTAAACACAATTTGGATACACTACATACAGGAGGTAAATTATGGAGTATATGATCCCTATCGTTTTGGTCGTTCTGGTTCTGATCGTGCTGGCCGCCAACATTCGCGTGGTGCAGCAGTCCCGTGCCTACGTGGTGGAGCGCCTTGGCGCGTTTCAGGCGGTGTGGGGCGTGGGCCTGCACTTCAAGATCCCTCTCATTGAGCGCATCGTAAAGAACGTGTCCCTGAAGGAGCAGGTGGTGGACTTTGCGCCCCAGCCCGTCATCACCAAGGATAACGTCACCATGCAGATCGACACCGTGGTCTATTTCCAGATCACCGACCCCAAGCTGTACGCCTACGGCGTGGAGTACCCCATGTCCGCCATCGAAAACCTGACCGCCACCACTCTGCGCAATATCATCGGCGATCTGGAGTTGGATCAGGCACTGACCAGCCGCGACCACATCAACACCAAGATGCGGGCCATTCTGGACGAGGCTACCGACCCCTGGGGCATCAAGGTCAACCGCGTGGAGCTGAAAAGTATCATTCCGCCCCGGGAAATTCAGGACGCCATGGAGAAGCAGATGAAGGCCGAACGCGAGCGCCGTGAGGCCATCCTGCAGGCCGAGGGGCAGAAGCAGTCCCAGATCCTGGTGGCCGAGGGCGAAAAGCAATCCGCCATTCTCCGCGCCGATGCGGAGAAGCAGGCCAAGATCATGCAGGCCGAGGCCGAGAAGGCCGCCCGCATCATGGCCGCCGAAGCGGAAGCCGAGGCCATCATGAAGGTCCAGCAGGCCACCGCCGATGCCATCAAGCTCATCAACGAGGCCAACCCCGGCGAAGGGGTCATCAAGATCCGCGCCCTGGAGGCCTTTGCCGCCGCTGCCGACGGTAAGGCGACCAAGCTCATCATTCCCAGCGAGATACAGGGCCTTGCGGGCCTTGCCGCCGCGGGCAAAGAGATTTTTGACACAAAGTCTGCCGAATAACACACAAAAAACGCCCGCCGTCCCATGGACGGCGGGCGTTTTTCTGTTTATTTGACCACGCAGACGGTGTCCATACCATAGTGGGTCAGCCACACAAGGGCGGCCTCGTCAACCACCTCGCCGGACACCGCGATGGGGATGGCGGGGGGACAGCTGACGGTGGGAGCGGCGCAGATGCGGCCCACAGCTTGCTCGATGGGAACTTGCTCCTGAGGGGCGAAGATAGCCTGTCGGGGGGAGAGAGCCTGCGCCGGATGCAGAGGGGGCAACTGGACAGAAGCAGGAACGGCCCAATGGTTTTTACCTAAGGCGGCCACTAACAGCTCCAAATCCACCGGGTCGGTGGAGGGGGAGAGCATCAGAACCAAATGCTCGCTGTCGGCATACTCACAGAAAACGTTCTGCTCGGCCAACAGATTGGCGATCTGCGTGCCGGGGCAGCGGAGAGTCAGCTTCAGGGGTTCGTCCCCCACAAGTTGCCAGCCGTTGGCGGCAAGGGTGGTGCGGGTTTGCTCCACAGCGGGCAGAAGCTTCGTCAAATCGGTGCGAATTTGGCTGTCCAAATAGCGGTTGCACAAATCCAGACTGGCAAGGGTCAGGTAGGAGGGACTGGTGGAGCCGTACAGGGCCATGACCTCTTTGATACAGGGGGCGAACAGGTCGGCGCAGGCTTGGCTCATATGCAGGTAAGCACCGCCGGTGAGGACGGGCAGGGTCTTGTGGGCCGAATCGCAGCACAGGTCAGCGCCGAGTGTGATGGGGTGCAGGTCCTCGGGCAGGAAGCGCAGGTAGGCCCCGTGGGCGTTGTCCACCAGCAGCAGGGTGTTGTGCCGGTGGCAGACCTCGGCCAGTTCGGCGATAGGCAGGAGATTACCCAAATAGTCGGGACTGGTCACATAGACGGCAGCGGGGGTGCGCTTAGCATTGGTGAGCGCGCGCTCCAGCTGCTTCGGGGTGATGGAGCAGGAACACAGGGCATCCTGCTCATCCGGCCACAGCCATTGGATGTCCGCATCCACCAACGCGGCGGCGTACAAAAAGGTCTTATGGGCGTTGCGGGCGGCCAGAAACAGGGGTTTTCCGTCCGTAATGTGGTCCGCCGCCAAGTGTACCATGGCGCGGATGCACTGGCTGGACCCCTCGGTGCTGTACACGGTGCAGGCGGCGCCGAACAGTAGGGCGGCATTTGTTTCGCTTTCGGCGATGATGCCGCCGGGGTGGTACAGATCGTCCGCGCCGGGGATTTCCGTGATGTCAAACTGCTCCACGCCGAGGCAGCCGCGGCCCTTATGCCCGGGCATGTGCAGCCGGGCGGGATGGCGGTCGGCGTAGGCGGTGACAAAGTCATAGATGGGGGTGTTCATATCAACCCCGGTCCTTTCGCTCGTCCTGGGCGGCTTTCATCATAATAGCGCACTCAATGCGCTTTTTGAACAGCTCGCAGCCCGGTGCGTACACGCCCCGGATGGAGCCGGAGGCGTGGAAGGCGTTGGCGGCGCAGCCGCCGGAGCAGTAGAGCTTGGCCCAGCAGTCCTTGCACTCGGGACGGGCGTAAGCATTGCAGGCGCGGAAATCCTCCCGCAGGGCATGGTTGGTCACACCGTTCCACACGTCGCCCAGCTTGTATTCCTCCTCGCCCACGAACTGGTGGCAGGGGTACAGGTCGCCCCAGGGGGTGACCGCCATGTACTCGGTGCCGGAGCCGCAGCCGGAGATACGCTTATAGACGCAGGGGCCCTCGGTCAGGTCAATCATGTAGTGGTAGAAGGTGATGGGGCGGCCATCTTCTTCACGGCGGAGCATCTCTTTTGCCAGAATCTCGTACTGCTCCTTGACCACCTCGATATCCTTGGCCGTCAGGGCCATGGGGTCATCGGGAGCGGAGACCACCGGCTCCATACTCAGCTCGGTAAAGCCAAGATCAGCCATGTGGAATACATCCTTGGTGAAGTCGGGGTTTTGGTGGGTGAAGGTGCCGCGCATGTAGTAGCCCTTGCCGCCACGGGCATTGACCAGCTTTTGAAACTTGGGTACGATGCGCTCGTAGCTGCCGTTGCCGGCGTAGTCCACCCGGGTGGCATCGTGGATTTCCTTGCGCCCGTCCAGACTGAGGACCACGTTGCTCATCTCGCGGTTTGCAAACTCGATGACCTCGTCATCAATGAGCATGCCGTTGGTGGTCAGGGTGAAGCGGAAGTTCTTGCCCCGCTCCTTTTCCACGCTGCGTGCGTAGGCCACCAGCTGCTTGACCACGTCCCAGTTCATCAGCGGCTCGCCGCCGAAGAAGTCCACCTCAAGGTTGTGGCGGCTGCCGGAGTTGTCCATCAGGAAGTCAAGGGCCTGCTTGCCCACCTCGAAGCTCATCAGCGCCCGCTCACCATGGTATTTGCCCTGACTGGCGAAGCAGTAGGAGCAGTTGAGGTTGCAGGTGTGGGCCACGTGGAGGCACAAAGCCTTGACCACATTGCCGGAGCGGGCCTTGAACGTGCCGGCCATATCCGCAAACGTGTCGGGGGTATAGAGCTTGCCCGCGTCCTTCAGGGCCTGAATGTCATCAAGGCAAAGGCGCAGCTCCTCCTCAGTCACATCGGGGCGGTGGGCGTACTTTTGCAGCATTTTGGAGACAATGGCATCGCCGTCCTCCTGCTCAAACAGGGCGATCATATCGTAGGCCACCTCATCCACCACGTGGACGGAGCCGGAGCAGGTGTCCAGCACGATGTTATAGCCGTTGAGTTGATACTGATGAACCATAATAGGTCACTTCCTTTGGAGTGGATAACAAGGAAAAAAGGCCGCCAGTACTGACGGCCTTTTTATGTACGGATTTGCGCTCAGGCGTCCTTCTCGCAGGACTGGTTGGCCACGCCGCAGCTGGTCTTGCAGGCGGACTGGCAGGAAGTCTGGCACTCGCCGCAGCCGCCGTTGACGGCGCTCTGGCACAGGTTGCGGGTCTCCAGGGTCTTGATACGCTCCATAATATTGCACTCCTATCTGTTGAGGTTTAAGAGATTTCCTACTCGGAATAATATCACAAACAAACCGCTGTGTCAACGCATTTGCGGTGGGGGTAAACGATTTTTGCGTTTTGCGGGGCGTCGAGGACGCCGCCCCCTACGGGAGGGGATGGCAGGGGTCACGCCAAAGAGTCCAGCCAATCGGCAACCACCTTGCCGGCGGGGAAGAAGTCACCGTCCCGGCTGGCGACGTAGTAGACCGGGAGGGTGTTGTCGAAATTCTGGCGGATGATGTGCTGCTGTCCCTCATCGGTGAAGAAGTCGAAGCTGGTGTGAGGGAGAGTGCCGGGGACGCTCAGGCGGATGTAGTGTCCGTCGGTGTTCAGCTCTTCTGTGGTCAGAAGGTCAAAGTACAGCACTCCATCCAGCAACTGCTCAACATAGGGCAGGGCCTTGGGATACCCGGGAGTATAGACACAGTCTCCGTCCTTTTCCAGCAACGTATATTCCTCTTTCCAAAACGCGATATGGACCAGCGCGCAGTCGAGGTCTTTATAAGTGCGCTGATAGGGGGTTAAACCGGAGTTGTCGGCAATGAAGGTGTCCTTGATTTGGGCAGCCCACTCACACAGCTCACCCCACTGCTCCCAGTCGGCGTCGGTGTAGTCGCCGGTGCGGATGAGCTGAACATCGGTGGGGTGGTAGTAGATGTAATAGTTGTTCTCAGCATCACGGGCAAATACGTCTGCGCCGGTCATGCCCCAGGCCATCATCTCGTTGAATTGGGTTTCATTTACCCGGCCGATGCCGAACAGGAAGCCGCCGCCCATGGTGGGGTCATCGGGCCACAGCTCTTTTGCGGCCTCCACCGAAGCTTTTTCGCTGACGTGGAAGAGGTTGCTGCGGTTCCACTCAGTTTCCGAGGGGTTCACGATAAGCAGGTCCACGTACTCGTTGGGAATGGAGAGGGTGAAGCTCTCGTTTTCGAACTTGGTGGTGGTGTCGGTTTCAATCGGTTGGGTGGGGGCGCAGGCGCACAGGGACAGCACCAGCACAAGGAACAAAGCAAGTTTTTTCATCTGATACTCCTTTCTCACGCTTCTGCTTCCACAGGGTTACACAGAGAGCCGATGCCCTGAATGCGCACCTCCATCACGTCGCCGGGGTTCACCGGGCCGATGCCGGAGGGAGTGCCGGTGAAGATCACGTCGCCGGGTTCCAGCGTCATGACCTGAGACAGGTAGTGGATGAGGTAAGGGGCATCGAAGATGAGATTTTTGGTGTTGGAATGCTGGCGGCGCTGACCGTTGACCCAGCTGGAGATGTCCAAACCCGCCTTGGGGTCAACGGAGGTTTCGATCCACGGGCCGATGGGGGCGAAGGTGTCAAAACCCTTGCACACGGTCCACTGCCCGGTCTTATCCTGCAGGTCCCGGGCGGTAACGTCGTTGCCGATGGTGTAGCCGAGAATGTAATCCGGGGCATCTTCCAAAGACACATGGCGGGCCCGGCGGCCCACCACGATGACCAGTTCCGCCTCGTAGTCCACCTGATGGGCCATGGCCTTGGGGAACAGCACAGGCTGTTCCGGACCGGCAAGGGCGCTCAGAGGTTTCATGAAGATGTTGGGTTTATCGGGGACGGGGAGGTCGAACTCCTCGGCGTGGTCCCGGTAATTGAACCCCACGCACAGAATTTTGGTGGGCCGGCAGGGGGCAAGCAGTTTTACCTCGGACAGGGGGAGGGTAGTGCCGTCCTCGTCCCGGCATTCAAACAGGTCGCCCCGCAGGGGAAAGACCGTGTCTCCGGACAGGCGGCCATACCGGGTTTGTTCGTTGTAAGAAAAACGGATATAGCGGGCCATGGGGACCCTCCTTCCGGTCAGAAGCTGTTGATGGGGATGTTGGGGTCGTCCTCGCCCTTGCGGATGGCGCGGATGACCACGTAGTAGCCGTAGCTGTCGTTGACCTGCACCCACACCCGGTCACCCACCTTTTTGCCCAGCACCGCCGTTCCGAAGGGGGAACGGTTGCTGATGCGATTCTGCAGGGGGTCCTGTCGGACGGTGGTGACCATCTGGTAGGTGACCTCCTCCTCGTCCTCCTCCAAGTAAACGGTGACGAAGTCGTAAAGGCCCACCACGTCGGGGTCGGTGTTGGAGGCCACCACACGGGCAGTTTTGATCATGTTTTCCAGATAGCGGATGCGGCTTTCGTTGCGGTTTTTCTCCCGCTTGGCGGCCTTATACTCGAAATTTTCGCTCAAATCGCCGAAGGCGCGGGCGGTTTTTACTTCTTCCAGCAGCAGGGGACGCAGGCGGATGCGGCGGTCGTCCAGTTCCTGCTGCATCAGGTCCAGATCGCCCTGAGTCAGTTCGTTATGCATTAAAGACCCAGCTCCTCGTCCACCAGAATGATCTCGTACCGGGACCCCTTGGGTACGTCCCAAAAGACGGTCAGGGCGCGGCAGATGCGGTCGGGACTTTTGCAGTTGTAGCACTTGATTTCATCGCCCGTGGCGCAGGGGGTGTTGCGGCCCAGACGGCGGGCGTTCAGGGGCGCGGCGATGTTCCGGGCGCGCCACAGGGCGCTGTCGTAGTCCTCCGTTACCTTATTGCTGCCGATGACCAGATAGACCTTTTCGTGGCCGAACAGAGTTCCGGCCACCCGGTTGCAGGTGCCGTCGATGTTGACAAGCTCGCCGGTCTCGGCGGCACCGTTGACGGAGGAGAGATAGACGTCGCAGCACTGGGCGTCCATGGGGTCAGCCTCCCGCCAGTGCCAGATGACCTTGTTATGGCTGTCCAGCTTTTCGCACAGGCCCATCTGCTGCAGGGATACGGAGCCGCCGAAGGCCACGGTCTTGCCGTCGATTTTGCTGTCCAGATAGTCGGCAGCCTCCGCTCCGGTGGCGAAGTGGGCTACGTCCCAGCCAATTTGGCGCAGATTTTTCTCAAACAGTTCCATGTTTGCCATGATAGTTCCTCCTTACAGCAGAGTCATCTGCTCCTCGCCCCGGTCCACATCTTTGAGCAAGGCACCGGCGATGGGCAGGGAGCGGGCCCGGTAGCGGGCGGCGTTGACGATGGGGGTGTCGGTCAGGGGCCGCACATCCTCCAGCTTGTACTTGGGTTTCAGGGTCATGACACCCACGCCCTGAGTGGAGCGGGTGGACTTGGGGTTCAGAGCGGCGGTGTGGAACACCAAACAGCGGCCCTCGGTGGAGCGCACAGCCAGTTCCAGATCCTCACGCAGCAGGAAGGCGCACACCAACGGGGATTTATCGCTGTAGGCGCCGGTCAACTTGCGCCGGCGGGTCTGGGTCTGGTAGGCGGACAGCTCCACCCGGGCGGCCTTGCCGTTTTCGAAGAAGAACAGCACATGGCCGGAGTAGTCACCGGGAAGGCAGGCCCAAACCACCTTTTCGTCGGCGTCCATGCCCAGCTTGGAGGGCAGGTAGTCGCCCAGCACGCTGGCTTTGGTGTCCTCAAAATCGCTCAGGCGGGCCTTGTAGCACTGCTGGCGGTCGGTGAAGATGATAATTTCATCCCGATTGCTGGCCTCCCACTGCTGGGCGGGGCCATCCCCCTCCTTATACTTCTGCTCCCCACTCATGCGCAGGGACAGGGGGGTGATCTTCTTCAAATAACCCTCCCGGGACAGGAACAGGTGGACGGGGTAGTCGGGAACTTCCGGCTCGGCCTCGAAGACCTCCTCCATCTCATGCTCGTAGATGATGTCGGTGCGGCGGGGCTGGGCGAACTTCTTCTTCACGTCCTCCAGTTCGCCAATGATGATCTTTTTGATGCGCTGGGGGCTGTTGATGATGTCCTGCAGGTCGTCGATCTCCTCCTGCAGGGAGTCCACCTCCTGAGTGCGCTTGAGGATGTATTCCTTGTTGATGTTGCGCAAACGGATGTCGGCCACGTACTCGGCCTGCACCTCGTCAATGCCGAAGCCGATCATCAGGTTGGGGATGACCTCGGCATCCTCCTCGGTGTCCCGGATGATCTTGATGGCCCGGTCAATGTCCAGCAGGATGCGCTTGAGACCCTTCAAAAGGTGCAGTTTATCCTGCTTTTTCTTCATGGTGAAGTAGGTGCGCCGGCGCACGCCGTCCATGCGCCATGCGGTCCACTCCTCCAAAATCTCGCCCACGCCCATGACACGGGGCATGCCGGCGATGAGGATGTTGAAGTTGCAGGAGAAGGTGTCCAGCAGGGGGGTGTACTTGAACAGGCGGGCCATGAGCTTGTCCGGGTCGGTACCGCGCTTGAGATCGATGGTCAGCTTCAGACCGTCCAGACCGGTCTCGTCGCGCATATCGGCAATTTCCTTGATTTTACCGGCCTTGATGAGTTCGGCTACCTTGTCGATGACCGCCTCGGCGGTGGTGGTGTAGGGCAGTTCGTAAATTTCGATGAGGTTTTCGCTCTTGACGTAGCGCCACTTGGCCCGGACCTTGAAGGAGCCGCGGCCCGTGCGGTAAATTTCATTCAGGGCGTTGGCATCGTACAGCAGCTCGCCGCCGGTGGGGAAATCGGGCGCTTTCAGGGTGGTGGCGATGTCATGATTGGGGTGCTTGAGAATGGCGATGGTGGTGTCGCACACTTCCTCCAGATTAAAGCCGCAGATGTTGCTGGCCATACCAACGGCGATACCCTGATTGGCAGATACCAGCACGTTGGGGAAGGTGGTGGGCAGCAGGGCAGGCTCCTGCATGGAGCCGTCGTAGTTATCCACAAAGTCCACCGCATCCATGTCGATGTCACGGAAGAATTCGGCGGTGATGGCATCCAGCTTGGCCTCGGTATAACGGGGGGCGGCCCAGGACATGTCCCGGGAGAACACCTTGCCGAAGTTGCCCTTGGAGTCCACCAGAGGATGCAGCAGGGCGCCGTAGCCACGGCTCAGACGCACCATGGTGTCGTAGATGGCGGCATCACCGTGGGGGTTTAGCTTCATGGTCTGGCCCACGATGTTGGCGCTCTTGGTGCGGGCGCCGCCCAACAGCTTCATCTGGTACATGGTGTACAGCAGCTTGCGGTGGCTGGGTTTGAAGCCGTCGATCTCCGGAATAGCGCGGGAGACGATAACGCTCATGGCGTAGGGCATATAGTTCAGTTCCAGCGTTTGGGTGATGGGCTGCTCCTGCACCTCGGGGTGCAGGCCAAAGACGTTGGTGGTGTCCACCTTGGGGGCGGATTCGGTCACTTTCTTTTTAGCCAAATGGGATCAATCCCTTCTTAACAGGTAAATCAGGAGATGTCCGCCATCTCCAGATACTTATAGCCGTTTTCGGCGATGTGGTTCTTGCGGCCGGCAAGGTCGTCGCCCAGCAGCAGGTCAAAGACCTGATCGGTCAGGATCGCGTCCTCGGGCATGACTTTGATGAGACGGCGGGTGGCGGGGTTCATAGTGGTCAGGGCCATCATCTCCGGGTCGTTCTCGCCCAGACCCTTGGAGCGGTTGATGACGCACTTCTTGCCGGCCAGCTCGCCGTTGACGATGTCGTTCTTCTCCTTATCGGAGTAGGCAAACCAGGTCTTTTCCTTGTAGGTGATCTCGTACAGGGGGGATTCGGCGATGTAGACGTACCCCTCCCGGATGAGGGTGGGGGTCAGCCGGTGGAGCATGGCCAGGATCAGGGTGCGGATCTGGAAGCCGTCCACGTCGGCATCGGTACAGATGACGATCTTGTTCCAGCGCAGATTAGCAAGGTCGAAGGCGGCCAGTTCCTTGGCCTTCTTGTCGCTGACCTCCACACCGCAGCCCAGCACCTTCATAAGGTCGGTGATGATCTCGCTTTTGAAAATGCGGGGCAGTTCTGCTTTCAGGCAGTTCAAAATCTTGCCGCGCACGGGCATGATGCCCTGATACTCGGGGTCGCGGCTCTGCTTGACGCTGCCCAAAGCCGAGTCGCCCTCCACGATGTAAAGCTCACGCCGGTCCACGTCCTTGGTGCGGCAGTCCACGAACTTCTGCACCCGGTTGGAGATGTCCATAGAGCCGGTCAGCTTCTTTTTCAGGTTCAGGCGGGTCTTTTCCGCGGTCTCGCGGGAGCGCTTGTTGACCAGCACCTGCTCGGCGATTTTCTGGGCGTCGAAGGGGTTTTCGATGAAGTAGACCTCCATCTGGCTTTTCAAAAACTCCGCCATGGCATCCTGAATGAATTTGTTGGTGATAGACTTCTTGGTCTGGTTTTCGTAGCTGGTCTGGGTGGAGAAGTTATTGCTGACCAGCACCAGACAGTCCTCCACATCGCCCCAGGACAGGCGGGACTCGTTCTTCTGATACTTGCCGTTCTGCCGCAGCCAGCCGTCAATGGCGGAGACGAAGGCGGACTTCAGCGCCTTTTCGGGGGAGCCGCCATGCTCCAGCCAGGAGGAGTTGTGGTAATGCTCAATGCGCTGGACTGTGTTGGAGAAGCAGAAGCACACGGACAGCTTCACCTTGTAGTCGGGCAGGTCGGCCCGGTCACGGCCCTTTCGCTCGCCCTGCCAGAACACGGGCTGGGTCAGGCTGTTTTCACCCACGATTTCGCCCACATAGTCCACGATGCCGTTTTCGTATTTGAACTCGGTGGTTTCAAACTTGCCGGGGGCAACTTCGTTGCGCAGGCGGAACAGGATGCCGGAGTTGACCACCGCCTGCCGCTTGATGACGTCGGTGAAGTAGTCCAGAGGGATGTCGATGTCGGTAAAGACTTCAAGGTCAGGCTTCCAATGGAACCTGGAGCCGGTCTTTTTGCCGCTCCACGGCTCTTTCTTCAAGCCGCCGATGTTCTCGCCCTTTTCAAAGTGGAGGGTGTACTCGGTGCCGTCCCGGTGGATGACGGCATCAAAGAACTCAGAGGCGTACTGGGTGGCGCAGGAGCCAAGGCCGTTCAGCCCCAGGGAGAACTCGTAGTTGTCCCCGCCGGTGCCGTACTTGCCGCCGGCATACAGCTCGCAGAAGACCAGTTCCCAGTTATATTTCTGCTCTTTCTCGTTCCAGTCCACAGGACAGCCGCGGCCAAAGTCCTCCACCTCGATGGAGTGGTCGGCATAGCGGGTGACGACGATAACATCGCCGTGACCCTCCCGGGCCTCGTCGATGGCGTTGGACAGGATCTCGAACACCGCGTGCTGACAGCCCACGATGTCGTTGGAGCCGAAGATAACGCCGGGGCGCTTGCGCACACGGTCGGCGCCCTTCAGGGCGGAGATGGATTCGTTTCCGTAATCGGTTTTTTTCTGTGCCATAAGGGACAACCTCCAAAGGTGGTAGATACATTTAATATATCATACCGCATCTTGTGGGGTAAAGTCAAGAAAAACGCCCCTGCAGCGCAAGCTGCAAGGGCGTTTTCAGGCGAAAATCAGAAGTATTTCTTAATGCCGTCGGAAGCCAGGGAAGCATCATCGCTGATGGTGACGGTGAACTTGATGTTGTGCTCCTCGCCGAAGTTGTTCAGCCAGTCCAGGAACGCCTCGGTCTCGGCGTTGCAGTCGCCGCCGGCGATCTTGGTCAGGCTGTCGATAAACACGTGGGTAATGTCATAGTTGCCGGCGTACAGGCCGCTGACAAACCCCTTCAGGGCGGTGTAGTCAGTCAGGTCGTAGTTGCTGGCCTCTACCAGACGGATCTGATAGTGGATATCAAAAGTGAGCTTTTTGCCCTTCTCAATACAAACAACATTGCCGTGCTCGGTCTGGACGGCGGAATTGATCATATCGATCATCTGCTTGGTCTTGCCGGAGCCCTTCTTGCCCATGATTACTCTAACCATACGTATCACTCCTTTGATAGTAAATAGAGGGAACGGGGATACCGTTCATTCTATGGTAGTATTTTACCATAACCCGGCAGGCTTTTCAACCGGAATTTTGGTAAAATTTTTACTCTTACAGCCGGGCCTCCAGCTGGGCTTTGCGCTCCTCGTAGCCGGGTTTGCCCAGCAGGGCGAACATATTCTTCTTATAGTCCTCCACGCCGGGCTGGTCAAAGGGGTTGACACCCAGCAGATAGCCGGACAGGCCGCACACCAGCTCGAAGAAATAGATGAGCCAGCCAACGCACGTTTCGTTGATTTCGGGCAGGCTGAGCAGGATGTTGGGCACGCCGCCGTCCACGTGGGCCAGGATGGTGCCGCACATGGCTTGTTCGGCCACGAAGGCAAGGCTCTTACCGGCCAGGAAATTCAGACCGTCTGTGTTGTCCGGGTCGGTGGGGATGAGAAGCTTGCCGTGGGGATTTTCAAAGCGGACGACGGTTTCAAACAGGTTGCGGTGGCCGTCCTGAATATACTGGCCCATGGAGTGCAGGTCGGCGGTGAATTCCACGCTGGCGGGGAACAGACCCTTGCCGTCCTTGCCCTCGCTCTCGCCGTAGAGCTGCTTGAACCACTCGGCGAAGAAGCGGAAGCTGGGTTCGTAGCAGGCCAGAATTTCAATGCGCTTGCCCCCCTCGTACAGGGCGTGGCGGGCGGCGGCATACTGCCAGGCAGGGTTATCCAGACTGCGGACAGACAGCTCGCCCATAGCCTCGGCCGCACCGGCCATGAGCTGGTCGATGTCGATGCCGGCCACGGCGATGGGCAGCAGACCCACGGCGGTCAGCACGGAGTAGCGGCCGCCGATGTTGTCGGGGACCACAAAGGTCTGGTATCCCTCTTTATCTGCAAGACCCTTCAGAGCGCCCCGGGCCTTGTCGGTGGTGGCGTAGATGCGGCCAGCGGCAGCCTCCTTGCCGTACTTGGCCTCCAGCAGGCCCTTGAAAATGCGGAAAGCCACGGCGGGTTCGGTGGTGGTGCCGGACTTGGAGATGACGTTGACGGAAAAATCCCGGTCGCCGATAAGGGCGATGGTCTCCAGCATGGCGTCGGTGGACAGGCCATTGCCGGCGAAGTAGACGTCGGGGGTGTCCTTGCGCTTGAGGTTGTAGTTCTGGGAGCGCAGCAGCTCGATAACGGCGCGGGCGCCCAGATAAGAGCCGCCGATGCCCACCACTACCAGCACCTGAGAGTCGCTGCGGATCTTGTCGGCAGCGGCCTTGATGCGGGCGAATTCTTCTTTATCGTAGTTGGCGGGCAGCTTGACCCAGCCGGTGAAATCGCCGCCGGGGCCGTTGGACTTGTCCAGCATGTCGTGGGCCTTTGCCAGGGCATCCTTGCGGGCGGGCAGGTAGTCTTCGGCTAGAAAACCGCCGAGTTTGGAAAGGTCGAGTTGGATCATATCGCAAAACCTCCTTGGTGTGATGGCTTACACACATATTATAAGGCAAAACAGTTCAAAATGATAGTGGAAAAAGGCGTTTTCGGGAAAAAGTTTTCTGCGGGGCAAAAAAGGGGTTGACAAGCCGGGATTGTCCCGCTATAATAATCGCTGTTCGGACGATTAGCTCAGCTGGTAGAGCATCCGCTTGACGTGCGGGAGGTCACAGGTTCAAGTCCTGTATCGTCCACCATAAATCGACAAGCTTAACATAAGCTTGTCGATTTTTATATTTGCGACTTCGGTTGATTTGGTCGGCTGCGCCCCAAACAGCAGGAGATTTTGAAAATTTCCTTGACTTTTCCCCGGGGACTGGTTATATTGTGTGTAATTGAATAGCTTCATTGAAGGGGAGTAGTTTTAACGTACAGTCAACAATCCCGACCATTTTCAAATGGTATGGCTGTACGTGCCGGTTTGGTTACGAGACTTTCGGTGCATGATTTTTTCATGTTCCGGGGGTCTTTTTTATTTTATCCATACACACATAAGGAGGATACCATGAAAGATTATTATCTGCTTTCCAAAGACCGGGTTTTGGAGGCCTTCGGCGTTACAAACCAGGGTCACAGCGCGGACCGGGCCAAACAGATACTGGAGAAAGCGGGACCCAACGTGCTGCAGGAGGGAAAGAGGAAAAGCACCCTGCAGGTGTTCCTCTCCCAGTTTGCGGATCTGCTGGTGGTGATTTTGATCATTGCCGCTGTGATCTCCATGCTATCCGGCAATACGGAAAGCACCATCGTCATCCTTGCGGTCATTACCATGAATGCCATTCTGGGTACTGTACAGCACAAGAAGGCGGAAAAATCGCTGGATAGTCTGAAATCCCTGTCCTCGCCCAACGCAAAGGTCATCCGGGATGGACATAAGATCGAGATCCCATCCCGGAATGTGGTACCCGGAGATATCGTGGTGTTGGAGGCCGGCGATATGGTCGTTGCCGATGGCCGGATCTTGGAAAACTTCTCCCTGCAGGTCAATGAAAGCTCCCTGACCGGTGAGTCCACCAACGTGGATAAGCAGGCCGTGGACATGGAAGCGGAGGTCCCCCTGGGGGACCGGGTGAATATGGTCTACTCCGGCAGCCTGGTGACCTATGGCCGGGCCACGGTGGTGGTGACCGGAACCGGCATGGATACCGAGATCGGGAAAATCGCCGCCTTGATGAACGCGACGAAGGAGAAAAAGACCCCCTTGCAGATCAGCCTGGATCAATTCAGCAGCCGCCTGGCTGCGGTCATTCTGGCTGTTTCCGCTGTGGTGTTCGCACTGAGCATCTACCGGGAAATGCCGGTTCTGGATTCTTTGATGTTTGCGGTGGCCCTGGCTGTGGCTGCCATTCCGGAAGCGCTCAGTTCCATTGTCACCATCGTTCAGGCTATGGGGACCCAAAAGATGGCAAAGGAGAACGCCATCATTAAGGAGTTGAAGGCGGTTGAAAGCCTGGGCTGTGTGTCTGTGATTTGTTCCGATAAGACCGGCACCCTGACCCAAAACAAGATGACGGTGCAGCAGATCTACACAGGCGGCAGAGTGATCGGGCCGGAGGAGCTGGACCTGCACAATCAGCTCCACCGCTATCTGCTGTACAACGCCATGCTGACCAACGATTCGTCCATCGTGGACGGCAAGGGCATCGGTGACCCCACCGAGTTCTGTTTGCTGGAGATGGTCCGCGCCATCGACCTTGACGAGGGGTTGATTCGGGACGCCATGCACCGCATGGCGGAGATCCCCTTTGACTCTGACAGAAAGCTCATGTCTACAAAGTACCGGCTCCACGGCGAACCCACCATTATGACCAAGGGTGCGCTGGATGTGCTGCTGGACCGGACGACCCGCATCCGCACCGATGACGGCGTTCGTGACATCACTGAAGAGGACCGCAGGAAGATCCTAGACATAAACATGGACTTTTCCCGGAACGGTTTGCGTGTGCTGGCCTTTGCCTATAAGCAGTCCGATGATGCGCAAGTCCTGACGCTGGAGGATGAAAATGACTACACCTTCCTTGGCCTGCTCTCCATGATGGATCCCCCCAGACAGGAGTCCAAGGCGGCCGTGGCGGACGCAAAACGGGCCGGCATCAAGCCCATCATGATCACCGGCGACCATAAGATCACCGCCACGGCCATCGCCGGGCAGATCGGCATCTTCGAAGAGGGGGATATGGCCCTTACCGGTGTGGAGCTGGATGCCATGAGCGAGGAAGAGCTGGACAGCAAAATCGATAAAATCAGCGTGTATGCCCGGGTGTCCCCCGAAAATAAAATTCAGATCGTCGATGCCTGGCAGCGCAGGGGAAACATCGTTGCCATGACCGGAGACGGCGTCAACGATGCCCCCGCCCTGAAAAAGGCGGACATCGGTGTGGCCATGGGCATCACCGGGACGGAAGTTTCCAAGGATGCAGCTGCCATGATTCTGGCCGACGACAATTTTGCCACCATCATCAAGGCGGTTACCAACGGCAGAAATGTGTACCGAAACATCAAAAACGCCATTAAGTTCCTGCTTTCCGGCAATATGGCGGGTATTCTGTCCGTGCTGTACACCTCGATTCTGGGGTTGCCCGTTCCCTTTGCCCCGGTACACCTGCTGTTTATGAACCTGCTGACCGACTCCCTGCCGGCCATCGCCATCGGCATGGAGCCTGCCGAGGACAACCTGCTGGACAAGAAGCCCAGAGACCCCAAGGAAAGTATCCTGAGCCGTGATTTCCTGCTCCAGCTGCTGGTGCAGGGCGGCCTGATCGCTGTTTGCACCATGGCTGTATTCCACATCGGACTGATCAGCGGCGGCGCGGCGCTGGCCAGCACTATGGCTTTTTCCACCCTGACCCTGGCCCGTCTGTTCCACGGCTTCAACTGCCGCAGCGATCGGTCCCTGTTCAAAATCGGGTTTGGCAGCAATCCCGCAAGTTTGGGCGCCTTTGGTGTCGGCGTTGTGCTGCTGGTGCTGGTACTGGTGGTGCCGTTCCTGAGTCGGCTGTTTGCCGCATCTGCGCTGACCCTGGCGCAGTTTGGCATGATCGTTGGCCTGGCCTTTGTACCCACGGTGCTGATTCAGCTCTACAGAGTGCTTCGTGGGCGCTGATAACTCAACAAAAACCGCCTGCACAAGCGTGCAGGCGGTTTTTATCTGTTTAATTCTGTTTGGGGAAAAAGTCCCGGGTAAAGGCCAAAAAGCTCTCCGTGGCCTTGGAGATATATCGTCCCGTCTTGGTGATGATCGCGATTTGCCATGGGAAATGAGGGCGGAGCGGGATGCTGACCAGTTCCGGTCGGGGAGATTGACGCAGCATGGGGGCGGGGAATACGCCCACGCAATTACCAAAGGACAGGGTGTCCAGAATAAACCCGGGCATCATGCTTTGGTAGGCGATGGAGGGGGCGAATCCATGCTCCCGACACAGGTTGACAAAGGTGTGGTGCAGGGTGTTGCTTTGGTCATAGGTGATGATGTCCTGCCCCTTGAGCTGGCTGATGTGGATGTGCGGCTGGCCGGCAAAGGGGTGATCACGGCGCAGCAGTACATGTACCTCGTCCTGCACCATGGGCAGAATCTCCAATCGGTCCGTCCGCTCCAGCGGCAGCATGACAAGCCCCATATCCGCTGTGCCGTCCAGCACCTCCCGCACTACGGTGCGGGTGCCGCTTTCCCGGATGGTGATGTGTACGCCGGGGTGGGCCTTGCGATAGCGGTTGACCAGCTCCGGGAAATACATGTCCAGCAGTGTGCCGGGACTGGATATGCGCACCTCGCCGGCTTGCCCGCAGGCCATATCCTCCATCTGGCGGTAAATGTCGCTGTACTGCTGCAAAAGGGCAGTGCCGCTTTCCACCAGCAAATGCCCGGCATCAGTCAGAGCGAACTGTTTGGTGCTGCGCTGGATCAGCTGCACCCCAAGCTCCTTTTCCAAATTCTTGACACAGCGGGTCAGAATGGGCTGGGTCACA
Source organism: Oscillospiraceae bacterium (assembly GCA_017416685.1). Lineage (GTDB taxonomy): Bacteria > Bacillota > Clostridia > Oscillospirales > Oscillospiraceae > Lawsonibacter. Next base: position 93,322 of record JAFQBN010000003.1, read on the forward strand.
TACAGTTGTCGGGCGGCACCGGAAAAGCTCTGGCACTTGGCTACTTCCAAAAAATAACGAATGTGTTGAATGTCCATGTGGTCACCCCTTTGGTCAATTATAACATAAAAGCATAAATAAGCAACGATTTATGAATTTGATTTCCGAATAAGGCCTGCGTACAATAAAAGCACCAAATTACGACAGGAGGAGCGGATTATGCTCGATACGGTTTCTTTGATTGGTATTGTACTCGGCCTTGTTCTGTTGATCTGGCTGGCATTTAAGGGTCACTCTATCATCTGGGTCGCCCCGGTGTGCGCCATTGTGGTGGCCATTCTGGGTGGGCTGAACCTGCTGAACACCTATTTGGGTGACTATATGGCCGGTGTGGCCGGCTTTGTGAAAAGCTATTTGCCCATGTTCTTCCTCGGCGCGGTCTTCGGCAAGATCATGGACGTCACCGGCGCGGCACAGGCGTTGGCAAACAAGCTGGTCAAGCTGATCGGCTCCCGCTTTGCTCTTTTGGCGGTTGTGCTGCCCTGTCTGCTGATGACCTATGGCGGCGTGTCCCTGTTTGTGGTGGTCTTTGTGGTCTATCCCATGGGCTACGCCATCTATCGCGAGGCGGACATCCCCCGCACTCTGCTGCCCGGCGCCATCGCCTTTGGCGCATTCGGTATCACCATGACCGCCATTCCCGGCTCTCCCCAGGTGCAGAACCTGATCCCCACCAATTTCTACGGCACCGATGCCGCAGCTGCCCCTTTGATGGGTCTGATCGCCGCTGTACTTATCGGTGTGCCCGGCTATATCTATCTGGACCGCCGTGTCCGCAGCGCCCGGAAGAAGGGCCTGCACTTTGTGGCTGATCCCAAGCACAAGCACGCGGAGTATGACGAGTCCGCCCACCCCGGCTGGCACTGGCTCAGCGGTCTGCTGCCCCTGATCGTGGTGGTGTTGGTTCTGAATGTGGTCCCCGGTATCCTGGAACGCGCCGGTATTGTGGAGCTTACCTCCGATCAGGCCATCGTCATCGCTCTGCTGGCCGGCATTGTGGTGGTGTGCCTGATGAATGCCTACCAGTTCAAGAAGCTGGCCGGCGCCGTGAACGAGGGCGCAACCGGCTCCGTCACCGCCATTATGAACACCGCCTGCGCCGTGGGCTTTGGCTCGGTGGTCAAGGTGGTTCCCGGCTTTGCCCTGCTGAAGGGTGCTATGCTGAACATGCCCGGTTCCATCCTGTTTTCCGAGGCGGTAGCCGTCAACGTGCTGGCCGGTGCCACCGGCTCCGCCACCGGCGGTCTGACCATCGCGCTGGAGGCACTGGGTGCGGACTTCTTGGCTAAGGCTGCGACGTTGGGCATGAGTCCCGAGTATCTGCACCGCATCGCCTCTCTGGCCTCCGGCGGTCTGGACACTCTGCCCCATAACGGCGCGGTGCTGACCCTGCTGGCGGTATCCCACTGCAGCCACAAGGAGTCCTACTGGGACGTGTGCGTTACCTCCTGCATTATCCCGGTGGTCGTGTCCCTGGTGCTGAGCTTTGTGTGGGGAATTTTCATCTGATCCAAACAAAAAAGCCGCCCGCTGCATATGCAGCGGGCGGCTTTTTCTTGTCTTACCGACCCAGCAGGAACAGGTTGCTGCCGGCGTCGAAGAAGTTGTCGATGCTGTACAGCACCACCACCCGGTCAATGCCGTTCTGCTCCACATAGTCCTTCACACTGGTGAAGTTGTAGCGCAGGTCGAACAGGTGGACCTCGGAAAAACTTTCGGTCAGGAAGGGGGCAAGGCTGTCGGCGTAGGAGTCCCGGATGACCAGTACACGGGGGGCGTCGGTATGCTCGGTCTCGATAACGCACAGGGGCTTGTTGCCGCCCAGGAAGTAGGAATACTTGTCCTTTTCGGCAAGGAAGCTGTCCGCGTACAGGCTGCCGGGGACGGGTTTGCCGTCGGGATAGGCGGTGACGGTGACGCCGTCAGCGGGGATATAGGTTTCAATGGTATCCGCAGGCAGCCAGCGCACGCCGGAGGTGGAGAAGGAGGTGCCGTAGAAGTCCTCGGACACCACGGTTTTCGTGTAGTCCTCCAGCGACACAGGCTCCATACCCATGGCCTCCATCAGGGCCACGTAGCCGTAGTAGGCGCCCAGACTGGTCCAGTGGTGGTCGGTGCGGTAGTAGAGCTGCTCGTCGGCGTGAGCCTGCAGAACACTCCACAGATCCACGGTCAGGGCATCGGAATCTGCATACATTTGGTCAATGATGGCGCTTTCATCCGCGGTGGGGGCGCCGGCGGGGAGCCGGTCGGCCCAGATGCCGGCGGCGGAGGGGATAAGGCCAAAGTAGACCGGCACGTCCACGTTGTCCACCAGAGTGTTGACAAGACCGCTGTTTTTATCCAGCAGGTCGGGGGTGGGGGTGTCCACCTTGGTGATCAGGGTGCCGTTGGTGAAGTAGACGCCGTTATTCTCCTTCTTGCCGGTCAGCCGCTCGCACCACGTGTTCAGAGCGACCCAAAAGTCCCGGCCCACGATGTGGTCGGCGGTGTAATCCTCCATCTTTTCGATGAAGTCGCCGCGGTGCATGGCGGAGAAAGAAAACTCGGGCAGAGCCTGCAGATAGCGGTTTTCCAGCGGGGAGAAGTCCTTGTCGGGCAGGATGGTGCTGACAAGGAACATGCCGCCGATAAACAGGCAGAACACGGCGGTGAGGATACGGTTAAAATACTTGTTCATACACACACCCCCTTAGAAACGGAAATAGAGGAAGGGATTGTAGGTTCCCGCCACCAGATAGGCGGTGCAGACGGTCAGGCCCGCGATGACCAGCACAAGGCACACCACCCGCTGCACCGAGGGGGACAGCTTGTGGTAAAGCAGTTTGCCCGCAGGAGTGGCGGAAACGCCGGCGATGATCAGGATGGGCAGATAACTGGTCAGGTAATAGACAAACGCGCCGTTCATTACAGGCACGCCGCCCAGACCGAACATGACCTGCAGATAGGCCGCCAGCTGACCGAAGTCCTCCAGTGCGAAGATGGCCCAGCTGACCAGCACCAAAAACAGAGTATAGATGCGGCAAAGCGCGGCAGGCGCTTTCTTCAGCCACTTGCCCAGCAGGAACTTTTCCAGCACCAGCAGCACGAAGAAGTAAAGACCCCAGATGAGGTAGTTCCAGCTGGCACCGTGCCAGATGCCGGTGGCGGCCCAAACCATCAGCAGGTTGAAGATCCACCGGGGCTTGGAGCAGCGGTTGCCGCCCAGAGGGATATAGAGGTACTCCCGGAACCACGTGCCAAGGGAGATGTGCCAGCGGCGCCAGAACTCGGTGATACTTTTGGAGATATAGGGGTAGTTGAAGTTGGCCAAAAAGTCAAAGCCGAACATGCGCCCCAGACCGGTTGCCATGTCGGAGTAGCCGGAGAAGTCGAAGTACAGCTGCAGAGAGAACGCGATGATACCCAACCACGCACCGGCCACAGTCAGCTCACCGGGGGCCATGGCCTTGTAAGCATCCCACAGCTGGCCCACATTGTTGGCCAGCAGCAGCTTTTTGCCAAGACCCACCATGAAGATCTGCACGCCGGCGGCGAATTTGTCCGCGCTGGTGGTGCGCTCGTCGATCTGGTCACCCAGATCTTTATACTTGATGATAGGACCGGCGATCAGTTGGGGGAACAGGGTGACAAAAGTGCCGAAGTTCAAAATGGACCGCTGGGCCCGGGTGTCGCCGCGGTAGATGTCCACCGTGTAGCTCATGGTCTGGAAGGTGTAGAAGGAAATACCGATGGGCAGGTGGATGCCAAGGATGGGGGCGGGAATGCCGACGGCCTGCAGCGAGCCGGCCAGAAAGTCCCAGTACTTGAAGAACACCAGCAGGGCCAGGTTGAAGAAAATAGAGCTGCCTACCGCCCATTTGGCGCCGGTGATGTTGCCCTTTTCCTTGCACTTTTCCACGATCATGCCGTGGGTGTAGTCGATGAGGGTGGAGGCGAACATGATGATGACATAGTCCCGCTCGCCCCAGTAGTAGAAGAACAGGGAGGACACCAGCAGTACAAGGTTTCGGAACTTCCGGGGTACCACGAAATACACGCCCATGGTAAACACCAGGAAGTAGAACATGAATACGGGAGTGGAAAAGACCATTGGATCACATCCTAATAAGAGAATGGGCGGGTGATAGGAGTATCACCCGCCCGAATGGAATTAAAACAGGGCGTTGAAGTTGGCGACCACCTCGTCGGTCATACCGCTGACAACCAGCAGAGCCACGAAGTTGCCGTTGGAGACCACCTTGGCCTCGCGCTCCCAGGCCTCGATGACCATGGGGTAGTTGAAGTGGTTGTCCACCTGAGCGGAAATGCGGGCGTTGAAGATGGCCTTGACGGCGGCCACATCGGCGGCGTTGGCACACTCCACCATGACAATTTCGCAGGGGACGGCGGTCATCATGGGCATGTAGGCCACCTTCTGCTTCAGGGAGATGGCGTTCAGACCGGCGTAGAAGGCGTCCAGCGCGTCAGACTCCATGGCGACCATGGCGGGGGCATCGTCCGGGTCGGGGAAGATGGAGGCGTAGAACGCGGCCAGGTCGACCTTGGCAGGCGCGGCGGGCACTTCCGGCTCAGCAGGCTTCTGCTCGGGCTCCACCTCGGGCTTCTGCTCGGGAGCGGGGGCCTCGGGGGTTTCCTCGGTCTTGATGTTGCAGCGCACGGTGCAGGTGACGGTCATGTCGGTACCCTCCACCGCGGCGGTGATGGTGGCGGTGCCGGCGGCCACGGCGGTAACGACGCCCTTGTCATCCACGGTGGCCACGGACTCGTCGCTGCTGCTCCACAGCACCACAGGGTCCTCGATGCCGAAGATGTCGGGAATGAGCTTATAGGAAGCGCCCACAGCCTTCAGGGTGAAGTCGGTCTTGTTCAGGGCCAGATAGGCGATGACCTGAGGCATGTCCACGGGGGGAGCGGGCAGGATGTGGTCCGGAGCGGAAACATCGGGCTGGGAAACGCTCACATCGGGGTCGGACACGCTGCCGGAAACGGAGGTGTCGCCGCCGCAGGCGGTCAGCAGGGACAGGGACAGCACCACGGCGGTGCCAAGGGCAAACAGACGAATGTGTTTCATAATGTAACTCCTTTGATGTAAGTGGGGAAATGCGTTTGCTCTCTTTGACGCAGGAAAGACGAAAAAGTTCCCGGAAGTTTATTTCTATTTTAGCAAAGGATGGGTAAAAAAACAAGAAAACAGGGAGCCATGTGGCTCCCTGTTTTGGTTTTTATTTTACTTCAATCCATATAGTTTCCGTCTCGTATTTATCTATGTGATATTCAAACGTAATGTATTTGCAGGTGATGTTATCCATCGGCACCATATACAAATCATATTCCACGTCAGGATAGAGATCGTAAATATAGTTTCCACTTGTCTTATCAAAGAAATTGAAATATGTTTCCTGCATACTCATATCAAGGCCGTGCTTCAAGAAGCAACCGCCTGAATCAGTGCGATCGCTAAGCTTTTCACTGTTGTTGCCTTTCACACATTCTATTTCAAAAGAAATTGAGTAGATTTCACTGCATGTAGAATTGTTTCTTTTTTCATAGATGCTTTTTGCTAAATCAAATTGGCTTGACGATAATTTATCAACCGTTACCGTGGTTTTATACATGTTGTTAAGTCCCATATCCACAGAAGAAAAAACAATTTTTTCGTTTAACGAATATGGATTTGAACGAGACCCCTTTGCGTTTTCTTTCCGCGGTGTTATGGGGGATTCTTTTTCGGTTTTTTGTGGCATATATCGGGATAAATCATCATCCTTATTTCCGCAAGCACACAAGGACAAGCACATCAAAAATGCCAAAATCAGGAATATTGCTTTTTTCATTTGTTTTTCTCCTCTCTAGAATAAAAAAGTGTGTAGCCCCAAATGGAGCCACACACCGAAAAACGCACGACTCCATTTGTTGCCACACAAATCTCTACCTTCCAATAGGGAACGCAAAGCGGAGGGTGCGTTTTTACCGAAATAAAAACACATCCCCTATCGGAAAGCGATTTATTGATTTGTGTGGCACAGTTATAGTATCACACACAAACAAAAACTTCAATACAGCATCTTGATTTTTGGCATAAGTTAGACCTCTTGCTTTCCTTGATTTTTCAAAGGAAGGCAAGAGGGCTGACAACCTGCCGAAGAAAAGAGAAAACCCTTGGAAACTCTATGTTTCCAAGGGTTTGGTGGAGACGACAGAACTCGAATCTGTGACCCCTTGCGTGTGAAGCAAGTGCTCTACCGGCTGAGCTACGCCTCCATATGGAACGGCTGAGAAAAAAGGTGGTGACCCGGACGGGAATCGAACCCGTGTTACCGCCGTGAAAGGGCGGTGTCTTAACCGCTTGACCACCGGGCCGTTGAATAGGGCAGAAATACTGTCCTATGAAATTGTAAATGGTAGCGGCACCTGGATTCGAACCGGGGACACTACGGGTATGAACCGTATGCTCTAGCCACCTGAGCTATGCCGCCAAATAGACCCCGCAAAACAGGGCAAGGGTTAGTATAGCCGATTCAAACCGGAATGTCAACAAAAATTTCAAAACTTTTGCGAGTTTTTTCGGAAAGGCGGGGGAGAGGGGGTTCACACGCCGCGCCCCCCCTCATCCGCCATTTGCTGCGCAAATGCCACCTTCCCCCCCTGGTGGGGAAAGCTTGAATGAGCGGCGGTATCCTGTGGGCGAAAAAACCGCCTCCCTCACAGGAGGGAGGCGGTGGTGTTTGGGGAGGATTACTTGAAGTACTCGGCACCGGACTCGAACAGAGGCTGGTGCTTGTTGCCGGGGATGTTTACGCCGACAAAGTCGCCGCGGCGTTCCAGATGGCCCATTTTGCCGAAGACGCGGCCGTCGGGGGAGAAGATGCCCTCGATGGCCTGCATGGAGCCGTTAGGGTTGTGGGCGATGTCCATGGAGGGCTTGCCCGCCTCATCCACGTACTGGGTGGCCACCTGACCGTTGGCGATCAGGCGGTCGATGACCTCCTTGGGACCGACGAAGCGGCCCTCGCCGTGGGAGATGGGGATGGTGTGCAGATCGTCCACGTTGGACTTGAGCATCCAGGGGGACTGGACGCTGGCCACGCGGGTGGTGACGTAGCGGGACTGGTGGCGGCCGATGAGGTTGTAGGTCAGGGTGGGGCAGGTGTCGTCCATGGGGCAGATCTCACCGAAGGGGACAAGACCCAGCTTGACCAGCGCCTGGAAGCCGTTGCAGATACCCAGCATCAGGCCGTCACGGTTCTTCAAAAGGTCCATAATTGCGTCGCTCAGGGCGGGGGAGCGCAGGAAGGAAGCAATGAACTTGCCGGAACCCTCGGGTTCGTCGCCGCCGGAGAAGCCGCCGGGCAGGACCACCATCTGAGCGGAGCGGATGGCGGACTCCAGCGCCTTGGCAGACTCGGCCAGGAATTCGGTGGTCAGGTTGCGGACCACCACGATCTCGGGGGCGATACCGGCGCGCTCGCAGGCCCGGGCGGTGTCGTATTCGCAGTTGGTGCCGGGGAAGACGGGGATGATTGCCTTGGGGCGGGCGATGCGGCTCTTGGCGACGATGGGGGCGCGCTTGTCGCAGGAGGGGGCGGCCACGGCCTCGGCCTCGCCGGCACGGGTGGCGTACACGCCCTCCAGCACGTCCTCGTTCAGCTTGAGCAGTTCCTCGATGGAAACGGCCTCGCCGGGCAGGGCGATGAAGGGGGCCTCGGTGGTCTCACCGATGCGCTTGGCGCAGTCACAGCCGATGTCCTCGGTCAGCTCGGCCACGATGGCGCCGGGGCAGGAGGCATACCAGGGGGCATCCTCCAGACCGGCCTGGAAGCCGATGCGGTTGCCGAAGGACATGTTCATCACGGCCTCGGCCACGCCGTTCTCCACGGCCCAGGCGGCCTTGACCTTGCCGGCGGTGTGCAGGTCGTGGAAGCACTCCCAGGCGGTCTTGCTGTCGGCGGTGTGGAAGAGATAGACGGGGTTGCCCGCCTTCTTGAACTCGGTGGACAGGACCTTGTCCGCCTTCACGGGGGCAATGGCGAAGGAAATGAGGGTGGGGGGAACATCCATGTCGAGGAAAGAACCGGACATGGAGTCTTTGCCGCCGATGGCGGCAGCACCCAGCTCCAGCTGGGCATCCAGAGCGCCCAGCAGGGCGGAGAAGGGCTTGCCCCAGCGCTCAGGCTCGGTGCGCAGCTTCTCAAAGAACTCCTGGAAGGTCAGGTAAGCCTTGCGGTAGTCGCCGCCGGCGGCCACCAGCTTGGCCATGGAGGTATAGACACTGGCGCGGGCGCCGGCATAGGGGTCCACGCAGGTCAGCTCGGGATCGAAGCCCCAGGACATGATGCTGGCCTGATCGGTCTCCTGACCGGGCAGGACAGGGAACAGGGCGGCCATGGCCTGAGCGGGGGTGGTCTGAGTCGCACCGCCGAAGGGCATCAGCACGCTGCCGGCGCCGATAGAGCCGTCAAACCGCTCGGTCAGGCCGCGGCGGCTGGCGCACTTCAGGCTGCCTGCCATCTCGCGCAGGTTGGCAAAGCGGGGGGCGGTCATGGGGGCGCGGTCCTTGGCGGACACGGACACGGCGGCGTGCTTGACCGCGCCGTTGGTGTTCAGGAACGCGCGGGACAGGTCGGCGATCTTGGCGCCCTTCCAGTGCATGACCATGCGGGGGGACTCGGTGACCACGGCCACGCGGTAGGCTTCCAGATTCTCGGCCTGGGCGGCGGCGATGAATTTATCGGCATCCTCGGGGGCGACGACCACGGCCATGCGCTCCTGAGACTCGGAAATGGCCAGCTCGGTGCCGTCCAGACCGTCGTACTTCTTGCGCACGGCGTCCAGGTCGATGGTCAGACCGTCAGCCAGCTCGCCAATGGCCACGGAAACGCCGCCGGCGCCGAAGTCGTTGCAGCGCTTGATCAGGCGGGTGACTTCGCCGTTGCGGAACAGGCGCTGGATCTTGCGCTCCTCGGGGGCGTTGCCCTTCTGCACTTCGGAGGCCATGGTGGTCAGGGACTTCATGTTGTGGCTCTTGGAGGAGCCGGTGGCGCCGCCGATGCCGTCGCGGCCGGTGCGGCCGCCCAGCAGTACCACCACGTCACCGGGAGCGGGCCGCTCGCGGCGGACGTTCTCGGCGGGGGCGGCACCGATGACGGCGCCGCACTCCAGACGCTTGGCGATGAAGCCGTCGTGATAGACCTCGGCCACGTGACCGGTGGCAAGGCCGATCTGGTTGCCGTAGGAGGAGTAACCGGCGGCTGCGGTGGTGGCCAGCTTGCGCTGGGGCAGCTTGCCGGGAGTGGTCTTGTCAAAGGGGACACGGGGGTCGCCGCCGCCGGTCACGCGCATGGCCTGATGGACATAGACACGGCCGGACAGGGGGTCACGGATACAGCCGCCGATACAGGTGGCGGCACCACCGAAGGGCTCGATCTCCGTGGGGTGGTTGTGGGTCTCGTTCTTGAACATGAGCAGCCAGTCCTGCTCCTTGCCGTCTACGGTGGCGGGGACGTGGATGGAGCAGGCGTTGATCTCCTCACTCTCGTCCAGCTCGGGCAGCAGGCCGCGCTTTTTCAGAGTCTTGCCGCCAATGGTGGCCAGATCCATCAGGGTCTGGGGGCGCTTGGCGGCCTTTTCCTCGCCGTAGACCTCCACACGGGCGGCCAGATACCGCTCGTAAGCGGCCTTGACATCGGGATCGGCGATATCCACATTGTCGATGTGGGTGGAGAAGGTGGTGTGACGGCAGTGGTCGGACCAATAGGTGTCCACCAGACGCACCTCGGTAATGGTGGGGTCGCGCTTTTCCTCGTCACGGAAATAGGCCTGCAGGAACTTCAGATCGTCCAGATCCATGGCAAGGCCCAGCTTGTTCAAAAGGTCGGCGAGACCCGCCTCGTCCAGACAAATGAAGCCGTCTACGGTGGCCACGGAGGTGGGGGCATCATAGGTGCGCTCCAGAGTGTCGGGCTTGTCCATGGAGGCTTCGCGGCACTCCACGGGGTTGATGAGGTAGCCGCGGATCTTGTCCATATCGGCAACGGACAGCTCGCCCTCCAGCACATAGACGCGGGCGAAAGCGATCAGGGGACGGTCCACGCCGGCCATGAGCTGGATGCACTGGGCGCAGGAGTCGGCGCGCTGGTCGAACTGACCGGGCAGCGCCTCCACCGCCAGCAGGGTGTGGGCCACGGCGGGGACGGGGAACTGTTCCTCATAAACACTGTCTACCTGCGGCTCGGAAAATACAATGCCCTTGGCCTGTTCATACACGGCGGGGTCAATGTGGTCGGCATCGTAGCGGTTGAGGATGTCGACCCGCTTCAGAGCGGTGACACCCAACTGCTCACGCAGCTGACGGCACAGACCCTGAGCCTCTACGTCGAAGCCGGGGCGCTTTTGGGAGTAGCAGCGAAAAACACTCATGTCCATTCCTCCATATATCTGTAAATCTTTTTCTCAAAGCAGTTGTATCATAGCGGCCATGCTGCCCCGGGCATTGCCGACCAGCCGGTGGGACCAGAAAAGGTCCGGACGGCAGGCGGTGCAGTGGTCGGATATGTCGATGTGATTGCCGGTCAGCCCGGCATTGTGCAGGCTCCCGGCGATGATGCCCCGCAGGTCCACCCGGAAGTGGCCCGGGCCGTCGGGCCGGATGAAGGGAGCAGCCGCGCTGCCGTAGGTTTCCAGCATGGCATCGGGGACTTCTTTTTGGGTCTGGAAACAGCATCCGCCGATGGCCGGGCCGATAGCGGCGATGATGTTCTCCTGCCGGCTGCCGAAGCGGTCAGCCATGACCTGCACCGCTTTGGGTACGATGGCCATGGCGGTGGAGCGCCAGCCGGAGTGGACGGCGGCCACACAGCGGGCAACCGGGTCGTAGAGCAGTACCGGCACGCAGTCGGCGGTGAAGACGGTCAGGCACAGACCGGGAACGTTGGTCACAAGGCCGTCCGCCTCATAAGGGGCGGGTTCACACAGGGCGACGCCCAAGTCTGCTTCGGTGACGACATGGATGTTGGCGGTGTGGATCTGCCGGCTTTTGATCACGCGGTCATGGTCGGCGCCGATGGCGGCGCAGAACCGGCGGTAGTTTTCCGCCACCCGGGCGGGGTCGTCCCCGCGGTTGTAGCCCAGATCCAAGCTGTCGAAGGGGGCGGAACTGACGCCGCCCAGACGGGTGGAGAACCCGTGGGCGATGCCGCCTGCCGCGGTCAGCAGGGTGCTGGACAGATGGGGAACAGGGTGGGACGAGTCAAGAATAACAGACAAGAAAGGCCCTCCCAACGATCAGTTTGAAAATCAACCTTTATTTTATAATAAAAGTGTCGTTCTGACAAGCGGTTGAAACGGAAAAATGCGGAGGAATTTACCCGGGAGAATGGGTGATGATACCCAAAAGGTTCATACGTAGTCCCACATACCCCGGACGGACACTTCACCGGCATTCAGGGCGGCGACGGAGCCGTCCTCATAGCGGACCTGCAGGCGGAAGTGATCGTCGATGCCCTCGGCCACGGCGGGGGTGGCCCCGTCGGGGGAGAGAACACGGACATTTTGGCCCAAAGTAACGCAATCGGCACGATACTGGGACAAATACTTCTGCCGGTCATGAGGGAAGCTCCGGTACATCTCGTCCAACGCGGCGATGATGCAGCGGGTAAGGGTGTCGCGGTCAAAATCCTGACCCAGCCACAGGGACACAGAGGTTGCCATGTCCCGCAGTTCCGGGTCAAAATCCTCGCGCCTGTGCGACAGGTTGATGCCGATGCCGACCACCACGTGGGACAGGGTGCCGTCGGGGTTCAGGGCAAGCTCGGTCAAGATGCCGCCCAGTTTGCGTCTGTCGGCGATCAAATCGTTGATCCACTTGACCTTCGGGCGTTTGCCACAGGCGGCCTCAATGCCGTCGCACACGGCCACGGCGGTCCAGGCGGTCAGCTCCGGCACGTCGATGGCAGGCAGGTTGGGGCGCACAAGCACGGACATGTACAGACCAAGGCCCCCGGTGGATTGAAAGCTGCGGCCTCGGCGGCCCCGGCCGGCGGTCTGCCGGTCGGCAATGACCACAAGGCCCTCCTGCGCGCCGTTGGCAGCAAGGGACATCAGATATGTGTTGGTGGAGTCGATGCTGTCCAGCCGGATAATTTCCCGGCCGATGATGGGTCGGTCCATGGACTTCCTCCCGTTGAACGATTTGGTACGCTACCATTATAAAACATTTCCGTTCCGCCGTCCAGCGGTATATTCAAAGGCCCTGTCCCATAAAGTGAAAGGAAAGGAGTGAGGAAAATGGCATACGATACTCAGACCATGCAGGAGGGGATGCACCGCCTGACTCTGGAGGACCGGAACCGGCTGACGGTCAGCGGGGTGGAGGAAGTGGAGAGCTTTGACGAGAGCGGCATCGTCATGGTCACCGGACAGGGGACACTGGTGGTGCGGGGCAGCGGTCTGCACATTGAGCAGCTGAGCGTGGACGGCGGACAGCTGCGGGTGGAAGGACAGGTAGACTGCCTGACTTATGAGGACACGGGCAGCCGGGGCGGAGGCGGTTTCTTCAGCCGGTTGCTGCGGTAAATGGAGATCGATGTGGCCCGGCAGGGGTGGGCGATGCTGCAATCCCTGCTGCTGGGGGGCGGCGCGGGGTTGGCGTATGACCTTTCGCGGGTGCTGCGGGTACGGATGAAAATACGGGGACTGGGTGCGCTGCTGGACCTGCTGTTCTGGTTTGGTCTGACTGTGGTGCTGTTCCTGTGGTCGCTGGAGGCGTGGGGCGGCCGGGTACGGATGTACGGAGCTGCGGGGATGCTGGCAGGCGGGGTGATCTACTTTCGGTTTCTCAGCCCGTGGGTGCTGCGTTTGGCCTACCGCGGGGCGGATCTGGTGGAATTTTTGGTTCGTTTGGTACTTCTGCCCATGAAAGGGGTCTTTTTCCTGCTGAAAAAACTCGAAATTTTTGCAAAAAATAGCTTTTCTTATGGCTGCAAATGGTATAAAATAAGGAAGCTGAATTGGGAAAGCCGCCGCAGAGCGGCGCACAGGAACGGAGGTGGCTGTCATGCAGGTGAAACGGGCGGGACTTTTGACCAAGATCGTGGTACTGGCACTGCTGATCTACATGGCCACGGCACTGCTGGACCTGCGGGGCAAGCTGCAGGACTACCGGGCCGAGCAGGCAGCCCTTTCCGCACAGGTGGCTCAGGTACAGCAGGAAAACGCCGAGCTGTCCCACGCGGTGGAACACAAGGACGATCCCGACGTGCTGGAGCAGGTGGCCCGTGACAAGGGCTTTGTCTACGCGCAGGAGCGGGTGTTCGTGGATCCCACCAACTGATCGTGTCCCAATATATATTACAGAGGGGTTTTAAGTAAGCTATGGAGTTTGAAGTAGGTTCTGTTGTTGAAGGAAAGGTCACCGGTATTACCAAGTTCGGCGCATTTGTGTCCCTGCCCGGGGGCAAGTCCGGTTTGGTACATATTTCCGAGATCGCCTATTCCTACGTCAGCGAGGTCAGCGAGCATCTGAAGGAAGGCCAGGAAGTCAAGGTGAAGGTCATCAATATCGATGACGCCAACCGCATCAACCTGTCCATCAAGCAGGCGACTGCCCCCCCGGCCCGTCCGGCGGCACCCGCCCAGCGCCCGCCCCGTCCTGCGGGTCCCCGCAATGACGGCAACCGAGCGCCCGCCTTCAATTCCCGCCCCGCTGCCAGCAAGGAGCCTGTGGATTTCGAAGATCGGCTCAAGCAGTTTATGCAGGCCTCCGACAGCAAGCTGTCCGAGCTGCGCTACATCGAAAAAAAAGGCAGCTCCCGCCGCGGGAACGGCCGCAGATAACAAACCAACGCACCGCAGTCACCAGATTGCGGTGCGTTTTTATGTCTGCGGGCAAAAAAGCGGCGTCCGCCTGCCAAAGCAGGGGACGCCGCAAACCGGAGTTGAGAATGAACGTGCGCAGATCCGTCTGCGCTTGGTTGAGCTGCACGCATAGTGTAACAGAGATTACCAATAAATGTCAATCGGGAGGGCCGTCGAAGGGTGTCAAAAGGATATTTTTTCCAAACTTTTCAAAAAATTTACAAAAAAGTGTGGAAATTCCCGCGCCGTATGGTATAATACTGACAAGGATGTGAGGCATCCGTGCCGGACATCCGGGAACACACCGCCCTTTGGGGTGAAAGGAGCTGACACGCATGAAGTTTACGTTCGCAGACAAGAAGATCAACCTGCCCAACTACATTCACAACTATGCCGAGAAAAAGGTGGGCAAGCTGGATCGCTACTTCAAGGAGGATGCCGCCGCCGCAGTCACCTTCAGTGTAGAAAAGGACCGGAACAAGGTGGAGATCACCATCCGGTCCGGCAGCACCATCCTGCGCGTGTCCGAGAGTACCAGCGATATGCTGGCATCCATCGACTCTGCCGTCACCATGCTGGAGCGGCAGATCCGCAAGAACAAGACCCGCCTGGAAAAGCGTCTGCGTCAGGGCGCGTTCGAGCGCACTGTGGATGAGGAGAGTACCTTCGTCCCCGTGACGGAGGAGGGGGAGTATGACATCGTACGCACCAAGACTTTCCCAATCAAACCCATGACCCGGGATGAGGCTATTTTGCAGATGAACCTGCTCAGCCACAACTTCTATGCCTTTAAGGATGAGGCGGCCGGCGGTGCCTTTGCCGTGGTCTATCGCCGCAATGACGGCGGCTACGGCCTGATCGAAGACGAAACCTGATCAAAATCTGCAAGCCGGGGTGCGAAAATTCGCACCCCGGCTTTTGCTTTTGGCAAACAATGGCGTCATTGCAGAAAATTTGAAATTTCGTCAAGAAAAACTTGCAATTTGGGTGTCGAGATAGTATAATCACTTCATATCCATGCACAAGTGTCTTTTAACGGTGGACATTACCGATAAAAAGATACACAAATCCAATCAAAAAGGAGAAAACAAGTTATGAAGAAGATCATTTCCCTGTCCCTGGCTCTGATCATGGCTCTGGGCCTGGTCGCCTGCGGCGGCGGCGACGTCTCCGGCGAGCAGTCCGGCGAGAACGTCGTTAAGATCGGCGTGTTCGAGCCCGCCTCCGGCGACTCTGCTTCCGGCGGCAAGAAGGAGACCCTGGGTATGCAGTACGCCAACCAGGAGACCCCCACTGTTGAGATCGGCGGCGTGACCTATCAGGTCAAGCTGGAGATCGCCGACAACGGCTCCTCCACCGACAAGGCTCCCACCGCTGCTTCCGATCTGGTTGCCAAGGACGTTGCCATCGTTCTGGGTTCCTACGGTTCCGGCGTGTCCATGGCCGGCGGCCCCATCTTTGACGAGGCCGGTCTGGCTGCTCTGGGCGTGACCTGCACCAACCCCAACGTTACCGCCGGTAACGACTACTACTACCGCATTTGCTTCCTGGATCCCTTCCAGGGTACTGTTCTGGCCAACTTCGGCATGGATAAGTTCGACGCCAAGGTCGCCTACTGCCTGGGCGAGATCGGCAACGAGTATGACCAGGGCCTGATCACCTTCTTCGAGCAGGCTTTCACCGCCGCTGGCGGCAAGGTCATCAAGGACTCCTTCCCCACCAACAACTCTGACTTCACCTCTTACCTGAACAAGGCCAAGAGCGAGGGCGCCGGCGTGATCTTCACCCCCGTGTCCATTGCTTACGCCACTCAGATCATCACTCAGGCCAGCTCTCTGGGCATCGACATCCCCTTCCTGGGTTCCGACACCCTGGACGACAACATGGTTCTGGAAGCTGCCAAGGGTACCGACATCCAGCTGTACGTTTCCACCTTCTATCAGGAGGGCGGTAACCCCGAGTTCGACGCCGGCATCAAGAACTACATCAACAGCAACTCCGTTGCCAAGGACGCCAACGGCGGCAACGACACCATCTCCGCTGTGACCGCCATGGGTTACGACGCTTACTACGTCGCCCTGGAGGCCATGAAGGCTGCCGGTAGCGTTGAGCCCGAGGCCATCAAGGCTGCTCTGGGCGGCGTGACCTACACCGGCGTGTCCGGCGAGATCGCCTTCGACGAGATCGGCGACGCCATCCGCGACACCGCTTACATCAAGACCGCCAACACTGCTGACGGTACCTGGGCCCTGGAGACTGTCCAGAAGGCCAACTGATAATCAACAGTTACAGTACTGCTTGGCGGGGGCAAATCTGCCCCCGCCAAGCGCTGTATCTTGGGCTGCCTCGAAAAAGGCTGATTTTTCGGCAGATTTCGAGACAGCCCAATCTGTCTTTCGCAATCTGTTTTAAGGAGGAACTTATGGAATATATCATTTCCATCCTGCTCTCCGGTATTTCGGTGGGCGGGCAATATGCCCTGATCGCCATTGGTTATACTATGGTGTACGGCATCCTGCGCCTGATCAACTTCGCCCACGGCGATGTGTTCATGGTGGCGGGCCTGATGGGCATCTATCTGTCGGCCAGCATGCCCCTGTACGTGGCCATCCCTCTGGTCATCGTGCTGACGGCGGTTCTGGCATTCTTCATTGAGCGGGCGGCCTACAAGCCCCTGCGCAGTGCGCCCCGCATGTCGGTCATGATCTCTGCCATCGGCGTGAGCTATCTGCTGCAGAACATGGCCACTTACATCACCGGCGCTCAGCCCATGACCTATCCCACCATTCCCGGCCTGTCCGATACCGTGCAGATCGCCGGCACTCCCACCAAGTGGGCCGTGCTGCTGACTCCCGTGCTGGTTGCGGTGCTGGTGGTGGCCCTGACCGTGCTGATCAACAAGACCAAGGTGGGCATGGCTATGCGCGCCGTGTCCAAGGATTTTGAGACTGCTCAGCTCATGGGCATCAAGATCAATACCGTCATTTCCGTCACCTTCGTCATCGGCTCTGTGCTGGCGGCGGTTGGCTCTATCCTGTACTTCACCAACTACTCCGCCGTTACCCCCACCATCGGCGCTCTGCCCGGTCTGAAGGCCTTTGTGGCTGCCGTGTTCGGCGGTATCGGCTCCATTCCCGGCGCGGTGATCGGTGCCTTTATCATCGGCATCTGCGAGACGGTCATCAAGGGCCTGCCCTCCGCGTGGGACGTGTCCGTTTTCTCCGACGCATTTACCTTTGCCCTGCTCGTCGTCGTGCTGGTGTTCAAGCCCACCGGCCTGTTTGGCGAGAAGGCCACGGACAAGGTTTAAGGAGGTTCCCCAATGATTCAGAAAAAAAGCAAGAAGGGCACCTTTGTCGCCCTTGGGTGTATCATCCTGTTTTTGGCAGTGATCGTACTGCTGGAGAATTTGGGCCTGTTTATGGACAATGTGCCTAAGCTGCTCAAGCCCACCAGCCAGCTGTTCGTAGTGTTGAAAAAGACCGCCGTGTATGCCCTTGCCGCCGTGTCCATGAACCTGCTGACCGGCTTTACGGGTCTGTTCTCTCTGGGTCAGGCCGGCTTTATGCTGCTGGGTGCTTATACCTACGCCATTCTGACCGTTCCCATGGCCAACAAGGATCAGGTCTATTACGCCTTTAACGGCTCTGCGGTGAAGTTCTCTCTGCCCGACCTGTTTGGCGGCGTGGACACCGTTGCCGGCCTTGTGCTGGGTGTGCTGCTGGCCATTATTCTGGCCGGTATCGTTGCGGCCATCTTCGCCTGGTTCATCGGTCTGCCCGTGCTGCGCCTGAAGAGCGACTATCTGGCCATTGCCACCCTCGGCTTTGCCGAGATCATGCGTGCCATCTTCCAGTGGCAGAAACTGGGTCCCGTCACCAACGGCGCAAACATGATCAACAAGATCCCCACCTTTGCCAACTTCAACATCGAGAACGCCGCCGGCAAGGTGGTGCTGCGCCTTTCCACCTTTGTGCCGTTCCTGCTGGCCATCATCTGCATCGCCATCATCGTGCTGCTCATCAACTCCTCCTACGGCCGGGCCTTCAAGGCCATTCGAGAGGATGAGATCGCTGCCGAGGCCATGGGCATCAATCTGGCCAAGCACAAGCGCATGTCCTTCTGCATTTCCTCTTTCTTCGCCGGTATCAGCGGCGCTATGTTTGCCATGTTCGTCAACAACGCTCAGGCAAAGCCCTTTACCACCAACCTGACCTATGAGATCCTGCTTATTGTGGTCATCGGCGGTATCGGCTCTATCACCGGCTCCTGCATTGCCACGTTCCTGTACGTGGCCTGCTCCGAGTGGTGGCTGCGCTTCCTGGATTCCCAGACCATGATCGGTGACTTCCAGGTACCCCTGCTGCGCCCCGGCTTCCGTATGGTGGTGTTCTCCATCGTCATCATGGTGGTGGTGCTGTTCTTCCGCCGCGGCATCATGGGCAACAAGGAATTACCCGACCTCTTTAAGGGCAAGAGAAAGGAGGCGGCGAAATGAGCGAGAACGTGCTGCGTCTTGAAAACATCACTATGCAGTTTGGCGGCGTGGTGGCGGTCAATGACCTGTCCATGGAAGTGAACAAGGGCGAGATCGTGGCCCTGATTGGCCCCAACGGTGCCGGCAAGACCACCGCCTTCAACTGCATCACCGGTGTGTATGAGCCCACCAACGGCCGCGTCAGCTTCAACGGCGTGCCTATGGTGGAGAACCATCCCCAGGGCAAGATGAAGAAGCTCTATGCCGGCGAGCATAACGGCGACTTTACCGCCGTTATCAGCCCCACTCCTGACAAGATCACCCGGCTGGGCATTGCCCGTACCTTTCAGAACATCCGTCTGTTCTCCGCCCTGACGGTGTTTGACAACGTGCTGATCGCAAAGCACATGCGTGCCAAGCAGAACTTTATGTCCGCAACCTTCCGCTTCAACGCCGCGGAGGAAAAGCGCATGCGCCAGGAGGCCATGGCCCTGCTGGAGGAGCAGAATCTGGCTCACCTGAAGGACGAGGTGGCAGGTTCTCTGCCCTATGGTCTGCAGCGCCGCCTGGAGATCGCCCGCGCCCTGGCTACCGAGCCCAGCCTGCTGCTGCTGGACGAGCCGGCCGCCGGCATGAACCCGCAGGAGACCCATGAGCTGACCGAGTTCATCAAGGAAATTCGCAAGCGTTACGACCTGACCGTGCTGATGATCGAGCATCACATGGACCTGGTCATGAAAATTTCCGACCGCATCTATGTGCTGGACTTCGGCAAACTGATCGCTCAGGGTACGCCGGAGGAAATTCAGAATAATCCTCGCGTGATCGAGGCTTACTTGGGGGTGGCTGACGATGCTGAAAATTGATGGTCTGAAAGTCAACTACGGCGGCATCGAGGCCGTCAAGGGCGTTTCCATCGATGTGCCCGAGCGGCAGATCGTCACCCTGATCGGTGCCAACGGCGCCGGCAAGTCCACCACTCTGCGTGCCATCGCCGGTCTGGTGAAACCCGCTGCCGGCCGCATCCACCTGCAGGGTGAGGATATTACCGGGCTGTCTCCCGACCACATTGTGTCCCGGGGCATCACTCTGGTGCCGGAAGGCCGCCGGGTGTTCCCTGACCTGACCGTGCTGGAAAACCTGAAGATCGGTGCATATCTGCGCAACGACAGTCTGGAGGACGATCTGAAGTGGGTGTACGACCTGTTCCCCCGCCTGAAGGAGCGCTCCTGGCAGGCGGCAGGTACCCTGTCCGGCGGCGAGCAGCAGATGCTGGCCGTGGGCCGCGCCCTGATGAGCAGACCCAAGATCATGATGATGGACGAACCCTCTCTGGGCCTTGCCCCTCTGGTGGTCAAGGGCATCTTCGACATTATCAAGGAGATCAACCGCCAGGGCGTGACCATCCTGCTCATCGAGCAGAACGCCAACATGGCCCTGCGTGTGGCTGACACCGCATATGTGCTGGAGACCGGCCGACTGACCATGTCGGGTACCGGCGATGCACTGCTGCACAATGAGGCGGTCAAGAAAGCCTACCTCGGTTAATAAGGCAAAAAAAGACCGTTCCCTGCGGGGAACGGTCTTTTTTATTGCTTTTTGGGCCAGGTAGTCATTTTGTAGTCATCTACATCCAACATCCATTGGATCCACTTGGGGTTGGTCACGTCGGTGTAGACGGTGGGTTCCTTCAAAAGATACTCCAACTGGATATCCACGAAAGGACGCACGTCCACAACGGTAAATTGGGCATCTCCGCAGGGGGCGGAGACCATCAGTCCCTGCTGACGGAACATGGTTTCAAATTCAGAACCATCGGGTTTCCACTTGATGTCGGGCCAGAACGCCTCCTCGATAGGACCGTTGTAGACCCGCAGGTCGGCCATGGCCTCGGGATGCTTTGCCAATACCTTCTCCGCCGCCACATACTCGGCCAGGTGCCGATGAGTGCCGGTGATGGTTTGCGTACCCACCCAGACGATCTTGCCGTCGTGATCGTACAGCTTCTGCCAGGGGGAGGAGTGGGCGAAGGCATAGTCGCCGAAGAAACCGTATCGGGGACCGTAGCCGCCATGCTCGCAGGTAAGCTCGTGGGCCAGTTTGCCCCGGGCGGCCACGGAGTGGGTGGGATTGTCGCTGCGCAGGGTGCCGGGCATGGTGCGGAACACTTCGGTAATGTAGCCCACCTCGGAGGGGGTGGTGTCCTTATCCCAGATCTCGTAGGCGATGGGGTAGCTCTCGTCGGCCAGAGTGGGGACGGCCACGGTACCCTCGGGGCCCACCTGCTCCATAAATGCGTCGATGACGGCCCGGGCGCCGCCCTCCACACGTCCCATGCTCTTCAGGGAGGAGTGGAACACTACCACATCTCCGGTTTGAATACCCAGTTGGGTCAGGGTGTTTTTGATGTCCTGTTTGGTAACGATGGTCATGCGGATTGCCTCCTGCGCGCCGAAGCGCCGATATTAAAGCCATTTTAACACAACCGGAGGAGAAAGAAAACTCCTCCATTGGGACATTTTTGCCCGTCATTACGTCCTGCCGGGTTATTGAAATGGGACATGAAAATGATATAATTTTTCTGAGAAAATATGGCACAAGGGCCATCAGAAGAGAGGAGAAACAACATGAACAACCTGCCTTTCAAGCGCGACACCGGCATTCCCTTCAAACGCTTCGGCGTGCGCACCGACTGCAGCCGCAATGCGGTGTGGAACGTCCCGTCTTTGAAGAAGTGGATCGACATTATTTCCAAGCTGGGCTACAACACGCTGACCCTTTACTGTGAGGATACCTATGAGATCGAGGGTGAGCCTTACTTCGGCTATGGCCGCGGCCGCTTTACCAAGGCGGAACTGAAGGAACTCAACGCCTATGCCCGTGAGCGTCAGGTGGAGATGATCCCCGGCACCAACACCCTGGCCCATCTGGGCAGCATCTTCCGCTGGGCCCACTACGCCGAGATCAATGACAATGCCGACATCCTGCTGTGCGAGGATGAGCGCACCTACGCCCTGATTGAGAAGATGATCGCTACCGCCGCCGAGTGTTTCGACAGCCGCGTGATCGACATCAACATGGACGAGGCGGATATGCTGGGTCGCGGCAAGTATTACGCCAAGCATGGCCCCGACAAGCGCATTGAGATCCTCAAGCGCCACATGAACCGGGTGTGCGAGATCGCCCGCAGCTACGGCTTTGAGATGATCATGATCTCCGGCGATATGTCCTTCCGTCTAGCCACCCACAGCGAAAGCTACAGCAACACCAAGGCCGTGGTGCAGGAGGATGTGTCCGACCTGATCCCTGAGGGTGCTGTGCTGAAGTACTGGGATTACTACAAGCGCAGCAAGGAGGACTACACCGCCCTGACCAAGGTGCATCAGCAAATCAAGGCGGAGGGCCTGTGGTATCAGTGCGGCGTGTGGACCTGGCACGCTTTCTCGCCCGAGAACAACTACAGCACCGGCGCGATCCGCAACAGCCTGCAGGCTGCCATGGAAAACGGCGTGGAGAACATCAACGTGTGCTTCTTTGGCGACGACGGCGGCGAGTGTGCCCGCTTTGCCGGTCTGCCCGGCCTGTTCTACGCCAGCCAGATCGCCAAAGGCATCGACGATGAGGCCACCATCAAGGCCAACTTCGAGAAGGAATTCGGCATCCCCTACGATCAGTTCCTGCTCATCGACCTGACCCAGCGCAACGAGACCGAGGAGTACTGTGTCCATCCCACCCGCTACATCCTGTACAACGATCCCTTCATCGGCCTGATGGACATGACCCTGCCCGAGAGCACCCGGGCCGACCACGAGGAGCTGGTCAAGCTGCTGGCGCCTTTGTGCAAGCACCCGGAGTGGGGCTATCTGTTCCAGACCATGCACGACCTGTGTGCCGTCACCGCCGAAAAGTGCGACATCGGTACCCGGATCCGCGCCGCTTACGATGCCGGCGACAAGAAGCAGCTGAAGAAGCTGGCAAAGGAACTGCGCCGCATCCGTGATCTGGTGGAGAAGTTCTACCGCTCCTTCCGCCGCCAGTGGATGCTGGAGAACAAGCCCCACGGCTTTGATGCGTCCGATGTGCGCATCGGCGGCGTGATGACCCGCCTGGTCCACTGCGCCGAGCGGCTGGAGGAGTATGTGAAGGGCGATGTGGACCGCATCGAGGAGTTGGAGGAAACTCTGCTGGATGTGCGCACCCCCCTCAGCCCCGACTACGGCAAGCGCAAGTACCTGAACTACTGGGATCGCAACAGCCGTTATTACACCGAAATCGTGTCCGCCAACTGGGTGGGCAAGGGCTTCTAAAATAGAAACAAAATGCAACAAAATGCCGCGAAAAATTTTGTTTTCGCGGCATTTTTGCTTGTATTTTGAACAAAATTACAATATAATGATGGACGAAAAACCTGCCGGGGAGCCGGCTGAAAAAGGAGACTGGGACAAAAATGAGCGATTTGTCTGTCAAAAGCGGGAACGTGATCCCGTTTAAGCGTTTTTCCGCCACGTTGGACTGTTCCCGCAACGCGGTGGTTACGGTGGAGACCTTCAAAAAGTGGGTGGACATCATTGCCGCGTTGGGCTATAACCTGACGAGTCTCTACATGGAGGACACCTACGAGGTGGAGGGACACCCCTACTTCGGCCACGGCCGGGGTCGCTACTCCAAGGCAGAGCTGAAGGAGATGAATGCCTACGCCCGCTCCAAGGGGGTGGAGCTGTTCCCCAGCATTAACACGCTGGGTCATATGGATACCATCTACCGCTGGCCCCAGTACAAGGCCATCAACGATGCCTCCGACATCCTGCTGTGTGAGGATGAGCGCACCTATGAGTTCATCGAGAAGATGATTGCCACCTGTGCCGAGTGCTTCGACAGCCGCATCATCAGCGTGTCCATGGACGAGGCGGAGCTGCTGGGTCGGGGGCAGTATCTGGAACTTCACGGCTATCACAAGAGCCTTGACATCCTCAAACGGCACATGGCCCGGGTGTGTGAGATGACTGATCGGTACGGCTATGAGATGATGCTGGTGGCCGGCGATATGCCCGTGCGCCTTGCCACCGGCAACGACAGCTATATCGACCCAAACAAGACGGTCACCGCCGACGTGTCCGACCTGATGCCGAAGAACGCCGCCCTGATGTACTGGGAGTACTACAAGCGGGACAAGGAAATTTACAAGGCGCACATGGCCATCCACCAGCAGATCAAGGCGGACAACCTGTGGTATCTGGGCGCGGTGTGGAACTGGCACTCCTTCTCGCCGGAGAACTATTACAGTACCCGTGCCCTGCGCAACAGCATACAGGCCTGCCGGGAGATGGGAATTGAAAATGTGGAGATTTGCACCTACGGTGACGATGGCGCCGAGTGCGGCCGCTTTGCTGTGCTGCCGTCCATGTTTTATGCCAGCCGCGTTGCGGCCGGCATCACCGACGAGGAGCAGATCAAGCGGGAGTTTGAGCAGATGTTCCACATCGCCTACGATGACTTTCTGCTGCTTGACCTGACCCAGCGCAAGGAGGGAGAAATCTACGGCAGCCATCCCCAGCGCTATATCCTGTACAACGATCCCTTCATCGGACTGATGGATCTGACCATCCCCGACCACACCCGTGCCGACCACGAGGAACTGATGGAACTGCTGAAGCCCCACTGCAGCCATCCCGAGTGGGGCTATCTGTTCCGGACCATGTACGATTTGTGCGCCGTTACTGCCGCCAAGTGCGACATCGGCATGCGCATCCGTGCCGCTTACGAGGCCGGGGACAAAGCGGAGTTGGGCGAGCTGGCTGTGGAGCTGCGCCGCATCCGGGGTCTGGTGGAAACCTTCTACGAATCGTTCCGTTATCAGTGGATGAAAGAGAATAAGCCCCACGGCTTTGACGTGTCTGACATCCGTCTGGGCGGCGTGATGACCCGATTGAGCCACTGCGCCGATCGGCTGGAGGATTACATCCGTGGCGACATCGACCGCATCGAGGAGTTGGAGGAAGTCCTGCTGGATATGCGTACCCCTGCCAGCGCCGACTACGGCCAGCGCAAGTATCTGAACTACTGGGATCGCAACGCACGGCAGTATTGCGACATTACCAGCGCCAATATGCTGTTTAAGCCGCGCACTTGCTGAGAGGGGAGGAAACACGATGTACAAATTGCCGTTCGAAAACGAGAATACCCATTTCAAGCGATTTGCCACCAAAGTGGATTGCAGCCGCAATGCCGTATGGAACCTGCCTGCGCTGAAGAAATGGATTGATGTGATTTCCAAACTGGGCTATAACGCCCTAATGCTCTATACCGAGGATACCTACGAGGTGGAGGGCCACCCCTACTTCGGCTACGGCCGTGGCCGCTTTTCCAAGGAGGAACTGAAGGAGATCAATGCCTACGCCCTGACCAGGGGTGTGGAGCTGATCCCCAGCATTGCCACCCTGGCGCACCTGCCCACCATCTTCCGCTGGCCCCAGTACATGCAGATTCTGGACACCTATGACATCCTGCTGTGTGAGGACGAGCGAACCTACGAACTGATCGACGCCATGCTGACCACCTGTGAGGAGTGCTTTACCTCCCGGGTTATCGACCTGAATATGGGGGAAGAGGAGATGCTGGGTCGAGGCAAGTATATGAGCCTGCACGGTTATCACGAACGGGCGCAGGTGCTTGCCCGCCACGCGGACAAGGTGCGCCAGCTGGCGAAAAAGCACGGCTTTGAAACCGTGCTGCTCTCCGACAAGAACGGGTGCAAGGCGGACGAGCGCTGGTGTGTGGGCGACGTGTGGGTGCGTAACGCCTTCAACCCTGAAAACAGCTACAGCATCCATACCCTGCGCGGCCAAGTCGAGGAGGCAAAGCGGAACGGCGTGGAGAATATGGTGGTGCGCTTCTCCGGCGATGACGGCGGTGAGTGCGCCCGCTTTGCAGGTCTGCCCGGTCTGTTCTGCGCCAGCCGGTTTGCCAAGGGCATCACCGACATGGACACCATCAAGCGGGACTTTGAGGACGAGTTTGGCATTGCCTTTGATGCCTTCCTGCTGCTTGACCTGACCCAGCGCAACGAAACGCAGGCGTGTGGCGTCCACCCCAGCCGTTACATTCTGTACAACGACCCCCTCATGGGGCTGATGGATTTGACCATACCCGACCACACCCGCGCCGACCACGAGGAGCTGATGGAAGTGCTGAAACCCCATTGCGGCCATCCCGAGTGGGGCTATCTGTTCCAAACCATGTATGACCTGTGCGCCGTTACCGCCGCCAAGTGCGACATCGGCCTGCGCATCCACGCCGCCTACGCCGCCGGGGACAAAGCGAAGCTGGGCGAGCTGGCGGAGGAGCTGCGCCACATCCGTGACTTGGTGGAGGTGTTCTACAAGTCCTTCCGCCGCCAGTGGATGCTGGAAAACAAGGGCCATGGCTTTGATGTGTCCGATGTACGCATCGGCGGCGTGATGACCCGGCTTGTCCACTGCGCCCGCCGGCTGGAGGAGTACGTGGCCGGGCAAACGGACCGGATCCCTGAACTGGAGGATGAGCAGCTGGACGTACGCACCCCTCTGAGTGCGGATTACGGTAAGCGCAAGTATATGAGCCATCGGGACAGTAACACCCGGATGTACTGCGACGCCGTGTCCACCAACGTGCTGTTCAAGCCCCGCCGATAATTGAAATACAAACATTACCGCACCGGTTGTAAGCCGGTGCGGTAATTTGCTTTTTCTGCTTGCGTTTTGCGGGGGGATAACTTATAATGGCGGCAGGAGAAACGCCTAGAAATGGCGGAAAAGGAGAAATGAGACATGAGTGAACTGACCTTTAAGCGGTTTGGTACGCAGATTGACTGCTCCCGCAACGCGGTAATGAATGTGAAGTCCATCAAGCAGTGGATTGACCTGGTTGCCGCCATGGGCCACAACACCCTGATGATGTATACCGAGGACACCTATGAGGTGGACGGCCATCCCTACTTCGGCTATGGCCGCGGCCGTCTGACCAAGGAAGAGATGAAGGAGATCAACGCCTACGGTGCCGAGCGGGGCATCGAGCTGATTCCCTCCATCAACACCCTGGCCCACATGGGTACCATCTTCCGCTGGAAGCCGTACGCCGAGATCCACGACTGTGAGGACATTATGCTCTGCGACGATGAGCGCACCTATGCCCTTATCGACGACATCTTCCGCACCCTGAGCGAGTGCTACACCTCCAAGGTGGTCAACGTGGGTATGGATGAGGCCGGCATGCTGGGCCGCGGCAAGTACTACGACGCCCACGGCGATGCCCGCCGCATTGACATCATCTACCGCCACCTGCAAAAGGTGGCCGAGATCGCCAAGAAGTATGGCAAGGAACTGCTCATTTACAGCGACATGTTCTACAGCCTTGCCACCCATGCCGAGTACTCCGACGAGACCGCTCAGGTGGTGGAGGATGTCGCCACCCAGATCCCCGACAACGTCAGCCTGGTGTACTGGAACTACTACAAGCGCACTGTGGAGGATTACTCCGCCATTATGAACGTCCACCGCCAGATCAAGCCCGAGGGGCTGTGGTACTACGGCGGCACCTGGAACTGGTTTAGCTTCAACCCCGAGAACAGCTACGGCATCGCCCATCTGTCCAACGCCATCAAGGCCTGCCAGAATACCGGCGTGGAGAATATGATTATCTCCATGTGGGGCGACGACGGCGGCGAGTGCGGCCGCTTTGCTAGCCTGCCCGCCGTGTTCTGGGCTACCGAGCTTGCCAAGGGCAACACCAATGAGGCGGACATCAAAAAGAAGTTTGAGAAGCTGATGGGCGTGCCCTTTGACCAGTTTATTCTGCTGGACCTGACCAGCCTGGGCGAGACCGAGCGCTACGGCAGCCACCCCAGCCGGTACATTCTGTACAACGATCCCTTTATCGGTCTGATGGATCTGACCCTGCCCGAAAGCACCCGTGCCGACCACGAAAAGCTGGCGGCGCAGCTGGCCCCCCTGTGCAAGCACCCTGAGTGGGGTTATATGTTTGAGACCATGCATGACCTGTGTGCCGTGGCTGCCGAAAAGTGCGATATCGGTCAGCGCATCCGTGCCGCCTACGATGCCTGTGATTTGAAGGAGCTGAAGAAGCTCTCTAAGGAACTGCGCCGCATTGCCAAGCTGGTGCGTAAGTTCTACCTCTCCTTCCGCAAGCAGTGGATGCTGGAAAACAAGGGTCACGGCTTTGACGTGTCCGATGCCCGCATCGGCGGCGTTATGACCCGTCTGGAAAGCTGCGCCGACCGTCTGGAGGACTACATCGACGGCCGCATCGAGCGAATCGAGGAGCTGGAAGAAGAATTGCTGGATGTTCGTTGCCCCGGCCATGCCGAATATGGCAAGCGCATGTACATGGACTACTGGGGTAAGGGCCGCCACTATGCCGATATCGTGTCCGCCAACGTGGTGGGCAAAGGGTATTAAGTCTGTTTGCAAACAAAAAGAGGAAGGCATCGGTCATAACCGATGCCTTCCTCTTTTTATGTTGTGGGGTGCTCCTTGCGGTGCGCCCGACGGTAAGCACCGGGGGAGATGCCGAAGGTGCGCTTGAACGCCACGAAAAACCCGGAGGTGGAGGTGTAACCCACCAAAGAGGCGATGTCCTCCACCGGCGTGTCGGTCAGAAGCAGATGCTGCAGGGCGTGATGCATTCGCATTTCGTCCAGTTTTTTCTGAAATGTTGCCCCCTCATATAACCGGGGCAGGATGCGGCTGAGCTGCCGGCGGCTGACACACAGCTCCCGGGCCAGATCCTCCTGGGTGATGCCGGTGGCGAAGTTGCGCCGCATGAACTGCTCGATCTTATGGTACTGGGCGCTCTCTGCGTCCCACGCGGCCGAGGCGGGGGAGGGGATGGAGGCACTTTGCCCGCAGTGGCGCAGCAGCAGCAGGCAGAATTGCTGCAGCAGGACGCGCAGAAGCGACTCGGAAAACAGGCCCGGCATAGATGCCTCCTGGCACACAGCCAGCATGGAGGCACGCAGCTGTTCCTCCCTGTGCAGACGCAGCGGCACGTCCTTGGGCAGACACGCAAGAGTCTGAGCAAGGAGGGAGGGGCGCCCCTGTCCCGGCTTGCGCTGCCAGAACAGGAACAGGCTGAACTGCCGGGCGGGTTGGAGTCCGGGACTGCTGCGGTGGATCAGCCCGGTTGGAATCAGGCACAGATCCTCCGGTGCGGTAAGCTCCAGCGAGCCGCCCTCAAATTCGATGCAATACTGCCCGGACAGGGGCAGCTGCACTTCCAGCGCCCGATGGGCGTGGGGGGAGGAGATAACAATATCGTGACTGCCGTTGCTCTGAACATGGAAGAGCAGGTCCTCCAAATCGAACTGAACGCTGAAGTTGAATCCTTCGTGTGGAACGAGGGGTAAGGCCATATCCGTCATCTCCCATAAACATTTAAAATAGGGCCACATTCCGTAAAAAATAGACACCTTTGTTTATTTACGGATCTGCGGGAAAGAGATAGAATAAAAGAAATTGGGGAATGCAAACATTTTAATATGAGCCAGCCCCGAAAGTCAATAGCGACACAAACGAACCGAAAGGAGAACGAATATGTCTAACACCGATCCGTTCAAACGCTTTGGTACTTTCCTGGATTGTTCCCGCAACTCCGTTATCAACATGCCCACCCTGAAGCGCTGGGTGGACTACACCGCCAAGATGGGCTACAACGCCATGACCCTCTATACTGAGGATACCTATGAGATCGAGGGCGAGCCTTACTTCGGTTACGCCCGGGGCCGCTATACCAAGGCCGAGCTGAAGGAAATTCACGCCTACGCCAAGCAGCGGGGCATCGAGTTGTTCCCCACCATCAACACCCTGGCCCACATGAAGTCTATCTTCCGCTGGAAGAACTATGCCGAAATCAACGACTGCGGCGACATTCTGCTGGTTGGGGATGAGAAGACCTACGCCCTCATCGACAAGATGTTTGCCACCTGTTCCGAGTGCTTTGAAAGCCGCGTCATCGCTGTGTGCATGGACGAGGCGGAGCTGCTGGGTCGTGGCAAGTATCTGGAGCGCAACGGCTATCACGAGCGTATCGATGTCTTCAAGTATCACATGGCCAAGGTGTGCGAGCTTGCCAAGAAGCACGGCTACGAGATGGTCATCTTCTCCGGCGACATGCCCTTCCGTCTGGCTACCCGCAACGACAATTACAGCGACATCAGCGCCACCGTGCAGGTGGATGTGACCGATTTTGTCCCCGATGTGGGTGTGTTGCAGTACTGGGACTACTACAAGCGGGACAAGGAAGAGTACAAGGCCCTGATGAATATCCATCAGCAGATTAAGGCGGATGGCGCGTGGTATCTGGGCGGCGTATGGACCTGGCACGCCTTCAATCCCGAGAACTATTACAGCACCCGGGCTCTGCGCAACTCCATGCAGGCCTGCCGCGAGCAGAACGTGGAGAATGTGGCGGTAGCCATCTTCGGCGATGACGGCGGCGAGTGCCCCCGCTTTGCCACCATGCCCGGCATCTTCTATGCCAGCCAGATTGCCAAGGGCATTACCGATGAGGACGAGATCAAAAAGAACTTTGAGGAGATGTTTAACATCCCCTACGATGCCTTCCTGCTGCTGGACCTGACCCAGCGCAAGGAGGAGGATGAGTACTGTGTCCATCCCACCCGGTACATTCTGTACAATGACCCCTTCCTCGGCTTGATGGACCTGACCCTGCCCGACAGCACCCGTGCCGACCATGAGGAGCTGGTCAAGCTGCTGAAGCCCTGGTGCAGCCACCCCGAGTGGGGCTACCTGTTCCAGACCGCCCACGACCTGTGTGCCGTTACCGCCGAGAAGTGCGACATCGGTCCCCGTATCCGCGCCGCTTACAAGGCCGGGGACAAGAAGCTGCTGAAAAAGCTTGCCAAGGAATTGCGCCGCATCCGCAAGCTGGTGGAGCAGTTCCACCGCTCCTTCCGCAAGCAGTGGATGATCGAGAGCAAGTCCTTCGGCTTTGAGGTGACCGACGCCCGTGTGGGCGGCGTGATGACCCGCCTGAACACCTGCGCCGACATTTTGGAGCAGTACATCCGCGGCGACATCGACCGCATCGAGGAGCTGGAGATGGAGCAGCTGGATCCCCGCACCCCTCTGGATCCCACCTACGGCGTGAAGAAGTACCAGACCTACTGGAACCGCAACAGCCGCTATTATTCCGACATCGTGTCTGCCTGCGTGACCGACAAGCCGGAAAACTAAACCAAAACAGGAAACAGGCCGTCAAGCATTCGCTTGACGGCCTGCTTTTGCTTATTTGTCCAGTTTTAAGATGCGGATGGCATTCTCACGTACCAGTTTGCGGTAGTTTTCCTCACTGATATTGCCGTCCAAAACCATCTTTTCCAAGAAATCCACGAAGGGGAAGGGGTGCTGATTGGTGGCAAAGCAGATGTCGCAGCCGTATAGGATGCGGTCGGAGAACTCCTCGATGAACCGGGCGGTAAAGTCCGGGTCGCGCATCATGGCACCGTGGCCGCTGCCGGCGGAGATGTCGCAATAGAGGTTGGGATACTTGCGCATCAGTTCCACGATGCGGCCGCCCTCGGTCACGGGGGTTTTGGGATACTGCCCGCGGGACGCCTCCGTCACGTCGCCGGAGATCTCCGTCCAGAAAACGGTGGAATGCCCGATGAGCTTCAGGTCGGGCATATCGGCCAGCAGCTTTTCGATGCGGGGCAGACCCAAATCGTCATACATGCCGTAGAGCTTGTCCAGGGTGAAGTTGATGTGGATGATGGCGGGCATATCGCACTTGGCGCAGGCGGCAAAGAGGTTGTACATCCGAGGGTCATCGATGTTCAACGGGGTGGTGATTTCGCCCACGCCCTTGGCACCCAAGGCCTTATAGTGGTTGATGAGGGAGACCAAATCGCTGTCCGGGGAGTTTGGGAAGGCGCGGGGATCCACGCCGCAGAACCATTCAAAGCGGTCGGGGTACTTGTCCACGAGGTACTTGGTCATTTCGGTGGTGATGGGGGTGAGCTGCCCCTCGGCGGACACGATGGGCAGCAGCACGCCGGTTTCGATGCCCAGCCGGTCATACATCTCGATCAAATCCTCGGCGCAGATCCACTGACTTGTGGGGTCGCCGGGCTTGTAGAAGGGAGCGTACTCGGGAAACGCCAGCGCATGGGCGTGGATGTCGATTTTCTTCACAGCTTTGGGGTCGAACATGGTGGACACCTCCAAAATAGCTTTGTACTCCCATTATAGGACGGAAAAAAGCCCGGCGCAATAGCGGTAATTGCGCAATTGCGGGAAAAGTTGGTCAATCTTGTGACAATTGTATGATGGTGGTCAGATGCCCAAAAACTGGATGAGTTGCCGACCAATAGAACAACAAACGCAATAAATCAAACAATGGGAGATATGGGAAATTGATAATGTTTGGTGTAAAATCGATATTATAGAAATTGTATATTTGACCCTATTCTGCACTTGGGAGGATAATACGATGAAGAAAATGATGTCATTCCTGCTTGCGCTGGTCATGGTGGTATCCATGGTTCCCGGCGGGACAATCTCCGTGTCCGCTGCGGAGGCAACAGAGCCTTTGCAGGCCTACTACACGGCGGAGAACATGTCTATGGACGGCGCTTTGCGCGAGGAGGACTGGCTGCTGCGGGACAAGATCGGCAGCACTCCCATTGCGCTGCTCAACGCCCAAAACGCGCTGTACATTGCGGTGAAGACCGAAGAAAAGGCAATGGACTTTACCGTAAACGGTAAGGCATTCAAGATTGACCTGGCCGCCGGCGCTGTGCAGCTGAACGGCGAGAAGGTGGGCGCGGCCGCCTTTGATATGCAGGCAGGCACCGCCGAGTTCGAGATTCCTATGTCTGCGCTGGACCTGATTTACACCGTGGGTCAGGTGGTGGACTTTGCCTGCACCATCGGCGCCGACAGCTACAGCGGCACGCTGGTCATGGCCGAGAAGGCCGTCAAGCTGGCTGAGAGCTTTGATAACATTACCTCCCTGACCAAGGGCGGTACCACCAAGTTCGGCGGCGCCACCGCCGAGGGCTACGCCACCCAGGGCGAGGGCGGCTCTCTGCATATTCAGACCGGCCCCCTGAGCGACAACGGCTACTCCTTCCATCAGCCCAACTGGAGCGCCGAGAAGCTGGGCATGGATCTGAGCCGCGGCTATGAGCTGTCCTTTACCGCCGACTTCAACGACCTGTGCGTACCTGCGGCGGATCAGCTGGCCTACACCGCCATTGTCGGCTTTGCCGTGGACGTGCGCGCCAATGTGTATCTGCGCCACAGCTTTACCGCCGACAAAAACGGCAACCTGATGATCAGCCAGTACGAAAACTACGCCGACCAGACCCGAGTCATCGACACCGGCTACGATCTGCCGGTCAAGAATCTGGCGGTCAAGTTTGTGGTGGATGATGCCTTCAATGTGGAGGTGTTCATCAACGGCAAGAGTACGGCCAAGTTTGCCACAACAACCCGCCGTACCACCGCCGGCACTGTGATGTTCAGCACCTGCACCGGCCGCCGCGACCTGTCCAGCCCCCGCAAAAACGATGTGGCGATTTACGACCTGCTGATCACTCAGGCCGCCCCCAACGAGCAGATGACGGTGGGCAAGCTGGCCAACTCCGGGGATTTGAAGCTGGACGGCGCTGCCTCCGAGGTGCTGTGGTCCCTGCCCTACGCCGTGGGCGGCACCCGCTACGGTCTGCTGTACGATGAAGAGAACCTGTACATTGCCCTGAACAGCGACAAGTCCCAGGTGGACTTCCAGTTCGGTGAGCAGAAGGCTACTGCCAAACTGGGCAAGAATCCTACCGTGGCCCTGGGCTTCACCATGGGTCCCACCATTGCCGGCGACGGCAAGGGTCAGTACGAGATCAAAATTCCCTTAAGCCTTTTGAAGTTTGAGGGCAAGCTGCCCTTTGCGGTCACCTCCGACGGCGCTACCCGCCGCAGCGATTTGACCTTCAGCACCGTGACTGTATCCGTTTTGGAGCAGGCTGTTGCCGCCGGTGATGGCAAGGTGGACGCCATTGCCTACCTGAACACCGACAAGGTTACTCTGGATGGCAAGCTGAAAGAAAATCACTGGTACAACCCCTACCGGACCCAGGGCTCTGCCGGGGCTATTGCCACCGGCGTGGGCTTTATGTGGGATGCCAACTACCTGTATATGGGCGCCCAGATGTTCAACCGCAGCCGTCCCCAGGCCCTGAACCTGACAGTGAACGGCAAGACCATGTCCGCGGATCTGGCCGCCGGCACCGCCACCATGGGTAATGTGGTGGGCGATGCCCAGACCATGGAGTGGCGCATTTCTCTTGCCGATTTGGGTCTGACCCCCGGCAACGGCGTGGCCACCGACTACAAACTGGAAGTGGTGGGCGCCGGCGGCATCTCCGTGCTGCAGGGCAAGCTGACCATGCAGGCCACCGTGGTGGTCTTCGGTGACACCTGCGATGATATCAACACCAAGGATTACGCTGTTACCAACGGCAAGCTGGCCGGTACTGAGGTGGTGCAGGGAAACGGCGCTTATGATATCAACACCGAGGACGGCTTTACCGGCAGCGAGTATTACCAGATGCATACCCCGCTGATTAACTATGAGGGCGGCGCATACGAGTTCGTCATCGACCTGACCATCGAGTCCCTGCCCCACAACACCCGTACCCTTGGCTGGCGCGGCCTGAACTGGGAGATTCGTCAGCCCGGTCTGCAGACTCGCTTCTGTCTGCGCAGCGATGGTAACAAGAATGTTATCATGGATGTGCTCAACCGCCGTTACTATACCTCCATGGACACTGGCATCGACTTCGGCGAGCGGGCGGTGATCCGCTTCTCCGTGGACGAGAATCTGAATCCCACGTTGTTTGTCAACGATAAGCCGGTGGGCGGCTTCCCGGCGCTGGACCGTACTGCCTTTACCATCAGCGACAACCTGCACATGCCCCGTCTGATTTTGCAGGCCATGAACTATGACCGGGATCCCGACGCCGATGGCAAACTCAGCGGATTGAATGTTGAGGTCCACGATATGCTTTGGACCCAGACCGTGTTTACCGACGCCCGGGGCGCGGCCGAAAGCGCTATGAAAACCATTACTCAGGACAATGTGCTGCTGGGCGCTGATCCCGAGGACGTGACAAAGCTGTATCTGGTGAACTCCATCGCCGACTCCAACACCGGCCTGACCAGTGCCGTGACCTGGAAGGCCATCGACAAGGTCACCGGCAAGGTGGCTACCAACGTCAACCTCGACACCGGCGTCGTCACCCGTGGAGATGCCCCCCTGTACTTTGATTTGATCGCCACCGTTGTCTATGACGGCGTGGGCGTGTCCAAGACCTTTACCTTCCAGACCAAAGGTAAGGCGACCAGCGGCAAGGTGGGCTTCATCGTCAAGGATGAGGATCCCCGCGTGGGCCATCCCGAGACCTGGGGCGGCAACAGCTTTGAGTATTTCGACACCACCCACAACAGTTTGGTGGTGGATCAGGGTTCTTCCAAGCAGGTCAACACCATCACCCTCTATGACTTTGACGATGTGTCCCGTGTCAACAAGCAGCACCTGAGTGTGTATGTCAGCAACGACGGAAAGACCTATACCAAGGTCTACAACTGGCTGCTGCATCAGGATGGCGAGACCTACACCATCTACAATCTGAACGAAACTGCCCGCTATGTCAAGGTCCACAACCATCAGGACGATCTGGACGAGATGGGCACCAAGCCCAGCTTCTACAACGCCGTGTCCAATATGATGGCGGTCAGCTACAACCCCAATCTGGTGGGAGCCTCCGGCGCCTTTGCCCACAAGGCCGATTACACCGTCAAGAACACCACCGGCAAGGCTGTGAAGGACTATCCCGTGTTTATCAGCCTGAACGATTTGGGCGCCAAGGACGGTCAGTACAAGAGCGGCTGTGTGGACTTCCGCTTCACCATGGGGCAGCGCCAGCTGGCCTACTGGTACAACGGGGTGGACGGCTTCTATGTCAGCATTCCCGACATGGCCAAGGACGGCTCTGCCACCGTTACCGCCCACTGGGGCTGTGGCTCTGCCACCGACTTCTCCGACGCCGAGTCCGTCTTTGAGGTGACCTACGGCAACATCACCATCACCGACTTTACCCGTGACCACAACCTGGGCTCTCACGGCCGTCCCTTCACCATGCCCAACGGCGACATCATTGTGGCCGGCCGTACTGCCGACACCCGGGGCAACACCGGCTTCGTCCGCTCCACTGACGGCGGCCGCACCTTCAGTACCGTACCTGAGTTTGTTGCGAAGGACGGCGTTTTCGCCAGCCGTGCTTTGGGCTTTGGCGGCTTTATGATTGACGAAGAAATCGGCCGCGTTTGGGCTATTTCCTACAGCGGTAAGAACCTTAAGGATGGCGGAACCGAGTATCGTCTGGTGCTGAACTACACCGACGACAGCGGTTACACCTGGTCCGAACCTGTGTTTCTGACCAATCCCGCTCTGGAACCGGTTCAGGAAACCGATGTCATGCTGGAAAATGCCGATCCCAACGTCATTTACTCCCTGTGCTACTGCAACGGCATTAAGCTCCGCGACGCCGACGGCAAGGGTCCCAACGTGGACTATGTGCTGGCCGGCAACGGCACCAACCATGTGACCAAGTTCAACTGCACCCAGACCTACTATTCCAAGGACGGCGGCGAGAGCTGGATCTGCGGCGAGAACATCTATATGGACCTGGACGCCAAGGCAAACGCCGAGAACGGTGTGACCGAGCCTGCCCTGACCCAGTTGGATGACGGCCGCCTGTACATGCTCATGCGCGCCCAACAGGAGGGTAACTTCTACTTCTACGAGGCCTACTCCAGTGACTACGGCGCCACCTGGGAGGCTGGCTACTCCAGAGTTATCGCATCCAACACTTCTCCCGTGATGACCACCTACAACGGTCAGCGGTTGCTGCTGTGGACCAGTATGAATGGCGTGGGCGCTTTCTCCTACCGCCGTACTCCTGTGCATCTGGCTACCACCAGTGACAACTACAAGACCTTTGACCACATCGTGGACCTGACCTTTGCTACCTCTTATGACGGTTTGGAAGAAATGTACAGCCATATGTTCCAGCCCGGCATCACCTTCACCAAGGACGGCAAGGATGCCTATGTGGCCTTCTACGCCGGCAGCCAGCTGCGCCGCTTTACCGAGCCGGCCACCGGCGGCTTCCTGGCCGAGGACTTCCACGACATGATCAACTACACCAAGGGCGGCTACGACGACTTTGAGTCTGCCAGCCTGAAGTTTGAGGGTTGGATGACCATAGACGGCATTACCCTGGAAAACAGCAAGGAGGCCTCCGTCTCCGGACAGCGCTCCATGAAGCTGTATGACCGCAACCCCGGCTCCATTGTCCATGCCACCCGCCAGATTCCCTCTATGAAGTACGGTACGGTTGGCGCCAAGATGATGGTGCCTGCCGGCAACACCGACTACTTTGCTCTGGAGCTGAAGGCCGGCTACAACTTCGTGCATATGCAGCATGCTTTGGCAGCTGTGGCCGTCAAGGGCGACGGTACTGTGGCCGTGTGCTACGACAACGAGATCGTCCCCGTTGGCAAGGTGGAGCCCGGCAGCTGGAATGACTACGCTGTCAGCTTTGACATTGCCGCCAACATGGGCAAACTCTATGTCAATGGTAAGTTTATGAGCGACATCAAGTTGGAAACCGGCGAGTATATGCTGGGTAAGATGCGTGAGGATGTGGTGCGTGAGATCACTGCCATCCAGTTCATGCAGACCGAGGCTACTGCCGGTACCAGTGACGTGCTGTACGTGGATGATGTGTACTTCACCGAGCTGACTCAGCCTTTGAAGCGTGCTACCGACAACATCAGCTTTGCCGACGTGAAGAAGGGCGACTGGTACTACGACGCCGTCAGCTTCGCGGTAGAGAATGGTATCATGAGCGGCTACAATGCCGACAAGTTCGGACCCAACGACACCCTGAACCGCGCCATGGTGGTGCAGGTGCTGTACAACAAGGAAGGCCAGCCCGCTCTGAACGGCCTGAAGCACAGCTTCTCCGACGTGCCGACGAGCCAGTGGTTCAACAATGCCGTTACCTGGGGCAGCAACCGCGGCGTGGTCAGCGGCTTCGGCGGCGGCCTGTTCAAGCCCGAGGATGCCGTGACCATCGAGCAGGTGGCGGTCATCCTGTGGAACTATACCAACACGCCTGCAGGCTTTGGTGACCTCACCAAGGTGGGCAGCCACAGCGATTGGGCGGCCAACGCCCTGCGCTGGGCGGTGGAGCAGGGACTGCTTGAAAACGTACCCTTCACCAATGCCACCGAACAGGCGACCCGCGCTCAAACAGCACAGATGTTGACCAACTATCTGCGCGGCATTTAATTTGCTTTCTTCTCCTCTATTTCCAAAGCAAACCCCCGCAGTCCATTTGGACTGCGGGGGTTTGCACTTTGTTTTTCGTTTACATGCCGCCGGCAGTACGGTTATTGAGGGTGTCCTGCTGGTGGCGGAACTGCCTTGGGGAACAGTTGTGGAAGTGGGAAAAGCTGCGGCTGAAGGAGGGGACAGAGGTGTACCCCACCTGCAGGGCGACCTGCTGGATGGACAGATCCGTGTTTCGCAGCAGCCAGCCCGCGTGAGTCATCCGGGTGCTGGCCAGCTTTTCCCGAAAGCTCATGCCATATCGTTTTTCCAAAAAGCGGTGGAGCTGCCGTGGGGACAAGTGCAGCCGCTTGCAGAGCTCCGCTTTCGTCACGTTTTGACCGAGAGAATTTGAAAAGAAGGAATCGATGACATCCACCCGGAGGTCGGAGTTGGTGACCGCCGTAGCATCCGTATCCTTAATGCCCAGCAGGCGCAGCAAAAGGAGGGTCAGGTGACTGAGCAGCAAATCGAGCATCTTTTGGTGGAAGGGGCCGGGATGGGCGAACTCATCCATTAATTCATCCAGCAGGGCGGAGATGGAGGGGGGAAAATCCACCACCACGCAGGGCTCCTCCGGGTTGGGGAGCAGACGGCCGGAAACGGGGAAAAGGTTCATGACCATCCGCAGGAAATCCGGGGAATAGTCCACCGGGGTGTGAAACCGGTCCGGCGAGATCAGGACCCCCTGTCCTGCGTGAAGGGTGTACACAGTGCCCTCCACGTCCACGCGACAGGTACCCCGGCGGACGATGTGCAACTCGTAGTCCGCATTGCTGTGCCGCCCAAAGGCCCAAGTGTGTCCAGAGGTCAAAAGTACGTGTGCGGGAACAAACAGCTCAAGGCGGATATCTCCAATCGTGGTTCGAACAAATTCCTTACGGGGCATGGTAAAAACCTCCTGCGCACCGATTAGGCCGTTTTTGCAAACAACACGGCCCAACCGGATATTCCAAAACAAAACGCGTGATGTTAAAATGACAAAGACGAGGGTGGTATCATCGCGTAATCACCATGCAAATGACGATACTTTATGGTACAGGAAAACCATCCCATTGTCAACGGAAGAGTAACACCTGGAACAGGTATGAACAGGAGGAAGGAAGATGAAACACACAATGGTCAACAAGATGCTTTCCGCAATGCTGGCTCTGGTGTTGTGCATCGGCATGGTACCTGCCGTGGCAACCCCTGCTGCTGCGGCTGATCTGGGCAGCAAGGAGTGGGTCGTCCGCAACGACGACTTCAGCGGCTACCCCGTGGGCCGCGACACGTTCTTCAGGAACGCCAAGTACAACGGCTTTACCGAGGCGAACCACGGCGCCTACGGTGGTGAGAGCTATGCTACCTACGGTATCGTGGAGGAAAAGGGGAATAAGATGCTGGAACTGGTCAGCGTCAACAAGACCGGCACCTATTTCAACGGCCCCCGTGTTTCCGGCGCCCATACCCTTACCCTTGATTTGTATATGCCGTCCTCTACGGGAAGCTCTGTTCCCGGCATCGTACTGGGCCTGTTTGACGGCATGACCCCCGGCCTGCCCGGTAGCCTCTTGGTCTATATTGACGGCGGCATTGATATCCGCCTGGTGGAGGGCATCACCAACGCCACCACCACCAAGACCAACGTGACCACCAACATGAAAGATGCACAGGGCAACAATATGAAGGTTCCCCTCAACGAGTGGCACACCATCAAGCTGTCCGTGGAGCCCGGCAAATTTATGGTCAAGGTGTGGAAACAGGGCGAGGCCGAGCCTGCGGACAATGCCGAGGCCGGCGTGTGCGTGTTCAAGAACGCTGCCCTTTCTGCCGAGGTGCTGGACCGCGGCATGATGGCCCGCCTCCAGACCCGCAACCGCAATCAGCCCGGCGTGGCCTATGCCGTCCGCATGGATAACTTTAAGGTTACCAAGCCCTATGAGAGCATGATGATGCCTGCCATGCTGTACGGCGACCCCGGTGAGCGCGTAAGTGTGGATGCCGTGTTTACCGGCCAGGACCTGGCCAAGCAGCAGCCTGCCCCCAAGTTCAACTATACCTTCTCCAACCCCGCTTTGGGCAAGGCCGACTCCACCGGCGGCCTGGTTCTGGGTTCTGTGGGTCAGGGTACAGTCACCGTAGAGCTGGCCGACATGGACGGAAACGGCACCGGTGAGACCCGTCAGGTCAGCCTGTCCGTGGGCGAGAGCGCCGCGGTCAAGGCCAAGCAGCCCCTCATCAAGGTGGCCGAAACCGAGATCGGCAAGACCCGAAAGGTGGAGCTG
Organism: Oscillospiraceae bacterium; assembly: GCA_017416685.1. Classification (GTDB taxonomy): domain Bacteria; phylum Bacillota; class Clostridia; order Oscillospirales; family Oscillospiraceae; genus Lawsonibacter. Next base: position 133,426 of record JAFQBN010000003.1, read on the forward strand.
GATACCAAGTTTGATCTGAATCTGGCCGTTCCCGGACACACCATCACCTGGGTTTCCGACAACGAGGCTGTGGCCACTGTGGATCAGACCGGTTTGGCCACCATTAAGGGTTTTGGCAGCGCTAAGATCACCGCCATTATCAAGGATTCTGCAGGCAACTTTACCGGCCTGATCGCCCGCAGTACCATTCAGGTGGGTGAGCAGCCTCTGCGCATTCTCTCCATCGGCAACAGCTACAGCCGCGATACCTTCTACTACCTGAGCCACCTTGCCAAGCTGGTGAATCAGCGTGTGGAGGCCGGGTATCTGTATCTGGGCAGCGCTACCCTGCGTATGCATGCCCGCAATCTGGCCAAGAATGCCGCCGAGTACAGCTACTACAAGAGCAATCCCATGACCGGTGAGATGGAAGCCGCCTCCGGTATGAGCAGCATTAAGTCCGCTGTGGAGAGTCAGGACTGGGATGTTATCATGCTGCAGCAGGGTGTGAATGAGTCCGGCATCAACACCACCTTCACCGCCGACCTGCGCTATCTGCTGGACTATCTGGCCGATGTGCAGCCCAAGGCCAAGGTGTACTGGAACATGACCTGGGCTAATGAGGCGGATACGAAGGATGCCGACTTTGAGTATCTTTTCGAGAGTAATCAGAATTTGATGTACAACGCCATTGTGGACTGCCTGGATATGTTCATTTTGGGCGAGGATGCCGAGTACAAGGCCGACTTTGACGGCTGGTTCCCCGTGGGCGCCGCCATTCAGAATGCCCGCGCCACGGCCCTTGGCGATAACCTGACCCGCGACGGATTCCACCTGTCCCTGCAGGCCGGCCGCCTGACCGCCGCCATGACGGTGCTGAAGGTGCTGTTCCCCAACGCAGACCTGAACAAGATTACTCCAGAGGCCATCAAGCCCTTCCTGGATACCGACAAGAAGGATCAAAGCAGCAATTGGCCCAATGATCCCAACTATAACAATACCGAGGGCAACCTGGCTCTGATCCGCAAGAGTGTGGAGGCCGCCTGTGCCGATATGACCAAGGCACCTGCCATGCTGCCTGCACCCAAGCCGATTACTGTCGAGGAAACCACCCCTGACCCCGACGATATAACTGTGGGCCAGGTGAACGCGCCCCTGACCCTGCACTTTGGCGACCTGGTGGTGGATAAGGCCGGTACAATCTACACCACTGCCTACGAGTGTACCGTCCACGTACCCACCCGAAACACCGGTGACTACACCCAGGACGGCAAGGAAGGTCCCGGCCGGCTGAAGATCTGGAAGAGCACTGACAACGGCAAGACCTGGGACTACGATAACCCCGTGCTGACCATTGACCAGCATGAGTTTGAAGAGTGGGGCATCACCCCCGGTCTGTATGACCGCTATGATCGCGTGAAGGCCGGTGCCGGCGACTACACCTACTTTGTGGATCCCCGCGACCCCAACTTCGCCATCATGTACTATGACATGGACGGCGACGGCACCGAGGATGAGGTGCTGCTGTACACCTTCTGGGTGTTCCAGTATGTGGAGTCCGGTACCGCTAACTCCGAGGGTACTTATATCATGTACTCCATCGACGGCGGCGACAACTGGTCCGTGCCTCAGCGGGTTACCACCCAGCACTGCCCCGGCAACGGCGGCATCAAGCGCGGCGACATCGCCAACTTCTCCAATGGCCAGATTCTGGTCCCCCTGTATGGTACTCCTGTTGTGGCGGCCCTGCTGCTGCAGTGGGATGTGGCCACCCAGAAGTGGGTCACCCTCAGCGATGTTAAATTTGAGAACTATGTTCCCGAGAAGCGTACAGATCTGAACGAGGCGTCTTTTGTTGCTCCCAATCCTGACGGTGATGTGGTCCACGCCTTTGTGCGCCCCAACGGTCAGGCCCAGATTTCCTATGACCGAGGCCGCACCTGGGAGCATGTGCATACCATTGACGGCGATATGCAGCAGCCCGGCTGGGCCTACATTGATGAGCACCGTGGCTTTGCCACTTGGGCCTTTGAATCCGCTAAGCTGCGTGATACCAAGGGCCAAATGGTCTACTTTGATGCCGGCTGGGATGCCACGCAACCCACTGTAATTCACGAACATTACTACAAGGGCGCCCACGATGGTGGTGACCCCTCCAGCAAGCTGCTGCAGAACGGTCAGATCCTGACCATCATGTACGATGCCCACTTCCGCGCTATTGTGGGTAAGTTCATTGACCCCGACGACCCCGCCTTCCAGCTGCCCGAGCTGTGCAGCGGCGCGGCGGAGTTCACACTGAAGGAGATCACCCCCGACTCTGCCAACCTGACCGTGGGTGACGACCTGCCCTTCTCCCACACCCTGAACACCACCGCTACCTTCGCCGAGAAGGGCAAGCTGACTGTTACCGCGGCCAACGGCGCCAAGGTGGAGTTTGCCCCCGGCCAGTATGGCATCGAGGCCGACAAGGCCACCGAGCTGCGCATGGCCGTTACCAACGGCGCCACCTATGTCAAGGCGTGGCCTGTGGGCGGGATGGAACCCGAGGATTGGACTGCTGTGAAGGGCGGAACCGCCACCAACAGCGGCAAAGCCGTCTTTGGCGGCAGTGGTGTGGAACTGGGCGAGGTGAAGGTCACACGCAGAGCCACCCTGACTATGGCGAAGAACGAGGAAACCACCACCGGTAAGAGTGCTGTGGCCGGTACGGTTAACCCTGCAGATCTGACCGGACAGTTTACCTGGACCACCAGCAATCCCGCCATCGCCACTGTGGATGAGCAGGGAACGGTCAACTTCGTAGGTGCCGGCACGGTCACCATTACCGCTTCTGCCGCCGGTGTCAGCGGCTCTGTTACCTACAAGGTGGCAGGGGCCCCTGCCGAGATCGTGGGCCGGGGCGAGAAGAAAGTCATCTTTAAGGATGATTTTGAGAATTACACCGTGGGCGAGAATACGTTCTTTAACGAGATGACCGCCAAGGGTTATGAGGGCATCGCCGGGCAGGAACCCACTGCGGGCCTCAACTACTACAATGTGGTGGAGGAGAACGGCAATAAGTACTTGCAGCTGATCTCCAAAAACTCCAAGCAGGCCTGGTTTAAGGTGAACACCCCCATCACCGGTGACTACACCGTGCAGTTTGATTTCCTGCCCAAGGACGGTAACCCCGACCGATGGATCTACATCACCCTGTGGCAGGACACGGATGTGTACGGCTTTATCCAAATGAACGGTGACCGCTTCCGTATCCAGCACAAGGATGCCGGGACCGGTGAGAATACAAATTCCCCAACATTCCTTAGCAACGAGGTTGGCATCTGGAACACCATGAAGATTGCCCGCGTCAACGGCGGATTGTATGTTAAAGTGTGGCCCAAGGGTTCTCCTGAGCCCGGCTGGCAGTACAGCGTTCAGGAGGAGGAGCTGCCCACCGATAACACGGCCAAGCTGCGTATGTCCTTCTACTCCAAGCTTAACGAGGACCACGTCACCCTGCTGGACAACCTGACCATCACCCAGCAGCAGGTCAGCGGTGCCGACGCCATGACCGATGTGGGTGCCAACGATTGGTACTACGATGCCGTGGACTATGTCATTGACAACAAGATCATGAGTGGCTACAACGCCTTCACCTTCGGCCCCAACGATACCCTGACCCGCGCCATGGTGGTGCAGGTGCTGTACAACAAGGAGGGCCAGCCCGCCCTGAATGGTCAGAAGCACAGCTTCAAGGATGTACCCAGTGACCAGTGGTTCAACAACGCCGTCACCTGGGGCAGCAATAAGGGCGTGGTGTCCGGCTACGGCGGCGGCTGGTTCAAGCCCAATGACGCCGTCAGCCTGGAGCAGGTTGCGGTTATCCTCCACAACTACGCCGGCAAGCCTGCAGGTAACGGCGACATCTCCGGTTTCGGCGCGTGCAGCGACTGGGCCCGGCCCGCCCTGAAGTGGGCGGTGGAGCAGGGGCTGTTCAAGGGTATGGAGTACGACTCCGTTACCGCCAGCGCCACCCGCGCACAGACCGCTCAGATGCTGATGAATTATCTCAGCGCCAAATAATTATTCTGCTTTCTTCCTGTGTTTCCTTGCAAGACCCCGCAGTCCAAACGGACTGCGGGGTCTTGCGCCGTATTACTTGAAAAAAACAGTGGTTTATGATACATTGATGTCAATACAAACACCGGGAGTGATACGGTATGTATAACTTTTTTGTGGATGAGAGCGCGCGCATAGGCGGCAGCTTCAAAATCAGCGGAAAGGATCATAATCACATCTGCAACGTGCTGCGCATGCAGGTGGGAGATATCTTTCTGGTCAGCTGCGGCGGCACCAGCAGCCTGTGCCGTGTGACACAGATGGGTGAAGATACTGTGGAAGCGGAAATTGTGGAGGAAGACTACCGGAATACGGAGCTTTCCGTGCGGTTTTACCTGTTTCAGGGTCTGCCCAAAGGGGACAAGCTGGAACTCATTATCCAGAAAACTGTGGAGCTGGGCGTGGCGGGTATCATTCCGGTGGAGATGAGCCGCTGTGTGATGAAGCTGGACGACAAGAAGAAAAAATCCAAGAGGGAGCGCTGGCAGGCCATTGCGGAGAGTGCTGCCAAGCAGAGCAAGCGCAATGTGATCCCCGAGGTTTTCGACGTACTGACCTACAGGCAGGCTATAGAACGGGCGGCCGAACTGGATCTGTTCCTTGTTCCTTACGAAAACGAGCGGGGCATGGTCGCCACCCGCGAGGCGCTGGGCCGTATCAAACCCGGCATGTCCGTAGGCATTCTCATCGGCCCGGAGGGCGGCTTTGATGAGAAGGAAATCGAGCTGGCCCGCACGGGGGGCGCGGCGGTGGTTTCCCTTGGACAGCGCACCCTGCGGGCGGAAACGGCGGCAGTGACGGCGGTGGCTATGGGAATGCTGCACGTGGAAATGGAGTTGGACGGTGACGGGCAGTGAAGACATTACCGGCTGAATTTGTACAGCGCATGAAGCGGCTGCTGGGTGAGGAGGAATACCGCCTTTACGAGGCGTCCTTTGACCAAAGCGCGGTACGTGCGTTCCGTGTCAATACGGAAAAAATATCCGTGGAGGAGTTTGCTGAGATCGACCCGTTTTCCTCCGAACACATCCCCTATGTGGAGACCGGATTTTACCTCAACTACGATAAAGTGGGCAACCACCCCTTCCACCACGCGGGGATGATCTACGTGCAGGACCCCGGTGCCATGGCTACGGCGGAGTGTCTGGAGATCCAACCCGATTGGTGGATTTTGGACCTGTGCGCCGCCCCGGGCGGCAAAAGCAGCCAATTGAGAAACAAACTGGGGGAGGACGGTGTGCTGATCGCCAACGAAATTGTTCCATCCCGGTGTAAGATCCTGACGGGGAATGTGGAACGGCTGGGATTTCGCAACACCGCCACCACCTGTCTGGACCCGGGGCGCATTGCACAGCTGTTCCCGGAGACCTTCGACATGATCATGGTGGATGCGCCCTGCTCCGGTGAGGGTATGTTCCGCAAAGACGATACCGCTGTCAGCGAGTGGAGCGTGGAAAACGTGCTGCACTGCGCGCAGCGGCAGAAGGGCATTTTGGAGCAGGCGGCCGCGGCCCTGCGCCCGGGAGGATATATTGTCTACGCCACATGTACCTTCTCGCCGGAGGAAAATGAGATGGTGGTGGACGACTTCTTGCAGAAAAATCCGGACTTTGAACTGATTCCGGTGCGTGATGCCGTTAAAAACCATACCGACGACGGAATCAGCTACGACGGCTGCACCTGCCAAACACTTCACTATGCGCGGAGATTTTACCCCCATAAGAGCAGGGGAGAGGGGCAGTTTATGGCGGTACTCCGCGACAGGCGGCCCTGTGTGCCGCGGTCAGTTCCGGCAAAAAAGCAGACGGGGAAAGTTGACCCGGTCGTGGTGGAGTTTCTGAACGAGACCCTTGTGGATTATGACCCGGAGCAGCTGTCCGTGTACAACGGCAATCCCGTTTACGCCGCCCCTGCGGCGGTGATGGACAAGAAGGCTGCCTTTTCCTGCGGTGTGACCATCGGAGAGATCCGGAAAAATTACGTCCAGCCCCATCACCAGTTTTTTATGGCGATGGGCAGACAGTTCAAGCGGAAAATCGAACTTACCCCCGACAGCCCGGAACTGGAGCGGTACCTCCACGGGGAAGAGATCGCGGTGGACTGCGAAAACGGCTGGGCTGTGGTGACCACCAACGGCTGCACTGTGGGCGGTGTGAAGGTATCCAATGGTCGGGCCAAGAACCACTATCCCAAAGGACTGAGAAAACTGACGTAAGAACGGTGTCTGAATGGACGTTGCCCATTCGGGTGACGGAAGACAACGAGATGTTTGTTATGTAAAAAACACGTCCCACAGCCAATCAGCTGTGGGACGTGTTTTTTTGATTGTACGGTTTAACGGCTGACGCTGATGCCTACCACGCCGAGGATCACCTCGTTGGCGATGGCCTCGACCTTGATAGAGGCCAGCTCCTTATTGGGGTTGATGCGGATGCGCTTGACGGTGGCGTGGTTGAAGTTGCTGATGTAGAGATTTTCCGCCTGAGTGGTCAGGGCGGAGGTCATCCAGTCATCGATGCTGATGGGATAGACCAGAGAGGTATCCTCGGTGGTGCCGTCGGCATAGGTGACGGTGAAGCGGACATTCTCTACGCCGGTGTGCATCCAGTAGGTGCTGGCGATGAAGCACACGGCGACCTCCTGACCCTTGCCGGTCAGGGGGAAGGTGGTGGCGGTGGGGAAGCGGTCATAGATGGACACGCAGGCCAGGTTGTCACCCTCGGCCGGGGTGTTGAAGGGGATGCCGGAGCGGGAGACGACGGTGCCGCCGCAGCTGCGCAGGCCGGAGTCATCCACGTGCAGACCGCGGTGGCCCCACTGGCTCCAGTTGTGGGCGGCGCGGCCGTTCTTGAACAGGCGCATTGCAAAGCCCTCGGGCAGGGGGTGCAGGTAGACCTGCTTGTGCAGCTCGGTGGTGCTGCAGTTGAAGAATTCGGAGATATCTACGGGGGTGAAGGGCTTATCCTCCAGCGGGGTCTCCTCGACATCTTCCGCCGCGATGTCGTAATCGGCGGCCAGCCAGGCATCGTACTGTCCGGCGCTCACGCGCAGGAACAGGGTGTGGTCGCCGGCGGCGTCTTTAGCGGTGGCATAGACTTTACTGCCCACGATGGAGATGTCCTCCAGAGTCTCGGACACGTCGTAAACTTCGGTCAGGGTGCCACCCTTGACCTGGGCCACCAGGCGGCTGCCGGCCAGAACGGTGTCGGCGACGGACACGGTGGGGATGGGGCGCTTGCCGTGAATGACACGCAGCTGGAACTTGCCCGTCTTGTCGGCCTTGACGATAATAAAGCTGTTGTTGACGCCGGCCTCGATCTCATAGGGGACGACCTCGCCGTCCAGCAGGACCAGCTCCACATCGGCTGCACGCATGGGGATGCGGAAACGCTTGGTCTCGGTGCGGTCGCAGTGGACATTGAAGGTCTCTTCATTGCCGCGGCGGTGGTAGTGCAGGGCGATGTCCTGCAGGGTCAGGCTGGCATGCTCCCACTCGGAGGGCAGGCCGGGCTGGATGTGGACGTAACCCTCCACAGCGTTGATGCGGATACCGAACAGACCCTCCATGACCATGCGCAGGTACATGCTGGAGGTATCGGTGAAGTCGGAGTCACCCAAGTCGGAGGTGCAGCGGTTGGACTGGATATGGGGGGCCATGCCGGGGTTGCGGCCGGTGAAGAAGCAGTCGGTCACGCCGTCCAGCAGCTTTTTGCCCTGCTCCTTCAGGCCGACCTGGAAGTAGGCCAGAGCCAGATGGCAGTTCTCCGAGGGGAACAGGCCGCAGCTGGAGTACTGCTTGGGCAGCCAGGTGGAGGAGTAGGACAGGCGGCCGCCGCGGCCGGGGGTGGTAATGCTCTTGAGGTGCTTTTCGGTGTAGCGCAGGGTGCGGTACGCCTTACGGTGGTCCACCATGAAGGAGTCGATGGGGTGGTAGACGGTGGGCAGCTCCAGCGCGGGGTGGAGCAGGCGGTTGCCGACGGTGTCCAGACTTTCGGCATAGACACCCTCCTGGGGCATCCACAGCTTTTCCTCCATGGCTTTTTTAATCTTGTCAGCGCGTTCGGCAAAGCGCTTGCCGTCCCGGCCGATCTTCTCAGCGATCCGGGACAGCTCCAGGTTGGCCCGGTAGTTGTAGGCCGTGGCCTGAGTGCAGCCGGCGCCGTTGTAGTTGTGGCCGTCGGAGATCCAGGTGTTCAGCATGCTCTGATACAGACCGTCGTTGTCGGGGTCGAAGACGCGGGTCTCGAAGTCCACCATGGCGCACATATCGTCAAAGTGCTTGGCGGCGAAGTCGAAGTTGCCGGACCACTCGATGTAGTACAGCATCATGTCCAGGGCGCACTCCTGCATGTTGTAGGGGCCGTACAGCGGCTCGCCCTTGGGACCGAAGTAGGCGGGCAGACGGCCCACGGCATTTTCGATGGTGGAGCGGGAAGCGGAGTAACCCTTCTGACCCTCGGGAATGACGGGGTTGGTATCGTGAACTACCTTTTCGTCCTTGGGGTCACCGTGGGTGATGTAGCTGGTCCACATATCGATGGTCTTTTCCACCCGCTCGTTCCAGTGCATGGCGGTGGGGGCGTACCAGTTGCGCCAGCCCAGGTAGGGGTTGTGGTAGGCGAAGGCACCGTGGTTAAAGGCGTCCTTATGCCAGGAGGCGTCCAGAGCGATGACGTTGGGCACCACGGTCAGGTCCATGGGGTGATCGGGGGTGTTCACGTCGATGCAGGCAAACTTGGCATAGATCTGGGACTTGATGTAGGCGATGGGGTCGTCCATGGCCAGCCAGCGGTCCAGCACGGACTCGTCCTCGTCCCGGATGGCGATGATGTAGCCGTCCAGAGTCTGACCCGGCTCGATGGGGGCGGAGATCTTGACCACCTGATCGTCTTCGTTTTCCGCTTCGCTGCCCAGGAAGACACTGGGGTAGATGTCGGCCATGGCCTTGGCAGAGCCGATGCTGAAGTCGGCGGGGAAGCTGGTGGCTACCCGCATGGTCTTGCCGTCGGTGTGCTTGATGAGGGCGCGGTTGGTGCCGAGTTCCACGGTATTGCCCTTGGTATTGTCGGCGGTAAAGTAGCGGCGGGGTTCGCCCTTCATCTCAAAGCGGCCCTGCATCTCGGTGATGCCGCCGAAGCCGGCGGCGAAGAAGCACCGCTGGTTGGTGGTGATGCGGTAGTGGACCAGATAGCCGTCCTCGGGCAGGAGGGGGTAGGCTTCGATCTTCACATCCACGTCGGGGAACCAGGAGGAGATCTGGCTCAGTTCGTACTCCATCCAGCCGTTTTTGAACTCGGCCAGTACATCCTCGGAGTTATGGAACCAGCGGGAGGTCTGGTCGATCTTGTCGGTGTAGTAGAAGCCGAAGGGGCGGCCGGGGGTGATGGCAAGACCGCTGACCAGCACGCCGGACTTCTCCTGATAGGTGACGGGGTTCACTGCCCAGTCGGTGACGGCACCCATGAACTGGGGGGTGTCACCGGCAAAGGTGAAGAAACGGGCAGTGTTGTCATCGTTTTTGTGGGAACCGTAAAGAGTGCGGTTGAACAGCTCGCAGCTGCCGTTGATGGCATAGCCGTTTTCTGTTGGGGTATAGTGGGTTTTGGGATCCATAAAATCTCCTCCTCTTGAACATAACGGATTGTCCATAAAAAACATCAAATCATCCATAAAGTGCGGAAAAACGGGGAAAACCCCCGTAATATTTGGGGTTTCTTGCTTGGAGCATAACACAGAACCCGTGAAAACACAAGAGATTTGGAAGAAATGGCTATATAAATTTTTGGGCTGAGCATGCAGAAAACACATATGACGAAAGGCTGCCTGAGTAGAAGAAGTTCCATTCAGGCAGCCTTGCATATCGATTATGTAGGCTGTGCCAAGTGGGCATTCAGCGCAGCCATGGTTTCCGCGGAGGGTTCGGGGGTGTTTTCCAAGGGGAAGGGGATATCCAGCGCCTCGTATTTGGTGTGGCACAGCTTGCGGAAGGGGAGCAGCTCCACCTTGTCCACACAGGGGTGGGCGTCCCGGATTTGGGCCAAGGCACGGATGTTATCCTCGGTATCGTTCAGGGTGGGGATGATGACCTGCCGCAGGGTGGTGGGAATGTTTCGCTCGTTCAACAGGTTGAGAAAGTCCAGCACCGGGGCGAGAGCGCAGCCAACATGGGCGCGATAATCGGCATCGTTGGTGTACTTGATGTCCAGCAGCACCCGGTCGGTGACGGAGAGCAGGTCCCGCACATCGGCGTTCAGCACGCAGCCGGAGGTGTCCAAACAAGTATGGATACCCTGCGCCCTGCACAGGGAGAACAGTTCGCTCACCTCTGCCGCCTGCAGCAGTGGCTCGCCGCCGGAGACGGTGATGCCGCCCTCGGAGCCGAAATACTCCCTGTATCGCCCGGCGCGATTGGCCAATTCTTGGACGGAAAACTCCTTGCCGCCTGCAAAGTCCCAAGTGTCGGGATTGTGGCAGCACTTGCACCGCAGGGGGCATCCTTGTGCGAACACCACAAAGCGCACGCCGGGCCCGTCGAGCGTCCCGAGGGACTGGATGGAATGGACCTGCATCACATGGCCTCGTGGAAGGTGCGGCTGATGACCTCCCGCTGCTGCTCCCGGGAGAGCTTGTTGAAGTTTACCGCATAGCCGGACACACGGATGGTCAGGTTGGGGTAGGCTTCGGGATTTTCATACGCCTTGAGCAGAGTTTCCCGGTTCATGACGTTGACGTTGATGTGGTGGGCCTTTTTGGTGAAGTAGCCGTCCAGAATGGAGACCAGATTGGTCTTGCGCTCGTCGGCGGTCTTGCCCAGAGTCTCCGGAGTGATGGAGAAGGTGTTGGACACACCGTCACGGCAGTCGTCATAGCTGATTTTGGACACGGAGTTCAAAGAGGCAAGTGCGCCGTTCTCTTCCCGGTTGTGCATGGGATTGGCACCGGGGGCGAAGGGCTGGGCCGCGCCGCGGCCATCGGGGGTGGCGCCGGTATTCTTGCCGTACATCACGTTGGAGGTGATGGTCAGGATAGACAGGGTGTGGATGGCGCCCCGGTAGGTGGGGGTCTTGCGCAGCTCGGTGATGACCTTGTGGGTCAAATCCTTGGCCAGCAGGTCCACCCGGTCGTCGTCGTTGCCGTACTTGGGGAAGTCGCCCACGGTCTCGAAGTCCTCAATAAAGCCGTCGGCATTGCGGATGGGGCGCACCTTGGCGTGCTTGATGGCGGACAGAGAGTCGGCCACTACGGACAGACCGGCTACGCCAAAAGCCATGAGCCGCTCCACCTCAGTATCGTGGAGGGCCATCTGGGTTTTTTCGTAGGCGTACTTATCATGCATATAGTGGATGACGTTCATGGTATTGACGTACAGACGCATGAGCCATGCGATGTATTCGTCATAACGCTTCATGACGGCGTCGAAGTCCAGCTCGTCACCCTCCATCACACCCATCTGGGGGCCGAGGTGCATGGCGCTGGGTACGTCATAGCCGCCGTTCAGGGCGATGAGCAGGAGCTTGGCCAGGTTGCAGCGGGCACCGAAGAACTGCATCTGCTTGCCCACACGCATGGCGGATACGCAGCAGGCAATGGCGTAGTCGTCGCCGTAGAGGGGACGCATAAGATCGTCATTTTCGTACTGGATGGAGTCGGTGTCGATGGACACCTTGGCGCAGAAGCGTTTGAACGCCTCCGGCAGCTGGGTGGACCAGAGGATGGTGATGTTGGGTTCGGGAGCGGAGCCAAGAGTGTACAGGGTGTTCAGGAAGCGGAAGCTGCTGCGGGTAACAAGGCTGCGGCCATCCTCGCCCATGCCGCCCACGGCTTCCGTGATCCACATGGGGTCGCCGCCAAACAGCTCATTATACTCGGCGGTGCGAAGGTGGCGGGCGATACGCAGCTTGATGACAAAGTCGTCCATCAGCTCCTGGGCCTGAGCTTCGGTGAGTGTGCCGCGCTTCAGGTCGCGCTCGATATAGATGTCGAAGAAGGTGCTGACGCGGCCCAGAGACATGGCAGCGCCGTTCTGCTCCTTAATGGAGGCCAGATAGGCAAAATAGGTCCACTGGATGGCCTCGCGGGCATCCTTGGCAGGCTGGGAGATGTCGCAGCCGTACATGGCGGCCATTTCCTTCATATAGCCGAGGAAGGTGATCTGCTGGTACAGCTCCTCACAGGCGCGGGCCACGTCGGCATTGAAATCCTGCTTGCCCATTTCGGCCTTGTCTGCCTGCTTCATTTCGATCAGGCGGTCCACGCCGTACAGGGCCACCCGGCGGTAATCGCCGATGATGCGGCCGCGGCCGTAGGCATCGGGCAGGCCGGTGATGACATGGCTGCTGCGGGCGGCGCGCATTTCGTCGGTATAGACACGGAACACACCGGTGTTATGGGTGGTGCGGAACTTGAATTCCTCCTCCACCTTGTCGCTGAGCTGGTAGCCGTAGGCCTTGCAGGCCTGACGGGCCATGCGGATGCCGCCGAAGGGGTTGACGCCCCGCTTGAGGGGGGCATCGGTCTGCATGCCCACGATCAGTTCATTATCCTTGTCGATGTAGCCGGGGGCATAGCTGGTCAGGGAGGAGACGGTCTCGGTATCGATGTCCAGCACGCCGCCCTTGGCTCGTTCCTGCCGGAACAATTCCCGTACCTTGGCCATGAGAGCCTCGGTGCGGTCAGTAGCACGGGCCAAAAAAGCCTCATCACCGCGGTATTCCTTGTAGTTGGTCTGGATAAAGTCGCGGACATTGATTTCGTCCTGCCAGACGCCGGGGCGGAAGCCGTTCCAGTTTTCGTGTGTCATATCTATTTCCTCCCAAAAACAAAAAGTGGGCAAATCAGCGTGAACTGACTTGCCCAGACGGTCGGCCGTTTCGCCTTTTGCATTCCCTTGCGGTTAATCCGCTGATCCGTCAGTCATGCAAAGGTTTTCTTTTTCTGACATCATTCTATCTTATTCCCGTGCTTCTGTCAATGAGGAAGAATGCACAAAAAATCCGTGGAGAGGGGAGCGGGAGTGGGCGGCTTGCAATTGTGGTTGGCGGGGGATATAATAACGGAAGAAACCGTGTAGAACGGAGGCGTTCCAATGAACAACATTCCCGGCCATGTCCGCCCCGGCGGAACATCCCATGTCAGTCCTGAGGGACTTATTTACTGCACCGACGGAAAGCTGCGTTGGGTATATGAAATCGACCAGCGAAAGAAACCCACGGTGCTGCTGAGCCTGCTTTGGAAATATGTGGCGGCAGCACTTGTTGTGGGGGCGATGTTTCTGCGCCTGCCGCCGGACGCCGGCATCTTTACGATTGTGATGGCCCAGCTGTCTTTAATAGGGGCAGCGGCGGCATTGGCGCTGGTGATGTTCGGTGTGCGGCTGCTGGAAAACGGACGGTATATCTGCCTGGTGTACACGCTGGACGATCAGACTGCATCCTGTCAGCAGGTCAAGGGGAAAACCAGAAAAGAGAAGGTGACCCACGCCTTTGCTGTTTGGGTGGGCGGACAGAGTCAGCCGGCAGTGCGGGTTTGCGCCCTGCGTGAGGTGCGCTTTGACCATGTGCGCGTGATGGAGATTAAAGATTCCAAGCAGCGTATCGAGCTGCGAGGGAAGAAAAACCTTGCCCTTTGGCTGGAACCCCAACAGTTACAGCCGGTGCTGAACCACTTGAAAGTCCATTGCCTTCACATGGAGGATGAAGAGGAACTTTTATAAAAGCAGCCTGATTCCACGAAGGAGTCAGGCTGCCTTTTTGTATAACGAAAACCACGCGATAGTCGCGTGATTCAAAAAAGCTTAAGCGATGAAAAGAATCCTCCGATTGTGATAGTATGTAGGTAGCGGAACAATTGCAAAAAGATGCAGAAAGCGACCAGTTAAGTGTATTTGACCCGAGGGACCCGTTTACGGGCAGCAAGTAACAGATGCACGGCTGGCAGGCCAACAAAAGGCGCACTTGTGCGCAGCCAGTAATATTAGGGCTATGCCCGAAAAAGAAATACCCCCCGCTATACACGGGGCTTCGTAAAACAGTTATTTTGAAAAATGCTTGAAAACGACTGTTTTCAAGGGACGGCGTGACTTCGGTCACGCCGTTTCCTTTTTCGCAAGTTCTTCCAAAGGGATAAAGCCGATGCCGTCATATTCGATGTGGA
>JAFQBN010000008.1 GCA_017416685.1 Oscillospiraceae bacterium
AACTGAAGTTGTTCTTCCCCAAGGCAGTCGAATTCGCTAAACCTAAATGCATTCTTCAGTTCTAAATCACAATCAGGGCAACGCAGGGCAGATATATGGAGTGCACCCTGACAAGCCGGGCATTTTAAGAACGGCCGGTTCATGTTCATCACCTCTCGATTGCATGATACATCATTTCCTATCTCTTGTCAATATAGATTTTAATATTTTTTAAATCTATATTTAATTAGATGCTGTTATCCCGTCTTCCAAATAGTTTTAATCATAAAGAATTCCGGCAAGAAACCTTGCCGGAATTCTGATTCTCCATTATGGAATTATAAATGTACCTGTTTATAAAAATCCAGCGTACCAAACCCCCTCTCCAGTTGGGTCAGCACGTAGGCCTCGCAGGCATCGCCGAACTGTTGGAGCGACACCTCATCCAGTTGGAACGAGAACAACCGCTTTGGATCACCGTAGGCCACGTGGCGCATGGCCTCCACCGCTGCAGCCGTCAGGGGCATGGAAATACCCTCCCCCACCTCCTCCCGGCAGGCGGCGCAGTGCAGCACGCCCTCGCTCAGGTGGAATTGAGGCTGCTCCGGCTGGCAGCCGCAGATGGCACAGGCATCCATGATCGGCTCGTACCCCGCAAGGCACATGGCTTTCAGCTCGAAGGCCGCCTTCACAAGGGGCAGGGGCTTGTCCAATTTGTCAAGGGCGTGCAGGCTGTTCAGCAGCAGGGACAGCAGTTCCGGAGAAGGAATATCCTCCACCGCCAGCAGCTCCCCCACCTCCGCAAAGTAGCAGCCCAGCGCCAGCTTTTCAATATCGCCGCGTACACCTGCAAAGTCCCGGTCGGTGGCCGCCTCTTTAATGGCCCAGCGCCCCTGATACTCGTACAGAGTCATCTCCGACCACACCAGCAGCTGGCTGGCGGCGGCGATGGCGCTGCCCTTTTTCCGGCAGCCACGGGCAGACAGGGTCATCTTGCCGTTGTCCCGGGTCAGCACAGTCAAAACCTTGTCTGCCTCTTTATAATTCACTTCCCGCAGCACTAAGGCTTGGGTAACCATGTGCATGGCGATACCTCTTTCTCATTCGCGGCGCTCTGTCTGCTCTCTTCCTGCCGCATGGCAACCCAAACCATGGGTTGGCCCGTTTGACAAAACAACTGCCAAAGTCCCTGTGTATCCATCTCCCGCCACCGCCTTTCACATTCAGTATGTGAGGGGCGGCAGGCTTCATGCAAGGGAAATATTACTCCTGCTTATAGCCGAAATTCTGAATAGCGGCGGGGTTATCACGCCAGTTTTCCTTGACTTTCACCCAAGTCTGCAAAAAGACCTTGGTACCCATGAACTTTTCCATATCCTGACGGGCCCGGGTGGACACCTTTTTCAGCATGGCACCGCCCTTGCCGATGATGATGCCCTTGTGGCTGTTCTTCTCGCAGTAGATGGTGGCGTCGCACTCGATGACCTCATCGTCCCGCTCCACAAATCGGGTGATCTCCACCGCCGTGCCGTGTGGGATTTCTTTGTCCAGAGACAGCAGCAGCTTTTCACGCAGAATTTCCGCCATGACCTGCCGCTCGGGCTGGTCGGTGACCATATCCTCCGGGAACAGCTGAGGACCCTCGGGCAGGTAACCCTCCAACAGGTTCAACAGGTCCTCCACACCCTCCTTTTCCCGGGCTGAAATGGGGACGATGGCATTGAACTCATGGGCCTGCTGATAAACGGAAATGACCTCCAGCAGCGCCTCTTTTTTCTCCAAAGTATCTACCTTGTTAATTACCAGCACCGCCGGGCAGCCCAGCTGCTTGATGCGGCCGATCAGCTCCTGCTCCGGCGCGCCGATGTTGGCGATAGGCTCCACCAGCAGCAGGATGGCGTCCACGTCGGATACGCTCTCCTTGACCACATTGACCATGTAGTCGCCCAGCCGGGTGCGGGCCTTGTGCAGACCGGGGGTGTCCATGAACACAAACTGGCTCTCCCCACGATTGAGAATGGCGCAGATGCGGTTGCGGGTGGTCTGGGGCTTGTTGGTGACGATGGCCACCTTCTCCCCCACAAAAGCGTTGGTCAGGGTGGACTTGCCCACATTGGGGCGGCCGCAGATGGTGATAATTCCGGATTTTTTGATGGTTGACATAACATCGATCCTCTCTCGAGCAATTATTCTCTGGTGATCCCAAGGACGGAAAGGATTTTTTCCTCCCTGCCCCGCATCTGTGCTTTCATAGTTCCCTCGTCCATGTGGTCGTAGCCCAGCAGGTGCAGAATGGAGTGGACGGTGAGGTAACAGACCTCCCGCTGAACGCTGTGGCCGAACTCCTGCGCCTGCGCCGTGGCTCGCTCCAGACTGATGACCATATCCCCCAGCGGCACAAGGCCGGTGGCGGGGTCGGCATCCTCTGCGGTGGGTTTTTCCCCGGCAGTCAGGTCAAACATAGGGAATGACAGCACGTCGGTGGGACTGTCTACCTCGCGCATGTCCAAATTGATGGAATGTATTCCCTCGTCGTCGGTGACAAGGACATTCACCTCACACTCGCAAGTCACGTTTTCCGCTTCCAGTACGGCGCAGATAACCCGGTCAAACTGTTCTTCCAGCCCGTCGGGGACAGGCACTTCGGTCTCAAATATGATTTGATGGGTCATGTTATTTCTTCCCCTTTTCCTTGCGGTCCTCGTCCACCTCATACGCCTTGATGATGCGCTGGACCAGAGCGTGGCGCACCACGTCGGACTCGTTCAGGCGGCAGATGGCGATATCCTCCACGCCCTTGAGTACCCGCATAGCCTCCCGCAGGCCGGACACCTTATCGGCAGGCAGGTCGATCTGGGTAATGTCGCCGGTGATGACGATTTTGGAGCCGAAACCCAAACGGGTCAGGAACATCTTCATCTGTTCCCGGCTGGTGTTCTGTGCCTCATCCAAAATAATGAAGGAGTCGTCCAAAGTGCGGCCGCGCATATAGGCAAGGGGCGCCACCTCGATGTTCCCCCGCTCCAGATACTTCTGATAGGTCTCCGCACCCAGCATGTCAAACAGGGCATCGTACAAAGGGCGCAGGTAGGGGTCCACCTTGGACTGCAGGTCACCGGGCAGGAAGCCAAGGCGCTCGCCCGCCTCCACCGCCGGGCGGGTTAGAATAATGCGGTTGATCTCCTTGGCGCGGAAGGCGGCCACAGCGGCGGCCACGGCCAAATAGGTCTTGCCCGTGCCGGCAGGGCCGATACCCAAAGTCACCACGTTGTCACGGATGGCCTCCACGTACTTCTTCTGGCCCAGAGTCTTGGCCTTGATGGGCTTACCTTTGGCGGTAATGCACAGCACGTCACCGGCCAGCTGGCTGATCTGGGTCTCGCGTCCTTCCCGCACCAGCTGGAGAATATAGCGCACGTTCTGCTCGTTGATGACCTCTCCCTTGGAGGACAGGGACATGAGGGCCTCCAGCGCCTTGACGGCGTACATGACCCCCTCTGCCTCGCCGGTGACTTTCAGCATGGAGTCCCGGTTGATGACACTGACGGCCAGCTCCTGCTCGATGATGCGGATATTCTCATCAAAAGAGCCGAAGATGTTGATGGCCTCTTCCACGCGCTCGATGCTGATACTCTGTTCGATCATTTGTTACTTCCCCCAACTATCTTTAGTCGGCACTCAAAGTAAGCGCAGGTCAAATTGACAAGAGCAGATGACGAGAAAATTTTACGGGATAAAAAGGCGTGATTTTGCAGGAGTAATTTGTTTATTTCAAAAAATCACAACGCATTTAGCACCAAAATTTTCCGCCAGCTGCCGCAGGCAACTTTGATCGGCGTTTACTTCTTCACTCCAATTTGCTCCCGGCACTCAGCCACGCCGGTGACGGTCAACACTCCGTCCGCCACCTTGGCGGACCAGTCCACGCACACTACCTGCCCGTCCTCCCTAACCAGTTGTTCCAACCGTTGGGTCAGTTGTTCCTCCAGCAGTTGCTGGGCGGCAGTCAAGTCCACCGAAACCGGGACAGATTCCCACTGCTTCAGCGTTTCCCGGGTCGCGGACAGGGGCAGGACCTGACCTCCGGGCAGGGTGGCAACATGTGTTTCACTTATTTTATCATATTCCGGCCACGAAATGCTACTGTTTCCGAAAAAATTGATGCGTTTATCCAGTACTGTCACCGACCAGCGGGACTTCTCCCGCCCGGTGTAATGTTTTGTGGCGGTAGTCAAAGGCATGGCTGCCTGCACGGTGCGCCAGGTCCGCGCCCAAACCCGACCGTCTGCGTGGACGTAGAGATACCGGGGCGGCACGTCGGAGTACTGTGGCCCTTCCATCGTCACGGTGCCTGAAATCAGCACTTCACCCTGCGCTACCATGTCACCGGGTTTCACCTTTGCCTGACCTGCCGCCGCATCCATTTCCAGCACCATGCCGCCTGCTTTGGCCACCACGTCGCTGGTCCCCTCCTGCGGCGAGAGGTCCGGAGGTGATACCACCTCCCTGACCACCACCTGTGCCCGGGTGCCGTACAGGTTCACCGACACCCACGACAGTTCCTCCATAGCAAGCTGCGTGTTCAGGGCGATCTGCTTGGTGTCCAGATGAGGGCCGTAAACCCCGGGCCGCAGGCCCTCTCTGCGCAGTTGGGACAGGATAGCCGCATCCGCCACCCGGTCGTTGCCCGTTACCTCCACCGTCAGCACGAACCGCGCCCCGATGCACACCACCGTCACAGACAGAAGAAGGCCCAGCAGGAAGGCATACCGCTTGCGAAACCGGGTCAAAATGGACGGCACGCCCGCCTGCTCCTCCACGGTCAGGTCGCACCCGGCCCGTGGGGCCAGTTCCCGCACGCGACCTAAGTGGCCCTGTAGAACAGTCAAAGCCAACGTCTGCCCGTCCCGCCACTCCACCGCCCAAAAGGTCACCCCGTGCTGGGCGCACAGATTCAAAAGCCGCTCCGGAAAGGCTCCAACCGCCTGCAGCCGCACCCAGCCCCGGGCGTAATTTACCATATTCTGCATGGTTCCTCCTAAATCAGTTCCACAGCGCGGATGCGGCCGGTGATGAGCAGCTCCAAGCTGTTCATGGTGCGCAGTTCCAGTTCTGTCCCGCTGACCCGCACGCCGAACGCCCCGCCGCTGATATGGATCTCATCCGTACCGTAGGACAGGATTCCCCGGTGATTTTCCATGCGAAGCTCCCCGTCCCCTACCAGTTCAAGCCGTGGCAGACCCGCCAGTGCATCCACCGGCAGGTCAAAGGCCCGGGCGGTCTTTTCCAGTAGGCTTTGCCGCCGTTTTTCGTCCATGTAATCTCACCTCTGCCCTATTTGTATGATGGAAAAGGGCAAAAAACACCCCCGGCAACCAAAGTTGCCGGGGGTGTTTCTGTTAGCGGGATCAGTCCTGAGTTTCCTCAGCCTCAGGTTCAACGGACTCGACTTCCTCAGCGGCAGCGGTTTCCTTCACCACGTTGCCGTCATCGTCGATGACGGTGTTCTTGCGGTACTGCTGCAGGCCGGAGCCGGCAGGGATGAGCTTGCCGATGATGACGTTCTCTTTCAGGCCGCGCAGGTGGTCGACCTTGCCCTTGATGGCAGCCTCGGTCAGCACCTTGGTGGTCTCCTGGAAGGAGGCGGCGGACATGAAGGAGTCGGTAGCCAGAGATGCCTTGGTGATACCCATGAGCAGACGGGTGCAGGTGGGCAGAGCCAGTTCCTCGCCCATTTCGTTCTTCTCACCGGCATCAATGCGGGCCTGCACGGCAGCCTCGGCATCCAGGAACTCCACGATGTCGATAGTGGCGCCGGACAGCAGATCGGAATCACCGGAGTCCTCCACGCGGACCTTGCGCATCATCTGACGGATGATGACCTCGATATGCTTATCGTTGGTGTCAACACCCTGCTGGCGGTAGACCTTCTGCACCTCGCGGATGAGGTAGTTGTGGCAGCCGGACACGCCGCGGATACGCAGCACATCGTGGGGAGACAGCGCACCCTCGGTCAGCTCCACGCCCTTCTCAACCACATCGCCGTCCTTGACCTTGATACCGGCAGAGTAAGGCAGGGCGTAGGTCACGACCTCGCCGTCGTCGGCTGTGATGGTCAGGTTGCACATAGTGGCGCGCTTGGTCTCCTCAATGGTGACCTTACCGGAGATCTCGGCCAGCTGAGCCATCTTCTTGGGCTTGCGGGCCTCGAACAGTTCTTCAACTCGGGGCAGACCCTGAGTGATATCGCCGCCGGCAACGCCGCCGGTGTGGAAGGTACGCATGGTCAGCTGAGTACCGGGTTCGCCGATGGACTGGGCGGCGATGATACCAACGGCCTCGCCGGCGCCAACGGGTTCACCGATGGCCAGGTTGATGCCGTAGCACTTCTCGCACACGCCGGTACGGGCGCGGCAGGTCAGCACGGAGCGGATCTTCACGCTGTTGATGCCATGGGCCACCAGCACCTTGGCATCGTCCTTGCGCAGCATGGTATCCTTGGTAAACAGAACCTCGCCGGTAGCGGGATCCACGATATCCTCGGTGGGATAGCGGCCGTGGACGCGCTCGTCAAAGGTCTCGATGGTCTGGCCGTTCTCGCTGATCTCGGCGACCTCGATACCGTCGGTGGTCCGGCAGTCCTCCTCACGGATGATGACTTCCTGAGAAACATCGACCAGACGGCGGGTCAGGTAACCGGAGTCGGCGGTACGCAGAGCGGTATCAGCCATACCCTTTCGGGCGCCTCTGGAGGAGACGAAGTACTCCAGCACGGACAGGCCCTCACGGAAGTTGGCCTTGATGGGGATCTCGATGGTACGGCCGGCGGTATCGGCCATCAGGCCGCGCATACCGGCCAGCTGACGGATCTGAGCCATAGAACCACGGGCGCCGGAGTCGGCCATCATCCAGATGGGGTTGAACTTATCCATGGACTCCTGCAGGGCGTCGGTCACGTCCTTGGTGGTCTTTTCCCACGCCTTGACAGCCAGGGCATAACGCTCGTCGTTGGTAATCAGACCGCGCTGGTACTGGCGCTCGATCTTGATGATCTCCTTCTCGGTCTCGCCGATCAGTTCGTACTTCTTCTGAGGCACGGTCATATCGGCGATGGCCACGGTCAGAGAGCCGCGGGTGGAGTAGTGGTAACCCAGATCCTTGATGTCGTCCAGCACGCGGGCAGACTCGGTGAAGCCATGCTTGGTGATGCACTTGTCGATGATCTTGCCCAGCTGCTTCTTGCCCACCACGAAGTTGATCTCGGGGTCAAACATGGTCTCGGGATCGGTACGGTCCACAAAGCCCAGATCCTGAGGAATGGCCTCGTTGTAGATCAGGCGGCCAACGGTGGTCTGCACCAGCTTGTGCTGCATCTCACCGTTCACCTCGCGGAACATACGCACCTTGATGGGCGCGTGCAGGGTGACCACGCCGGCGTCGTAGGCCATCATAGCCTCGTCCTTGCCGGCGAAGATGTGGCCGGTACCCTCCTCCTCGCGCTCGAAGGTCAGGTAGTAGGCACCCAAAATCATATCCTGAGAAGGAATGGTAACAGGGCCGCCGTCCTGAGGACGCAGCAGGTTGTTGGCAGACAGCATCAGCACGCGGGCCTCGGTCTGCGCCTCGGCAGACAGGGGCACGTGAACGGCCATCTGGTCGCCGTCGAAGTCGGCGTTAAAAGCGGTACACACCAGGGGGTGCAGCTTGATGGCGCGGCCCTCAACCAGCACGGGTTCGAAGGCCTGAATACCCAGGCGGTGCAGGGTGGGCGCGCGGTTGAGCATAACAGGATGTTCCTTGATGACGAACTCCAGAGCGTCCCACACGGCGGGGTTGCCCTTATCCACCATCTTCTTGGCAGACTTGATGTTGTTGGCAAGGCCGTCCTCAACCAGCTTCTTCATGACGAAGGGGCGGAACAGCTCGATAGCCATCTCCTTGGGCAGGCCGCACTGATAGATCTTCAGGTTGGGGCCAACCACGATAACGGAACGACCGGAGTAGTCAACACGCTTGCCCAGCAGGTTCTGACGGAAGCGGCCCTGCTTGCCCTTGAGGAAGTCGGACAGGGACTTCAGGGCGCGGTTGTTGGCACCTACCACGGCGCGGCCACGGCGGCCGTTGTCGATCAGGGCGTCAACCGCCTCCTGCAGCATGCGCTTTTCATTGCGCACGATGATGTCGGGGGCGTTGAGCTGCATCAGGCGCTTCAAGCGGTTGTTGCGGTTGATCACGCGGCGGTACAGGTCATTCAGGTCGGAGGTGGCAAAACGGCCGCCGTCCAGTTGGACCATGGGACGAATTTCAGGGGGGATGACGGGCAGGACGTTGATGACCATCCACTCGGGCTTGTTGCCGGACTGACGGAAGGCATCCACGACCTCCAGCCGCTTGACGATGCGGGCCTTCTTCTGACCGGAGGCATCCTTCAGCTCAGCATGAAGCTGGGCAGACAGTTCCTCCAGGTCAATGTCGGCCAGCAGCTTCTGCACAGCCTCGGCACCCATGCCGGCATCAAAATCGTCCTCGTACTTCTCGCGCATATCCTGATATTCCTTCTCGGTCAGGATCTGGTTCTTGGCCAGAGGAGAGAAGCCGGGGTCGGTAACGATATAGGCGGCGAAGTAGAGCACCTTTTCCAGAATACGGGGGCTGATATCCAGCAGCAGACCCATGCGGGAGGGAATGCCCTTAAAATACCAGATATGGGAAACGGGCGTAGCCAGCTCAATGTGGCCCATACGCTCACGACGCACCTTGGCGCGGGTAACTTCCACGCCGCAGCGATCGCAGACTTTG
>JAFQBN010000009.1 GCA_017416685.1 Oscillospiraceae bacterium
AATCCTCGTGTCGTTGGTTCGATTCCGACCGGAGGCACCAACAACAAAGTCCCTGAGAGGGTCCTCCCCTTTCAGGGCAAAATGCGAGTGTAGCTCATCTGGTAGAGCGCCACCTTGCCAAGGTGGAGGTAGCGAGTTCGAGCCTCGTCACTCGCTCCATTTTTTTGGGGCGGAATACCGCTCCATGTGGTGCCATAGCCAAGTGGTAAGGCAGAGCTCTGCAAAAGCTCCACCCCCAGTTCAAATCTGGGTGGCACCTCCAATTAACTCCCGACTCATTCGAGTCGGGAGTTTTTGTTCCTCTCTCACCTTTTCTCTTGATATACCAACTGTTTGATGGTATACTGATACCCGAACAATCAAGGAGGCGATTCGCTATGACCGAAGTCAAAATAATTGCCGGTGAACTGGTGGGTGTCAAGTATAAACCCGGTTTCAAATTCAACTTCACCCTCTCCGTTCCTCAGGTTGATGTAAAGGAATTCGCCCTGTTTCTGGAGCATGACCGCCAGAACGATGCCAACCACAACGCCATGCTCACCCTGGCTGACGAAGGGAAGGCTCCCTACTGCATCTACGTTGGCATAAACCCCGGCAAGCTGACCATGCCCGACGGAACCGTGCGTGGCATGCGCATGAACAGCTACGATCTGTTCGACCGGGAATACGCCGACTTTGTTGTGTATGAGTTGATTCCTTATATTACAAAGACCTACGAATTGAACCTTTCCACCTCCCCTGATATGCATATGATCAGCGGAGGCTCCTCCGGCGGCATCTCCTCCTTCGTGATGGCCTGGTTCCACCCCGAATATTTCCGCCGGGTCTATATGTGCTCCCCCTCTTTCCTTGCCATGGGTCGGGGCAACGAGCTTCCCTACCTCATCCGCAAATACGAAACCAAGCCTCTGCGCATCTATCACGAGTCCTCGGAAAACGAGCCGAATGATTACTTCGGTTGGAGCCGCGGCATCGATGAAGAAACCGACAAGGGGCTGGTGTTTGCCGGCTATGATTACCGGTTCGCGCAGTTCAAGGGCGAGGGCCACAGCAGCC
The DNA here is from genome assembly GCA_017416685.1 of Oscillospiraceae bacterium. GTDB lineage: Bacteria > Bacillota > Clostridia > Oscillospirales > Oscillospiraceae > Lawsonibacter. Next base: position 1,057 of record JAFQBN010000009.1, read on the forward strand.
GTTACCGAAACCAGGCCGAGGCCTACCAGCGGTTTGAATGGCTCTGGAAGGACTATCAAACAAAGCCCATCACCGCACCCGCCAATTCTCCCCGGGTGAATCAGGTCATTCCCTTCGGCAGCCGTTGGGAACTGTGTGACGAATTCCCTGTCAAAACCTCCCCGGAGGTCCCCACCGCAATCCGTACCTATGACCACATCCTCCCGTCCTTCGACAACCTGACATGGTACGCCGCAGACCGCGACGATGACATAGTATATATGTATGTTGCGGACGATGCGCTCGCGGTCGAAAAGCGAATCCTCCACGCAACCCTCCACACCATCCCCAGAATTTACCCCAAGGGTGCCATCGCCATGGCCACCGACGCCGTCGACCGGCTCTATGTACTGACCGCCATCGGCGTTCAGTGTGTGCGCTCCTTCGGTCTGATCGACGTCATCCTCGACCTCCCCGATGACACCATGCCGATCGATATCGCCGTTACCGACGCTCTGTATGTAAAAACCGAGCGCGGCGTTTACCGCAGACCCCTGTGCCCGGATTGCACCGATTTCGAGCATCCGACGAGAAAATATACCAGCTATTACGATTGATGCTCCCACAACATCCCGGCTCATGTGAGCCGGGATGTTTCATAATAAATATTTTTCATTTTCCTGTTGACAAAGCGCGCTCATACTGGTATACTACTCAAGCAAAACAAAGCAGGAACGGTCCCCGTCCTCACCCCAAGCCATTGGGCCCAAGGGTCAACATCGTATCTTCTCACCGGGTCACCGGTGGTAATTTCGTTGTGCGGGTGCCGTTTCGGCAGCCGCAATTATTTTTGTCTGGAGGTGCTTTCCCATCGCTAACACAGATCATCAGCTCAACGAGGAAATCCGCGACAAGGAAGTTCGCCTGATCTCCGAAACCGGCGAGCAGCTGGGCATTATGTCCGCGCAGGACGCCCTGAAACTGGCCGAGGAGCAGGGTCTTGACCTGGTCAAGATCTCCCCCAACGCCGTTCCCCCTGTGTGCAAGGTCATGGACTACGGCAAGTTCCGTTTTGAACAGACCAAGCGCGAGAAAGAAGCACGTAAGAACCAGCGCGTGGTCGAGATCAAAGAAGTCCGCATGTCCCCCAGCATCGACGTGAACGACTTCAATGTCAAGCTGCGTAGCGCCCAGAAGTTCCTGGGCGAGGGTAACCGTGTCAAGGTCACCGTCCGCTTCCGCGGCCGTGAGATGGCCCACACCGAGATCGGTCAGGACCTGCTGGTCAAGTTCGCCGAGGACTGCGGTGAGGTCGCCGTTCTGGACAAGGCCCCCAAGCTGGAAGGTCGGCATATGTCCATCTTCCTGTCCCCCAAGTCTGCGAAAGAAGCAAAAAAATAAGAAAAGGAGTTTTCTGTTATGCCCAAGATCAAGACTCATAGCGGCGCTAAGAAGCGCTTCTCCCTGACCAAGTCCGGCAAGGTCAAGCGTGCCCACGCCAACAAGCGTCACCTGCTGAACGGCCACGGCAAGACCACCAAGCTCAAGCGCGGTCTGCGCAAGGGCGCCTACGCTGACAAGACCAACGAGGCCGCTGTCAAGCGTCTGATTCTGTACAAGTAAGAGGAAAGGGAGGTAGACAACAATGGCAAGAGTTAAGGGCGCGATGATGACGCGCAAGAGAAGAAACAAGATCCTGAAGCTGGCCAAGGGCTACTGGGGTTCCAAGTCCCGTCACTTCAAGATGGCCAATCAGGCTGTCATGAAGTCCCTGACCTACGCTTACACCGGCCGCAAGCTGAAGAAGCGCGACTTCCGTCAGCTGTGGATCACCCGCATCAGCGCCGGTGCCAAGATGAACGGTATGAACTATTCCACCTTCATGAACGGTCTGAAGAAGTCCGGCATCGCCATCAACCGCAAGATGCTGGCCGAGCTGGCCGTCAACGACAAGGCTGCTTTCGCTCAGCTGGTCGAGACCGCCAAGAAGGCTCTGTAATTCATTCATCCATCCGAAACGCCCGTGTTCCAAATGGAACACGGGCGTTTTTTGTCCTCTCCTCTGCCGTGCTTTTCTACTCCGTCTCCGCAATCTAGTTTTTATTATTATATTTGACAATATTTTATATTGACATTCGCAATTTTTCAAAATATAATATGGTTTGTAAGATTTGTTTTTATCAAAAGGAGTCTCTTATGAACCAGCCAAAAAGCCAACAGACATCTTCCCTTCACACTCCGGAAGTCTCAACATCCGGCAGGACCCCCTATGATGCTCTGCGTCCCTGGTCCGCTGTCACTCATGGGATCGGCGCGGTGCTGGCCGTTATCGGAACCATTCTTTTGCTGTGGGGCGCAAGTTTCCCCTTCGAGGTATTCGGTTTCGGCATTTACGGTTTTTCCATGATCGCCCTGTACACCGCCAGCACCCTGTATCACTGCCTGCGCACCTGCGTGGGCATGCGCCGCTTTCTGCGCAAGCTGGACCACAGCAGCATCTGCCTGCTCATCGCCGGCAGTTACACCCCCATCTGCCTGCTGACACTCTGGACCTGCTGCGGCCCGGCACTTCTGGCGGGCGTGTGGCTGTTCGCGCTGGCCGGCATCATTCTTTCTGTTGCGTGGATCTCCGCTCCCCGCTGGGTCAGCTCGGTCGTCTATCTGGCCATGGGCTGGCTGGTGATTTTCGCCATCAGGCCGCTCATCACGCTCATGGACCCTGCCGCCCTGTTCTGGCTGGTGCTGGGCGGAGTCCTCTACTCCGTGGGCGGCGTGCTGTACGCTTTGAAATGGCCGGGGAGAAACAACCCCCGCTTCGGCTGTCACGAAATTTTCCACATATTCATTCTGCTTGGTACCGTCTGTCAGTATATGACTATGTGGCTGCTGAAAACCGCATAAGAAAAAGCCTGCTGTTTCTACAGCAGGCTTTTTTGCTTAACCGAACTTCCGTCCGCCCAGCACCTTTCCCATGATCCACGCGGAGAACATGCCCACCAGCGCTCCGGCCAGCACATCCGTTGGGAAATGAACGCCCAAATACAGGCGGGACAGGCCCATCAGCACCGCCACAAAGACAGCAAGCCTGCCCATCCATCGGCGGGGCAGCTGCCTGCGCCAGGTCCACGCCGCGGCAAAGGCGGCACAGGTGTGTCCGGAGGGGAATGAGTGGACATCCCCCGGCACAACCATGTGCTTCAACCCTTCCACCACCAGCCACGGCCGGGTACGGTGGAGCAGCGGCTTGAGCAGGCCGTTACATAGCAGAAATCCCATGGCCAGTGCCGCAAGGCCCAGCGCCCCCGCCCGGCGTGTGCGGCGAAACAGCAGAAACACCGCGCACAGCACCAGCCACAGCATGCCGGCGTTGCCCAGTTTACTGAAAGCCACCACCGGGCCGTTCAGCCAGTCAAACCGCAGCCAGTTCTGAATCCAAAGCAATATGGGTCCTTCGTACTGCGACAGAAAACCAAACATTTTTACTGCCTCCTCCCGGGAATATTCGCCCCACTCTTGACCGCAGGGCCACGTGCGTTTATAATATAATAGTGGTATTTTTGGACTTACCTGTCTGTATCAGTATATCCTATTTTCGGATTTTGGACAAGCCTTGGCGGCTGTCTTTTTGTTGGGAGGTTTTTTTGTGAATTACATCGTCTGTCTGTCCTCCAAGCCCTGGAGCAGCATTCCCTCCCGCACCCAGCATCTGATGACCCGGATGAAGGGTGTCCATGTACTGTTTTTCCAACCCGCCGCCCACCGTCGGGACTCCGGCTGGCGCAAGCCCGGCCGCAAGGTTCGACCCGAGGTGACCGTCTACACCCTCCCCCCTCTCACCACCCGGGAAGAGCGGCTTCCGTTCTTTTTCCGCTGGGGTCAGCGCCGACAGGCCAAATATATTCAGCGCCAGCTGGACCGCCAGCGGGTACGCAACTATCTGCTTTGGACCACTTCCCCCATCCACGTCCACCTGCTGGACCGACTGTCCTACGATGCGCTGGTCTATGACTGTGACCGTGACTGGGCCGACCTGCCCGAACACTGGGAAGGCAGCCTTGCCAAGGCCGCCGACGTGGTCTTTGCCGCCTCCCCTAACCTGCTGGAACAGTTGTCTCCCTGCAGCAGCAATATCGCCCTGCTGCCCAACGGTGTGAACTACTCCCTGTTCTCCAACTCCGGCAGCGCCGCCTCCGCCCCCCTGCTCAGGGATGTGGACTCCCCCATCTTCTGCTGGTCGGGCGTCATTCACGAAGATCTGGACCTCTCTCCGGTGGTCTACGCCGCCGCCCAGCGCCCGGAGTGGACCTTCCTGCTGGTGGGCCGCACGGAGCAGGACAATTCGTTTTTGGAGCGGCTGCATCGCTTCCCCAACGTCATCTTCGCCGGTGAGCGCCCCCTGATGGAGCTGCCCGACTGGCTGGAGCGCAGCGACGTGTGCATCAATCTGCTGCGCCGGGATGCCCCGGACAGCGATATTATCCCCAGCCGCATCTACGAGTATCTGTCCACCGGCAAACCCGTAGTGTCCATGCTGTGGCCCGAACAGGTGGAACAGTTTCCCGACGTGGTCTACGCCGCATACACGGAACAGGCATTTGTCGAACTGTGTCAACGCGCTTTGGACGAGGACCGCTCCTGGGTGGCCGACCGCCGCCGCGCTTACGGTGAGGAGGCCTCCTGGCCCAAACGCGCACAGACCGTTCTGCAGCTGCTGCACACCACCGGCCTGTTGTGAGTTTCACCATGCCCTGCCCCAAATTTTGCCCCTCCTTGTTCAAGCCTACGAAATTTCGTTCTGCCCTTGCAAATTTGCACTTTTTTCGATAAAATAAGTATCAAGTTATGATGAGGAGGCCGACCGCATGACAGTTACGTTTTCCTGTATGAACTGCCTGTCCGCCTGCGGTCTCTTTGCGCCTAAAATCGCTGTGTAACCTTCGGCTGTCCGCACCCCTGCGGACAGCCGGTTTTATTTTCACAGCTCTGCCATGGAGGTATGATTATGAACAAAAAAGTCGCTGTTATCATGGGTTCCGACTCCGACTGGCCCGTGGTAAAGGCCGCCTGCACCCAGCTGGAGCAGTTCGGCATCCCCTTTGAGGCGCACATCCTCAGCGCCCACCGCACCCCTGCTGCCGCGGCTGAGTTCGCCAAGAATGCCCGTGCCAATGGCTTCGGCGTGCTGATTTGCGCCGCCGGTATGGCCGCCCATCTGGCCGGTGCCTTCGCCGGCAACTCCACCCTGCCCGTCATCGGCATCCCCATGAAGGGCGGCGCTGTGGACGGTCTGGACGCCCTGCTGGCCACCGTCCAGATGCCCAGCGGTATCCCCGTGGCTACCGTGGCCATCAACGGTGCAAAGAACGCCGCTGTACTGGCCGCCCAGATGCTTTCCATCTACGATGACGAGCTGGCCGCCAGACTGGATGCCGCCCGCGTCGATATGGCCAAGCAGATCGCAGAAAAAGAAGCAAAGCTTCAGGCCGAGCTGAACGGCTGAACCTATCAACATTTGCAAATCAAATTTCGGGAGGAATTATTTATGGATTACAAACTGCTCTACACCGGCAAGACCAAGAATGTCTACGCCCTGCCCAACGGCAACTGCCTGCTGCTGTTCAAAGATGACTGCACCGGCAAGGACGGTGTGTTCGATCCCGGCGAGAACTCCGTTGGCCTGACCATTGAGGGCGTGGGTGACGTGAACCTGCGCATGTCCATCTACTACTTTGAGAAAATCAATGCCGCCGGCATCAAGACCCACTACGTCAATGCCGACCTGACCAACACCACCATGGAGGTCCTGTCCGCCAAGGTGTTCGGCAAGGGTCTGGAGGTCATTTGCCGCCGCAAGGCCGTGGGTTCCTTCTACCGCCGCTACAACCAGTACTGCACCGAGGGTCAGGATCTGCCTTACTACGTGGAGACCACCTTCAAAAATGACGAGCTGGGCGATCCTCTGGTCACCAAGGACGGTCTGGTCGATCTGGGCGTCATGACCGCCGAGCAGTACGACTCCCTGAAGGCACAGACTCAGGCCATCACCAAGATCGTGGCTGATGATCTGGCCGCCAAGGGTCTGGAGCTGTACGACATCAAGTTCGAGTTCGGCTACGATGCTGATGGCAATGTTATGCTGATCGACGAGGTGGCCTCCGGCAACATGCGCGTGTACAAGGACGGCGAGTACGTGGATCCCATGACCCTGAACAAGCTGTTCTTCGCCTGATCCCGCCCATAGGAGAACGATAAAACATGGGTGGCTTTTTCGGCGCAGTTTCCAACCGCGATGTAACATTGGACGTGTTCTTCGGCGTGGACTATCACTCCCATCTGGGTACCAAGCGGGCCGGTATGGTCAGCTATGATGCGCACAATGGTTTTCACCGTGAGATCCACAGCATCGAGAACACTCCCTTCCGCACCAAATTTGAGAAGGACCTGCACGAGTTCAAGGGCAATATCGGTATGGGCTGCATTAGCGATACCGACCCCCAGCCCCTACTGGTCCGCTCTCATCTGGGTCTGTACGCCATCAGCACCGTCGGCATCATCAACAATGCCGACGAGCTGGTGCAAACCTACTTCTCCGACCACGGACACCAGTTCATGGCCATGAGTTCCGGCAAGGTGAACGCCTCCGAGCTGGTGGCCGCGCTGATCAATCAGCGGGAAAATCTGGTGGACGGCATTCTGCACGCCCAGGCGCTGATCCGTGGTTCCATCACCATTCTCATTATGACGCAGGACGGTATCCTGGCTGCCCGCGACCGGCTGGGCCGTCTGCCCGTCCTGATCGGCAGACACCCCGACGGCAGCCACTGCGTATCCTTCGAGTCCTTCGCCTATCACAAGCTCGGGTACGAGGATGCTTACGAGCTTGGCCCCCGCGAGATCGTGGCCCTGACCCCCAGCGGATTTGAGACCGTATCCCCCGCCGGCAAGGAGATGAAGATCTGCGCCTTCCTGTGGACCTACTACGGCTATCCAAACTCCAACTACGAAGGCCGCAACGTGGAGGTCATGCGCTATCGCAACGGCGAGATCATGGCCCGTGACGAGCTGGCGGCCGGGACACTGCCTGATGTGGACTTCGTTGCCGGTGTGCCCGACTCCGGTGTCCCTCACGCCATTGGCTATTCCAACTGCAGCGGCAAGCACTTTGCCCGCCCCTATGTGAAGTACACCCCCACCTGGGCCCGTTCTTTCACCCCCGCCGACCAGCGGCTGCGCAGCCAGACCGCAAAAATGAAGCAGATCCCTGTACCTGAACTCATTCAGGGCAAGAAACTGCTGTTCGTGGACGATTCCATCGTCCGGGGTACCCAGCTGCGGGAAACCGTGGAATTCCTCTACGAGTCCGGTGCCAAGGAAGTGCATATGCGCTCTGCCTGCCCCCCCATCATGTACGGCTGCAAGTACCTGAACTTCTCCAGCAGCAAGTCCGAGATGGAACTGCTGGCCCGTGCCACTGTGCAGGAGCTGGAGGGTGACGAGGGACAAAAGCATCTGGACGAGTACGCCGATGCCCGCACCGAGCGCGGCAAGTGCCTGCTGAAGACCATCTGCAACAAATTCGGCTTCGACTCTCTGGGATACCAGTCTTTGGACGGCATGCTGGAGGCTATCGGCCTTGACCGCGACAAAGTTTGTACTTATTGTTGGACCGGGGAAGAAAACTAACCCCCTTACGATGAACTTCTGAAAAGGAGCGTTCCGTTATGGATCACAAGAATTCCCATTCCGAATCCTACGCCGCTGCCGGCGTGGATATCGTGGCCGGCTACCGTGCCGTAGAGCTGATGAAAAAGCACGTTGCCCGCACCCGGAACGAGGGCTGCCTGGACGACGTGGGCGGCTTTGGCGGCTGCTTTGGCCTGCCCATCGCCGGCATGGAAGAGCCTGTGCTGGTCTCCGGTACCGACGGCTGCGGCACCAAAGTCAAGCTGGCCATTTTGATGGACAAGCACGACACCATCGGCATCGACGCCGTGGCCATGTGTGTCAACGACATCATCTGCGTGGGTGCAAAGCCCCTGTTCTTCCTGGACTACATTGCCTGCGGCAAGAACGTCCCCGAGAAGATCGCCGCCATCGTCGGCGGTGTTGCCGAGGGCTGCGTCCAGTCCGGTGCCGCCCTCATCGGCGGCGAAACTGCCGAGCATCCCGGTCTGATGCCTGTGGAGGACTACGATCTGGCCGGCTTTGCCGTGGGTATCGTGGACAAGAAAAAGATCATCGACAACACCCGCATGAATGAGGGTGACGTGGTCATCGCCCTGCCCTCCACCGGTATCCACTCCAACGGCTTCTCCCTGTGCCGCAAGGTGTTTGACATTGACAACAACAACCCCGAGCTGTACGTCCCCCGTGATGAGCTGGGCGGCAAGACCATTGCCGAAGCGCTGCTGGTCCCCACCAAGATCTACGTCAAGCCTGTGCTGGCTCTGCTGGAGCAAGTGGACGTAAAGGGCATCAGCCACATCACCGGCGGCGGCTTCTACGAGAATATCCCCCGCTCCATCCCCGACGGTCTGTGCGCCAGGATCGACCGCAGCGCCGTCAAGGTCCTGCCCATTTTCGACCTGATCGCCAAGTGGGGCAACATCCCCGAGCGCGACATGTTCAACACCTACAACATGGGCGTGGGCATGAGCATCGTGGTCCCCGCCACACAGGTGGACACCGCCCTGTCCGTTCTGAAGGACAACGGCATTGATGCTTACACCATTGGCTCCATTGTCAAGGGCGAGGAAAAGGTGATCCTCGAATGAAGAAGATCGCTGTCCTCGTCTCCGGCGGCGGCACCAATCTGCAGGCGCTGATCGATGCCCAGTCCCGTGGCGAGATCATTGGCGGCGAGATCGCCGCCGTCATCTCCTCCACTTCCGATGCTTACGCGCTGCAGCGCGCCGCCATGGCCGGTATCCCCGGCTTCGTGGTAGCCCGCAAGCAGTTTGACTCCAACCGCGCCATGACTTTAGCTTTGGTGGACAAGCTCCGCGAGTTGAACATCGATCTGGTGGTACTTGCCGGTTTTATGGTCATTCTCACTGAGGAGATGGTGGATGCCTACCCCAACGCCATCATCAACGTCCACCCCGCCCTGATCCCCTCTTTCGCCGGTCCGGGCTGCTACGGCCTGCACGTGCATGAGAAAGCACTGGAATACGGCGTAAAGCTGTCCGGTGCCACGGTGCATTTTGTCAGTGCCGAGTGCGACGGCGGCCCCATCATCAGCCAGAAGGCTGTTGAGGTGCTGCCCGACGACACCCCCGAGGTGCTGCAGCGGCGCATTATGGAGCAGGCCGAGTGGAAGCTTCTGCCCCAGGCCGTGTCCCTGTTCTGTCAGGGGCGTCTGCAGGTGGAGGGCCGCACCGTCCGGGTGCTTTAAGCAACAACTTAACTGCGTGCGATATGACTGACGGAAGTGGAATTGACCACAGGGAATACCGCATAAGAAATGCCGACCGTCTGGGCGCACCGTACACCACTGTATCGGTGCGCCTTTTTTAACAGAGAAAGGAGAAACGACTATGCAGCTTTTGGATTTCAACAACATCCTGCGCAACCACGCCTACCCCGGCCGGGGCATCATGCTGGGCCGCTCCGCCGACAATAAGAAGGCCGTTATCGCCTACTTTATCATGGGCCGCAGCGAGAACAGCCGCAACCGCATCTTCGAGACCACCTCCGACGGCATCCGTACCAAGGCTTTCGACGAGTCCAAGATGGTGGACCCCTCCCTCATCATCTACCACCCCGTCCGTGTGCTGAACGGTGACACCATTGTCACCAACGGCGACCAGACCGACACCATCCGTGACTTCATGCTGGAGGGCAAAAGCTATATCGAGGCTCTGCGCACTCGCTGCTACGAGCCTGATCCCCCCAACTACACCCCCCGCATCTCCGGCGTGGTGAACAAGGACGGCTCCTACTGCCTGTCCATCCTCAAGTCCGCCGACGGCAACCCCGACTGCAACCACCGTTTCTTCTATGAGTACGATGCTCCCGTGGCCGGCACCGGCCACTTCATCCACACCTATCAGGAGAACCTGGACCCCCTGCCCTCTTTCGAGGGTGAACCCCGCAAGGTGGCCGTCACCGCTCCCGACGCTAAGACCCTGGCCGACGAGCTGTGGGCCAGCCTGAACGCGGACAACAAGGTTTCTCTGTTCGTGGAGTATATCGACCTGTCCACCGGCGCGCGCGACAACGTCACCATCAACAAGCACAACTAACCCAAATCAAAAGACAAGTCTTTTGATTTGAATTAAGTTTGCGGCCCCCTGCAGCGCACTCGCTGCGCTCGCACGTTTGTGGGCCGAGAAGTGTTTTTTCCGACGCACATGTCGCCGAAAAAAACATTTGCAATTCTTTCGCCGCTGCGGCGGCGAAACAGCAGGACAACGACAAAAATCTATCTTTTGGAAAGGCATGTGACTTAAATGACCGAACTGGAACTGAAGTATGGCTGTAACCCCAACCAGAAGCCTGCCCGCATTTACATGGAGGGCCGCGAGCTGCCTCTGACTGTCCTGAACGGCAAGCCCGGCTACATCAATTTTATGGACGCCCTGAATTCCTGGCAGCTGGTCAAGGCCCTGAAGAAGTCCACCGGCCTGCCCGCCGCCGCCTCCTTCAAGCATGTCTCCCCCGCCGGCGCCGCTCTGGGTAAGCCCCTGACCGATGTGGAGCGCAAGATCTACTTCGCCCCCGAGGGTGACCTGTCCCCCATCGCCTGCGCCTACATCCGCGCCCGCGGTGCTGACCGTCTGTGTTCCTTCGGCGACTGGGCCGCTCTGTCCGACACCTGCGATGCCGACACCGCCCGTTATCTGGCCGCCGAGGTGTCCGACGGCGTCATCGCCCCCGCCTACACCGACGAGGCATTGGAGATCCTGAAGTCCAAGCGCAAGGGCGGCTACAACGTGGTGCAGATCGACCCCGATTACGAGCCTGACCCCGCCGAGCGCCGCAATATCTACGGCATCTGGTTTGAGCAGGGCTACAACGACCTGTCCATCGACGAGAAGATGCTGGAGAACATCGTCACCGCCAACAAGGAGCTGTCCCAGGACGCCAAGAATGATATGCTCCTGTCCCTCATCACCCTGAAGTACACCCAGTCCAACTCCGTGTGCTACGTCAAGGACGGCATGACCATCGGCGTGGGCGCCGGTCAGCAAAGCCGCATCCACTGCACCCGTCTTGCCGGCAACAAGGCCGACATCTGGTGGCTGCGTCAGCATCCCAAGGTGCTGGGTCTGCAGTTCGTGGACGGCATCCGCCGCCCCGACCGTGACAACGCCATCGACATCTACATCTCCGACGAGCATGACGACGTGCTGGCCGAGGGCGTGTGGCAGAACACCTTCAAAGTCCGTCCCGAGGTGCTGACCGAGGCTGAGAAGAAAGAGTGGATTTCCAAAATGTCCGGTGTGACCGTGGGTTCCGATGCCTTCTTCCCCTTTGGTGACAATGTGGAGCGCGCCCGCAAGTCCGGCGTGCAGTACATCGCCCAGCCCGGCGGCTCCATCCGCGACGATCAGGTTATCGCCACCGCCGACAAGTACGGCATGGTCATGGCCTTTACCGGCATTAGACTCTTCCATCACTGAGTTTCCCATAGGGGGGGATTTCTTCCCCCCTATGTACAAAATCGCCGCGCCGCAAGCGGCACAACGCTTTTGATACCCCCCTCGCCTTCGCCCGCGAAGGCGGCCCTGGCCGCCACGGCCAGGGGCAGTGGTGTGCTGCGCAGGCGCATGTCCTGCTCCGCACGATTTAACCAATTCGCCGTAACCGGCGAACTCTGCGAGGCTTATTAACGAGAGGAGCATACGCAAACATGAAAGTATTAGTCGTCGGCGGTGGCGGCCGTGAGCACGCCATCTGCTGGAAGCTGGCTCAGTCCCCCCGGGTGACCCAGCTGTTCTGCGCTCCCGGCAACGCCGGTATTGCACAGGTGGCCACCTGCGTTCCCATCAAGGCCACCGATGTTGAAAGCATGGTCAAGTGGGCTAAGGAAAACGCCATGGACTTTGTCATGGTGGCTCCCGATGACCCTCTGGCTCTGGGTATGGTGGACGCCATGGAGGCCGCGGGCATCCCCGCTTTTGGCCCCCGTGCCAATGCCGCCATCATTGAGGCCAGCAAGGCCTTTTCCAAGGAATTGATGAAGAAATACAACATCCCCACTGCCAAGTACGAGACCTTTACAGACCTTGAGGCCGCTCTGTCCTACATCCGTGAGCAGGGCGCACCCATCGTGGTCAAGGCCGACGGTCTGGCTCTGGGCAAGGGCGTCGTGGTCGCCGCCACCGTTGAGGAGGCGGAGACCGCCGTGCGCGAGATGATGGAGGACAAGAAGTTCGGTGCCTCCGGCTCCACCGTGGTCATTGAGGAATGCATGGTGGGTCCCGAGGTCACCGTGCTGGCCTTCTGCGATGGGGAGCATCTGGTCCCCATGCTGTCCAGTCAGGATCACAAGCGCGCCTATGACGGCAACCGCGGTCCCAACACCGGCGGTATGGGCGCTTTCTGCCCCTCCCCCAACTACACCGCTGAGGTGGCCGAGTTCTGTCAGAAGAACATCTTCCTGCCCACCGTCAACGCCCTGAAGGCCGAGGGTCGCCCCTTCAAGGGCGTGATCTACTTCGGCCTGATGCTGACAAAGGACGGCCCCCGGGTGGTGGAGTACAACGCCCGCTTCGGTGACCCCGAGACGCAGCCCATCCTGTCCATGCTGGAAACCGACCTGCTGGACATCTTCGAAGCTTGCGTCAACGGCACGCTGGACAAGGTGGACATCAAGTGGAAGGACGGCGCCGCCTGCTGCATTGTGCTGGCCTCCGGCGGCTATCCCGTGTCCTACGAAAGCGGCTATCCCATTTCCGGTCTGGAGGAAGCGGCCAAGCTGGCCACCGTGTTCCACGCCGGCACCAAGCTGAACGACAAGGGTGAGATCGTCAACGCCGGCGGCCGTGTGCTGGGCGTGACCGCCACCGGCATCAGCCTGCCCGAGGCCATCGAAAAGGCCTACGCCGGCTGCAAGCCCATCACTTGGACCGATATGCACTTCCGCACCGACATCGGCAAGGTGTAAAAACAAAAAACTGCCCCGTCCTCACGGACGGGGCAGTTTTTTATTGTCTTATTCCTTTTCGGCGTCCCGGACAAACTGCTCCATAGCATTGTTCTGCCGGTCCATACACAGAGAGATGTTCCCCAAACTCTGACGCACCCGGTCCAAATCACCGGCAGCGTGGGACACGGTACTCTCCACCACGGCGCGCAGTTCGTCGTATTCACGGCGCACCTGCAGCACCCACTGACGGGTCTGCTCCTGCAGCTTATCGGCCTCTGCCTTGGCCTCATTCACGATACCCTGCGCCCGCTGATGGGCCTCCAGCTCGATACCGGCGGCGCGCTCCTTGATGGCAAGGTACGCGGCAGCATCCGGCTCCAGCTCGGACACCCGGCGGCGCAGCCGCTCCACCTCGGCTTCCAGTCCGGGCAGCCGGCCGGCCTTTTCCGCCGTTTCCTGCGCCTGCCGGCGGCAGTCGTCCCGCTCGCCGGTCATGGCGGCAAGGGTCTGCTCCGCACGGACGGCGCGCTGCTGCGCCTCGTCCCGCTGTGCGGTCATGTCGGACAGCTGCCTGTTGAGCTGCTCCACCTTTTCGTTCTGCTCCGCGGCGGCAGTGGTGATGTAGTTGATCACGTCCTTGCGATTGAAACCGCCGAAGGCCGAACCTCTGAACCGGTTGTCCATAGGACACCTCTCTCCCGCCCAAAAAGGGCGCAATAATCATACTCTGGGCCTATTTTATCACACTCTGTCGAAAAAAACAATCATCTTTTCGTACAGTGGCCTCTTTGCCGAAAAAACAGCATTTTTCTACCCGTAACGGTTGAAACTTCCCGGCTGTTCATGGTAAAATATACTGATTATATATGCCGTTGGGAGGCGTGAGCGTGAGCGGACAGAAAGACAACTCCACAAAAACCATCAGTATCGTCATGGTCATCACCCTGCTGGGCAAGGTGCTGGGCCTGCTGCGCGACCGGCTGCTGGCGGTCAGCTACGGCACGGGAATGGCCGCCAACGCCTTTTACACCGCAAGCCGTATCCCCCGTGTTTTCTTCGACGCGGTGTTTGCAAGTGCCATCGCCGCCTGTTTTATCCCGGTATTCAGCGAACACCTGACCCGCCACGGCAAAGAAAAGGCCATGCGCTTCAGCGGCACGTTCCTGACGGTGATAGCGGTGCTGACCGCCCTGCTGAGCCTTGTGGGCATGGCCGGTTCGGGTGCGCTGGTCAGCCTGTTTGCCGACGGCTACAATGCCGAAACCACACAGCTTGCTGTCCGGCTGACCCAAATCATGTTCCCCACGGTATTCTTCACCGGCATCGCCTTTTCCTTTGTGGGTATTCTGCAGTCTTTGGACGAGTTCAACATCCCCGCCCTCATCAGCACTGTCTCCAATCTGGTCATCATTGGCTACTTCGTGCTGTGCAATGAGCGGTTCGGAATCTACGGGCTTGCCGTCGCCTTTTTGGTTGGCTGGTTTTTGCAGGCCGCGGTACAAATTCCCGCCCTGCGCCGGCGCGGGTTCCGCTACTACCCCGGCTTTGACTTGCGCAGCGAGGGGATGAAAAAGGTCTTTGCCCTGATGCTGCCCGTCATGGTGTCCACCTGGGTGCAGCCCATCAACCTGACCATCAACTCCCGGTTCGGCTCCCACCTCTATAACGGCGCCGGTGTATCCGCCATTGAAATTTCCACCAACCTGTATCTCATTGTGGCCGGTGTGTTCGTCCTGTCGGTGACCAACGTTATCTTCCCCAAGCTGTCCCGTCAGGTGGCTCAGGGTGACGACGGTGCGTTCCGTGACACGCTGCGCGAAACCGTCCACTCCACCCTGTTCTTTGTGCTGCCCATGAGCGCGGGCCTCGTGACCCTGGCCCGCCCGCTGGTGTCCTTTATCTACGGCGGCGGCGAGTTTGACGCCTTTTCCATCGACATCACCGCCAGCGGCCTTGCGTGGGTCAGTTTGGGCATGGTTGGCTACGCGGTGCAGAACATTCTCAGCCGCGCCTACTTCGCCCGTCAGGATGGGCGTACCCCCCTGCTGGCAGGTGCGGTGTCCATCGCCATCAACCTGATTTTGTGTATCGTGCTGACCGACCGGCTGCAGGTGGCGGGTCTTGCCATCGCCTCCGCCGTGTCCTCCTCTGTGTACGCACTGTTCCTGCTTCTGCCTCTGGAGCGAAAGGGCCGGGTGTTCAACGCCCGCTTCTGGCTGGACTTTGGCAAGATGCTTTTTGCCACGGTGCTGATGGCCCTTGCCGTGTTCGGTCTGGGCCGCTGGCTCACCCCTCTGCTGCCCACCGGGAAGCTGGGCGAGCTGCTTATGCTGGGCCTTTGCGCCGGGGCAGGCGTGGTGGTCTATTTCGCTGCCGCCGCTCTGCTCCGCCTGCCCGAGGTCCGGCCCCTTCAGCGCCTTGCTGCACGTTTTTTGAAACGAGGTTAACGCCATGGAACGAATCAAACAAATTATAAAGGCCAGCTTTCTGTGCCGTGCGCTGCTGGCCTGCTGCGACTGGATGGGCCGTCAGTGGTCGGCCAGCCGGGTGGTACAGGCCTATCTGTCTCCCTCCGACCTCAGCTTTCACACCGCCCGCAGCAGCGTGTTCGCCCTGCTGTGGGACAAGCTGCACACCTTCATCTGTTGGGTCTATGACAAGCTGCGGCTTGAGAAGCTTTTTGACGGCAGCGTATTCACCCGCCTGTGGTTCTGGTGCGCCCTGACCATCGCCCTGTCCCCCCTGCTGCCCACCATGGCCACCGCGGGTCTTGCCGCCATTTGCTGTTTCTCCCTGCTGCTTGGGTTCGCCCGGGACCGGGAACGAACCCTTCGCCATACCGCCATCAACAAGTATGTCATGCTGTACGCTGCGGTTTATCTTATTGGCTCCGTGGCCTCCGTCACCCCCGGTGACAGCCTGCCGGTGGGACTTCTGACCGTACTGTTCACCCTGTTCGCCCTTGTCCCCATCAACACGGTAGACAGCCGCAAGCAGCTGGTCACACTGGTCCGCCTTTTGGTGTTGGCGGGTGCGCTGGTCAGTCTGTACGGCCTGTACCAGTTCATCTTCCGCACCGGCTACCAGTCCGATGCATGGGTGGACAGCAACATGTTCGCCGGTATCAGCTTCCGTGTCGTGTCCACCTTCGATAACCCCAACATGCTGGGCCAGTATCTGGTGCTGATGATCCCCCTGGGCGGCGCGTGCCTGATGAACGACTTTGCAAAGCCCAAACTGCGCTGGCTGTGGCTGGTGTGCTGCGGCCTGATGTGCATGTGCATGCTGCTGACCTTCTCCCGGGGCGGCTGGCTGGCTCTGCTCATTGCGGCCCTGGCTTTCTTCGTGCTGATCAATCCCCGGCTGCTGATCCTTGCCCCCTTCGCGCTGGTGGCGCTGTACTTCGTCCTGCCGGACACTGTTATCCAGCGCTTCACCAGTATCGGCAACCTGTCCGACCACTCTACCTCCTACCGGGTATCTATCTGGCTGGGTTCTCTGCGGATGCTGAGCGATTACTGGCTGTGCGGCATCGGCCCCGGCCCTGCGGCATTCAACACGGTCTACCCCGTCTACGCCTACGACGAGATCGTCACCCCCCACTCCCACAATCTGCTGCTGCAGATCACCTCAGATGCCGGCATTTGCGCTTTAGTCCTGTTCTGTGTCATCCTGTGGGTGTACTTCCGCCGCATGTGCGCCGCCATCCACACCACCGCCTGCAAAACCGGCAGATTGCTTCAAATCGCCTTCCTGTCCGGCGGTCTGGGCTTCATGGTTCAGGCTATGACGGACTATTCCTTCTACAACTACCGAGTCATGTTCCTGTTCTGGGTGTACCTCGCTCTGGGCATGGTCGCCGCCGGCTGGAACAAGCTGAGAACGGAGGAAGCACAATGATAAAGGTACTCAACATCATCAGCGACACCAACATTGGCGGTGCGGGCCGCGTGCTGCTGAACTATATGCAAAGCACCGACCGCACCAATTTCGACACCGCGGTAGTCCTGCCCCGGGGCAGCCTGCTGAAAGCTCCGCTGGAGGAGCTGAATACCACGGTGTATGAGGTGGACGGTTTGTGTGACCGCTCCTACCACAAGGACGATGTGAAAGAGCTGATGGCGCTCATCGACCGGGTGCAGCCCGACATCGTCCACACCCACGGCGCTCTGTCCGGCCGCATCGCCGGCCGCCGCTGCGGCAAGGTGGTCATCTACACCCGTCACTCCGCCTTCCCCGTCCCTGCCAAGCTGAAATACCCCCCCGGCCGCTGGGTAAACAAGTGGCTCAACGAGCATTATTCCGACCACATCATTGCCGTCAGTCCCGCTGCGGCGGAAAATCTGACCGATGCAGGTATCTCCCCCAAGCGCATCACCACCATGATGAACGGTGTCACCCCCGTCATGCGCCGCCCTGCCGAGCGGGCCGCGCAGCTGCGTGAGCAGTGGGGCGTACCGCAGGATGCCTTCGTACTTGGTATTCTGGCCCGCATTGAGCCGTACAAGGGCCACCTGCACATTCTGGAGGCCATGGAGCTGCTGACCGAACAGGGCAAGCTGCCCCACCTGCTCATTGCAGGCACCGGCACTTATGAGCAGGAGCTGCGCGCCAAGGCTCAGCAGATGGGTCTTGCCGACCGGGTACATTTCCTCGGCTTCCAGAGCGAAGTTGCCGACTTCCTGTCTGTGCTTGACCTGCAGCTGAACGCCTCCTACGGCACCGAGACCTCCAGCCTGTCCATTCTGGAGGGTCTGAGCATGGGTCTGCCCGCGGTGGTCAGCAGCTACGGCGGCAATCCCTGGCTTATCGACGACAACGAGGACGGCCTGCTGTTTGAAAACCGCAACAGCGCCGACCTGGCCCGCTGTATCGCCCAGCTGATGGACGACAGTGACACCCTGAGCTACATGAGCCGCCGCGCTGTGGAGATCTTCCGCCGCCGGTTCACATCCGACATCTTTGCACAGAATATCGAAGCTGTATATTACTCTGTACTGGAGGGCAAGCATCATGAATGAGAAAAAGAAGATCAGCTGGAAGCTGAACCTGTTTGACATCGGTCTGATCGCCGTTGTTGTGATCGCCGCCGCTGTATTCGCCTTTGCCAAGTTGGGCGGCAGCCCCGCCCCCGCAGACACCTCTGCCGACCAGCCCGCTCCCCCTCCTCAGTCCGTGCGCTACGTGGTGCAGGTGGAACAGTCCCTGCCCCAGACCGCCGAGCTGTTCGAGGTGGGCCAGCGTCTCTATGAGCGCACCCGGAAAGAGGATATGGGTGTGATCGAATCCGTGGAGGTCACCCCCGCCAAGACCCTGACCAAGAACGAACTGACCGGCACCTTCCACTTTGTGGAGGTCCCCGACCGGGTGGACGTGACCATGACCCTGTCCTCCCCCGCCACCTTCAGCGATACCGCTATCGTTTTAGCCAGCGGACTGGAAGTCCGGGCCGGCAACGCCGTGCGTGTGCTGGGTCCCGGCTACTACGGTTCCGGCTATATTCTGGAGATTGAAAGGGGTTGAGCAGAATGAAAAAGAAATTTATCGATGAAAACGGCCGTCTGTTCGGCCTTATAAGCCTGATCGACGTAGCCGTCATCGCCATCGCCGCCGTTCTGGTGGGTGCCCTGCTGACCAAGGACTCCGCCTCCCCTATCGTCAACATCGCCGCCCCCATGGACAAGATCTCCTATGAGCTGACCATCAGCAACATGCCCGAGGGCCGCCTGAACAGCCTGAAGGTGGGCGAGTCCATCTATGACAGCGACAACGGCAATCTCCTTGGCACCATCGCCGATATGAAGGTGGAAGATTGCGTTATCTCCATCCTGAAGGCCGACGGCACCTTTGACTATGCCCCTGTGGAGGACCGTTACAACGTCATCATGACCGTTGAGGCCGATGCCATCACCGACGAGCGTCAGCACACTTATGTAAACCGCGCCAGTCTGGTGGCACTGGGTTGGTCGCTGAATATCCGCACCCAGGCCAGCACCTTCAGCGGCCTGATCACCGCACTTGACAGATGAGCAAGCGCATTTTAATGGTCACAATGGGGTTGGACATCGGCGGCGCCGAGACCCACATTGTAGAGCTGGCCAAACAGCTCAAGGTCATGGGGCATGACGTCGCCGTGGTATCCAACGGCGGCGTCTACGTGGATGAGATCACCGCCGCCGGCATCCGCCACCACAGCGCCCCTCTGAACCGCCGCAGTATTCCCTGCATGCTGCGCTCCCTCGTGGCTCTGCGCCGTGTCATCCGACAGGAGAAGCCCGATGTGGTCCATGCCCATGCCCGCATCCCCGGCTTTTTGTGCGGGCTGCTGCAACCGCTGATGAAGTTTCCCTTCGTCACCACCGCCCACTGGGTGTTTGAGACCGGCGGCGGCCTGCGGTGGCTGACCAACTGGGGTCAGCGCACCATCGCCGTGTCCGACGATATCAAGACCTACCTCATGCGGGAGTACGGCGTGGCGCAGGAGCATATCCGCATCACCATCAACGGCATCGACACCGACAAGTTCTCCCCGGAGGTGTCCGGCGCAGATGTGCAGGCGGAGTTCGGTCTTGACCCCGCCCGCCCCATCGTGTCCTATGTCAGCCGCATGGATGCCGACCGTGCGCTGGTTGCCCGACAGCTCATTGAGATCGCCCCCCGGCTGGACAAGCAGGTGCCGGGTGTGCAGCTGCTCATCGCCGGCGGCGGCAACGTATTTGACGAACTGGATGCCATGGCGCAAAAGGTCAACACCGACCTTGGCCGTAAAATGGTCACCATGACCGGTCCCCGCACCGACATCAACCGCATCGTGGCCGCCGGCCACATCTTCATCGGTGTGTCCCGTGCCGCGCTTGAAGCCATGGCCGCGGGAAAGCCCGTCATCGTGGCGGGCAACGAGGGGTACCACGGCCTGTTCGGCCCGGAAAAGCTGGAACAGGCACGTCTGGGCAACTTCTGCTGCCGCGGTCTGCCCCTGTCCGAACCGCAGACGCTGCTGGATGATGTGGTACAGGCCCTGTCCCTGTCCGAGGATCGCCGTCAGGGCCTTGGTCAGTATGGCCGGCAGGTCATCTTCGATTACTACTCCGTGCGTCGCATGGCGCAGGATTGTCTGGATATGTATCTGCAGGTCATCCCGCCCCGCCGGGTGCTGATGAGCGGCTACTACGGCTTTTCCAACGCCGGCGACGACGCCATCCTGCAGTCCATCCGGGACAGCCTGCAGTCCTCCGACGAAAACGTGGATATCTCCGTCCTGTCCAACGACCCTGCTCAGACCGGCGGCCGCTACGGACTGAAGGCCATCCCCCGCTTCAATCTGCCCGCTGTTTGGCGGGCGGTGGGTCGGTGTGACGTGCTGCTCAGCGGCGGCGGAAGCCTGCTGCAGGACCACACCTCCACCCGCTCCCTGCTGTACTATCTGTCCGTTATGTCTTTGGCCCGCCTGCGGGGCAAAAAGGTCGTGCTGTATGCCAACGGCATTGGCCCGGTCAACCGCCCGGCCAACCGCCGCCGTGTGCGCCGTGCGGTAGAAAAGGCCGACCTTGTCACGCTGCGGGACCATAACTCCCGGCAGGAGCTGGAATCCATGGGCGTTACCCGATCCGACCTGCACGTCACCGCCGACCCGGTATTCTCCATGAGCTGGGCTTCCGATGACCGGGTGAACGAAATCCTGCAGCAGGCCGGCATGTCCGCCGACCAACCCTTCGCCGTCATCTCGGTGCGCAGCTGGTCCGGCATGGCCGACTTTCCTGACCGGCTTGCCGAGGTCTGCGACCACCTGTACACCGCCCACGGCCTGACCTGTCTGTTCGTGCTGATGCAGCCCCATCTGGACCGGGACATCAGCCGTCAGGTCATCTCGCAGATGACCTCTCCCGCCCTGCTGCTGGAGCAGCCGCTCACCCCTGCCGAGATCATGGGCGTTATCGCCCGCAGCCGCCTGTGCCTTGCCATGCGCCTGCACACGCTGATTTTCGCCGCCCGGGCCGGTGTTCCTCTGGCCGGTTTGGTCTACGACCCGAAAGTCAGCAGCTACCTGTCCGAGCTGGATATGCCCTGTGCCGGCGATGTGGCCAATTTCGATGTCCGCACCGCCATCGGACAGCTTGACATCCTGATGGCAGATTACGATACCCGTAAGGCAGACCTGACCCGACGCTCGGAACAGCTGACCCGAGCCGCCGAGCAAAACCGGCAGCTGCTTCTGGAGCTGCTGAACGAGATGCACTAAAAAAATCCCTGTGGCTATGCCACAGGGATTTTTTATTCTATACAGTCGAAAAACATTTTTGTCTCTTCCGACATATCCCGCAGGCCGCAGTAGCAAAGCTGCTCGTACCACAATAGCCACTGCCGCTGTTCCGGGGGCAGATCTGCGGTGTCGGCGGTGATCTGTCCGTCTGCGGTCACGTAACCTGCGGGGCTGACCACCGGCATGATCTCGCTCAATTGGGACAGGAAGTTCATCCAGCCGCTTTGTGGCAGTCCGGCCATCTGTGCCACCTTTGCACCCAGAAAGTTGGAGCTGAGTACCACATCCCGCTGTTCCGGGATATCGTAGTTGGTCCAGATGAAAAAGGGAACTGCATACCGCTGCAAGTTTTGCTCCGCAGTGAGCTTTGCGCCTTCCTCCACCCCGGATATGGCATTGAGAAACTCCCGCTTCAGCGACGGCTGGTGGTCACCGAAAAAGACCACCATAGTGGGTTCCTCCACCTGCTCGTAATACTCGATGAGTCCCCGCAGGGCATCGTCACTTTCCCGCATAAGGGCAAAGTACTGCCGGGCATCCGGGTCCAGCTTATCCTGCTCCCCAGACAGGGTCACCCATGGGGTCAGGTTGCGCCATCCCTGTGCATATCCCGAATGGTTCTGCATGGTCACGTTGAAGATAAAGGCCGGATCTCCTCCCGCCTGTTCTGTCAAGGAAAACACCTTTTCATAGTTACAACGGTCAGAGATATAGTTGCGCACACGCTCCTTGTCCGTCACATCGGTTTCGTACAGTTGGACATCAAACTCCATGTAATCGTACACCACAGGACGATTCCATCCGGAGGCGCGATAAGGGTGAAACGCGGTGGTTTCATATCCCAATTCGCCCATCATTTTCGACAGCGCCGGGACCGTTTCTTTCACATAGAGCTGATAGGCCACGCAATGGGGCGGGAGAAATCCGTTGGACAGGCCGGTAAGAAACTCAAACTCCGTGGCCGCCGTTCCTCCGCCCGTAACGGGAGGGATGAGCCAGCCGCGGACGGTGTCCTCGTCCATACTGTGCAGGAATGGGGTCGGGTCTTCCGACACCTCCAGTCCGTCATAAACGGTCATATCCGCAAACGCCTCATTCATCACCACAATGAGATTGGTCGGCCGCACAGCCTTTGTGTCTCCCTCCACCGACGGAAATTGCTCCATCAGCTCCGCCAGAGCGTGCCGGGAGTAATCCTGCGGTTTTTCCACCCGGCTGTACCGCAGGGCGATGGAGAAATTAAACAAAAAGCCGTTTTTCTGGGTGTTCCATTGCTGGGTGTAGATGTTCAGGGCCGGCAGCATATTGGTGAAAAAGAACGCCAGCGTGTAGGTCACTATGGAAATCGTCAGAATCGCGCCGCCCATACGGGGCAGCTTCTCCCGCTTTTTCTGCGCCGGGCAGACCGCCACAAAAAAAAGATAGGCCACCAGCACGATAGCTGCTTGTTTTACCCACAGATCAGCCGTCAGGTCAAAGCCATCCAGCACATTGGCCGCTGTGCGCCAGCCGCTGATATCTGCCGGGAACAGGATCCGTCCCCGGAAGCGCAGCACGTAATGGTTGACCAGTCCAAAGGCAAAGCAGCTCACCGAAGCTGCCACTGCGGCCCTGCGCAGCCGGCCCAGCACCAGCCGCCATGCGGCGAAGATGATGTAGTACCAGACCATGTTGAATAGCAGCTGCCAGGACTCAAAGTCCTTGAGCAACTCGCTTTTGTTCAACAGCTCCACTGACCAGAAGGTAAACCACGGTCCAAGCAAAAACACCAGCCTGCTCAAAAAGCAGCCCGGTTTATGGCACATATCCTCCCACAGCTGTGGGAAATCCTTGCCAAATAACAGCCTGTACATGGTCCCTCCGTCACGGTTTATTTTTTATAGCATACCCCCTCCCCGCCTTTTTTGCAAGCGCCGCGTTTATACATGAATATTCATCGAATTATGCATAAATGCCTGATAAATACAGTTTAAAAAAGCTTTTCCCATGGGTTTTTGTGATAATTATAAGTGTAAATCTATTGACGGCATAAAAAAAAGGGAGTATAATCCATTCGTTATTCAAACGGCGGCATTTCCGCCGAACAAAAAGGAGAGTTATCATTATGAAGAAGATCATTGCTGCTGTCATGGCTCTGGCCATGGTGCTGGCCCTGGCTGCCTGCGGCGCCCAGAAGGTCACCCTGAAGATCCTGGACACCGAGTACGCCATCGAGGACTATGCCATCTGCATTGCCAAGGAGAACACCGACCTGCTGGAGAAGGTCAACGCCGCTTTGGCTGAGCTGACTGCCGACGGCACCGCTCAGAAGATCGTTGACAAGTACATCTCCGGTGTTGCTCACGACCTGACCTTCCAGGCCAACGCCGAGGGCAAGGATGAGCTGCACATGGCTACCAACGCTTTCTTCCCCCCCTACGAGTACTATGAGAACGAGACCATCGTGGGCATCGATGCCGAGATGGCCGCTGCCATCGCTGACAAGCTGGACATGAAGCTGGTCATCGACGACATGGAGTTTGACGCCATCATCACCGCTGTTGCCACCGGCAAGGCCGACATGGGCATGGCCGGCATGACCGTCACCGAGGAGCGTCTGCAGTCCATCAACTTCTCCACCACCTATGCCACCGGCATCCAGTCCATCATCGTGACCGAGGACAGCAAGATCACCTCCGTGGACGACCTGTTTGCTGACGGTGCCAAGTACATCGTGGGCGTGCAGCAGGGCACCACCGGCGACATCTACTCCGAGGGCGACTTCGGTGCCGAGCGCGTGTCCAAGTTCAGCAAGGGTGCCGACGCTGTTCAGGCTCTGGTCACCGGCAAGGTTGACTGCGTCATCATCGACAACGAGCCTGCCAAGGCTTACGTTGCCGCCAACAACGGCTGATAACAACACAGTTTGTGCTTCAGACAGGGGCGGAGGAAGTTCTCCGCCCCTGTTTTCCCGCTATCAACTATCAAGAAGGTGACTTAATTGACCTGGTTTGAAACGATCAAGCTGGCCGTTCTGGCGTGGTTTGAGGACTTCAAGGCCGACTTCATTCTGAACTTTATCGAGGACAATCGCTGGAAGTACCTTACCACCGGTCTGGGCAACACGTTGAAGATCACCCTGCTGTCCCTGCTGATTGGCGTAGTGCTGGGTATCATCGTTGCCATCATCCGCTCCAGCCACGACAACATCGCCCACGAGATGCGCCCCGGTATCGGCAAGTTCCTGCTGAACTTTGCCAACGGCGTGTGCAAGGTCTATCTGACCGTGTTCCGCGGCACTCCTGTGGTGGTCCAGCTGATGATCATGTACTACATCATCTTTGCCTCCTCCCGCAACGGTGTGCTGGTGGCCTCTCTGGCCTTCGGCATCAATTCCGGTGCCTACGTGGCAGAGATCTTCCGCTCCGGCATCATGGCCATTGACGCCGGCCAGATGGAGGCAGGCCGCAGCCTGGGCTTTGGCTATGTGGCCACCATGCGCCACATCATCCTGCCTCAGGCTTTCAAGAATGTATTGCCCGCTTTGGCAAACGAGTTCATCACCCTGCTGAAGGAGACCTCCGTGGCCGGTTACGTCACCGTGCGCGACCTGACCATGGGCGGCAACATCATCCGCAGCGTGACCTACTCCCCCTTCCTGCCCCTGTTCGCAGTGGCACTGATTTACCTTGCGCTGGTCATGTTCTTCACGTGGCTTGTCGGCAAGCTGGAAAGGAGGCTGCGTACCGGTGAGCGATAATGTCATTATCAGCGCCCAGAACGTGCAGAAGTACTTCAAGGGCGGCGAGATCAAGGCTTTGGACGGTGTCTCCGCCGATATCCGCCGGGGCGAAGTCGTGGTGGTCATCGGCCCCTCCGGTTCCGGCAAGTCCACCTTCCTGCGCTGTCTGAACCTGCTGGAGGTTCCCACCGGCGGCAGCATCCTGTTCAACGGTGTGGATATCACAGACAAAAAGGTGAACATCAACCGCCACCGCCAGAAGATGGGCATGGTGTTCCAGCACTTTAATCTGTTTCCCCACATGACCATCCTGCAGAATATGACTCTGGCCCCCATGCAGCTGCTGAAAAAGAGCAAAGCCGAAGCTGAAGAGAAGGCCATGTCTCTGCTGGAGCGTGTCGGCCTTGCCGACCGTGCCAACGCCTATCCCAGCCAGCTGTCCGGCGGCCAGAAGCAGCGGGTGGCCATTGTGCGGGCGCTGTGCATGGACCCCGAGGTCATGCTCTTTGATGAGCCTACCTCCGCGCTGGACCCCGAAATGGTGGGCGAGGTGCTGGACGTTATGAAGGAACTGGCCCGGGAGGGCATGACCATGGTTGTGGTCACCCACGAAATGGGCTTTGCCCGCGAGGTAGGCAGCCGCGTGCTGTTCATGGACGGCGGCAAGCTGGTGGAGGAAAACACCCCCAACGAGTTCTTTGCCAACCCCCAGAACGAGCGCACCAAACTGTTCCTGAGCAAAGTTCTTTGATCACAGACCACCCCGGACGACGTCCGGGGTGGTTTTCATCACCGAGGAGGTCCCGCCATGAATGTTCCGGATCAAACCCGCACCGTCCGCACAGAGCGCGGACCTTTGACCTACACCCTGACCCGCAAACCCGTCCGCAACTGGAATCTGCACGTGCGGGACGAGCAGGTACTGCTGTCCGCGCCCTTACGGGTAAGCAATCTGCAGGCAGATCTGTTTATCCAAAGCCGGGCCGAATGGATCTTCGCCGTTCAGGCCCGCCAGAAGCAGACCGCCCGACACCCCCTCGATCCTATGCCCCGGACCGAGTGCCTGCAGATCCTGTCCGCCGCGCTGGAGCGGATGCTGCCCGTAGTTTCCGAGCTGGGCATCGCCCGTCCACAGCTGCGCCTGCGCAAGATGAGCAGTCAATGGGGCAACTGCCACTATCAGCAGGGGTACATTACCCTGAACGTGGCCCTTGCCGGCTGCCCGGAGGACCTGCAGGACTATGTGGTGCTGCACGAACTGGTCCACTTCCTCCACCACGACCACGGCCCGCAGTTCAAATCCACCATGACCCGGCTGATGCCCGACTGGTGGATCCGACGGCGCGAACTGAAGTCTTACATTCCATAAACTCCGCCCCGCACTTCGCTTGATGTGCGGGGCATTTTTTGTTCTGTGCCGTCCGCCGCTTTTATTGACGAACAGTGGGAAAAATGATATACTGATAAGAACCAATTATCGTGGAAGGGTGTGTCTATGTATGTGGATCGCCGACGGTTGGAAAGACTATGAACTCATCGACTGCGGGCGGGGCGAAAAGCTGGAACGCTGGGGCGACCAGCTGCTGGTGCGGCCCGACCCTCAGGCTATTTGGAATACCCCCCGCTCCCACCCCGGCTGGAAGCGCAATGCGGGCCGCTACGCCCGTTCCTCCACCGGCGGCGGCGCATGGGAAAACAAGTCCATGCCCGAGCGCTGGACTGTGGACTATAAGGGTTTGACCTTCAACATCAAGCCCATGAACTTCAAACATACCGGCCTGTTCCCCGAGCAGGCCGCCAACTGGGACTGGGCCGGACAGATGATCCGCTCCGCCGGCCGGCCCATCAACGTGCTGAACCTGTTCGCCTACACCGGCGGCGCCACCGTGGCCTGTGCCGCGGCAGGTGCCAGCGTGTGCCACGTGGATGCGGCAAAAGGCATGGTCCAGTGGGCCAAGGAGAATGCCAAAAGCTCCGGACTGGAGGATGCCCCCATCCGCTGGATCGTGGATGATTGCGGCAAGTTTGTGGAGCGGGAGATCCGCCGGGGCCGCCGCTACGATGCCATCATTATGGACCCCCCCAGCTACGGCCGCGGCCCTACCGGCGAGGTGTGGAAGCTGGAGGAAAATCTGTATCCCTTCGTGGAACTGGTCAGCGGCGTGCTGAGTGACGATCCGCTGTTCCTGATCTTGAATTCCTACACCACCGGCCTTGCCCCCAGCGTGGTGACCTACATTCTGGAAACCATCATCTCCAAAAAGTTCGGCGGTCACACCGAAAGTCAGGAGCTGGGCCTGCCTGTGAGTGAAACCGGTCTGGTGCTGCCCTGCGGCGCTACCGGCAGATGGATGTGCAAATGAGGTAAGCAAATGAACGACCCCATCATCAAAACCGAAGACCTGCGCTTTTCCTACACCAACGCCGAGGGCGAGTCCCCCGTGGTGCTGGGTGGCGTGGACCTGCAAATTGAAAAAGGTTCTTTCGTCGCGGTGCTGGGCCACAACGGCAGCGGCAAATCCACCCTTGCCAAGCACATGAACGCCATCCTGCTGCCCTCCGGCGGCAAAGTGTATGTCTCCGGCACCGATACCGCAGACGAGGAAAAGCTGCTGGATATCCGCCGCACGGTAGGTATGGTCTTCCAAAACCCGGACAACCAGATCGTTGCCAACGTGGTGGAGGAAGATGTGGCCTTCGCCCCGGAAAATCTGGGCGTTGCCCCGGAGGAGATACGCCGTCGGGTGGACGAGGCGCTGCAGGCCGTGGGTATGTACGAATACCGCGAGCATGCCCCCCACCTCTTGTCCGGCGGACAGAAGCAGCGCATCGCCATCGCCGGTGTCATCGCCATGGAGCCGGAGTGTATCGTGCTGGACGAGCCTACCGCCATGCTGGACCCCGTGGGTCGGGCAGACGTGCTGCGCACCGTCAAGCAGCTCAACCGCACCAAGGGCGTCACCGTGGTCATCATCACCCACCACATGGACGAGGCCGCACAGGCCGACCGTCTTGTGGTCATGGCCAAAGGCAAAGTCGTGGCTGACGGCACACCCAAAGAGGTGTTTCAGGACGTAGAGGGGTTAAAGGCAGTTGGCCTTACAGTCCCTGATACTACCGAGCTTTTGTGGCAGCTGCGTCAAGCCGGGCAGGACGTTCCTCTGGATGCCCTCAGCGACGAGGAATGCGCCCGGGCGCTTTATGACCTTTTGAACAACTGACCCTCTCCCCCTTTCCGGGCGCGACCCTTTGGGCGTGCACCACACCAAGAAGGATGGAAGCTATGCAGCCTATCATCGAAACCAGACAACTGACGCATATCTATTCCGAGGGAACGCCCTTTCAGCGGGCGGCCCTGAATGCCGTGGACTTCTCCGCTTACCCCGGGGAGTACCTTGGCATCATCGGCCACACCGGCAGCGGCAAATCCACTCTCATCCAGCATTTGAACGGCCTGCTGAAACCCACCTGCGGTCAGGTGTTGTACGAGGGGCAGGACATCTGGTCCGACCCCAAGCTGACCCGGCAGACCCGGTTCAACGTGGGGTTGGTGTTCCAGTATCCGGAATATCAGCTGTTTGAGGAAACCGTTTACAAAGATATCGCCTTCGGTCCGGGCAACATGGGCCTTGATTCGGAAGAAATCGACCAGCGTGTACGCCGTGCCGCCGCCTTCGTAGGTTTGAAGGAGGAACTGCTGGACAAGTCCCCCTTTGAGCTGTCCGGCGGACAGAAGCGCCGGGTGGCCATTGCCGGTGTCATCGCCATGGAACCCAAGGTGCTGATTTTGGACGAGCCTACCGCCGGACTTGACCCGGTGGGGGTGGAGTCCGTCCTTTCCAACATCCGTGACTACCATCTGGCCCACAACGCCACCATCATTCTGGTGTCCCACTCCATGGAGGAGGTGGCCCGGTCCGTGGACCGCCTTGTGGTGGTAAACGACGGCGGCATTCCCTTCCACGGCACCCCTGCCGAGGTGTTCCGCCACGGACAGGAGCTGGAGGATATGGGCCTTGGCGTGCCTCAGATGACCCGGGTGTTCAACCGACTGCGGGCCATGGGTGCGGACATCGACGGCTCGGTCTACACTGTGGAGCAGGCGAAGTCCGCCATTCTCCGGGCAAAGGGGGTGGGCTGAGTGGCGCTGAAAGACATTACCTTGGGACAGTATTTCCCCGGCACCTCCCCCCTGCACCGCATGGACCCCCGCACCAAGCTCATCGGTATCGTGCTGTATATCGTGGCTCTGTTTCTGGCCAAAAGTGTGCTGACCTACGGCATTATGTTCGCCATTCTGGCGACCCTTATTGCCATTTCCCGGGTCCCCCTGAAGTCCATTCTTCGGGGTATGAAGCCGGTGGTTTTCATTCTGGTCTTCACTGCAATTCTTAACCTGCTCTATACCCCCGGCGAGAC
The DNA here is from genome assembly GCA_017416685.1 of Oscillospiraceae bacterium. GTDB lineage: Bacteria > Bacillota > Clostridia > Oscillospirales > Oscillospiraceae > Lawsonibacter. The sequence goes on from JAFQBN010000009.1 coordinate 30,529, forward strand.
CGTTCTTGTACACTGGTGGATCCTGACCGTCACGCTGGAGGGCGTGCGCGCCGCCATCTTCATGGTGGTCCGCATTATGATGCTCATCACCGCCACCTTCCTGCTGACCTACACCACCTCCCCCATTCTGCTCACTGACGGCATCGAGAGCCTGCTTCGCCCCCTGAAGCACATCCGTGTCCCCGTCCACGAGCTGGCCATGATGATGTCCATCGCCCTGCGTTTTATCCCCACTTTGATCGAAGAGACAGACAAGATCATGTCCGCCCAGCGGGCCCGTGGTGCCGACTTTGAGTCTGGCAGCCTGCTGCGCCGGGCCAAGGCGCTGGTCCCCCTGCTGGTACCCCTGTTCATCTCCGCCTTCCGCCGGGCTGACGAGCTGGCGGTGGCTATGGAGTGCCGTTGCTACCACGGCGGCGATGGCCGCACTCGTCTGCGCCGGCTGACCTACCGCGCTTTGGACTGGTTTACGATCGCTGCCGCCCTTTTGATGTGCGTGGGCATCTTCGTCCTTGGTCGCTTCGGCCTGTAAATTCACCGCAAAGGAGGCGTGTGCCTGTGAGAAATATCGCCCTGAAGCTGATGTACGTCGGCACCGCCTACCATGGTTGGCAGGTACAGAAAAACGCTGTCACCGTGGCGGAAACACTGGAAAAGGCGCTGTCCACCGTAGTGTGCCACCCGGTCAAATGCACCGGCGCGGGCCGCACCGATGCCGGGGTCCACGCGGAAGTTTACATCGCCAATTTCCGCACTACCTCCACCATCCCCTGCGACCGCATCCCGCTGGCGGTCAACACCCGCCTGCCCAATGACATCGTGGTGGTCAAGGCCACCGAGGTCAGCGAGAACTTCAATGCCATCGGTTCCTGCAGACAGAAAGAGTACACTTACCGCATCTACAACAACCGCCTCGGCAATGCCTTTTTGGTGGACCGGGCGTGGTTCTACCCCAAGCATCTGGACGAAGCCGTCATGCAGCGGGCCGCCGACCAGTTCGTTGGCACTCACGACTTTCGTGCCGTGCGTTCGGTGGGAACGGAGACAAAGACCACCGTGCGCACCGTCTACTACTTCGATGTCCAACGCGACGGCGACATGATCGAGTGCCGGGTCAGCGCCAACGGCTTTCTGTACAACATGGTTCGGGCCATGGTGGGCACCGTGGTCTACGCCGCCGAGGGCAAGTTGGACCCGGAAGACATCCCCGCCATTCTGGACTCCGGCAACCGCACTCTGGCCGGCCCCACCGTCCCGCCGGGCGGGCTGTACATGACCAAGCTGTGGTACGACGAGGACGTTCTGTAATCACCCTGCGGTGCTGACCGCACAGATGGGAGCATAGATATGAAACAGCCTGACCGCGCCGCTTCGGCGTCCAAAAAACCGAATTTTCTCATGCGCCTGCTGGCCCTTGTGCTGACGGGAGTTCTTGTTCTGGGTGCTGTTGCGCTGGTGGTCTTCCGGGAGCAGCTGAATGTGGACGCGCTGCGCCGCTGGCTGCACTACCGCTCCATCCGGACGGGCCAGACCGGCCAGACCGAACCATTCACCCACGGCGGCGGAGACAGTTTGGACATCGCCTGCCTGTCGGACGGCTACCTCTTCTCCTCCACCGCCGGAGCCCATTATTACGCCTTCAGCGGTGAGGAACTGGAAAGCCATATTACCCACACGGAAAAGCCGGTGCTGTCCGTATCCGACCGCTTTGGTGTGACTTACAATGCGGGCGGGGACAGCCTGTACCTGTTCGGCGGTGGGCAGCAGCCCCGGGTCTATTCCCCGGAAAGCGGCGGCATCCTCTCCGCCCGGGTCAACAACAACGGCTGGATGGCCGTCACCGCCCTGCAGAGCCATTACCGCGGCGCGGTCACCGTGCTGGATGAGGACCAAAAGCCGGTCATGCAGCTGAACTATTCCAGCGCCTTCGTTACCGACGCTGTCCTCTCCCCCGGCGGAGACACGGTGGCGGTGGTCACCCTGACTCAGACCGAAGGTGCCTTCCAAACCACACTGCATCTGCACCGCACCGACCGTGCAGAGCCCTTTGCCACCGTCACGCTGGACGGGTTCGTAGTGCTTGACATGGATTTCGACTCCAAGGGCATCTGGCTTTTGGGCGAGTCCTCCCTCATCACTCTGTCCGCCAAGGGCACTGACCGCTGCGACTACGCCTTTGACCCCGGCTATCTGAAGGGGTACGCACTGGACGGAGACGGCTTTGCCGTGTTCCTGCTGGGCCGCTACCGGGCCGGTGCCGCTAGCCACGCCGTCACCGTCGACCACGATGGTGCGGTTCTGGGGCAGCTGCCCCTGACCCGACAGGTGCTGTCCATGTCCGCCCGGGGCCGGTACGTCGCCCTGCTGGACGGTCATGATCTGAATATTTACACCCGGGACATGTCCCTGTACAACACGCTGGATGACACCCGAAGCGCCCGCCATGTGGCCCTGTGTGAGGATGGCGGCTCGCTGCTGGCAAACAGTCAGGAGGCCTGGCTCTACATCCCCTCATAACACAGAAAGGAGCATCGCTATGCCGTATCTGCATTGGATCATCGACCTTATCATTGTGGCAATTCTGCTGGTATCCTACCTGCGAGGTCGGAAAAAGGGCCTGATCCTGACCCTGTGCGGTTTAGCCGCGTTTTTCGTGGCCCTGTTCGGTGCCCGCTTTTTCTCCCAGCACCTGTCCCCCATGGCCGCCGATGCGCTGACCCCGCATTTTTCTTCCATGATGGAGCAAAACACCGACCTTGTCCTGACCGATGGACTGGATCAGCTGCTGACCGGAGCCGAAGGTGAAAATCTGCTGCTTGATGCCTTGAAGGCCGTGGGCCTGTACGAGCCGTTTGCTGACTCCGTACGTGACCTGTTGGGGCAGCAATCCGCCTCCGCTGTGACCGATGCCGCCACCGCCCTGGCCCACGCCATTGCGGAAGTTGTGGCAAGCGTGGTCATCTTCATCGTGGCTTTCCTGTTGATCCTTCTGGTGTGGTTCCTGCTGTCCCGGCTTCTCAATCTGGCCGCGCGCCTGCCCCTGATCCGGGGCCTCAATCGCCTGCTGGGCGGCGTGATCGGCCTTGTTCAGGGTGCGCTGCTGCTCTTTTTTGCCGCATGGATTTTGAAGCTGTGCGGCGGGGTCGTCCCCACCGACGTGGTTGATGCCAGCACCGTACTTAAGTTTTTTATGACCACCAATCCCATTTCCATCTTTACCGGAATTTAACGCCGTCCCCATTCACGACAAGTTCACAATTATGGGGTATGGTATGATACAGCAAACCTCAATCTCCTGAAAGGAGCATTTGCAATGCAACCCACAATCTGCAGCCGCTGTCAAAAGCACGTGGCAGTGGTCTTTATCACCAAAGTTGAAAACGGCACCGCCAAAAACGAGGGGCTGTGCCTGAAGTGCGCCAAGGACCTCGGCATCAAACCCATCGACGACATGATGCGCAAAATGGGCATCTCTGACGAGGATCTGGAAAACCTGACCACCGAGATGATGTCCGCCTTTGGCGGCGCCGAGGGTCAGGATAGCCTGCTGCCCAATCCCACAGAGGACGGCGATGAGGATGATGGCCGTACCGCCACCTTCCCCTTCCTGAACCAACTGTTCGGCGGCAGCGCCCCCACCCCTCAGGAACCCGCCCGTGAAGAGTCCCACCAGAACCGCAGCGGTGAGGGCAAACCGCAGAAGTCCAAACACAAGTTTCTGGACAGCTACTGCATCAATCTCTCCCGCCGGGCCGCCGAGGGCAAACTGGACCGGATGATCGGCCGTGACCGGGAGCTGGAGCGCGTGATTCAGATCCTGAACCGCCGGCAGAAGAACAACCCCTGCCTGATCGGTGAACCCGGTGTGGGCAAAACCGCCATCGCCGAAGGCTTGGCCATGCGCATCTGCAGCGGCGATGTGCCTTATAAGCTGAAAGACAAGCAGGTCCACCTGCTGGATATGACCGCCCTTGTGGCAGGCACTCAGTTCCGCGGCCAGTTCGAAAGCCGCATGAAGGGCCTGATCGAAGAGATCAAAAAACTGGGCAACATCATCCTTGTCATTGACGAAGTCCACACCATTGTGGGTGCCGGCGATGCCGAGGGTTCCATGAACGCCGCCAACATCCTCAAACCCGCCCTATCCCGGGGCGAGGTGCAGGTCATCGGCGCCACTACCCTGACCGAGTACCGCAAGCACATTGAGAAGGACACTGCGCTGGAGCGCCGCTTCCAGCCCGTCATTGTGGAAGAACCCTCCGTGGAGGACACTGTGGCGATCCTGCGCGGCATCGCCCCCTACTACGAGAGCTTCCACCATGTGACCATCTCCGATGCCCTGTGCCGTCAGGCCGTACTGCTGTCTGAGCGGTACATCACTGACCGCTACCTGCCTGACAAGGCCATCGACCTCATTGACGAGGCCTGCTCCACCGTCAACCTGCAAAACGTCGCTCTGGCCCGCAAGGCCGACGTGGAGAAGGAACTGGCTGATCTTACCAAGGAGCGCGAGGTGCTGACCGACAACACCGAGGAAGCCGCTTATCAGCGTCTTGCGGTCATCCGCAGCACCGAGCTGCGGCTTCAGGAGGAGTTGGAACAGCTGAATTCCGTTGCGGCGCCCGCCCTCACCGATGAGCATCTGGCCCGTGTCATTGAACTGTGGACCAACATTCCCGCCAGTCAGATCTGCCAGCAGGAGTACGAGCGTCTGGCCAAGCTGGAGCAGCGCCTTTCTGACCACGTTATCGGTCAGGACGAGGCCATCCGCGTCGTGTCTGCCGCCGTTCGCCGCGGCCGCGTGGGCATCAGTCCCAAGCGCAAGCCGGTTTCCTTCATCTTCGTGGGTTCCACCGGCGTTGGCAAGACCGAGCTGGTCAAGCAGCTGGCCCGTGATCTGTTCAGCACCCCCGAGGCCCTCATCCGCCTTGATATGTCCGAGTTTATGGAGAAGCACGCCGTGTCCCGCATCATCGGCTCGCCCCCGGGCTATGTGGGTTATGATGAGGCCGGTCAGCTGACCGAGAAGGTCCGCCGTAAGCCGTACAGCGTGGTGCTGTTTGACGAGATCGAAAAGGCTCACCCCGATGTGCTGAACATCCTGCTGCAAATCCTGGACGACGGCCGTATCACCGATGCACAGGGCCGCACAGTGAATTTCGAGAACACCGTCATTGTCATGACCACCAACGCCGGCAGCAACACCAAGGTGGGCAGTGTCGGCTTTGGCCGCACCGCCAACGAGCAGAACAAGGAGCGTGCCATGAAGGCTCTGCAGGACTTCCTGCGGCCTGAGTTCATCAACCGTGTGGACGAGATCATCTGCTTCAACCAGCTGACCGAGGCGGATTTCCGCCGTATCGCTGTGCTGATGCTCAGCGAGCTGAAGACGTCCATGGAGGAAAAGGGCATCTCCCTGATGTGGGAGGACAGCCTCATCGACTATCTGGTACGCAAGGGCTACTCCGTCACCTACGGCGCCCGGAACCTGCGCCGGCTTATTCAGCGTGAGCTGGAGGATGCCATTGCCAGCCGCATCATTGAAAGCTACCGCGACCCTGTCACCCACCTGAAGGCCGTGGGCGGCGAGGATAAAATCGAACTGTTCAGCCTGTAACAGAACACCCCGGACGCAAATACGTCCGGGGTGTTTTCATGTGAATTTCCGCTTTAAGTGTTCCCACAGTTCCATGGCCTTGAACTTGACCACGTAGCCGCCGCTCTCACCGGTGATCAGGGCGGTCTGTCCGGGGGTAAAACTGCCTGCCTGCTCCGCCGCCTCCAGCTCTTCGGTCACCGAGCCAAGACACAGAGGTGGAAAGACCACACACCACCAGTTTTGCCCACTCCCCTCCCCGATGACCACTTGCAGGGCGGTGTACTTACCCGCAGGCAGCGAAAAATCTTCGTACCGCTTAGTTGGAAACCAAACTTCCTTTACAGCTGCTGTGACAGGATAATCGTACCCCTGTTCCTCCACCACCCGCTGTCCCGCCTGCGCCAGCTGAGTCAAATGCTCCTCAATGCCTTGGCGGGCGGTTTCCACATCTGCACCTGCCGGGTACAGGTCAGCCGCCTGTCCCAGTATCCGATCCCTGACCTGCAATTTCAGCGCCTGATCCGCTTCGCTGTCGGAGTTGGCGATCACATGCAGGCGAATGACGCTGTCCGCCAGTGCCGCCTGCTCCGCGTTGAGCCACATTCCCGCCGGGACCGCCACGGCCACCGCGATCATCAGTGCCGCTTCCCAGCGGCGAAGCCTGTTTGGCATAAAAAGTCACCGTCCCCTGTGTATTTCCTACAGTGTGGACGGTGACTTTCGTTTTTATACAGTTTGCGCCAAAAAAGTTTCCGGATAGAGCGCCAGCAGTTCCTCCTTCGCCTTCTGTGCCGCCTGTTCGCTGTCGAACAGGCCGTACACGGCCGAGCCGGTGCCGCTCATGACCGCACCCATAGCACCGCAGTCGATCAGGATATTCTTGACCTGATTGACCTTGTCCGCGCACCGCTCGGGCAGGGCATCCTCAAAGACGTTGTACAGCCGTCGGGCCACTCCGGGCAGGTCACCCTGCTCCAGCGCCCGCAGCATCCCCTCCGTATCCGGATGGCAGCGCAGGCGCACTGAGTCGATTTTTCCAAACAGCGCCGGGGTGGACACGGAGAAGTCCGGCTTACACAGCACCGCCCAGCACTTGGGCAGCTTGGGCAGTTCCCGCAGAACTTCGCCGCGCCCCTCAGCCAGAGCGGTGCTGCCCAGCACGCAGTAGGGAACGTCAGATCCCACCCGCTCACCGATTTTGGCCAGTTCCGTTAACGACAGGCCCGCATTGTGCCGCAGGTTCATGCCCCGCAGCACGGCGGCGGCGTCGCTGCTGCCGCCGCCCAGACCGGCACAGACAGGGATGATTTTTTTCAGGGTAATGTCCAAAGGCTGGGCCGGAATATCCAGCGCGCGCCAGAATGCCAACGCAGCCGCAGCTGCCAGATTGCGCTCGTCACAGGGCAGAAACCCCACGTTGCTGCTGACCCGCACACCCGCTCCCTTGCCGTCAGCAAGGGTCAGGGTATCGCACAGGTCCACCGACTGCATGACCATGCGCAGGTCGTGGTAGCCGTCGGCGCGCTTTCCCAAAACATCCAAAGTCAGGTTGATTTTGGCAGGTGCCTTTATCTCTATGGCCTGCACAGGCTCACCTCCGTTTATTAGCGGATCTTCCGCGCCTCCAAATAGAAACGCTTGTCGTTGGCATGGCCCATGGAGAAAGTCTTTCGGGGCAGCACGCCGTCATGAATGACAGTGGGGAACAGTTCCTCCTTGCCCATGGCGGGCAGCAGGAATCCCACCGCATCAGGGCGGCGGGACAGGTCCGCCACGACATCTTCACCGTGTATGTAGTCGATGCCGGCCTTTTTATTGCCCGCCATCCACCCATCCAGAAAGCCCTGCAGCGTACCCACAGCCAGCTGGGCCGTGGGGTTGGGAACGGTGATAGCTCCCTCGCCGTCACGGGTGACGTACTTGAGCACATGGCCCTCGCCCTCGCCCTCATGGGCGCCGGGGAAAGCGGCCTTCAGGTCAGCCAGCAGCTGCTGAGGGTCAACACCGAACAGCACCCGATGGATGGGTTCAAACTGCAGAGACTCGTCATGCAGGTCGCACAGCTCCACCAGCGCATAACGGGCAGGCAGGTCCGCCCACTGCTCCGGCGGGGTCAGCTTCTTCTGCCGCTCGTAGCACTCCTTGGCAGTGGCCAGGGAATGATTGCCGTCACCCACGGCAAACAGCATCACAGGCACATCGGCACCCACGGAGTACTTCTGCTGATAGTTGGCTGCATCGCCCAGCTGCTCCAGCGCGGCGGCAAGCTGCGCTTTCTGCTCCGCGCCCATGAGCCAGCCGGTGATGTGGCCGCCGTCCTCCATCAGTTCAAAGTCATAGACCTGCTCCATACTGCCGGTCTGCTCCGCCAGCGGGGGCAGCACGGCACCCTGCCGGTCATCACACAGCAGCATGACGTGGGGCAGCTCCACAGGGGCGTTCTTACGCACCGCCACGCGGGGCGGAATGCGGGACAGCACCGTACCCTCGGTAGCACGGATCAGGGCGGGAGAACCGGGTTCATAATCGTACTGCTCCAAGTCCACCATACCCACCACACCCCGGCGGGTGGCACCGCTGTGGAGCTTGCGCTCCACATAGATCAGGGCGTCGGGCAGCACACGGAACTGATCACCCCGCAGGTAGCCGGTCATGGTAGAGTTGATCTCCATAATGTCGGTCTCCACATTGGGGCCTTCCAGACAGCTTTCAGGCAGGATCAGCTTCAGGGTGGACGGCTTGTCCCCCACGAAGTCCGCCACCCGCTGCCAGTATTCCGGCTGGGAGGTGTACTGGTCACAGGCCACCACGCTCCAGCGGGTCATGTCACAGTCCCGGGGAAGCAGAATGTCCGCAGGTTTGAACGGCAGGCGGTCAAACAGCTTGTCCATAGTTACTCCTCCTCCTCAATCAAGGGCGGCGCGGATGGCAGCCAGCAGATCGTCAAACTCCTCATAGGCGGCAAGGTCGGGATTATCCGCCTTGATCTTATCGGTACTCTTGAACAGGAATCCGGCCTTGCTGGCGCGGATCATGCCCAGATCGTTAAAGCTGTCGCCGGCAGCAATGGTATCAAAACCGGCAGACTGCAGGGCCTTGACGGTAGTCAGCTTGGACTGAGGGCAGCGCATGCGGTAGCCGGTGATTCGGCCGTCCCCGGCCACTTCCAGCGTATTGCAGAAAATAGTGGGCCACCCCAGCTTTTCCATCAGCGGCTTTGCAAACTGCTCAAAGGTATCGCTGAGGATGATGACCTGTGTCTCTGCCCGCAGAGCGTCCAAAAACTTCTTGGCACCGGGCAGGGGGTCGATTTTGGCGATGGTCTCCTGAATTTCTTTCAGACCCAGGCCGTGCTGATTCAAAATATCCAAACGCCAACGCATAAGCTTATCGTAGTCCGGCTCGTCCCGGGTGGTGCGCTTGAGTTCGGGGATGCCGCTTGCCTCGGCAAAAGCGATCCAAATCTCGGGGACGAGAACGCCCTCCATATCCAAACAGACGGTATACATGTCAAATCACTCTTTCTTTATTGTTTCAAACTGTTCACAAACCGCTCAATGCGGCGCAGTGCCTCGGCCAGGTCCTTCATGGATGCGGCATAGCAGGCACGCACGTATCCCTCTCCACCGGGTCCGAAAGCGGTGCCGGGGATGACGGCCACCCGCTCCTGCTCAATGAGCCGGTCACAGAACTGCTCACTGGTCAGGCCGGTGGACTTGATGCAGGGGAAGGTGTAGAACGCCCCCCTTGGCTCAAAGCAGTCAAGCCCCAGCTTTCGGAAGCCACTGACCAGAAAGCGGCGGCGGCCGTCGTACTCGTCCCGCATTTTCTGGATGTCCTTGTCGCCGTTGCGCATGGCCTCCATAGCGGCGTACTGGCTGGTGGTGGGTGCGGACATAATGGCAAACTGATGCAGTTTTGTCACCGCGGCAATGATTTCTTTCGGCCCGCACAGGAAACCCATGCGCCAGCCGGTCATGGAGTAGGCTTTTGAAAAGCCGTTGACCACGATGGTCCGCTCGTACATACCGGGCAGCGTCGCGGGCGAGCAGTGCTGCTGTCCGTAGGTCAGTTCGGCATATATCTCGTCGGAGAGCACCATGATGTCTGTACCCTGCAGCACGTCGGCAATGGCCTGCAGGTCGCCCCGCTCCATAATGCCGCCGGTGGGGTTATTGGGGAAAGGCAGCACCAACAGCTTGGTGCGCGGAGTGATCGCAGCGCGCAGTTCCTCCGGCGTCAGGCGGAACTCGTTTTCCGCCTTGGTCTGCACCATGACAGGGACGCCCCCGGCCATGGCAGCCAGCGGCCCATAGCAGACAAAGGAGGGCGTGGGGATGATAACCTCATCCCCCGGAGACAGCAAACTGCGCATGGCAAGGTCAATGCCCTCGCTGCCGCCTACGGTGACCAGGATTTGCCCGTTGTGGGCGTAGTTCAAGCCAAACCGGCGCTTCATATACTCGCTGATGGCCCGGCGCAGGTCGGTCAGGCCGGCATTGGGGGTGTACTTGGTGTACCCCTTCTCCAGCGAGGTGATGCCCGCCTTTCGGATGTGAAAGGGGGTAATAAAGTCCGGCTCTCCGATACCCAGAGAGATGCCGCCCTCCATCCCGGCCAGCAGGTCAAAATACTTGCGGATACCGGAAGGTGGGATGGATTGAACTGTTTGGTTGAGAATCTTGGAATAATCCATCATTCGAAGACAAACCTTTCTTGCTGCGCACTCCAGCTGCGGAAACTTTTGTGCTGTTCCTTATAGCGGTTGAGAATGAAGTGGGTGGCGGTGCCGGTAACACCGTCAATGGGCGCCAGGCGACGGGCAACGAACTCCGCCACCTCCCGCAAGGTGCAGTCGGACAGCAGCACTACAAAATCATAGCCGCCGCTCATCAGATACAGGCTCTCCACCTCGTCGTACTGCAGCAGCTGGTCGGCAATGGCATCGTAGCCGTCGGCAGTTTGGGGCGTGACATTCACCTGAACCAGGGCGCTTACCCGCTCAGGCTCCACACATTCCCAGTCGATCAGGGCCTGATAGCCGCGGATAACCCCCTCTTTTTCCAGCTTTTCGATGGTGCTGTCCACCTCTGTCCGGGTCATACCGGTCATGGCGGCCAGCTGATCCCGGTCCATGGTGCAGTTCTTCTCAAGTAATTTCAGCAACTTCTTCATTTGCAATGCCTCCATACCATTGGTGTAATGATTTATTATACACCACCTGCACCGAAAAAACAATCCTGCGGAAATACTTTCTTCCCGTCCGTCCCGGGTATAAAAAAGCGGAGCACGCTGTGCGTACTCCGCTTTTGGTGCGTCTTAGCCGTAGATCAGGGACTCGGCGTAGCGGGTGGCAATGACACCCTCGGGCTCGCCGGACTTCTTGGACTCGGTGAGGATATGCTCGATGGTGTTGTAGATGTTGTCCACCTTCACCAGCACCTCGTCCTTGTTGTAGGGGCCGTCCACCTCGGCAGCCGCGTTGATAACGCCGCCGCCGTTGATGACGAAGTCGGGGGCGTAGAAGATGCCGCGGGCTTTCAGGGCCA
>JAFQBN010000004.1 GCA_017416685.1 Oscillospiraceae bacterium
CTGATATTCAGTTTTCAAGGTGCCGTGAGGGGCTTTTCTGTGTTGAGAAATTGTCCCTTCACTGGCTAGGACATTTACCGGCGATTTATCAACGGGTTTTTTGAGCCTTTTTGAAAAAAAGCAAAAAAAATAAGCCGACCCTCTTTTTTGAGAGTCGGCTTATCCGTAGCTATGCCTTGTTGAACCCATCTAAGGTTCTCGTTATTAAGTTGATGTTCTCTAAAAGCTCGTCATCAATGGATGCGCCTGCCTCGATGCGTTTAAGCTCCACGAGCACTTCGGCAAGCTGATCTTTTAGGGCTTTGTATACGCGGGGGTTGCCCTGCACCACAATATCACGCCCCAGGCAACGCCGGTAACAGTATTCCTGTTTGCTCAAGCCGGACATGGCTACTGCTTTATTGATGTGTTCATGTTCCTCGGGAGAGACACGGAAACCAACGGTGATACACCGGAAACGATTGTGCTTATCGACATTTCTTGCAGACATAATTAACACCTCGCCATATTCAACTGGTCAGCCATTGCGTGCTGTGTGGTCGGGAACAGATGTGCGTATCGATAGGTAATATCGATGCTCTCGTGTCCAACGCGGTTTGCGATGGCAACTGCCGAGAAGCCCATATCGATCAAGAGGGAGACATGGCTATGTCTCAAGTCGTGGATTCTGATTTTCTGAACACCGGCCTTTGCGCTGCCTCTGCGCATTTCGTGATGAAGATAGGACTTCGTGATCGGGAACATTCTGGCATCGTCAGCAATCCCATACAGGGAGTCGAGATAATCCTTAATTTCGTCAACGAGAAAATCGGGCATCTGAATATTGCGGATACTCTTGGGAGTTTTGGGATCTGTAATGATATCCTCGCTGCCGATACGCTGATAGGATTTGGTGATGCGCAGCACCTTTTTTTCAAGGTCGAAATCAGCGGGGGTCAGAGCCAGCAGTTCGCCCAAGCGCAGACCACACCAGTACAGGACCTCGAACGCATAGAAGGAAATCGGCTTGTCCATGACTGCCTCGGCAAACTTCAGATATTCGCCTTTTGTCCAGAACAGCATTTCGTGGGTTTTCTCTTTACCCATGTTGCCGACCTTGGCAGCGGGGTTGCTGTCCAGTTCATAGAACTTTACCGCATGATTGAAGATGGCGCTGAGCTGATTATGGATGGTCTTGAGATAGACGGGGGAATAAAGGTTTCCGTCCGCGTCACACTCTTTGAGCATCACATTCTGCCACGCGACGATATCCCTTGGCTTGATGTCGCACATTCGCTTTTTCTTGAAGTACGGAAGAATCTTGCTTTCGATCACGCTGGTCTTCATCTTCCATGTGCTCTTCTTCAGTCGATCTTGGAGATTCTTTTTGTAAAGCTCATAGAAAGCCTCAAAGGTCATTTCCAAGTTTCCTGCGCTCTGAGTGAGAAAGTCGCGTTCCCAATCAAGGGCTTCTTTCTTTGTAGCGAAGCCTCGCTTGGTTTTGCGGTCCGGTTCACCCTTCCAGTTTGTGAAACGGAACTGCGCATACCATGTTCCATTCTTGTCTTTGTAAGCACCCATTTTATTTACCTCCTTGAGTGGTATCGGTTCTGAAACCGTAGATATGCTCTTCGAGGTATCTCCGATTTACCCGGCCAGTCATGACGATATATCCCTGTGCGGCAAGCTCGGCGTTCAGTCTCTTAATGATTCTGTACGCTTCTGCGCGGGAGACTGCGAGCATCTGGCACACTTCGTCAACTCTAACGAATAAGCTTTCCGCCATATAAAAATCCTCCTATGAGTGAGTGTTGAGAAATAATCCCTTCACTGGCTAGGACATTTACCGGAGAAAAATCAACGGTTTTTTGTGTCCTCATTTGTCCTCACACGAAAATTTTTATTTTTCGCCTGCCTACGAGACTTGAGAGATAAGGTGCTGAAAAGAATAAAAAAAGCTCTCAAATCTAACCAGAAACAGTTAGATTTGAGAGCGATGAGACATCTTGATATTATTCTAGCAAAAAAGCTAGTGTCCTCAATTTGTCCGCGGGACGACTTTGGAGAGGCGAAAAACCCTTATATATCAAGGCTTTTTCGGATTCCGTGGGTCATTCCCACTCTATGGTTCCGGTGGGCTTGGGGGTCAGGTCGTACAGCACGCGGTTGATGCCCTCCACCTCGGCGGTGATGCGGGCGGTAATGCGGTGCAGAACCTCATAGGGGATCTCCTCAATGGTGGCGGTCATGGCGTCCTTGGTGTTGACGGCGCGGATGATGGCGGGCCAGCCCTCGTAACGCATCTCGTTGCGCACACCCACGCTCTTCATATCGGGCACGGAGATGAAGTACTGCCACACGGACTCGGCCAGGCCGCACTTGTCAAACTCCTCACGCAGGATGGCATCGGCCTCGCGCAGGGCGTGCAGGCGGTCGCGGGTGATGGCACCCAGGCAGCGCACACCCAGGCCGGGGCCGGGGAACGGCTGACGGTAGACCATAGCGTGGGGCAGGCCCAGTGCCTCGCCAACCACACGGACCTCGTCCTTGAACAGGAGCTTCACCGGCTCCACCAGTTCCATCTCCATCTCGTCGGGCAGACCACCCACGTTGTGGTGGGACTTGACGGGCTTGCCGCTTTCGGCGGCCTTGATGCTCTCCAGAATGTCGGGGTAAATAGTACCCTGAGCCAGGAAGGAGATGCCGTCCAGCTTGGCGGCCTCCTCATCAAAGACCTTGATGAACTCACCGCCGATGATTTTGCGCTTGCGCTCGGGGTCGGACACGCCGGCCAGCAGGTTCAGGAATCGGTCGGTCGCATCGACGTAGATGAGGTTGGCGTCCATTTCTTGGCCGAAGACCTTGATGACATCCTCGCTTTCGCCCTTGCGCATCAGGCCATGGTTGACGTGGACACAGACCAGCTGCTTGCCAATGGCCTTAATGAGCAAAGCGGCCACAACGGAGGAGTCCACACCGCCGGACAGGGCCAAAAGAACCTTCTTATCGCCCACCTGGGCGCGGACAGCCGCAATCTGCTCGGCGATGAATGCATCAGCAAGCTCGCGGGTAGTAATACGCTGCATGGAGTCGGGACGGACGTTACCAGACATAATAAATGCCTCCCTGTTTCAAAAATGTAAGATAATTATACAACTGTTGCGCCCTGTGCGCAAGAAAAAATTCGACATTCTCTCCCCCGTCACTTCCGTTTTTTTGCACAAAATATTCCAAAATCATTTTGACCTGCCGGCGGCAGAATCATACCTTTCACCCACAAGTTTTTTCAGACCATTGACCGGACAGAATGGTTGGTGTAAAATAACTTGAAACCTCTTTTGAAAGCGAGGATATACCGATGAACAGCAAACTGGTCTTTGCCGCAGATATTGGCGGCACCACCGTAAAACTGGGACTTTTCCGTGCCGACGGCACCCTTTTGGACAAGTGGGAGATCCCCACCCGCACCGAGCAGGACGGCAAATTCATCCTGCCCGACGTAGCCGCTTCCATCCGGGAACGGATGAGCAGGGACAGCATTACCCCCGGGCAGGTTGCCGGCATCGGCATTGGCATACCCGGTCCGGTGGATGACCGTTATGTGGCCATCCACGGCTGCGACAACCTCGGTTGGGGCCGCGTGGAGGTCAAGGGTGACATGAACCGCCTGCTGCCCGAAATTCCCAATGTAGTGGCGGGCAACGATGCCAATGTGGCCGCCCTGGGCGAGGCTTGGCTGGGCAGCGGCAAGGGCCGGCGCAACTCTGTGCTGTTCACCCTCGGCACCGGCGTGGGCGGCGGCGTGATCGTGGATGGTCACATTGTCCCCGGCCGCAACGGCGCCGCCGGCGAGCTGGGCCACATGCTGGTCAATCCCGACGAAACCGTCCCCTGCGGCTGCGGCAAGTGCGGCTGTCTGGAACAGTACGCCTCCGCCACCGGCATGGCCCGTCTGGCCCGTGAAGCTCTGGCCGCCTGCAACACCCCCTCCCCTCTGCGCGACTTGGAGCGTGTGACCGCCAAAGACGTGTGCGACAACGCCCGCAGCGGCGACCCTCTCGCTGCAGAGATCCTCGACCGCTTTGCCGACTATCTGGCCCGGGGCATGAGCTTTGCCAGCTGCACCGTAGACCCGGAAGTCATCATGGTAGGCGGCGGCGTCAGCCGGGCCGGCGACGTGTTGCTGGACCCCGTGCGCCGCTACTTCCGCAAGTACGCCTACCACCCCTGTGTGGACACCCCCATCATTGCCGCAGCGTTAGGCAACGATGCCGGTATCTACGGCTGCGCCGCCATGGTCTTGGGCATCTGAATCAAGCAAAAACGACCTCTCCCATACGGGTGAGGTCGTTTTTTTGTTTAGATTTTCTGTACAGTAGTTTTGCTGTACACAAACTCAATATCAGCCCTTTGGGGCGGCAATGTTCCCTCTGTCATGCAGGCGGCAGTGCCAAAGGCCACCGCCAGGCGCAGACATTCGGCAGCATCCGCTCCCTTCCCCGCCGCAGCGAGAAAACCGGCAACAGAGCTGTCCCCGGCTCCGATGGTGGAGCGCACCTCCACCTGCGGAACCTCCGCGTGGAACACGCCGGCATCACAGGCCAGCACGGCGCCAAGGCCGCCCATGCTGACCATCACGTTGGCAATGCCCTTTTCGTGCAGCACAACTGCCGCCTTCGCGGCCTGTTCGATGGAGTCAATATTCTCACCGAGATAGGTGGAGATCTCCTCCTGATTGGGTTTGATGAGCCAGGGTTTGACCTCCAGCAGGTCATCAAGGTCAAAGGACCGGGAATCTACTACAACTTTGGCCCCTTGTTCCGCGGCCCGCTGCAGGAACGTCTTGACTTCGTTAAGTTCCATTCCCTCCGGCACGCGGCCGGTCATGGTCAGCGCGCTGTCCTTGTTCAGCTTTCCCTCCAACAGGGCGGTCACCTTGCTCAGCGCATCGCTCTCCACGGCAAAACCGGGAAAGCTGATTCGGGTCTCCTTCCCGTCCGGGGTGTGTATGGTAATGTTTTCACGGATGCGGCCGGGAACGGAGACCACCTCGGCACGCACGCCGTCGGCGGACAGGCTGCGCAGGAAGCTGTCCGCATTCTCCTCCCCAAGCAGCAGCACCGCCGTATTGGCGTACCCGGCATTGACCAGCGCCCGGGAGATATTCACACCCTTGCCGCCGGCCTGGCACAGTTCCATCTGAATCAGATTCTCGTGGTTCAGCATCACCTCGCCGCTGCAGTGCATATCAAAGGCAGGACTCAGAGTCAGGGTTATAATATTCATAACTCAGCCTTCGTAGCCGTTGGGATTGCCCTTCTGCCAGCGCCAGCTGTCGCCGCACATATCCTCCAGCCCCAACTGTGCCTTCCACCCCAGCTGCTCGGCACTCTTGGCGGGGTCGGCGTAGCAGGTGGCAAGGTCGCCGGGGCGGCGGGGAGCAATGACGTAAGGCACCTTGACACCGCTGGCCTTTTCAAAGGCATGGACCATATCCAGCACACTGTAGCCGTTGCCGGTACCCAGATTGAACACCGCCTCGCCCTTATGCTCGGACAGGTAGTCGATGGCAGCCACGTGACCCTTGGCAAGGTCGACCACATGGATATAGTCGCGCACACCGGTTCCGTCAGGGGTGGGATAGTCGTTGCCAAAGACATTCAGATGCTCCCGCTTGCCCACGGCCGTTTGGGAGATATAGGGCATCAGGTTGTTGGGAATGCCGTTGGGATGCTCGCCAATGGTACCGCTGGCGTGGGCGCCCACGGGGTTGAAGTAGCGCAGCAGGACTACGCTCCAGCGCTCGTCCGCCTTGGCAATGTCGCGCAAAATCTGCTCGCACATGTACTTGGTCCAGCCGTAGGGATTGGTGCAGTTGCCGGTCCTGCTGTCCTCACGCAGGGGCATCTCATTGTCGCCGGAGTAGACGGTGGCAGAGGACGAGAACACGATGTTTCGCACATTCCACTTGTCCATGACACGGCACAGGGTCATGGTGGAGTTGAGGTTGTTGTCGTAGTACTTCAGGGGGATGGCTACAGACTCGCCCACCGCCTTCAGACCGGCGAAGTGGATGACGCAGTCAATGGCGTGCTTGGAGAAGATGCTGTCCAGCACCGTCTCGTCCCGGACGTCACCCTCATAGAATACAACGGGTTTTCCAGTGATTTTTTCCACCCGCTTCAGGCTTTCTGGATTGGAGTTGCACAGGTTGTCGATGACGATGGGGGTATGACCCTTTTCGATCAGTTCCACACAGGTGTGGCTGCCGATATAGCCGGCGCCGCCGGTAACCAAAACATTCATTTGCTAAGCTCCTTTACGATATCATTCATCTGTTGCCACTTGGCCTCCATATCGGCCACCAGTTTGAACTGGGTGCGGCAGCGGTCCAGGTTCTGTCCCTCATAGTGGGTGGAAAAATAAACATCGCCGTCCAAATAGTCAGCCAGGAAGCGCACTCCACATTCCAAAGTCATGAGCTTTGCGCCCATGGGCAGCATCTTCCGCTCCAGCTCGGTCAAGCCGGGACAGGCGGTAAGAAATCCCTCGGTATAGGTGCGGAACAGGTCCAAGCTCATCTCCACTTTAGAAAGATCCGTTTCATCTTCGGCAGCGGTGGAGGCACCAAATCGGATGGAGTCACCATAGTCGTATACACTCAAACCGGGCATGACGGTATCAAGGTCAATGACACACAGGGCCTTGCGGGTGGCGGCATCCAGCATGACGTTGTTCATCTTGGTGTCGTTATGGGTCACACGCAGGGGCAGCTTGCCCTCCGCCAGCAGGTTAACCAGGATTCCGGCCTCTTCCTCCCGGGCCAGGGCAAATTCAATTTCTTCCTGCACGGACGCGGCGCGGCCCAACTTATCCGCCTCGACAGAACGGTGGAAGGCGCGGTATCGGTCAGGGGTGTCGTGGAAGTGAGGAATGGTCTCGGTCAGGGTGTGGGCCGGAAAATCCTTCAGCCGCTGCTGGAAGCGGCCAAAGGCCACAGCACTTTCATAAAAGTCGGCAGGCGTTTCGGGCAGCTGCAGACAGATGGAGTCCTCCACATAGCGGGTCATGCGCCAGAACTCCCGCTGCTCATAGTAGAGATAGGGCTTGCCATCCACGGTCTTGACCAGCTGCATCACCTCGCGGGGGTCATCCACACGCTCCAGCAGATATTCGGTAACAGCTGCGATGTTGTTCATTAAGCCGTCCATATCCTTGAAAACGGTATTGTTCACCTGCTGCAGGATAAACCGTTCTCCCGGCTTGGTGACCACCAGATACGTCTTGTTGATATGCCCATGGCCAAACTTCTCACAGCTGACCACTTCGTCAGCCAGCGCAAAGTGCGCCAGAATGGGTGCAAGCAGTTCCTTCACGGCAAACAGTCCCCTTTCTTTTTCTACCTGTCACATTTTATCATGCCGCCCTGCAAAAGTGAAGTACAACTTTGGCTCGGAAACGTTCAACTTTAGCTTTTTTCTCTGTTTTTTTCGTTTTTCTCTTGCGCAGAACAAGAGAAAGGAATAGAATAGAGACCAAAGAACACTAGGAGGTATTACTATGAAAGCTCCCACTCTCGTTATTCTGGCCGCCGGCATGGGCAGCCGCTTTGGCGGTATGAAGCAGATGACCCCTGTGGATCCCCAGGGCAACTTCATTATGGACTATTCCATCTTTGACGCCATTCGTGCCGGCTTTGGCAAGGTGGTGTGTGTCATCAAGGAAGAAATGCGCGAGGATTTTGAGGCTCTGGTTGGCCAGCGTGTCCGCGCCCATATCGAGCTGGCTTACGCTTATCAAAGTTTGGACCGTATGCTGCCCGAAGGGTTCTCTGTTCCCGAGGGCCGCGTCAAGCCCTGGGGCACCACCCACGCTGTCATGTGCGCCGCTGACGAGCTGGATGGTCCCTTTGCCATCATCAACGCCGACGACTTCTACGGCTACGAGGCATTCAAGGCCTTGGCCGATTTCCTGAAGCAGGAGCACACCGCCACCCAGCACGCCATGGTGGGCTACAACCTGGAGAACACCGTGACCGAGAACGGCTCTGTTTCCCGCGGTGTGTGCGAAGTGGACAACAACGGCTTCCTCTCCGGTGTGGTAGAGCGCACCACCATCGAAAAGCGTCCCTATGGCGCCGCCTATACCGAAGATGGCGGCAAAACCTGGACCGACCTGCCTGTCGGCACGGTGGTGTCCATGAATATGTGGGGCTTCCAGCGCCCTGCATTGGACCTGATGATCGATATGTTCAAGGACTTCCTAGCCGACACGCTGCCCGGAAACCCCATGAAGGCCGAGTACTTCCTGCCCCTGATTTCCGACCGTATGATCAACACCGGTTCCGGCACCATTCAGGTGCTGAACACCGATGCCAAGTGGTACGGCATGACCTACAAAGAGGATCTGCAGGGCGTGATGGATGCCATCGCCGCCATGAAGGCGGCCGGCACCTACCCCGACAGCCTGTGGGGCTGATCTCCAGCACAAAACCCGGTTCGGCAATGCCGAACCGGGTTTCCTTTTTGATTACTCAGCGCCGGGAATTCGAATAACGCCAACAGGGCATTCCTTCACACACAGCTGACAGCCTACGCATCTGTCCTGATCGATAGCCGCAAGATTGTTCTCCACAGTGATCGCATCCTTGGCACAGACCTTGGTACATTTCATGCAGCCGATACAGCCGGTGGAACAAGCCTTGCGGGTATCCGCGCCCTTATCCCTGCTGCTGCACAAAACCACCGGTTTGCGTCGGTGTTCCGGCACAAGCCGGATCACGGCGTTAGGACAAACCTTTGCGCACAGGCCGCAGCCAACACATTTGCTTCGGTCGACCTTCGCGATCCCCTGCTCTATCGAGATTGCACCAAAAGGACACGCCGCCGCACAGTCGCCGTAACCAAGGCATCCGAACGCGCAGGCGCCGTCACCGCCGTACAGCCCTTTTGCCGCAGCACAGCTGTTCAGGCCCTGATAGTCAAACCGCTTCGTGGTATGCTCACAATCACCGGAACAGGCCACCACTGCTTTCATGCTGTGGATCTGGCCTGCTTCCACGCCCATGATGGCTGCCACAGCCGCCGCGCAGGCTGCTCCGCCGGGGGTACACCTGTCGATGGGAGTGCCGTCCTCCACAATGGCCCGGGCGTAGTCCGCGCAGCCGGCACAGCCGCAGGCGCCGCAGTTAGCCCCGGCCAGCACCGCGGTGATCTTTTCCACCCGTTCATCCACGGGTACATGCATCACCACAGATGCCGCCACCAGAATGACTGCGCCAATGATGCCAATGACCGCAACCACCAAAACGGCAAGCAAAATGGGATCCATAACAATACCTCCCGTCAGCCGAAGATGGCTTCCACGATGCCGCCAAAACCCATAAAGGACAGGGACACCATGGCCGCAGATACCAAAGTGATGGGAAGCCCCTCAAAACACTTGGGCGGCGCAGCCTCCTCCACCCGGCGGCGCACACCGGAGAACAGCACCATCGCCACCAAAAAGCCGACACCGGCACCAGCAGCACAGACAACACTTTCAATAAAGTTGTAACCCTCGTCCAGATTGAGAATGGTCACACCCAGAATGGTGCAGTTGGTGGTGATCAGGGGCAGATACACGCCAAGGGAACGGTACAGGGTCGGAATGTACTTTTTCAGCACGTTTTCCAACAGCTGCACCAAAATCGCGATGATCAGAATGAACACGATGGTCTGTAGATACGCAAGACCGTTGGGAGCCAGAATCAACGTATGTACAGGCCAGGTAACAGCCGTGGCCAGCACCATGACAAAGGTGACCGCCAGCGACATGCCTACTGCGCTGTCCAGCTTCTTGGACACGCCCAAAAACGGGCAGATGCCCAAAAACTTGGTCAGCACGTAGTTGTCCACCAAAATCATGGTGAAGAAAATGCTTGCCAGCTTCACCACCATCAGACGCTGCCCTCCTCCGCTTGTGCAGGCCGCTTATGGGCGGTCAGCCAGGCGGCCCCAGCCATCAGCACGCCGAACACAAAGAAGCCGCCCGGGGCGCTGGTCATCAGGGTGAACGGATCCACCGAGGCAGGCAGCACACGGATGGCAAATCCCTCCGGCAGGAAAGGCAGCAGACCGTCCAGTCCGGCCAGCCAGGTGCCTGCACCCAGAATTTCACGGATGCTGCCCATAATGGTCAGAGTCAGAGTAAAACCAATACCCATGCCGATGCCGTCCAGTGCGGAGTTCAGCACGGTATTCTTGGACGCAAACATCTCGGCACGGCCCAGAATGATGCAGTTGACCACGATCAGCGGCAGGTACACACCCAGCGCCTGATCCAGAGCGGGAACATATGCCTTGACCAGCATCTGCACCACAGACACGAACCCGGCGATCACCGTAATGTAGCAGGGAATACGCACCTGTTCGGGGATGATCCTGCGCAGGGCGGAGATCACAATGTTGGAACACAGCAGCACAAAGGTCGCCGCAAGTCCCATACCGATGCCGTTTGCCGCCATGGTAGTTACCGCAAGGGTGGGACAGGTGCCAAGCACAAGCCGAAGCACGGGGTTTTCATTGAGAATGCCGTTGGTCAGCACACTCAGTTTCTTTTTCTCACTCATGTCAGTTCTCTTCCTTTCAGCGGATGGCATAGTAAGCTTCCACGGCGGCATTGACCGCCTCAAGCACCGCGCGGCTGGACTTGGTCGCACCGGTGACGGCATCCACGTCCTCGTTCAGCACCAGCTGCCGGGCAGGCAGCCCTTCGTATCGAGCCCAATATACGGCATCGGCTGCAACCTTGCTGCCGATGCCCTTGGTCTCGGCCTGTTCGGTCACTTTGATGCGCTTAATGGTATCGTCGGCAGTAAATGCCACCATAACGGTCAGATCGCCGCCGTAGCCTTTGGCCTCGGCGGTAACCACAACACCGCCGCCGTTCAGTGCCACACAGATGTCCTTGACGTTTTCTCCGCCATAGCCCAGCATACGCTTGAAACCGCCCGCTTCGGGCAGCAGTTCAAGCCGCGCCTTCTCCTGTGCCACGCGGGTCGCCTCTTCGATAACCGGGCCAGTCACATGGTTTGCAGCCGCCAAAGAACCGGCCACCACGATGCAGACCAGTGTCAGCACTGTCACAGGCTTGAAAATCCTCTCCCACCTGTTCATTTGCCCGCACCTGCCTTTCGGGTCTTTGCAATACCCAGCCGATCCTGCCGGGTATGCTCCTCGATGTATGGCACCAGCAGGTTCATCAGCAGGATGGCGAAGGACACTCCCTCGGGTACCGTGCCAAGGAAACGAATGGCACAGGTGATCACACCAAGGCCGATGCCAAAGATAAACTTACCTTTGCGGGTGGTGGGCGAGGTAACGTAGTCGGTAGCCATAAAGAACGCACCCAACATCAACCCGCCGCCCAGCAGCTGGCAGATGGGGTCCTTCCCCGCCGCAACGGACAGCAGCGCCACCGTACCGAGATAGGTCGCGGGAATCACGGGGCTGATGACCTTGGTCGCAATCAAATAAACACCACCGGCCATAATGGTCAGAGCGCAGGTCTCCCCCAGCACACCGCCATGGGTACCCAGCAGCAGGGCCTTGTATGCGCTCCCGGTCAACTCCGCCGACATGGGAGTTGCAGAGGCCAGCGCGTCTATTCCGCTCTGCGGGAAGGAACACTGGGCCATCCGTCCGGCAAAGCCGATGGCCAGCGCAATGCGCGCCACGATGGCCGGGTTGGCGAAATTGTAGCCCAACCCGCCAAACAGCTGCTTGACGACGATGATCGCAATGAAAGCGCCCACCACCGCCATCCACCACGGCAGGGTGTCCGGCAGGTTGAATGCCAGCAGCATACCGGTGACCACGGCAGAAAAATCGTTCACACAGAGGTCTTTCTTCATCAGGCGGCACCATGCGTACTCAAACAGCACGCAGGAGGCTACCGTGACCGCCGTCAGCATCAGCACGTGCAGGCCGAAAATGGCGGCAGAGGCTGCAAGGGTGGGCAGCAGTGCAATACATACCCGCTGCATAATCTTCTGCGTGGTATCTGTCCCGGTAATATGGGGCGCAGCCGTGACGATCAGTTTATTTGCCATCACTTCTCCCCCCATTCTTCATCAGCAGCTTGGCCAGAGCGATGTTCTGCGCCAGAGGCCGCTTGGCAGGACAGACAAAGGTACACGTGCCGCAGCTCATGCACAGGTCGGCATTGAGTCGGGCCAGCATCGCGGTGTCGCGCTTTTGATATGCGCTCACGATCTCTTTTGAGGAAAGACCCAACGGGCAGGCATTGGCACACCGCCCGCAATGAATGCAGTTGGTGGTTTTGACCGGCTGCACCGCCTTGCGGGACAGAGCCAGGATCGCGTTATTGTTTTTCAGCACCGGCTGGTCAAGATCCGCCACGCAAATTCCCATCATAGGACCGCCGTACAGCACCTTTCCCGGCTCATCCGTCAGGCCGCCGCAGAACTCCAGCAGTTCGCGGATGGGCGTTCCGATCAGTACCTCCACGTTTCCGGGGTGTCTGACGATATCGCCATCCACCGTCAGCCGCTTGGTCACCAGCGGCATACCGGTCTTAAGGTACTTTCCGATAAAGGCTGCCGAGGTGACGTTCAGCACCACCACACCCACGTCGGAGGGCAGACCGGGAAACGGCACTTCCCTGCCGGTGCAGGTTTCGATCAGCACCTTTTCCGCACCCTGCGGGTATGTTTCAGGCAGCCGCTTTACCTCTACGGACATATCGGCAGCAGCCAGAGCGAGCTTTTTGATCTCTTCAGGCTTGTTTCCTTCAATTCCAATGATGCACCGGGGAATGTCCAGATACTGCATGACGGCGCGGATGCCGTCCAGAATATCGTCCGTATCCTCCTGCATACAGCGGTTATCGGAGGTTATGTACGGTTCGCACTCGGCCCCGTTGATGACCAGCGTGTCGATCTCATCCAGGTTCTTAGGGGTCAGCTTGACCGCCGCGGGGAAGCCCGCACCGCCAAGGCCCACAAGTCCGCTGTCACGGACAGCCTGTTGAAAGGATGCGAGGTCTGTGACCACAGGAGGCTTGACGTCAGGGGAAACGGTCTGCCTGCCATCGGGGATGATGACCACAGCGGTCTGCTTTGCCCCGTTGGGTGCCGTGATCACAGTCAGTCCGTCCACTGTGCCGGATACGCCGGAGTGGATGTCCACGGAAACAGGTCCGGATGCCCTGCCGACCACAGAACCCACATACACCCGGTCACCCTTAGCCACCACAGGCGTGGCAGGCGCGCCGATATGCTGTCCCATGGACAGCACGATTTTAGAAGGAAGCGGCATTTTTACCGTTTCCAAATATGCCGTATTCTTATTGTGCGGTACTTTCGCACCTGAGGCAGAGCGCTTGAATGGATTTTTCACTCTCTTCGGCCCCTCCCGTCCTCTGTCATATACCAAAAAGTATATGCTTGCACAATGCAAATTCAATTACATAACTTGGCTGTTTTCCTGCAAATATTGCTTTCTTACCCAATGCATGTCCGTAAATGCATTGTTCAAAAAGCGGCGCCGGTCGGCGCCGCTTTTTTGGTCACTCAGCAACCGCAGCCGTTGTTGCAGCCGCAGGTATTCCCGCAGCCGCCGCCGTTACCGCAGCAGCAGAACAGGATGATGATCAGGATAATGATCCACAGGCAGCCGCCACCGCCAAAACCGTTATTGCAGCACCCCATATGAGTACCTCCTTGACAAAGATGTTTGAGAAAACGACTTCGCGTTTCTCAATCCATCTTATGTGCAATGGTCGTATGGGTGCTTATATCACAGGTATTTTTCCGCAAAGGCGGCCACAATACCGGCCACCTCGCCTCTGCCGGGACAGTCATTGGGGCGCAGCTCGCTGATGATCTCTGCCGCTGCCGCCCAGCTCATGGCCTCTTCCCCCCAGCCGTCGGCACGGAGGATATCGATCCCCTCGTAACCGCTCAGATCGGCACGTTCATTCAGATCAAGTTTGAGATAAGACCTGCCGAAATTGTAAAGGAACTGCACCACTTCCCGTCGGGTCATGGTATTCAAAGGCCGGAAGGCACCGTCGCCATAACCCGCGCCGATCCCTTGCTGACCTGCCCAGCGCACGTAGCTTTCATACCACTCTCCCGCCGGAACGTCCGGGAACGTGACCGTGGCCGCAAAGCGTTCCTCGTCCGGGTCACCCGCCAGATGGAACAGCACCGTCATCATCATAGCGCGGTCCAGCTTGACCTCCGGCGCAAAGAGCGAGCCGTCACCCGTACCGGCAAACAGCCCCATGCTGTAAGCGCGGTTGACCGCATCCCGATACCACTGATGGATGGTGATGTCGGTAAAGGGTGTTGCCGTTTGTCCGCCGGGGGTAACGAAGTACACACCCTCCACAGCCACACGGGCCGCATCGGACTCCACCGTGAGCTGCGCCTGTGTTTCTTCCGCTGCCAGATAGCGGTGGCCGGCTGTCAGCACGCATTCGGACGGCACAGTCTGCCCGATCGTCACATCCACCACAGTACCGGAGTGGGTCAGCTTCAGGCTGCCCGCCTCCACAATGATGCCGCTTCCACTCTCCAGCACCAGCACATCATACACAGAAAGGGTCCGTCTGGCGTAGCGGTCGCTGTAGCCGCCGGTCTGCCCCACCCCCGCCTGAGCAAGGTATTCCTCCGCCATGCGGTCCAGAGCGCCTTCCGCCTCCTGATAGACTGCGTCCAGCGCCGTCTCGGCTTTTTTGTAGCCGGACTCCACCGTTTGGGAGATAAAAAACTGCTGCAGATAACTCAGGGAGATCAGGCTGTCCCCATCGTTAAGGCCGGCAGCGAGCACCGTCCCGACCAGTAGTGCGGCACACAGCGCGGCGGCAATAATTTTCTTTACTCGTTTACTCATTTTCATTTGTTTTCCTCATCGTAGACAGGCTCACCGATCATATAACTCAAAGCCAGCAGGCTGTCG
Organism: Oscillospiraceae bacterium; assembly: GCA_017416685.1. Taxonomy (GTDB): domain Bacteria; phylum Bacillota; class Clostridia; order Oscillospirales; family Oscillospiraceae; genus Lawsonibacter. The sequence goes on from JAFQBN010000004.1 coordinate 14,946, forward strand.
GAAAAATGCACGTTCTCTACGATCACATCGGGGGCGTTTAACTTCAATTCCACGTTGGCAAAGTTCCAGATGCCTTTCACCCCGCCGTCTGCAAGCTTTTGTGCCATTTCGGCAGCAAAAACACGGGGTACGGTCAGCACGCCCACATCCACCCGGTAGGTCCGCAGGTATTCCTCCAGTTCGTCCACGTGGTAGATCTGAACGGCACCGATTTTGGTCCCCACAAGGCTGTCATCCACGTCAAACGCAGCCGTGACACTGAATCCGTTGTTGCCAAATTTAAAATTCTGTATCAGGGCATGGCCCAGATTGCCAACACCCAGAATAATTGCTGTGTTGCCCCGGTTGATACCCAAAATCGCTCCGATTTCCTCACGCAGTTTCTCCACGTTATAACCGTACCCCTGCTGCCCGAAGCCGCCGAAGCAGAACAGATCCTGCCGGATCTGAGAGGCCGTCAGTCCCATATCCTTGGCAAGCGCACCCGAAGAAATGCGAACCACACCGCGCAGACGCAGTTCCGTCAGCTGGCGATAGTATCTGGGCAGGCGTCGAATGACGGCATTGGAAACCTTTTCGCCCGTTTTTTTCACGCTCGCATCTCTCCTTTCTCTTCGGCGTTACTTTATTTTACACCCACCTTTTTCACATGTCAATTTTTTTAACAATCTTTTTGATTGTTACTTTTTTCACAAATTCTTTCTATTTCCTGCGTCAAATTGCGGAACTCAGTTACATTAATTTCAAAATCTCACGGCGCATCCGGGCTATGATCCGCTTTTCCAGTCTTGATATGTAGGATTGGGATATCCCCAATTCGTCCGCCACCTCCTTTTGGGTCCGCTCCGGTCGTCCCGCAAGGCCGAAACGGCTGGTGATAATATACCGCTCCCGCACGTCCAGCTTTTCCAGCGCCTGACGAAGCAGCTGCCGGTCAACGTCTGCCTCAATGGGCCGCATGACCAGATCGCTGTCTGTCCCCAGCACATCGGACAGCAGCAGCTCGTTGCCATCCCAATCCGTATTCAGCGGCTCGTCGATAGACAGCTCCGCCTTTTGCCCTGCCGTTTTGCGCAGATACATCAATATCTCATTTTCAATGCATTTGCTGGAATAAGTAGCCAGTTTAATGCTCTTTTCCGGGTTGTAGGTATCCACTGCTTTGATCAGGCCGATGGTCCCAATAGAGATCAGGTCCTCCAGGTTGATTCCTGTGTTGTCAAAGCGGCGGGCAATGTACACCACAAGCCGCAGGTTGTGTTCGATCAGCTTGTTTTTTGCCGCACGGCTCCCCCGCCCCAGCGCCGCAATAGTCTGCGCCTCTTCCTCCCGTGAAAGGGGCGGCGGCAGGGTGTAGCTGCCGCCCACGTACATCACTTCATCCGGCTGCCACAGCCACGCAAGCACCTTACCCAGCCACAAGCGAACCTTCCACCATTCCATATCGAACCATCCTTTCATACCCATTACACACCCTCTCCGACAAGTCCGCGCCAGCCGCCGCCCGGCGAAACCGCCGTCGGTGACAGGGCCAGGCGGACCCGACCGCAATCTCTGCCCGCTGCTACCACGCGGTCCGGACACAGTGTCAGCAGCATGCCGCACGCTACCCCCACCGCGCGGTAAGGGATCAATCCCCACCTACCCCGCCAGCGCCCCGTATTCAATATCGGCAGCAGTCCGGCCGGATCAGAAAGCTCCCGGCGACACAGCCTGCATCCATGCTCCAGCAGCGGAAGCACCACGTCCCAGTCCACTACCACTATTCCACGCCCCGAAGCCGGATCGGTCAACCCGTTCCCGGTATCTCGCAATGCTGTAAAGGATATTTGCTTTTCAAATACTCCCACTTCAACTGTTACGACTTCTCCACTTGCGACATTTCTCCGCCCGATCCCACGTAAAAAAACAGCGCACACCGCATAACAGCCTGCGGCAGACAGCAGCACGATTTTCAGATCAACGCCCGCGTGCAGAACACCGTTTGTCAGGTGCAATCCCCGCCCGCCCAGCAGAGCAATTGCGTAGACCCCGCCGCCAAAGGCAAACGACAGGCCAAAGAAAATGATGATCTGCCGCAGAAGTCGGCGGCTGGCTCCCAGCCCGATCAGTACCATCAGCACCGCAACCGCGATTTTGTACCACCATCCGGTCAGGAACGCAAATCCCGGCAGAACCGCTGCGGCTGCATACCCTCCACCCAGTAGGGCTGCCAGCAGGATGCGCCAGCGATGCAGCGGCTCCCCCGCCAGGCGCGCCGCACCCAGAAGCAGCAGATAATTCAAAAGTCCATTTATTATAATCAGGCTGTCAAGATACACCACCGTCACTGCTGTTCCTCCTCCCAAAGACGTCATGTCCCATTGTACCAACCCCACGCAGACAAAAAGGTCGCAACACGCCTGCCCCTTCAAAAAACAAAGCGACCTTACGCCGCAATCGGCGTAAGGTCGTTTTGCTTGTCACATATTCAAATTCCGCGGTTCAGGGTCTTTCGCAGGCGGATTTCCCCGGCGATTGCCCTATCAAGCTGATTCAGGAATTTTTCCCGGTCCTCCGGCAGACCACCCTTAAGCGGCAGGTAGTTGGATGCGTGATTGCTGGTGAAATGCAGCGGGTCCACGTCCAGATGTTCAATCAGCAGACGGCATTCCTGCAGGATCTGCTCCGGGGTGCAGACCTTGAACCTGCCTGCCAATACGTCCTCACCAAGGGGTGTGCCGGCGGCGGGAGCAAAGGTCATGGCCGACAGATGACGGGGACGCATTTCATTGATAAGTCCGGCGGTAGACAGCACGTGTTCCCGCCAGTCCCCCTCCTGCCCTGTCAGGCCCAGAATCACAATTGCCCACAGGTCGATACCCGCCTGTACCAGATTCTGTCCCGCCTGCAGCATCTGCGCGGCGGTGCAGCCCTTATTTATAGCAGAAAGCACCGCATTGCTGCCGCTTTCCACGCCGAGATACGCCCGGGTCAGGCCCGCCTGCCGCAGTTCGGTCAGCTCGGATACGGACTTTGCCAGTGTGCTGTTGGGCCCGGCGTAGGTGGTCACCTTCTGCAGATTTGGAAAGTTATGATACAGCTTTTCCAGTATCTTCAGAAGCTGATCTGTGCGCATTACGATGGCATCGCCATCCATCAAAAACACCCGTTCCACATCAGGGCCGTAGTAATCCAGCGCCATGTCAATGTCCTCCAGAATTTCCTCCAGCGGACGGACACGGAATTTTTTCTCCTTGTACATGGCACAGAACGTGCATTTGTTGTGGGAACAGCCGATGGTACACTGCAGCAGATAGCTGCGCCACTCTCCCGGCGGGCGGTAAATCAAATCGCTGTCGTATCGCACGAAATCACTCCTGTGTGCCGTCGGCAGGCAGCCACTTTCTGATGCTCTTCTCCGCCTTGCTTCGGGGCAGCATCAGCTCATGCCCACAACCCTCGCACCGCAGTTTGAAATCCATGCCCACCCGCAGCACCAGCCATCTGCGGCTGCCGCAGGGATGCTCCTTTTTCAGCTCCAGCGTGTCGCCCACATGAATATCCATACTTCATCCTCCAGACTCTTTATAAAAATTATTATAGTTTGCCCCGCGGTTCCTGTCAATTATCTGCCTGGTCACATTTTACACAGGTAAGTTTTCCAAAATCTCTTGCAGTTGTTCTTATACAGGTTTATAATTATAAGTTGTGTGGCTACATGAAAGGAGTCAAGTATGAAGCGACTGTTTCACCGCGCAGCTGCCATGATCCTGGCCCTGTGCGTTACCATTACCCCCGCATACGCCCTGACGGTCGAACAGGCGATTCCTCTGCTGGAATCACGTTACGTGGACAAGCTGCCCGAGGCCGCCTATCGGGCCACGACCATGGATGAGCTGATCGAGGCCATCGGCGACCCGTATACCTCCTATCTCTCCGGTGAGGAATATGAAGCATTTCTTGCTACATTCAACGACAAGCAGACCGTAGGCATCGGCGTGTCGATCCAGGCCCACGATCGGGGCGTTTTAGTATCTTCCGTATTGGAAGACACCCCTGCCGAGGACGCCGGTCTTGTAGGCGGTGATGTGATTTTATCTGCAGACGGCATCGCCATCATCAATCTGAACCACGCCTCCTCCCTTTTGGCCGGCGAGGCAGGCAGCAGCGTCACCATCGTCGTCCTGCACGCGGACGGCACCGAAGAAGAATTCACTTTGATCCGCCGTCCCTTCACCGTGAACACCACCGCCACGTTCTACATCTCCGAGGATGGCAATGCGGGCGTTATTCGCTGCACCGGGTTTGGTGACAAGACCTCCAATCACATCTTCTACGCGGTGCGCGACAACGACGAGCTGGTCGACACCTGGATCGTGGATGTCCGCAACAACCCCGGCGGCAACGTTTCCACCTCTGCCGGCAGTGCCGGCGTGTTCGTAGGTGGTGCCACCATGGTCTACTTCCGCGATGGAGAAGGTAATTACAACTACACCTTTACGCATCCGAATCTGGAACCCAAAACAGAAAAGAACACCATTATCCTGACCAACGAGTTTTCCGCCAGCGGTGCCGAGCTGTTCACCGCCGCCCTGCGCGACCACACGGCCGGAATTGCCATCGGCCAGCGCACCCACGGCAAAGGCGTGGCGCAGATCATCCTGACCGAAGATCAGTACCCGGACCTGTTTGACAACGATGCACTGAAAGTCACAGCGTACCGTTTCTTTTCCCCCGTCGGCACCACTCACGATCAGGGCGGCGTACTGCCCACCCTGCTTATTTCTCCTTTGAACACAGCCGCTGTTGCGGTGCTTTTGTCCGAGCCGGCTCCCCAAAACGCCGCCGGTTACCTGAACATTAATCTCGCCGGGTTTGAGTTCTTTGTCCGATTGGACATCGCCCTCTCCCCCGCGTATCGCTCCGCCTTTGTGGAGCTGCTGGAAGCGCTGCCCCCCTCTGCCCGGTTCTGGATGGACAAAGGAAACGGCAGCTTTGGCGAGGTCACTCTGGAAGATGTCGTTTCCCGTACCGGGGTTGAGCAAGAATTTCGGTCACGTTTCTTCTCCGATCTCACCGCAGATGACCGGAAGGATGCCATCAACACGTTGGCCGCCTACGGTCTTGTGTCCGGCTACGGCGACGGTCTGTTCCGCCCCGGGTCCGACATCTCCCGGGCCGAGTTCTGTGCCATGGTCGCCAATGCTTTGGGCATCCGCTCCACCGGCAGCACCGAGCAAATTTTCTACGATGTCAGTCCCGATGCGTGGTACTACAACTGCGTGATGGCACTGCACGATCAGGGTTACATCAGCGGCTATTCCGACGGCGGCTTCTACCCCAACCAGCGCATCAAAACAGAAGAAATCGTTTCCATTCTTGCAAAAGCTGCCGCCTGGATGAACATGCATGCCTATGATCTGCACCAGGCCGGCCCCGATACCGACGACCTGACCGCCTACCCGCAGTTCAGCAAGTGGGCGCGTGAGTCCGCATGGCTGCTGGACTGCATGGACATCGACCTGTCCGATCTTACCCCTACCGAGTACGCTACCCGGGCAGAGGCCGCCAACCTGATGTACCGCCTGCTGACGGTCACCAACGTGATCTGGCCCACCCGCCCCGATTAAGAAAGGATGTTGCATTATGACAAAAATTGATATTATCTCCGGCTTTTTGGGCGCCGGCAAAACCACCCTCATTAAGAAGCTTCTGCAGGAGGCCTTTCAGGGTGAAAAGCTGGTGCTGATCGAAAACGAGTTTGGCGAGATCGGCATTGACGGCGGCTTTTTGAAGGAGGCCGGCGTTCAAATCACCGAGATGAACTCCGGTTGCATCTGCTGTTCTCTGGTAGGCGATTTCGGCACTGCGCTGAAAGAGGTGCTTGAAACCTACTCCCCCGACCGCATTATTATCGAACCCTCCGGCGTGGGTAAGCTGTCCGATGTCATCGCCGCTGTGGAGCGGGTCCGTGACGGCGGCGCCCCCCTTGAACTGAACAGCTTTGTCACCGTGGTTGATGCCCTCAAGTGCAAGATCTATATGAAGAATTTCGGTGAATTTTTCAACGATCAGGTTTCCCACGCCAGCGCCATCCTGCTCTCCCGCAGCCAAAGCGCCGACGAGGGCAAACTGCACACCGCCGTGGAGCTGCTGCGCGGTCAGAATCCCGACGCCGCTATCCTCACCACACCCTGGGACCAGCTGACCGGCAAACAGATTTTGGATGCTATGGCCGGCGGCCACGACCTGGCCGGTGCTCTGCTGGAGGAAATTGCCCACCACCATCACCATCACGAACATGACGAGCATTGTGACTGTGGCTGCCACGACCACGATCATCATCACCATGACCATGACCACGAGCATCACCACGAGCATCGCCATGAGCATGACGAGCATTGCGATTGCGGCTGTCACGATCACGAGCATCACCATCATGATCATGACCATGAGCATGAGCATGATCATCATCATCATCATGACCACGACGAGCATTGCGATTGCGACGCCTGCCACGCCAATCACCATCACCATCATCACGCCGACGAGGTGTTCACCTCCTGGGGCCGTGAGACTCCCCGCAAGTACAGCCGTGAGGAGCTGCAGGATATTCTGTCCGTTCTGGCCATGAGTGAAGATATGGGTGCGGTCCTGCGTGCCAAGGGTATGGTCCCCTGCGCCGAATGTGACCACTGGCTGCACTTCGATCTGGTCCCCGGCGAGTTCGAGATCCGCGAGGGCGGCGCCGAGTATACCGGCCGCCTGTGTGTTATCGGTTCCGGTCTGGACGAAGCCGGTCTGGAAAAACTGTTTTTCCTTGTGTAAGGGGGCAATCGTATGAGTCAGGCACGTATTGCCATTTATCTGGTCAACGGCTTTTTGGACAGCGGCAAGACCACTCTCCTGCGTGACACCATGAATATGGATTACTTCAACGACGGCCAGCGCACCGTTCTCATCCGCTGTGAGGACGGCGAGTGTGAGTATGACGAGGCGTTCCTCTCCGCCCACAACACCGTACTGGTCAGCGTGGACGAGCCGGAGCAGCTCAACGCCGAATTTTTCAGCAAGCTGCGGGGCCTGTACAAGCCCGAGCGCATCCTCATGGAGTATAACGGCATGTGGCCCATGGAGCATATCCTGTCCGCCAAACTGCCCCGTGATTGGGGCATCTTCCAGATCATCTCCGTCATCGACGGCAGCACCTTTGAAATGTATCAGGCCAATATGCAGTCCCTGATCGTGGATGCGGTTTCCAACTCTGATATGATCCTTTTTAACCGCTGCCGGGCCGACCAGCCTTTGGCCAACTACAAGCGCTCCATCCGCGCGGTCAACCGTATGGCGGAGATCGTCTTTGAGGACGACAAGGGGGTGGAGCTTGAGGTGCAGGACATTCTCCCCTACAGTCTGGATTCCGACTCCATTACACTGGAGGATGCTGACTACGGTATCTGGTATCTGGACATTCAGGAGCATCCCGAGCGCTATGTGAACAAGACCATCACCTATAAGGCCCAGGCCATGACCAGCCCCAAGCTGCCCAAGGGTACTTTCGTCCCCGGCCGCAACGCCATGACCTGCTGCGAGGACGATATCCGCTTTTTCGGCTTTTTGTGCAAGTACCCCCAGGTCAAGCAGCTGAAAACCGGTGAATGGATCTGGCTGACCGCCGAGATCCGCTGGGAAAACGCCCCGGTCTATGAGGACATGGGCGTGGTGCTGTACGCCAAGAGTGTGGAGTCCGCCCTTCGCCCGGAGGACCCCCTGATTTACTTCCGCTAAGCTAAGGAGTGCTTTCGATGAACACTTACACCATTAAGAAAATTTCCGGCCAACCCGATTGGAACACCGTCCCCGCCCTGTCCATGGACGAATGCTATGCAGGGAAAGAATTCGGCATCACCGCCGGGGCGCAGATCGCCTACGATGATCAGCAGCTTTGGGTCCACCTGTTCAGCAATGAGACCAATCTGCGCATCGAGGAGGACGGGCCTCTGGCCAGCAGCTGGCTGGACAGCTGTCTGGAGTTCTTCTTCGCCCCCACACCCGGCAACCCCCACTACATCAACATTGAGATGACCGCAAAGCCTGCCCTGCTTATGGCCTATGGCCCCAACCGCTACGACCGTATGCGGCTGATTCCCTCTCAGGAGACCCGGAGTCTCGATCCCGTGGTCAACATTCGCGAGGACGGCTGGGAGCTGTTCTATCAGATTCCCTACTCCCTGCTGCGTATTTTGGTGCCTGACTTTGCCCCCTTCAGCGGGCAGGAGATGCGCGCCAACTGCTACAAGTGCGGCGACGAAACCGAACACTATCACCTGCTGGCCTGGAACCCGGTCAATCTCAAGCCCACCGGCTACCATACGCCTCAGGATTTCGGCATGATGATTTTTGAATAAAAAAACTCTGCGTGCATTTAGCACGCAGAGTTTTTTATTGTTCGCGAAGGCGTTGGGTCAATTGCTGACCAAACCGCCAAATAATGGGATCGATCCATCGGTCCCGCACACTGCACAGATACAGGGTCTGTCTGCGGTCCTGCAACGGAACACAGATCACATTGCGCTGGGGCTTTGCGTACTCGTCCGGCACCAATGCCACCCCCATACCCGCCGCCACCAGAGACATGGCTGTGGATGCGGTGTTCACCGTACACACGGCATACTGGGCCTGCTGTGTGCCGGCCGCCCACTGCTCAAAGCTGTGGCTCATGTCATAATTAAAGGTGATCTGCGGGTCCTGGGCGATGGCCTGATACTCCACGGCATCCGAGTCGGCCAATGGGTGGGACAGGGGCATTGCCACGTACAGTTCCCGCTGATACAACCTGCGGAAATAAAGGCTGCGGTCCGTATCCTGCTCATCTACGATCGCCATATCCAATCTATCCTGCCGCACCATATTGATCATTTCCTGATAGGAACTCTCCACCAACTGAAAGCGCACCCGGCGATTCTGGCGGGCATACTCCGCAATCTCCTGCGCAATTTTCGGCGTCATGGAGCCGGTCACAAAGCCAAGGCGAATGACCACCGGGGCATTTTCTTTGCCGGCCATAATGGTCTGGGCTGCAGCGTTAAGTTGGTCCAGCGCCTCGTCTACTTTCTTTTGATAATAGCGCCCCTCTTCGGTCAGGCGAATATTGCGCCCCACCTTTTCAAACAGCTGCACCCCACCCAGTTCCTTCTCAAGATTACGGATCGCGCTGCTCAGGGACGGCTGCGAAATACCCAACTGCTCCGCCGCAAGGGTATAATGCTCCACTTGCGCCAATACAGAAAAATACCGCAGATAATTATAGTTCAATTTTGTCTCCTCCCCCGAGAATTCATAGTTTTAATCTATAAATAAAATATCACAACCTACTTGGTTTTTGCAAGCTGAAAGTATATAATTTTGTCTGACTGTGAGGAAATATGTTTTCTTTGCACAGTTAGCGATAGGAAACTCTTTCCCTATCGTTTCCCATTTGGTATTCTCTCCCCTTCGGGAGGGGCGCCAAAAGCATCGTTGAAAAACTATAAATTAAAAACAGGAGGTAAATTATGGCTCATATCAACGAAGCTGGCGTCAAAAAGATTTGCGAGATCTGCGACAGATACGCAAACGACAAGACGCCTCTGATGATGATCCTGAGCGACATCCAGAATGAATACGGATACATTCCTCTGGAAGTCCAGCAGATTGTATCCGAGAAGACCGGCATCTCCGTGGCAGAGATCTACGGCGTTGTCACCTTCTACTCTTTCTTCTCTCTGGAACCCAAGGGCAAGTACGTCATCGGCTGCTGCCTGGGTACCGCCTGCTACGTCAAGGGTGCGCAGCAGATCATCGACAAGTTCTCCGAGATCATCGGCATCAAGCCCGGTGAGACCTCTGCTGACGGTCTGTTCACCCTGGATGCTCTGCGCTGCATCGGCGCCTGCGGCATCGCTCCCGCCGTCACCATCAACGGCAAGGTGTACCCCAAGGTCACCGTTGACGCTGTGCCCGGCATCGTGGAAGAATATCGCGCTATGGGAGGTGCCAACTAATGAAGAATTTTGCTGAACTCGACGCTAAGATCTGCAGCTGTACCGAGTCTCTGACCGCCAAGCTGGACGGTTCCAACGGCAAGCGTGCCATCCTGCTGTGTGGTGGTACCGGTTGTATCTCCTCCAACTCTCTGGAGATCAAGGAGAAGTTCGAGAAGCTGGTCGCCGACAACAACATGGGTGACAAGGTCACCGTCAACGTGGTCGGCTGCTTCGGCTTCTGCTCTCAGGGCCCCTTCGTTAAGATCTTCCCCGAGGATACTCTGTACCGTCTGGTCACCCTGGACGATGTTGACGAGATCTTCGAGAAGGACATCAAGGGCGGCGAGATTATCGAGCGCCTGCTGTACGTCGACCCCAACACCAAGGAGAAGGTCGCCAAGCAGGATGACATCACCTTCTACAAGAAGCAGAAGCGCGTCGCTCTGCACGGCGGCGGTGTCATCAATCCCGAGGACATCAACGAGGCTATGGGCTACGGCGCTTTCCAGGGCATCAAGCGCGCCCTGACCATGACCCCTCAGGAGGTCATTGACGAGGTTCTGGCTGCCGGCCTGCGCGGCCGCGGCGGTGCCGGCTTCCCCACCGGCCGTAAGTGGTCCTTCGCTTATGCCAATCAGGCCGACCAGAAGTACGTTGTCTGTAACGGTGACGAGGGTGACCCCGGCGCCTTCATGGACCGCTCCATTCTGGAGGGCAACCCCTACGCCGTCATCGAGGGTATGATGATCGCCGGTTACGCCATTGGCGCTACCGAGGGTTACTTCTACGTACGTGCCGAGTACCCCATCGCCGTCAACCGTCTGCGCAACGCTATCAAGCAGATGAATGAGATCGGCATTCTGGGTGAAAATATCATGGGCAGCGGCTTCAGTTTCCAGGCTCACATCCGTCTGGGCGCCGGCGCCTTCGTCTGTGGTGAGGAGACCGCTCTGCTCAACTCCATCGAGGGTCAGCGCGGTATGCCTCGTCCCCGTCCTCCCTTCCCCGCTGTGAAGGGTCTGTGGGGCAAGCCCACCGTCGTGAACAACGTCGAGACTCTGGCCTGCGTGCCCTACATCCTGCGTGAGGGTGCTGCCGAGTTCGCCAGCTGCGGTACCGAGAAGTCCAAGGGCACCAAGGTGTTCGCTCTGGGCGGCAAGGTCAACAACGTCGGTCTGGTGGAGATCCCCATGGGTACCACCCTGCGCGAGCTGATCTACGACATCGGCGGCGGCATTCCCGACGGCAAGGCCTTTAAGGCCATTCAGACCGGCGGTCCTTCCGGCGGCTGCCTGACCGCTGCCAACCTGGACGAGCCCATCGACTTTGACAACCTGGTTGCCAAGGGTTCCATGATGGGTTCCGGCGGCGCCATCGTCATGGACGAGGACAACTGCATGGTCGACGTGGCTAAGTTCTACATGGAGTTTATCTGTGACGAATCCTGCGGCAAGTGCTCTCCCTGCCGTGTGGGTACCAAGCGTATGCTGGAGATCCTGACCCGCATCACCGAGGGCAACGGCACCATGCAGGATCTGGAGGAGCTGGAGGAGCTGGGCAACACCGTTAAGGCCAACTCCCTGTGCGCTCTGGGTCAGACTGCTGCCAACCCCATCATCTCCACTCTGACTCACTTCCGTGACGAGTATCTGGCTCACATCCAGGATAAGCAGTGCCCTGCCAAGGTTTGCAAGAACCTGATGCAGTACACCATTATCCAGGACAAGTGCTTCGGCTGCGGCATGTGTACCAAGGCCTGCCCCGCCGACGCCATCTACAAGACCGATTACACCGCTCCCGGCAAGAAGCTGCCTTCTTACCAGATCGATCCGGCCAAGTGCGTGAAGTGCGGCGCCTGTATCGCTACCTGTAAGTTCAAGGCTATCATCAAGGAGTAATAGGAGGACGATCAAATGGCTAAAGTTAACATTAAGATTGAGGGCGTCTCCTATCAGGTCGAGGAAGGCTTGACCATTCTGGAGGCCGCCAAGCAGTGCGGCTACGAGATTCCCTCCCTGTGTGCATTCAACCACGGCGAGTGCTCCAACGGCTCCTGCCGTGTGTGCCTGGTCGAGGTCGTAGGCGCCCGCGGCCTGGTTGCCTCCTGCGTCTACCCCGTCAACGAGGGCATGGAGATCATCATCTCCTCCCCCAAGGCCACCGAGGCCCGCCGCGCTTCTGTTGAGCTGCTGCTGTCCAACCACAGCCAGCACTGCCAGCAGTGCGACAAGAACGGCAAGTGCGAGCTGCTGTACGTCGCTTCCGCTACCGGCGCCCGCGAGGGTCGCTTCGCCGGTTCCAAGACCCCCACTACCTATGACGAGCTGACCCCCACCATCGTGCGCGACACCTCCAAGTGTATCCTGTGCGGCCGCTGCGTGGCCCGCTGCAAGAACGCGCATGGCAAGGACATGGGCATCCTCGGCTTCGAGAACCGTGGCTTCAACACCATCGTGGCTCCCGCTGAGAACCGTTCCTTCATCAACTCCCCCTGTATCATGTGCGGTCAGTGTATCAACGTCTGCCCCACCGGCGCTCTGATGGAGAAGTCCGAGATCGCCAAGGTGGACGCCGCCATGAAGGCCGGCAAGTATGTCATCGTGCAGACCGCTCCTGCCGTCCGCGCCGCTCTGGGCGAGGAGTTCGGCATGAAGATCGGCACTCCCGTTACCGGCAAGATGGTCGCTGCTCTGCGCCGTCTGGGCTTCAAGAAGGTGTTTGACACCAACTTCGCTGCCGACCTGACCATCATGGAGGAGGGTACCGAGCTGCTCAGCCGTCTGACCAACGGCGGCGTGCTGCCCATGATCACCTCCTGCTCCCCCGGCTGGGTCAACTATGCCGAGTACAACTTCGGTGACCTGCTGCCCCACCTGTCCTCCTGCAAGTCTCCCCACGAGATGTTCGGCGCCATCCTGAAGACCTACTATGCCGAGAAGATCGGTGTCAAGCCCGAGGATATGTACGTTGTGTCCATCATGCCCTGCTCCTGCAAGAAGTTCGAGAAGGAGCGCGATCAGCTGAAGACCAACGGCATGCCCGATGTGGACGCCGTTCTGACCACCCGCGAGCTGGGTCGCCTGATCCGCCGCGCCGGCATCAACTTCCCCAAGCTGCCCGACGAGGATTTCGACACCGATATCGTCCACGATTACAGCGGTGCCGGCGTTATCTTCGGCGTGACCGGCGGCGTTATGGAGGCTGCTCTGCGCACCGTCTACTTCAAGCTGACCGGCAAGGAGTATGAGAAGATCAACTTCACCGAGGTCCGCGGTCTGGAGGGCGTGCGCGAGGCTACCATCGACATCAACGGCACTGCCGTCAACGTCGCTGTTGCCAACGGCATGAAGGGTGCCAAGATCCTGTTGGACGACATCCGCGCCGGCAAGAGCAAGTATCACTTCATCGAGATCATGGGCTGCCCCGGCGGCTGCATCAATGGCGGCGGCCAGCCCTACGTCCGTGACGTGTTCCTGCCCAACGAGGACGACGACATCATGGACACCTATATCCAGAAGCGCGCCAACGCTCTGTACAGCGAGGACGAGCGTCAGGTCATCCGTCAGTCTCACAACAACCCCCAGATCAAGGCCCTGTATGACGAGTTCCTGGGCGAGCCCAACTCTCACAAGGCTCACGAGCTGCTGCATACCACCTATGCCGCTCGCGAGGGTTTCAACGACTAATCCATTCTTTGGTATAAGTCAAAGGGTGGCGTACCATTTGGTACGCCACCCTTTTTATGTAATGAAAAAGCGTTCGGCTTATGCCGAACGCTTTTTCGTTATAGCAATGCTCAGGCGCGCTTGCCGCGATTGGTGTAGTCGGGCAGCAGCTTGGGAGAAACGACCTCGGTCTCGATGCCGGCGGCGGCGATCTCCTTCTCGAACTTCTCGATATGCTCCAGAGTCAGCTTACCAACCTTGGTTCCCTTGGCCTTGGCAGCCGCATTCTGACCGGCACTGCGGCCAAAGACGATGATGTCCAGCAGAGAGTTGCCCATCAGGCGGTTCTTACCGTGGATACCGCCAACAGCCTCGCCGGCCACAAACAGGTTGTTGATGTTGGTGGTCATGCAGTCCTCGGTGATGTCCAGACCGCCGTTCTGGTAGTGCAGGGTGGGATAGACCAGAATAGGTTCCTTGCGGATATCAATGCCATACTTATCAAACATTCTCCACATGGCGGGAATTCGCTTCATAATGGTACCCTCGCCGCCGATCTTCTCGATCATGGGAGTGTCCAGCCAAACGCCCTTTCCGTTTCCGGTGTCCACGCCGTTGTCACGCTCGCTGCACTCGCGGATGATGGAGGCGGCAGACACATCGCGGGTCTCCAGAGGATGCATGAACACTTCGCCATTCACGTTGACCAGCTTGGCACCCAGCGAGCGAACTTTTTCAGTAACCAGCGCGCCAAAGATCTGCTCGGGGAACGCAACGCCGGTGGGATGGTACTGCAGAGTCTCGGCATACAGGAGTTTTGCTCCGGCCCGGTAACCCAGCACCAGACCGTCGGCGGTGGCGCCGTAGTGGTTGGAGGTGGGGAACCCCTGATAGTGCATACGGCCTGCGCCGCCGGTTGCGATAACCACGGTCTTGGCCTTGGCCACCATCAGCTCGCGGGTCTCCATGTTCATCAGGACGGCGCCGGCAGCGTTGCCGTTCTCGTCCAAAATCAGCTCGATAGCCGCGGTGAAGTCGATGACGGGGATGTTGCGGTTGAGGACCTCATCACGCAGGGTGCGCATAATTTCGGCACCGGAGTAGTCCTTGGCCGCGTGCATACGCTTGCGGGAGGTGCCGCCGCCGTGGGTGGTGATCATGGTGCCGTCGGCATCCTTGTCAAATTCCACACCCAGCTCGCTCAGCCACTTGATGGCAATGGGGGCATCGCACACCAGCTTGCTCAGCAGCTCGCGCTTGGCAGCAAAGTGGCCGCCGCCGAAGGCATCCACAAAGTGGATGGCGGGAGAGTCGTTGGGCTTATCAGCGGCCTGAATACCGCCCTCGGCCATCATGGTGTTGGCGTCGCCGATGCGCAGCTTGGTGACGATCATAACGTCGGCACCGGCCTCGTGAGCCTCGATAGCCGCGGAAGATCCGGCACCGCCGCCGCCGATGACCAGCACGTCGGTCTCGTAGTCGGGATGCTCCAGATCCACGCTGTCAGCAGTGATGCGGCTGTGAGCCTGCAGGATGGCAGCCAGCTCGTGCGGGACTTTGTCGCCCTTGTTGGGGCCGATCTTCAGCACATCAAACTGATCCTGCTTGTAGTCAGGATGGAAGGCGGCCAGCAGATCTTCCTTCTGCTTGGCGGTCATGCGGGCAGGCTCCAGGGCGATGTTCTTCTCCCGCGCCTGCTCGACCAGCTTCAAAGACTTCTGAAAATTCTCGGAATACATAGCGCGCTCCCCTCCTTACTTCTCGATCTCGCGGTTGTTGTACAGCTCTTTCATCTCATCGATGGGTTTCTGCATGAGAGCCTCGATCAGTTCCTTGAAATCACCGTTCTTAATCTCTTTCACACGGTCCTCCAAATGGCCGCATCCGGGCGCCAGATACTTGCCGTTGATGCGGCGGGCCAGCATGGCCACCTGAGGATGAGAGATGCCGGCGGGGCAGCGGGAGGAACACACGCCGCACATCACGCAGTCAAAGGACTCCTCAGCGCACTTTTCAAAGTCGCCGCGCTGAGCGTAAGCGATGTACTGCATAACGTTCAGTCCCTGAGTGCAGGCCTTGGTGCAGGCATTGCAGCCGATACAGGCGTAGATCTCGGGGTACAGCTGCATCATGACAGCCTCGGTGGTGGAAACCTTCTCGATGTCGTAGACCTGCTTGACCAGAGGGAAGAACGGCAGCGTGGCAATATACATGTTGTCCTCCACCTTGGTCTGGCAGGCAAGGCACGCGTGCAGCTCACGGTCGCCCTTGATGCGGTAGATGGTGGCGCAGGCGCCGCAGAAGCCGTTACGGCAGCCGCAGCCGCGGACCAGCTGGTAGCCTGCGTACTCCATGGCGGTCATAATGGTAAGATTTTCGGGTACCTCGTACTTCTTACCAAACAGAAAAATATTTACTGTCTTTTCCATACCTATTCTCCTTTAATACTCGGCAGGCAGCTCGTCCAGCTCATCACAGCGGAACACAGGGCCGTCCTTGCAGACATATTTGGCGCCCACGTTGCATCTGCCGCATTTACCCACGCCGCACTTCATGCGCAGTTCCAAGGTGGTGTAAACGTTGGTCTTTTCAAAGCCAATGCTGCACAGGCCTTCCAGCGTAAACTTGATCATGATGGGCGGGCCGCACAGGACCGCCACCTTGTTGGTGTCGAAGCCCAGCTCCTTGACATAGTTGGGAACGAAACCCACATGGCCGTCCCACCCCTCCTGAGGATTATCAATGGTCAGGTGGACATTGACGCCGCTGTCGGTGGACCACTCTTCGATGATCTCCTTGTAGTCCAGCAGATCATCCTTACTGCGGGAACCGTAGACGATGTCGATCTTACCGTAGCGGTCGCGGTAGTGGCGGCAGTAGTTGATGACGGAGCGCAGCGGAGCCAGCCCCACGCCGCCGGCGATAAACAGCAGATCACGGCCGGCGAACACGTCGTCCACAGGGAAGGGCTTTCCGTAGGGGCCGCGGATGGTGATCTGCTGGCCGGGTTCGGCCTGATGCAGCCAATCGGTCACGCAGCCGCACTTTTTAATGGAGAATTCCATGTACTCGGTGTTGGTGGGAGACGAGGTAATGGAGAACATGGCCTCGCCCACACCGGGGATGGAGAGCATGGCACACTGACCGGGTCTGTGGTCAAAGGCCTTTTTCCCATCGGGCGTCACGACCCGGAAGGTCTTGATATCCGGAGTATCAATGCGCACGTCGGTAATAACACCGAGCTGGGGAATCAGGGTTTCGTTTTTCACTTGGTCTCCCCTCCGATCTTCTTCATGACCTTCACGATGTTCATCGAAATGGGACACTTGGCCAGACAGCGGCCGCAGCCGACACAGCTGAACAATCCGTCGTTGTTCTCGGGGTAGTAAACCAGCTTGTGCATAAAGCGCTGGCGGAAGCGTTCCTTTTGGGTCAGGCGGTTGTTGCCGTGAGCCATACGGGTGAACTCGGAATACATGCAGGAGTCCCAGCAGCGGTAACGGATCACGCCGTTGCCGGTGTTGAAATCCTTAATGTCATAGCACTGACAGGTGGGACACACAAAGGTGCAGGTACCGCAGCCAAGGCAGGACTGGGACAGCTCATCCCACTCGGGCCGGTTAAACAGCTCGTCGGTCTTGCCGCCGCCGAAGCCGTCGGTGGTGACGTTCTTCAGGGGCAGCTTATCCATGATCTTGCCGATCTGCTCCTTCTGGGCCTTTACCACGGCATCGTCGCTGTCCTCGGTCAGGGCGGCGATCTTGCTCAGCAGCTGCTCACCTTTTTCGGTGTTGGCCCGGAAGAAGATCTCCGTCTCGGTCTTCCATGCGGTGATGTCACCGGCAGGCTCGGCGGGATCAATGCCGAAAGTCTTGCAGAAACAGGTCTCGGAGGGTCGGGTACATGCCAGAGACACGATCACGCCGTGGGCGCGGCGATTTGCGTAGAAACTGTCCACAGGCTCGCTCAGGAACACGCGGTCCAGAATGTCGAAGCTCTTCACGTCGCAGGCACGGACACCGAAAACAACGAAGTCCTCGCCCTCGGTGCGGGTGTCGATGATCTCGATATTCTTTCCTTCGGTCTTGAAGCGCATCAGATCCTCGGTCTGGGGGAAGAAGAAATCCTTGGGGCTGCGCACGGTATTCAGGGCGCCGCTCCAGACAGTCCCCTCCTCCCACTTCTTGTAGGCAGCACTGCCATCAGTCTGGTCCACAGGCAGATACAGTGCGGCGTTCTTTGCGATCTGCGCAAATACAAGATCGATCTTATCAAGAGAACACTTACGCATTGTTATCCCTCCTGTCAAAAACCTCACCGGGTTCCAGATCCTCGGTGGTGTAGTTCACCAGCGGGGCGCGGGAGCCAACCTCGGCTCCGGCCTGATAGTCACCGTAGAACTCATTGATATCCTTGATGAACTTGCGGTTGAGCAGGTGCAGGGGGATGTTCTGGGGACATACGCGGGAACACTCACCGCAGTCGGTGCAGCGGCCGGCCACGTGGAACGCGCGGATGATGTGGAACAGCTTCTCCTCAAAGCTGTTGGCGGGAGACTTGTTCTCCACACCGGAGTTGGGGTTGTCAAACACGCACTTCTCGCAGGTGCAGGCGGGGCAGGCATCGCGGCAGGCGTTGCAGCGGATGCAGCGGGACAGCTCGTTCTGCCAGAAGGCAAACCGCTCGTCGGGACTCATCGCCTCCAGTCGTGCCACCTCGTCAAAGCGGGCGGAGTCGATCACATCGCCCTCCTCCCCCATCAGCTCGTCATAGGCCACGTGTTTTTTGCTCTTGCAGTTGATGCAGCGCTCGGCCAGCACGTCGGCAGCGGCAACGCTCACGGGAGCGTCGGCGTACAGGGTGGTGACTTTCATATCTTCGCCGGTGGTGTCGATGGAAGAAATACCGTCACCGCAGACGGCCTTCACCTTGGCGATGTCAGCCATCCCTTCACAGGGGATACCCACGGCGTACACCTTCTCCCGGTCGAAGCGATGTTCAGTCAGCAGCTGGTTAAAGCTGTATGTATCGCAGGGCTTCAGAAACACCAGGATCTTACCCTCGCACTTACCGGCCCGGGCGACCAGATATTTGGAAACATTTGCGCCGCAGAAATCATTGAACACGAAGCCGGCGTTCAATTCCTCAACACAGTTGAACATCTTTGGGGTCACGTCGTAGTCAAACTCACCGGCCGCCCAGCCCAGTACGCAGCTGACCGTGCCGTTGGAGAGAAGCTCAGATGCTTTGTTCAGCAGCTGTTCACGGGTTACTTTTTGCATCTCAGATCCTCCAATCTCTTGTTCTCGCCGAGGGCGGCTACAGTCTGGACAAAGTCATTCATAGTGGCTGCAAACTTGGCGCCTTCGGCAGCAGATACCCACTCCACGCGGGTGCGTTCCTTCTCGATGCCCAGATAGTCCAGCATGGAGAACAGCGCGGCCATACGGCGGCGGGTATAGTAATTGCCGGAGGTGTAGTGGCAGTCGCCGGGATGGCAGCCGCAGATGATCACGCCGTCAGCACCGCGCTGGAAGGCCCGCAGGATAAACATGGGGTTCACACGGCAGGAACAGGGCACGCGAATGATCTTCACTTCGGCGGGATAGGCCAGGCGGTTGTTGCCGGCCAGGTCCGCACCTGCGTAGGAACACCAGTTGCAGCAAAATGCAACGATCAAAGGCTTATACTCATTTACTTGCATATCGCGTCAACCTCCGCCATGATCTGGGAATTGGCAAAGCCCTTCAGGTCCATCGCGCCGGACGGGCAGGCAACGGTGCAGGCACCGCAGCCCTGGCACACAGCGGGATTGACCACCGCCACGCGCCGCACCTTGGTGGTGCGGTCAGGCATGCGGAATTCCTTCTCTTCGTAGCTGATGGCACCGTAGGGGCAGACGTTTGCGCAGGAAGAGCAGCCGTTGCACATCAGCTCGTTGGAACCGGCCACGCAGGGGTTGCCGGTCAGCTTATCTTTGGCAAGCAGACCGATGACCTTGGAGGCCGCGGCACCGGCCTGAGACACGGTCTCGGGAATGTCCTTGGGACCCTGACAGGCACCGGACAGGAATACGCCGGCAGTGGGACTTTCCACGGGCCGCAGCTTGGGATGGGCCTCGGTAAAGAAATCGTTGGTGTCCATACTGGCAGTCAGCATAGTGGCCAGAGGACGGGCGGACTGATCAGGCTCGATGGCTGCAGCCAGAACCACCAGATCCGCATCAATGTGCAGCTGCTTGTTGGCGATCAGGTCAGAGGCCTGGACCTTCAGCTTGTCGCCCTCAGGGGTGACCTTGCCCACCATGCCCTTGATGTACTTCACGCCGTACTCTTCCACCGCGCGGCGGTAGAACTCATCGAAGTTCTTGCCGGGGGTGCGCACATCGATGTAGAACACGTACACCTCGGTATCGGGGTACTTGTCGCGGGTCAGCATGGCGTGCTTGGCGGTATACATGCAGCAGATCTTGGAGCAGTACTCCTTGCCCTTCTCGGCACAGGCGTCGCAGCGGGATCCCACGCACTGCACAAAGACAATGGTGTGGGGATGCTTGCCGTCGGAAGGACGCAGCAGCTTACCGGCAGAGGGACCGGCAGCGTTGGTCAGACGTTCAAACTCCAGAGAGGTGATAACGTCCTTGGACTGGCTGTACGCAAATTCATCGAACTTGTCCATACTGATGGGATTGAAGCCGGTTGCCACCACGATGGCGCCGTACTTCTCCTGAATGAACTCGTCCTTCTGGGTGTAATCGATGGCGCCAGCAGCACAGACCTTGGCGCACACGCCGCACTTGCCGTTCTTGAGCATATTGCACGCATTGGGGTCAATGGTAGCAACCTTGGGAACAGCCTGGGCGAAGGGGATGTAGATGGCACTGCGGTTGTCCATGCCCAGATTGAATTCGTTGGGAACTTTCTTCATGGGACACTTTTCAAGACACGCGCCGCAGCCCGTACACACGTCTTCCTTGACGTAGCGGGCCTTCTTCTTGATGGTCACGTCGAAATTGCCCACAAAGCCGCTGACCTCGGTCACTTCGCTGTAAGAGAAGATGCGGATATTCTCGTTCTGCGCCACGTCCACCATCTTGGGGGTCAGGATACAGGCTGCGCAGTCCAACGTCGGGAAAGTTTTGTCCAGTTGGGCCATCTTGCCGCCGATGGTGGGCTTTTTCTCCACAATATCCACGGGGAAACCGGCGTCGGCAATGTCCAAAGCGGTCTGAATGCCCGCGATGCCGCCGCCGATAACCAGCGCCCGCTTGGTAACGGGAGACTCACCGGGAGTCAGGGGGGTATTCAGGTTGACCTTGGCAACGGCAGCCTTGCCCAAAATAACGGCTTTCTCGGTGCCGGTCATCATGTCTTTATGTACCCAGGAACACTGCTCGCGGATATTGGCGATCTCAACCATGTAGGGATTCAGGCCGGCAGCCGCCGCGGTCTTGCGGAAGGTGGCCTCGTGCATACGGGGAGAGCAGGAACACACCACAATGCCGGTCAGGTTATGCTCCTTCACAGCCTCCTTGATCATGTCCTGTCCCGCCTGAGAGCACATGTACTGATAGTCGGTGGAGAAGACCACGCCGGGTTCATTCTTCAATGCTTCCGCGACCGCCTTAACATCCACCGTACCGGCGATGTTGCTGCCGCACCAGCATACAAAGACACCTATTCTCTGCATTTGTCCTCTCCTCCTTTACTTGGTGTATTTGCGGAACGCGCTGACCAGCAGCTGCTGGGGCGTATCCTCGTCGATCATGGCGGGCACGTCGTTGGCCGTCATGTGGTTGGCACCCTGCTGACGGATAACAGCCAGCCGCACAGCCTCCACCAGCTTGGCGGGCTGAACGCTGCGGGGGCAGCGGTCGATACAGGCAAAGCAGGACAGACACTTGTACAGGCTTTTGGAGTTCAGCAGCGGCTCGATGTCCCCATTCTCCACCATGTTGACAAACTGGTGGGGATGGTACTCCATCTCGTCATAGGCGGGACAGGTGGCGGAACACTTGCCGCAGCGCATGCACTTGCGCGGATTGACCCCGCTGATGCGGACGATCTCTTCCTGAAGATACTTGTTAGTTTCCATTTGTATCCTCCTTTACGCCCAGCGCCTCGGCCAGCAGCTCGGTGAAGTAGACCACGGGAATGTCCGCGCCGTTCTTCACCAGATTGTACTTGCACAGAGGACAGGCCGTAATGATCATCTCAGCACCGGCGGCCTTGGCGTTACGGATGATGGCTTCGCTGTTCTTCCTTGCGGTGTCGGGACACTCCACGGAAATATAGCCGCCGCAGCACTCGTTTCGCTTGGCGTAGACGATCGCTTCCGCGCCCAACGCCCGGATAAAATCCTCCATAATGGTGGGGTTTTCCGGATCATCCATGTGCATTACGGTGTTGGGCCGCAGCAGCAGGCAGCCGTAGTAGGCGGCGATCTTCTTGCCCGCAAGGCTGTTGACAACAGCCTGCTTGACCTTGTCAAAGCCCACGATATCGCGCAGCATCTCCAAATAGTGATAGACCTCAGTCTCGCCGCAGTAGGGACCATCGGCACCCATATAGCGGTTGACCTTATCGGCGAAGGCTGCGTTGGTCTGCATAGCGTGGTTGGTCTGCTTGATCACGTTATGACAGGCAGAGCAGACCGTCACCAGCGGCTGCCCCTTCTCCCCCGCATCCTTCAGCGCACGCACAGAGGACAGCTTGGTGGCAACCTCGTCATTGGCGGTGGTGAACACGCCGCCGCAGCACTGCCAGTTTTCAATTTCTTCCAGCGCAACACCCAGAACTTCTGCCGCCCTGCGGGCGTACAGATCAAGGTCTCTGGCCTTGTTCTTCAGGGTGCAGCCCGGGAAATAACTAACCTTCATCAAATTACCTCCGATTTACACCATCTGCTCGGGATGGAATACCTCGTCAAACTTTTCAGCGCTCAGGAATCCAAGCTCCACACAGGCCTCTTTCAGGGAAATGTTATCCTTAAACGCCTTCTTGGCAGTCTTGGCAGCGTTCTCATAGCCGATATAGGGGTTCAGGGCGGTGACCAGCATCAGGGAGTTGTGCAGATTGTGGTGCATCTTCTCCCGGTTGGCCTTGATACCCACAGCGCAGTTTTTGTTAAAGGACACGATCGCCTCGGCCAGCAGACGGGCAGACTGCAGGAAGTTGTAAATGCACACGGGCATGAACACGTTCAGCTCAAAGTTGCCCTGAGAGGCAGCCATGCCGATGGCCACATCGTTGCCCATAACCTGCACGGCGACCATAGTGACCGCCTCGCACTGGGTGGGGTTGACCTTGCCGGGCATGATGGAGGAGCCGGGCTCGTTCTCGGGAATGAATATCTCGCCCAGACCGTCGCGGGGACCGGAGGCCAGCCAGCGCACGTCGTTGGCGATCTTCATCATATCAGCGGCCAGAGCCTTGATGGCACCGTGGGCAAAGACCAGTTCATCCTTGGAAGTCAGCGCGTGGAATTTATTGGCGGCAGTCACAAAAGGCTTGCCGGTGATCTTGGCCACCTCGTTGGCAACGGTCTCGCCAAAGGCCTTGGGGGCGTTCAGGCCGGTACCCACAGCGGTGCCGCCCAGAGCCAGCTCATACAAAGGCTCGATGGAGCGGCGGATAAGCTCCACGTCCTTCTCCAGGCTGGAGCGCCAGCCGCTGATCTCCTGGCTGAAGGTGATGGGGGTAGCGTCCTGCAGGTGGGTGCGGCCGCTCTTCACGATACCCTCGTTCTCAGCTTCCAGACGCTTAAAGGTGTCGATCAGCTGCTCAACGGCGGGGATCAGCTTCTCTTCCAGCGCCAGAACGGCGGCGATGTGCATGGCAGTGGGGAAGGTATCGTTGGAGGACTGGCTCATGTTGGCATCGTCATTGGGATGAAGCAGCTTCTTACCCAAAATCTGGTTGCCGCGGTTGGCAATGACCTCGTTGGAGTTCATATTGGACTGGGTGCCGGAACCGGTCTGCCAGACCACCAGCGGGAAATGCCCGTTCAGCTCACCGGCCATGATCTCGTCACAGGCCTTGCTGATGGCCTCCATCTTCTCTCCGGTCATCTTCTCGGGACGCAGAGCGTGATTGGCGATGGCGGCGGCCTTTTTCAGCACACCAAACGCGTGAATAATTTCAGCGGGCATAGTCTCAATACCCACACCAATTTCAAAATTCTCATGACTTCTTTGGGTCTGCGCGGCCCAAAGGCGGTCAGCGGGGACTTTCATCTCACCCATGGAGTCATGCTCAATACGATATTCCATACTCGATAACATCCTTTCTTCCATCTTCTTAAATTCACATTTCAATGCTGTTGATAATTGCCTTCAGACACTCCGCACTCTTGTGCAGCGCCTTGACTTCCTCATCATTGAGGGGCAGCAGGATCTTGCCGTTGCTGCCCTTTTTGCCCACGATGGTCAGCAGGCTCAGACAAACGTCCTCGATCCCGTACTCTCCGTGGAGCATGGTGGAAACGGTCAGGGTGGTGTCAATGCCGCTGAGCAGGCACTTGCACAGATGGCACACCGCCATGGTCACCGCGTAGAAGGTAGCACCCTTGCGCTGGATCACGGTAGCACCGGACTTGCGCACATAATTCTCTACCTCTTCAAAGTCAATGTCGGGATAATCCCCGCCGTTGTGAATGGCGTTCTTATAATCGCGGACAGGAACATTGGAAATGTGCGCAATGGACCACGGCACAAACGAGGTATCGCCATGCTCGCCCAGCACATAGGCGTGGACGTTTTTCTCATTGATGTCATAGTATTCGGCAACGCGGGCGCGCAGACGCGCGGTATCCAGAATAGTTCCGGAGCCGATGATATGTTCTTCGGGAATACCGGAGATCTTATGGAACACATAAGTAAGCACGTCCACCGGGTTGCTCACGATAATGTAGATCGCATTGGGCGCATATCTGACGATTTCTTTGGCAACCACCTTGAGCATGTTCACGTTGGTCTGGGCCAGATCCAGACGGGATTGTCCGGGTTTTCTCGCCACGCCGGAGGTAATGATCACGATATTGGAGTCGACCGCATCGGCATATTCACCGGCATAGATGGATGCCGGATGGCTGAAGGGAACGCCCTGCTTGATGTCCATCGCCTCGCCACGGGCCTTCTCATCATTGATGTCGATCATCACGATCTCGGACGCGATGCCCATGACCACCAGGCTGTACGCAATGGTGGACCCCACACTTCCGGCACCTACAACGGTAATTTTGTTCATACTGTCTTCTCCTTTTCTACTTTCCATTTATTCCTGCGAAGAGACCGCTATACCATTCATACAGTCCGCACAATCAGTATGTCACTCCACACCGACCGGCCCGCCCGCAAAAACGGCCGCCCTCTTCATGGTCCACGCAATTTCTTATTCTTGTTAAATATTTAACAAGTTTGGGTTTAATTTTAACGCACAAATTGTGCGTTTACACCACTTGGTATCCAATTAAACCACTTCGCCCTATTCCCTCACATTACATCCTGTTTATTCTATCATTTTTCGCCATTAAAAGCAATAGCAATTCCGGGTTTTTTGCTTTTATTTTTTTGGTACACCCGCATCCTCTTCCCCCGAGCCGCACCCACGAAAACAGAGGCAGAGAGAAATCTCTCTGCCTCTGCGGCTTTTGCGTGTTTACTTGCTCAGATATTCGTCAATTGCCTTGGCCGCGGTTTTACCGGCTCCCATGGCGGAAATAACAGTGGCCGCTCCGGTGACGGCATCGCCGCCGGCATAGACGCCGCTGCGGGATGTCAGTCCATCCTCATTGACTACGATACCGCCTCTGCGGTTGACCTCAAGCCCCTCGGTAGTAGACTTGATCAGGGGGTTGGGAGATGTGCCGATGGACATGACCACGGTATCCACGTCCAGTTCAAACTCACTGCCGGGGATCTCCACGGGACGTCTTCTGCCTTTCTCGTCGGGTTCGCCCAGCTCCATACGGATGCACTTCATACCGGTCACGAAACCGTTCTTGGGATCCCTGGGATCTTCAGGATTGTGGTAACCGAGGATCTCAGTGGGGTTGCACAGGAGCTTAAACTCGATTCCCTCTTCCTCGGCGTGTTCTACTTCCTCACGGCGGGCGGGCAGCTCCTCCATGGAGCGGCGGTACACGATGTACACAGTCTCGGCACCCAGACGCAGAGCGGTGCGGGCAGCATCCATAGCCACATTGCCGCCGCCCACGACAGCCACCTTGCCACCCTTCATAATGGGGGTATCGGGGTTATCCAGATAGGCCTTCATCAGGTTGCTGCGGGTCAGGAACTCGTTGGCGGAGTAGACGCCGCTCAGCGCCTCGCCGGGGATGCCCATAAAGTTGGGCAGACCGGCGCCGGAACCTACAAACACAGCCTCGTAACCCATGTCGAACATCTCGTCGATGGTCAGGGTCTTGCCGATGACCACATTGGTCTCGATCTTGACGCCCAGCTTGGTCAGGGTGTCGACCTCCTTGGCTACGATAGCCTTGGGCAGACGGAACTCGGGGATTCCGTAGACCAGAACGCCGCCGGCAGTATGCAGCGCCTCGTACACAGTGACCTCGTAGCCCTTCTTGGCCAGATCGCCGGCGCAGGTCAGACCGGAGGGACCGGAACCCACGATGGCCACACGGTGACCGTTGCTCTCGGGGCGGACAGGCTCATCCTTGCAGTAGGTATTGTGCCAGTCGGCCACAAAGCGCTCCAGCCGGCCGATGCCGACAGACTCGCCCTTCACGCCGCGGATGCACTTGGCCTCGCACTGGGTCTCCTGAGGGCAGACACGGCCGCAGACAGCAGGCAGAGAGGAGGACTTGCTGATGACCTGATAGGCCCCCTCAAAGTCGCCCTCCCGGATCTTTGCAATAAACTCAGGGATGTGTACCTTAACGGGGCAGCCGTCCACACAGGGCATATTCTTGCAGTTCAGGCAGCGCAGCGCCTCGTCAATGGCCGCTTCCTCGCTGTAGCCCAGAGCCACTTCATCAAAATTATGGGCACGGACCTTGGGGTCCTGCGTGGGCATGACGTTGCGCTGGGGAGACATATTTGCCGTTGCCATTTCAGTGCGCCTCCTTCTTGAACAGGTTGCAGGTTTCCTCGTGAGCGTGGCGCTCGAAGGGGAAATACATTCTGCCGCGGGACATAGCCTCGTCGAAGTCCACCTCATAGCCGTTGAAGTCGGGGCCATCCACGCAGGCAAACTTGGTCACCTTCTCACCGTTCACGTTCAGGGTCAGGCGGCAGCCGCCGCACATGCCGGTACCGTCGATCATAATGGGGTTCATGGACACGGTAACAGGGACCGCAAAAGGCTTGGCTGCGGCGACAACGAATTTCATCATGATCAGCGGACCGATGGTGATGATCATGTCGAACTTTTCACCGTTTTCCAGCATTTGCTTCAGGGGTACGGTGACGTTGCCGTGTTCGCCGTAAGAGCCATCATCACTCATAACGCGCAGGGTATCGGAACAGGCCTTAAACTCATCCTCCAGAATGACCAGATCCTTGTTTCGGAAACCGATGATACTGGTGACCTCAGCGCCCATCTCGTGCAGCGCCTCGGCAATGGGCATGGCAATGGCACAGCCAACGCCGCCGCCAACGATACAGACCTTCTTCAGGCCGTCCAGATGGGTGGCGGTACCCAGAGGACCCACGAAGTCCTGCAGACAGTCGCCCGCCATCTTGTGGGACAGCTTCTCGGTGGTGGAACCAACGATCTGGAAAATGATCTTCACCGTACCCGCCTGCTTATCCACACCGGCGATGGTCAAGGGGATGCGCTCGCCCATCTCGTCCACCCGCAGAATGATAAACTGACCGGGCTTGGCCTTGTTCGCAACGAGAGGCGCTTCCACCTGAAGCTGAACAACAGTCGGGTTCAGTGCTTTTCTGTCAACAATTCTATACATAATATGCCTCCATTCACATTTTGGCACCAACTTATGCGCCGCAGCACGCAAAGGTACATAATGATCTTACCATTCCTCTGCACTGATTTTGAATGATAGCATTTTTCGTCAATAAATTCAACCCATTTTCTAAGGAAAATAGCAATTTATTCTTACTCCGGCAAAATTATAAAGTAAAAGAGCGGCATCCCTTAATCGTCTGCCGCCCTCTGAACAAGCTTATTTCATTTCCATCCGCTCCCGCAGATGGTCTACTGCTCTGCGTTCCAACCGGGAAACCTGCACCTGTGACACGCCTACCACACGGGCGACGCTGCTTTGGGTCAGGCCTTTGTAATAGCGCAGCAGCAGCACCTTTCGTTCCTGCTCCGGCAGCTGTTCCATGGCCCGGTGCAGCACCATGCGCTCCACCAGCCGTTCCTCCATGCCGTCGTCGCCCAGCATGCTCTCAAGTGTCAATCCGTCCCCTGTCTCCATCTGCAGGGAGGCTACCGGCTCTACCGCCGTTTCCGCCGCGGCGATCTCCTCCGGCTCAAGGCCGGTCTGTTCCGAAAGCTCCGACAGGGTGGGTTCCCGCCCTAAACTGCTTTGCAGCCTGCTGCGCGCCGCCCGGATGGCCATGGCCCGTTCCTTCACCCCGCGACTGACTTTGACCGCACCGTCATCCCGCAGAAAGCGGCGGATCTCCCCCGCGATCTTCGGCACGGCGTAGGTGGAAAACTGGGTACCAAAGGCCGTGTCATACCCGCGCACAGCTTTAAGAAAACCAAGGCAGGCCAGCTGATACAGGTCATCCGGGTCAACGCCCCTGCCGTAGTAGCGGCGCACGATAGACCACAGCAGCCCCGCATTCTCCTGCAGCACCTGCTCACAGGCCCGATTGTCTCCCTCTTTTGCCGCTCGCAGCAGCTCCGGGGCAGAGGTCGTGCCGCTCATCTGCCCCCCGCCCGGCGGCAGATCCGCTTTTTCATGGTCACCGTAGTACCCTTGCCGGGCATTGACCGCACCCGCAGATTGTCCATAAAGCTCTCCATAATGGTAAATCCCATGCCGGCCCGTTCCTCGCCGCCGGTACTGAACATGGGTGTCCGGGCCTGCTCCACGTCGGCAATGCCAACGCCCCAGTCACGAATGACCATCTCCAGCACGTTGTCCTCGTAAAGCTTCAGCTTCATGGACACCTTTCCGATGGTGTCCGGGTAGGCGTGGACGATGGCGTTGGTCACCGCCTCGCTGACCGCGGTTTTGATGTCATTGACCTCGTCCAGCGTGGGATCAAGCTGGGCGGCAAAGCACGCCGCCACCGTCCGGGCAAACCCCTCGTTTGCCGAGCGGCTGGGAAAGTCGATATTGACCTGATTGCTCGCTTTCGTGCGCATTATGTATCTTCCTCCTCTCTTACTCAAAGTGAATGATGCGGTGCAGCCCCGCGGCCCGGAACACCCGGTCTGCCTGCACCGGCACGTTGATCACCGTCATGCTGCCCTCCAGCTGCGCCATGCGCCGATGGGCCCGCAGCAGCACCGCAATGCCGGAGCTGTCCGTAAAGGTGACTCCACCCATGTCCACCGTCAGCCGTCTGGGCAGCTCAAGGTCAATGCGGCTGTCCATGCGGGCCATGACCTGCTTCGCTCCGTGGTGGTCCAGTTCGCCGCTCAGGGTCACGGTCATCTCCCGCTCCCGACACATACAATCCACCGCCATAGCCTGTCCCTCCTTACCAAAGTGTACAGCTGGATTATAGTCCCTCTCCCCTGTCGTTTTCCGTTGTAATTGCGTGTAAAAGAAAAATACTTGCCTATGTCGGATTTTGCTGTATAATAGAGTATCTCATCTTTCGGAGGCTCCGTTATGATTCGTCTTGCTTCCCTTACCGATCTGCCGGCTGTGCTGCAGGTTTACGCCCACGCCCGCACCTTCATGGCCGAACACGGCAACCCCACCCAATGGGGTAGCAGCTATCCTCCCACAGATGTTTTGGAGGAGGACATCCGCCTTGGACGGCTGTATGTCGACGAACATGACAATGCGGTATGCGGCGTGTTTATGTTCGACATCGGGGAGGATTCCACCTACGGCTACATCGAGAACGGCGCCTGGCTGGACAGTTCCCCCTACGGTGTCATCCACCGAATTGCAAGCAACGGCACCGTCCCCGGCGCGCTTGGCCGCTGTCTGGACTTCTGCCGCAGCAAAATCTGTCACCTGCGCATCGACACCCATGCAGACAACCATCCCATGCAGCATCTGCTGGACAAGATGGGCTTCACCCGCTGCGGTATCGTGTATATGGAGGACGGCAGTCCCCGCATCGCCTACGAGCGGATGGAATAAAAAAGCACCTCACCGATTTGGTGAGGTGCTTTTCGCGTTTAACATCATTTCTTCTCCTGCCCGATGAGCAGTTTCAACGCCTCTACCGCCACTTCGATGGCGGAGGAGGTATCGTGGCTCTCGTCCTGATCCAAACCGGCCAGTTCCCGCTCCTGATTCCACACCACGTGGAACACAGAGCCGCAGCGCACACCCAGAGAGGCCGCCACGGTGAACAGGGCCGCCGACTCCATCTCGGAGGCCAGAACGCCCAAGCGTTTCCACGCTTCCCACTTCTGCTCCAGCTCATAGGATACAGGCATACGAGCGGGCGAATGCTGCCCGTAGAAGGAGTCCTTACACTGCACCACACCGGCATGCCACGGTCTGCCGGAGGCTTGCGCCGCCCGGGTCAGGGCGGACAGCACCTGCCAGTCCGGAACAGCGGGGAACTCGATGGGGGCGTACTCCCGGCTGGTCCCCTCCATACGCACGGCGCCGGTAGCCACAACCACATCATTGCTACGCACGTCCAGCTTGATGCCGCCGCAGGTACCCACACGGATAAAGGTATCCGCGCCGATGGCGGCCAGCTCTTCCATGGCGATGGCGGCGGAAGGGCCGCCGATTCCCGTGGACACCACGCTGACCTTCTCCCCCAGCAGGGTGCCGGTATAGGTCACGTACTCCCGGTTGGTCATCACGTGGACGGGGCTATCAAACCACTTGGCGATTTTTTCGCACCGGCCCGGGTCGCCGGGCAGAATACAATAGCGTCCCACGTCGCCGGGGGCGCATTGGATATGGTACTGAAGGCTTCGTTCCTGCATGGAAAGCACCTCACTTACAAATGATGTCTTATTATACCCCACCCCGCTCCCGCTGTCCAGTATATTGCTTTTTTCGGACAGGGCGAGTATAATAAGCGTGATCCCCGCCAAAGAAAGGGTGTTTGGTTTGAACATTATCATCGTCGGCGCCGGTAAAGTGGGCTACACGCTTGCCGAGCAGCTGTCCCGTGAAGATCACAACCTGACCATCATCGACCCCTCGGATGAGGCATCTCACCGCGCCTCTGACACGCTGGACGTTATCTGTATCCGGGGCAACGGCGTCACCGTCCCTGTTCTGGAGGAGGCCGGTGCGGCACAGGCCGATCTGCTCATCGCCGTCACCGATTTGGATGAAGTGAATATGGTCTGCTGCCTGACCGCAAAGAAGATAGGGGCCAAATACACCATCGCCCGCATCCGAAACCCGGAGTATTTTGAAAATCTGGGCCACTTCAAGCGCGATATGGGCATCGGCATGGTCATCAACCCCGAACGGGCCACCGCCCGCGAGATCGCCCGTCTGCTGCGCTTCCCCTCCGCCGCCAACATCGAAAGCTTCTGCCGGGGGCGTGTGGAGCTGATGGGTTTCCGGGTGCAGGAGGGCGACTTCCTTGTAGGCAAGCCTCTGCACGCTCAGGCGGACAAGCTGAAAAAGCTGTCCATGCTGCTGTGCGCGGCAGAACGCGGCGACGACCTCATCATCCCCAACGGCTCTTTCGTCCCTCAGGCCGACGATACCCTGTACGCCATCGGTCAGCCCGCCGCTCTGGACCAGTTTTTCCACACCCTGGGCCGTTATACCCACAAGGCAAAAAGTGTCTTTGTGGTGGGCGGCGGCCGCATCTCCGTGTATCTTGCCAAGCTGCTGGAAAAGATGCACGTCAAACTCAAGCTTGTGGAACAGGACGAGGAGCGCTGCCGCACCCTCAGCGAGCTGCTGCCCGGGGCCATGGTCATCTGCGGCGACGGCACCGATCAGGAGGTGCTGGATTCCGAGTCTCTGACCGCCAGCGATGCTTTCGTGGCCCTGACCGATCGGGACGAAGACAACCTGATCATCTCCCTCTACGCCGCCCAGCAGGGCATGGGCAAGGTCATTGCCAAGTGCAACCGGCAGAATTATGCCTCCATTGCCCGCTCCTGCGGACTTGACAGCGTCATCTCCCCCAAACAGATCACCGCCACCCAGATCCTGCACCTGGTCCGCGGCATGGAAAACTCTCAGGGCAGCGTGATGCACGCTCTGTACCGCATCGCCAACGACAAGGCCGAGGCCCTGGAGTTCACCGTCAGCAAAAACACAGAAAATCTGGGCGTGGCACTGAAGGATTTGAAACTTAAGGACGGGGTCCTGATTGCCGTTATCGTGCGCAGCGATCAGGTCATCATCCCCGAAGGTTCCAGTTATTTTCAGGAGGGCGACAGCATCATTATCGTTACCCGGGATCATACTATCCTGGATCTGAACGACATTTTTGATGCACCCGGTCCTGTGGGAGGCTGAAATGAACTTTAAGCTTGTTTTCAACATCACCGGCCGCGTGCTGATGATTTTGGCCGCAACCATGCTCCCCTCCCTTGCCGTGGCGCTGTATTACGGTGAATCGGGCGCGCCATTTCTTTACGCTATGCTCATCCTGCTGGCGATCGGCTTTCCGCTGAGCCGATTGCCCTATGAGAAGAAAATGTTTGCACGTGAGGGTTTCTTTACTGTGGGTCTGATCTGGCTGCTGATGGGGTTGTTTGGGTCATTGCCCTTTTACTTCAGCGGCTGCTTCCACTCCATCGTGGACTGCCTGTTTGAGTGCTATTCCGGTTTTACCACCACCGGTGCCACCATACTCACCGACATTGAAGCGCTGCCCCGGGGCATCCTGTTCTGGCGCGCCTTCACCCATTTCCTCGGCGGTATGGGCGTGCTGGTGCTGACCACGGCGCTGCTTCCCTTCATGGGCCTGCGCTCCCACTTCCTGATTCAGGCAGAGTCCCCCGGCCCGGTCTTTTCCAAGCTCCTGCCCCGTCAGGCACAGACCTCCAAGATTCTCTATGGGATCTATGTCGCTTTGACCGCTATGGAAACCCTTCTGCTGCGTTTGGTAGGCTTGCCATGGTATGACAGCTTGATCCATGCCTTTTCCTCTGCCGGCACCGGCGGCTTTTCCAACCGCAACGCCAGCCTGGGCGCTTACGGCAATCCTGCCGCTGAAATGATCGTTGCGGTGTTCGTGCTGCTGTTCTCGGTCAACTTCGCCATGTACTTTCTGCTGCTGTGCGGTCGGGCAAAGGACATGCTGAAAAGCGATGAACTGCGTTTTTTCTTTGCACTCACCGCCATCGCCACTATACTGGTTTCCATTAACATTTTCCCCATCTATCAGTCCGTGTGGCAATGCTTCCGCTACGGCTTTTTCCAGGTGACCTCCATCATTTCCACCACCGGACTGGCCACCGCAGATTACATGACCTGGCCCGTTTTTTCGCAGGTCATTATGATGCTGCTGCTTCTGTGCGGTGCCTGTGCCGGCTCCACCGGCGGCGGCATCAAATGCGCCCGGGTACTGCTGAGTCTGAAGGGCATCGTCCGGGAGATCCGCCAGATCGTCCATCCCCGCTCCGTCTCTGTCATCAAGCTGGACAACAAGGTGGTTCCGGAAAATACCCTGAACAGCATCGCACTTTTTACCGTCAGCTATTTTCTTATTTCCTTTCTGGCTGCGCTGGTGGTCTCATTGGACAATTTCTCTTTCGCCACCAGCCTATCTGCCGCCCTGACCTGCATGAGCAACGTGGGTCCCGGTTTGGATGTTATCGGTCCCTCCGGCAACTTCGCTGCGTTCTCCAATCTGAGCAAAACCGTCCTGTCCGCCTGCATGGTCATCGGCCGGCTGGAGATCTTCCCCATCCTGGTGCTGCTCAGCCGCCGCGCCTGGCGCCGCACCTGACAAAAAGCAACCGCCCTGTGTCACAACACAGGGCGGTTTTCTTTTTCACGAAACAACGGGAGGCGCGTTCTTTTCCTGGTCCTTCTGCACCTTGTCC
Source organism: Oscillospiraceae bacterium (assembly GCA_017416685.1). GTDB lineage: Bacteria > Bacillota > Clostridia > Oscillospirales > Oscillospiraceae > Lawsonibacter. The sequence continues at coordinate 48,732 of JAFQBN010000004.1, forward strand.
AAAAACTCCACAAGGGGCTGCTCCAATGTTAGGCTGGCGCCAAAGGCATTGACCACCAACCCCTCCGCCGCCTTGTCCTGCAGGATCATGCGGGCGTAGTCGGCAAAGGTCAGCACCAAGGTTTTCTGGTTCTCATCGGGGAAACCCAGCTTCAGCTGTTCCAGATCGGTAAACGCCGGCAAAAATGCACGGCCATCCTCAGTAGCCAGCAGTTGGAACTGGATCTGTGTTTCCTCCCCCGGCTGCTGCATCACAATGACCGGTGCCAGCAGGTTGGCGATCAGCAGCAGATTCAGGGTGACCATCTGCTCTTCCCGGCCGTTCTGTCCGGCATGCATAGCCTCCATAGCCTGACGCAGGTCAGGGTTACTCACAGGCTGAATTTTATCGCTCATTTCTTCTCCTCCTTACAAAAGCCCCAGCAGCTGTGCGGCATTTCTGCCGAGAATCCTCTCTTTTTCGGTTTCCGTCAGGGGCAGGGCATTGAAATCAGCCAGATGTTCCGTCTGTCCACCCCACGGACTATCTGTACCAAAAAGTACCCGATGGCTTCCGAAGCTGCGCACGATGGCACAAAAGCGCTCCGGGTCCAGCAGTTTCTGTTGGGTATCGGTATAATATCCGTCTCCAAGGCTATTAAGCCTGCCGAGGGAAAAAGACGTATCGATACAGACGTCTGTATCCGCAAGGAAATCCAACGCCTCGTCCCAGCAGCGCCAGCCGCCCATGTGGGCCGCCACCAGCTTGACCGGTCCGACGGCCTTCACCGCGCGGCGGATCATAGACGGCACGCAGTTTTCCCTGTCAGGAAAGCCAATGTCCTCTCCCGCGTGGGTGACCACGATCAGTCCAAGCTGCGCACACTTATCCAAAATGCGCAAATACCGTTTATCGTCAATATCCACCCCCTGGTAAACCGGGTGGAGCTTGACCCCCTTTAGGCCAAGGTCAGCAATGCGTTTCAGTTCCTGCTCCCAGTCCTCCAGATCCGGGTGGATACAGCCAAAATACAAAATGTTTCCCCGCCCATTCAAAGCAGCAGACACATCGTTCACCTTAGTCACCTGACGCGCACTTGTGGCCACAGGCAACACAACAGACAGGTCGATCCCCGCCCTATCCATGGACGTCAGCAGGTCCTTTTGCGTACCGTCTACACAGGCCCGTATGTGGGCCGCCCCTTCCAGCTTTTTGATGGTGGCGGGGGCTATTTTTTCCGGGAATGTATGGGTATGAAAATCAATAATCAACGCAAGCACTCCTTGTGCAGAGGAAAACTGTGGTACGCTCCTGACAGCATACCACAGTTTTCACATTTTGAAAAGTATTACTTGTGGTCACCCAAAGCGCGGCTCTTGGAAACCAGCACCTTTTCCTCATAGCAGGAGAAGGCATCCTCCACCAGCGCCTTGTCCGGCTTGGGGGTGAACATGCTGACTACAGGGACAATGACCAGACCGGCGATCATACAGAAGGCGCCGGCATTGATGGGAGACTGCAGCAGAACAGGGAAACTGCTCTTCCACAGGATGTTGGCCAGCATGAACACGGTGGAGAACACAAAGCTGACCCAACAGGCGGCCTTGGTGGTCTTTTTCATGTACAGACCGCACAGGAACGGGGCAAGGAACGCACCGGCCAAAGCACCCCAGCTCACACCCATCAGTTGGGCGATAAAGGTCACGCTGGACTTATGCTGCACGATGGCAAGGACAGCAGAGACGGCGATAAACACCACGATCAGCACCCGCATAACGCTCAGCTGCTGCTTTTCTTTCATATCCTTGACCACGTGACCCTTGATAAGGTCAAGGGTCAGGGTGGAGCTGGACGTCAGCACCAGCGAGGACAGCGTGGACATGGATGCGGACAGCACCAACACGATGACCACAGCGATCAGCACGTCGGGCAGGCCGGACAGCATGGTGGGGATCACACTGTCAAATCCGTTGGCAGCGATGTTGATCTCATCGGAGAACAGTCGGCCAAAGCCGCCCAGGAAGTAACAGCCACCGGCCACCACCAGCGCAAACACCGTGGATACTACCGTACCGGTCTTGATGGATTTCTCGCTCTTGATCGCGTAGAACTTCTGCACCATTTGGGGCAGACCCCAGGTACCCAAAGAGGTTAGGATGACCACACCCAGCAGATTGATGGGATCAGGGCCAAAGAAGGATGCGAACACGCCGGGAGCGGAGGACACGGCAGGGTCATTGACCTGAGCAAGACCTTCCAGTGCGGCCATAAAACCGCCCTTGCTGCCCAACACTGCGGCGATGACCGCCACGATACCCACCAGCATGATGATGCCCTGAATAAAGTCATTGATGGCGGTAGCCATGTAACCGCCGGCAATGACGTACACGCCGGTGAGGATCGCCATCACGACCACGCACCAGGCGTAGTCAAAGCCAGGGAACGCCATCTCAAACAGGCGGGACAAACCGTTGTACAGACTGGCAGTGTACGGAACAAGGAAAATGAACACGATGACGGCGGCAGCGATTTTCAGCGATTTGGAGTCAAAGCGCTTGCCGAAGAACTCCGGCATGGTGGCGGTATCCAGATGCTGGGTCATAACGCGGGTGCGCCGACCCAGTACCACCCATGCAAGCAGTGAACCGAGAATGGCATTGCCGATGCCCGCCCAAGTGGCCGCAACGCCGTACTTCCAGCCAAACTGACCGGCGTAGCCCACAAAGACCACGGCAGAAAAGTAAGACGTGCCGTAGGCAAAAGCGGTCAGCCACGGACCGACCGAACGCCCACCCAGCACAAAGCCGTTGACATCGGTGGCGTTTTTGCGGCAGTAGAGACCAACGGCTATCATCACCGCAAAAAACACCAACAGCATTCCCAACTTGATCACCATTTGAAACAGACCTTTCTTTCGCGACGCTTTATCGCTTTTATGTGTTGAAGTTTAACGCATAAAAGCGATAAAGTCAATAGGTTTTTGAAAAAAATTTTTCTTTTGTTTTTCTGCCTGTTCTCCCCCGCCCTCTTCCCTGTTTCTTTCGTCTTTTTCGCACAAAAAAGCACCCCGCTCCGGTTGGAACGGGGTGCTTTCCATGATTCGATCACAGCTCAAAGCCCATCTCTTCGGGCAGTTCGGCAAAGACGGCATCGTCGCCGCCGGTGCCGTGGCGGAAGATAACCGCGCAGGTGGCATCGCCGCCCACAGGGAACGGGGCGTAGTGCCAGGCACCCGCAGCCCAGGAGATGCCCTTGCCCACGGGAACATAGAATGTCTGCACCCGGTCGGCAGTGACCTCACCGGCAGGGATACCGGCCACGATCAGGCCACCGGTCAGGGGCAGAACGGTCTCGGTCGTTCTGTCGTGAGCCTCAAACTTCTTGAAGGCATACTCGCGCTGGATGGCGGTCAGCAGGTTGACGGACACGGTCTCGGCCCCGTCCACCTGAGCCAGCTTCTCGTACCAGTTGTACATACCGGCCTCGCCGCCGGGGGTGTGACCCTCGGTTTGAATAACCTGACCAAAGGGAGCAAAATTCTCCTCTGTCAGCATCTGCACCTTGATTTTCTTCATGATGATCTCTCCTTCTTCCCAAAGACCAAAGTCTCTTCCTGCATTCATTTTAATGGGCAATCTTCATGCCTGTCAAGAAGAATTTGGACTTCGTTATACAATGGCCTCCCGCAGCCATTCCAGGGTGCAGCTGACCATGTGCTTACCCGTCTCAACGCTTGCCTCCACCGCGTCCTTGGCAAACCACTCGGTGTTGCGCTCGCAGCGGGACAAATCGACGTTTTGGGGCCAGGTGCCCATCATCAGGCTGGTCTCCCACTTGCCGGCGTGGTCAAAGCCGCCGCACTTCTTCTGTGCCTCGGCACCGATGAGGGGGATAACCTTGACGTAGGCAAAGGGGTCGTCGCTGCCGCCCAAGTCCTCATAGTAGCTGGCGTAGTTGTCGCTGCCCCACCAGCCCTTGCCCATGGTGTCCTCCATGTACTCCATGGCCACCTTCTTGGCGGCCTTGTGGCAGGCGATGGTCATAGGCATCAGGCCTGCGCCCTCGGTCTGGTGGTGAGGCACCAGATAGATATTCCTGATACCGCCGTAGACCATAGATTTGACGATGGAATAGATGTAGTCGGCATAGACGTCCTCATCCACATGGATGTGGCCGGGACGGGGACCGCACACAGCATAAGAGGCTACGCCGTACCAAATGGGCGGGCAGACCACAATTTCCTTTTCCTTTTCCAGCTCACGCAGGCAGCCGGTGATGACCATGGTGTCGGTCCCGCAGGAGGCGTGGTGGGCGTGGTACTCGATGGTACCGATGGGGATAATGAAGGGAACTTTGCGCTCGGCAGCGTCCTTGATCTCATCATAGAGCATATCAACAAGCTGCATAGTATCGCTCCTTTACAGATGCCCGCAAAGCGCCGTTTCCGGCGCCTTGCGGGCGGTTTGGTTTCTTAGAAGTACAGTTCGGGGCACAGCTCGGGAATCTCGGGGCTGAGGATCTCATAGCCGCCTTCCTTGACCGCAATACCCTTCTCCCAGCGCACGCCGAAGGTGTCGCCGGAGATGTAGGTGTCAACCTGGAAGGTCATGTTGGGCTTGAGGAAGTAGTCGGAGCTGGTCTCGCACCAGGGGGCCTCAACCTCGATGATGCCGGTGCCGTGGAGAGGACCGTAGACATAGTTCTTCTCAAAGCCGTTGTCCACAAACTTCTTGTAGAAGTTCTTGGCGATGTCGGCGGCAAAGACGCCGGCCTTCACCTGCTGCTCGGACCAGCGGTGCATATCGCGGCAGAACTGCACGATCTCGCGGCGGCGGCCGTCCAGCTTACCCAGGCAGATGGGGTAGCCGATGGCAGCGGAGTAGCCGTCGATCTTGGCGGACAGGTTCAGCTGCACGATGTCGTTCTTCTGGAACTCACGGTAGGAAGAACGGGAGATGGCGTGACGGGTGGAAGCCTCGGAGAAGACGTACATGGGCAGGCCCTCGTACTCGGCGCCGTTCTCGTAGACCACGCGCTGGGCGACGCCCACCATCTGCAGCTCGGTCATGCCGGGCTTGATTTCCTTCATGACCTGCTGGGTAGCCAGGTCGGCAATGCGGTAGCCCTCACGCAGGCAGGCCAGCTCGTTTTCGGACTTGATGGAACGCAGCTCCACCATCACCTTGCCGGCATCCACGATCTCAGCCTCGGGGAAGGCGTCGCGGATGGCGTTGAAGATGGTGACGGAAGTGTCCAGGTAAGAAGCCACACCGATGCGGATCTTCTTGCCGGTGACGCCGATGCCCTTGAACACGTCGTGGAAGGTGTCGGGCTTCAGCTCGGGGTAAGCGGGGTCAGCGCCCTCGCGGTAGGCCAGCAGGACGTAAATCTTGTCCAGCTTGTTGCGGTCAGCGCCGAAGATGGCGGACTCAGGACCGACCATCAGGGCAGCCTCGCCGGCGGCGGAGATGGCCACGCCGGAACGCTCGAACAGGGGCCAGAATCCGGAGAAGTAACGGGGGTTGGCGTAGTCAGCCTCGTTGCCGTTGACGATCAGAACGTCCAGATTCTCGCGCTGCAGGATGGCGGCACAGCGCTCCACGCGCTGCTTATACTCGTAATCGGGAATACAAATGCGACCCATAATGATTTCCTCCTTATGTATGTTAGGGGTTTTACTTACTCACAGTAGCCGGGGGTGGTGTAGAACGCCACGGTGCGGGGCTCGGCACGGCCGTACTGAGCCACAACAGGCACGCTGCTTTCCAGCATGATGGCGTACTGCTGCTCAAAGGCGGCGGTGAACTTGCCGAAGTCCTCCTCGCGGTTGGTGCGCAGGCAGCGCACACGTCTGGCATCCACCTGGGTGTTGAAGCTGACCGGCTCGCGGTCAGGATAGAGCAGGGTGATCTTGATGTCTGCCCGGTTGTCCGTCACGTTGGTGATGATGATGGACTCGTGACCGGGAATGATGTTCACACCCTCGGGGGGCAGCTCCGCATCCGGGAAGATCCAAACCTTCTTACCATAGTCCATAATGTAACCTCCCTTCTCGTTGGTTTGTTTTGTGAAAGTCCATTCCACCAATTTCTTTTCTGCTGATTATAATATAACTCTTGTCTTACATCGATTTCTTGTGCTATACTGGCAATTAATAGGACAATATTCACTTTTGGAGGGTTTCCCATGGAATTTATGGGTTATCGCGAGCATAAGCAGCACGGCTCCGAAGGCTTCCCTTTGGAATTATACCGCGTGGACGAGAGCCATCCCAGCTATGTTATGGCCTGTCACTGGCATCGGGAGTGTGAGCTGATCTGTGTCCATCAGGGCCATCTGCGCATCTTTTTGGACACCCGGGAATATCTGCTGAGTCCCGGTGACGTGTGCTACGTGGCCCAGGGCGTGCTGCACAGCGCCCAGCCGGAGGATTGCGTGTATGACTGTTTGGACTTTGACCCCTCTGCCCTGCTGGCCCAGACCCGTCCGGCCCGACATCTGCTGCGACGGCTGGAAAACGAGGAAACTATGATCTCCCCCATCGTCACCTCCCCCGTCATCTGCACCTGTATGGACGAGCTGCTGGATGCCGTCCGCGGTCAGGCCGACGGCTGGCAGCTGGTGGCCCTGTCCTCCCTGTTTCGTTTCTACGGTGCGGTGGTACAGCAGGGGCTGTACGAGCCTGCCGTTTCCACCGGCGCGGGCGCCCACCGCCTTGCCCATTTGAAGTCCGCCATGGCCTATATCCACCAGAATTATCAGCAGCACATCACGCTGGATGAGCTGTCCCGCATTTCCGGCCTGTCTCCCAAGTACTTCTGCCGCTACTTCCGCTCCATGGTACACCGCACCCCCATGGACTACCTCAATTACTGCCGGGTGCAGAACGCCTGCGTGCTGCTGGAGCAGACCCAGCAGTCGATCACTCAGGTGGCCTACGCCTGCGGCTTCAATGACAGCAGCTACTTCACCCGCTGCTTCAAGTCCCACACCGGGGTGACCCCACTCAGCTGGAGAAAAGGCCATACATAAGAAAAACCGACACGCTACGGCGTGTCGGTTTTTTGATTATTTATAGCTGTCGGCCAGCGCCTTGAATTTAGGCAGGGCCCGGCGGATCATGTCGGTCTGCACACAGTAGGCGATGCGGAAATGACCGGGAGCGCCGAAGCCGGAACCCGGCACCAGCAGCAGGTCAAACTGCTTGGCCCGCTCACTGAAGGCCAGATCGTCCGGCTCCAGACTGCGGGGGAACAGATAGAAGGCGCCGCCCGGCTGGGCCACGTGGTAACCCATCTCACGCAGAGAGTCCACCAGCAGCTTGCAGTTTTCCTCATAGACCTTCAGGTCGGCGGTCATGTCGCAGCACAGGCTGGTCACCTGCTGAAAGAGGCTGGGGGCGTTCACATAGCCAAGAGAGCGGCCCGCACCGGCCACAGCCGCGTAAACCTCGCCGGCATCAGTCACCTTGCCGGGAACATAGACGTAGCCAAGACGCTCGCCGGGCAGGGACAGGGACTTGGAGAAGGAATAGCACACGATGGTGTCCCTGTAGATGTGGGGCAGCCAGGCCACCTCCACCCCGGCAAAGGCGATCTCGCGGTAAGGCTCGTCGGAAATGAGGTAAATGGCATGGCCGTATTCAGCACTCTTGGCGGTCAGAATTTCGGCCAATCGCTCCAATGTCTGACGAGAGTAGACCACACCAGAGGGGTTGTTGGGACTGTTGACCACCACGCCCTTGGTGTTGGGGGTAATTGCCTTCTCAAAGGCCTCGAAGTCGATCTGGAACTGCTCGATTTCAGGAGGGATCAGCACCATTTTGGCGCCGGCACCCTCGATGAACACCTTGTACTCCGGGAAATAAGGGGCAAAGACGATGAACTCGTCACCGGGGCAGGCAAGACCGTTGAACACGCAGCACAGAGAGGCCGCGGCGCCCACCGTAACGTAAAGCTGATCTGCCGTACATTCCGCATCAAATCTTCGGTTCAGGCTGTCGGCAAAGCGGGCGCGAACGGCGGCGTCGCCCTGAGCGCTGGTGTAGCAGTGGATGATGTCGGGATTTTCCTGCAGAATACGGATGGCGGTTTCATTCACCGCGTCGGGGGCAGGGACACTGGGATTGCCCAAAGAAAAATCGTACACATTCTCCGCGCCTACCACGGCGGCGCGCTGCTTGCCGTATTCAAACAGTTCGCGGATCACGGACCGGGCAGTACCCAGACCCAGCATTCTTTCATTGACCATAGTTTAGTTCCTCCTGCGGGCGGCCCCGCCAAAATTCCTGTCTATCATAGCACATCGTTCAGTAAAAAGAAAGACCCCACCTGCAAGGGTGGGGTCTTTCAAATTAAGCGTTATTCTGCGCCTCCACCAGGCGCACGCCGCAGTACTGTTCACGCAGCTTGGGCTTTTCGATCTTGCCGGTGGCGTTACGGGGTACAGGGGCAAAGATGATCTTTTTGGGCCGTTTGTACCGGGGCAGATCCACGCAGAACTGCTCGATTTCTTCCTCCGTGCAGGTCTGCCCCTCCTTGACCTGAATGATGGCGGTCGCGATTTCGCCCAGACGCGAATCGGGCAGACCGATCACGGCCACATCGTGGATCTTGGGCATGGCGGCCAGGAACGCCTCGATCTGCACGGGGTACAGATTCTCGCCGCCGGAGATGATAACGTCCTTCTTGCGGTCCACCAGGAAGATGAAGCCGTCCTCGTCCACCCGGGCCATGTCGCCGGTATGGAGCCAGCCGTCCTTAATGACCTCATCGGTAGCCTCTTTGTTCTTGTAGTAGCAGAGCATCACGCCGGGGCCGGACACCGCCAGCTCGCCCACCTCGCCGTCAGCTACAGGCTGGCCGTTCTCGTCCACGATCTTAGTCTGCCACAGGTAGCCGGGTTTGCCGATGGCACCCACCTTGTCCACGTTCTCCACACCCAGATGGACACAACCGGGACCGATAGACTCGGACAGGCCGTAGTTGGTGTCATACTGATGATTGGGGAAATACTTCAGCCATCGGCGGATCAAAGACGGCGGCACAGGCTGGGCGCCGATGTGCATCAGCCGCCACTGGGACAGCTGGTAGTCCTCGATCTTCAGCTCGCCACGGTCCAGGGCCGCCAAAATGTCCTGCGCCCAAGGCACCAGCAGCCACACGATGGTACACTTCTCGTCGCTGGCGGCACGCAGGATCCACTCGGGCTTCACGCCCCGCAGCAGCACCGCCTTGCTGCCGGACAGCAGCGAACCGAACCAATGCATTTTTGCACCGGTATGATACAGGGGCGGGATGCACAGGAACACGTCATCTTCCTGCTGTCCGTGGTGATTCTGCTCGGTCAGGCAGGAGCTGTACAGCGCCCGATGATTATGCAGAATGGCTTTGGGGAAGCCGGTGGTGCCGGAGGAGAAATAGATGGCGGCGTGATCTTCCTCTTCCAAAGCCACAGGGGGCGCACTGGAAGAACAGAAGCCCATCAGCCGCATGCCGTCCTCGGCATAGGCAGGGGTATCATTGCCCACAAAGAAGTAGGTATGCACGCCGGGCAGATCGTCCACCACCGCGTCCATACGCTGGATGAACTCAGGACCGAACACCAGTACCTCGGCATCGGCAAGTTCCAGACAGTACTTGATCTCATCGCTGGAATAGCGGAAGTTCATGGGGACAACGATGCATCCGGCCTTCAGGATGCCGAAATAGATGGGCAGCCACTCCAGACAGTTCATCAGCAGGATGGCCACCTTGGCTCCCCGCTTGATGCCCCGGCTGAGCAGCAGGTTTGCAAACCGGTTTGCCCGGCGGTCAAAATCCTTCCACGTCAGCTCCCGGCGGTAGGGTGCGTCGGGATTGGCCCCCTGGATCAGATTGAACTCCTGCCAGTTGACCGCCTTCATCATTGCATTGTCCCGCTCTTCCGAGGGGTTGATCTCCACCAGCGCAACCTTATCGCCTCTGAGCCGGCTGTTGCGTTCCAGCAAATCTGTGATTACCATGGAAAACTTCCTTTCAAAACGCGACACTTTTACACTTCAACGCGTTAATGTCTAAAACTATCGTGTATCATAACCCATTTCTTCCGCTTTGTCAACTGTTTCCCGCGCTTTTTCTCATTTATTGCAAGGGATTTTCCTTGCCCTTCCCTGCATTAGAACTTGTGGCAACCTGCTTTTTATATTGGCTGGGCGACACACCCATAACCCGCTCAAAATTACGGTTGAAGGAACGGATGGAACTAAACCCAGCGGCGAAGGCTACCTCGGTCACACTCTGCCCCTTGTCCAGCCGCCGGCAGGCACTTTCCACCCGCAGGCCGTTGATGAATTCGGGGAAACTCAGGTTCAACCGCTCGGTAAACACATGGGAAATGTAGTACTTACTCAGGTGCAGCTGCTCTGCCAGCATATCAAGAGTCAGGGGGGTTTTATAGTTTTCCAGACAGTACAGCAGGATTTTTCGCACACTGTCCTGAGTGTTCTTGCGCTCTACAAGCTTCATTTGCCCCAACAGCTCGGCCAGCAACCCCTGCATATAGCTTTGGGCCGCAACCCGCTGCAGTTTTTCCGCCGACTGGGCCGCCTTGCAGATCACCAGCAGGCGGTGATAAATATCCTCCGGCAATTGGTCCGCGCGCAGAATGGGGTTTTCCGGCACCTTGTTGGTGAAGATGTCCAGCAGGTCGGGGAACAGCTCCGGAGCCACAATCAGCAGCACGCCGGAAATGGGGGTCGGGTCATAGTAATGCACCTGGTTGGGAAAGGATAAATACAACTCACCGGAGCGCAACATCTGTGTACAGCCGTCCGCCGTGGCCTGTATCGCTCCATCCACCATGTATATCAACTCAATATGTGGGTGAATATGGGGAATTGGCGTTGCCTCGGTAAAGTTGGGTTCCACCAAAAACGGCACGGTGCGCTTTTCAAACTGGAAATACATAAGCTCGCCTCCAACAGCAATAAGTGGCTGATTTCTTGCATTATACATCCAACAACGGCAAAAGTAAACCAATAAAATGCACTGCACCAATTGGTGCAGTGCGTTTGTTTTATTCGCTCTGTGTACTCTTTCTCACCACCAGCGTGGTGGGCAGCACCTGCTGCATGGGGAAATCGGACGTGTCGCCGGAAATGCGCTTCATCAGCAGCTCCACCAGTGCCTGTCCGAAAGCCGCCTTACCGGCGCCGATGGTGGTCAGAGGCTTGGACAGGGACAGCCGGGACTGGATATCGTCAAAACCGACGATCTTCACGGCGTCGGGTTCCACTCCCATCTCATCCAGCACCCAGACCGCCTTCATGGCAAACAGGTCGCTGTAGGCAAAGATACCGTCAAAGGGTTCTTGCTCATAGGCACTTCGCAGCGCGGAAGGCACGCCGCCCAGAGGACTTTCCACCGTCAGCATACGGCTTTTGGCTCCGGGTACCTCAGTCATGGCCCGGGCAAACCCCTTTGCGCGGTTCTCCGCACTGGAGTTGTGAGGGGCATTGATCATCAGCAGGTTGCGGCAGCCGCACTCCAGCAGATGCTTGCCCGCCAGATAGCCGCCGTTCTCGTCATCGTACAGCACCGCATCGGCCGCCCGGTCGGTAAAGTAACGTCCGATCAGTACGCAGGGTTTGCCGTAGGCCTGCAGCAGACGAACCGCCTGCGCTCCGTTTTGTGAGGGAGCCAGCAGCACGCCGTCCACGTTCTGGGACAGGGCCGTGCGAATGGCGCGGTCCTCCTTCTCCGGGTCCTCCTCGGTGTTAAAGACGATGACCGTGTAGTTGTGCCGGGCGGCCTGCTGCTCGATCTCCTTGCACAAAATCCCGAAGAACGGGTTGGAGATATCGCCCACGATCAGCGCCAGCACACTGGAATAGCCGCTGCGCAGGGCGCTGGCCATATTATTGGCCACATAGCCCAACCGCTTGGCCGCATCCCGGATCATCCGCTTGGTCTGCACAGACAGGTCGTCGGCATCCCGCAGAGCTTTGGAAACCGTATTAACGGAAAAGCCCGTTTCACGGGCAATTTCTTTCATGGTCACGCGCTGTGTTCCTTTGTTCGGCATGGCTACGCCTCCAATCTTTTCCTATTCTACTCAATTCCCCAAAAAAATGCAAGTCCTCCCCTACCAAACCTCTGATAATTCTTGACATTCCCCCTCCCGTTTGCTATATTATCGTTATCGTTAACGATAACGAGAACGATAATACTTCAGGAGGTAATTTTTATGAAGCTGGCCCTGCTTGTTGCCAACCGTGGTTTCTTCCCCAGCACCGTTATTTCTTCCGCCCGAGAGGAGATGACCGCCGCCTTTAAGCGCGCGGGCGTGGACCCCCTCTACCCCAATCTGTCCGCCACCCGTCACGGCGCGGTGGAGACCACTGCCGAGGGCATGGTCTTTGCCGATTTTCTGGAGGCCCATCGCGGCGATTACGATGGTCTGGTCATCTGCCTGCCCAACTTCGGCGACGAAAACGGCATTAAGGCCGCCATCGCCCGCTGTGATGTACCCATCCTGCTGCAGGCCTATCCCGACCAGCTGGACGAGATGGACTTTGAGCATCGCCGGGACGCTTTCTGCGGCAAGCTGGCCCTGTGCAGCGTGCTGGCCCAGATGAAGAAGAAGTTCACCACCTTCCTGCCCTTCACCGTCCACCCCTCTACCGCCGAGTTTGACGATCAGCTGAAGAAGTTCGTGGGCATCTGCAGCATCGTCAAAAAGATGCGTCAGATGCGCCTTGGCGCTGTGGGCGCCCGCACCACCGCCTTCAAGAGCGTGCGTTTTGACGAGATGGCTCTGGAGTCTCACGGCATTGACGTGGAAAGCTACGATATGTCCAACGTGTTCGTGGCCATCAAGGAGCTGGCTGACAACGACGAGGCCGTGCAGAACCGCCTTGCCGACCTGCACCGTGTGTGCGACTACTCCGGCGCACCTGAAGGCCGCGATGTGACCCTGGCCAAGTTCGCCGTGGTCATCGACAACATGGTCCGCGACAACAAGCTGGACGCTCTGGCCATCCGCTGCTGGAGCGAGCTACAGCAGCAGCTGGGTATCACCCCCTGCGCCGCTATGGGTCTTTTGAATCAGGAGGGTATCCCCACCGTGTGCGAGACCGACTCCACCAACGCCCTGGCTATGGCCGGTCTGTCCCTGGCCTCCGGCTGTGCCGCCGGCTGCCTGGACTGGAACAACAACTACGGCGAGGATCCCAACCGCTGCATTCTGTTCCACTGCGGTCCCTTCCCCATGGATCTGATGGAGGGTCCCGGCCATGTGGAGCAGCACAAGATGCTGTCCAAGTCCTACGGCGACAACTGCAGCTGGGGTCTGAATGTGGGCAAGATCAAGCCCGGCGTCGTCACCTACTGCGGCTTCCGCACCGAAAACGGCGAAGTGCAGTTCTACGTCGGCACCGGTGAGGTCGTGGACGCCCCCGTGGCTAAGGAGTTCTTCGGCACCTACGCCGTGCTGGAGACCGAGGACCTGCAGCGCAAGTTGCAGAGCCTGTGCACTGCCGGTTTCCGCCACCATGTGGCCATCACCCGCGGCGACGTGGCCGAGGCCGTGGCCGAAGCCTTTACCAAATATCTGGGCTATCGCCGTATTGAACTGTAAAGCCAACACTGATATAATAGAAGGAGCGTATAAAAATGCCTGTTATCACCAACCGTGCCAAGTCCCTTGAAATCGCTGAGAAGGCCGCCGTAAACGGCACCAGCATTGCCATCTTCGGCACCGCCAGCCACTGGAACACCGAGGCCATCCTGATGGCTGCCCAGCGCATCGCTGAGAAGTACGAGCTGGAGTACGTCCCCGTGGTGGTGTCCTCCACCTTTACTTACGACCACATGGCTCAGTGCAAGCGCATGCTGCACTGCGGCGACCCCAAGCTGGGCCTGATCTCCAACATGGCCCACCTGCACGCCCTGTGCGACGATAAGCACTCCCCCTACCGCAACGTCGTCGTCCTGCCCCATCTGGACCACGCCGACCCCATCAAGGACCGCTGGGCCCTGACCGTGGGCAGCCAGTACTTCTCCAGCGTCATGTTCGATGCCCAGCGTTTCCCCTACGAGGAAAACCTGAAGATGACCAAGGATTACGTGGACGCCTACGGCAAGGATGTGCTGGTGGAAGGTATCATGGAGATGCTGAACGTGGAGGGTAGCTCCCGCGCCGCTCAGGCCGACAACTACTGCGACCGCGCCAAGGAGTTCGTTGACTACACCGGTATCGACTTCATGGTGGCCGACCTGGGCACCGAGCAGCAGGCCGCCACCACCGGCGCCGGCACCTACTACGGCGACCGCGCCCGCAAGCTGACCGAGGTGCTGGGCAAGAAGATGTTGGTTCTGCACGGCACCTCCTGCCTGACCAACGAGCAGATCCGCGGCCTGTCCGATGACGGCGTGCTGCGCGTGAATATGTGGACCCGTATCGCCCGCGAGGCCGGCCAGTTCGCCGCCAAGAACGCCATCGCCCGTCTGGACCAGATGGAGGCCGGCGTGTTCGACGCTGCCGACTCCTACCGCTATATCCAGGACTGCACCGAGTATGCCACCGACATGATGGTGGAGCTGATGGAGTCCTTCGGCTACGGCAACTGGAAGTGCTGATTTTACGGGCGGCACGGCGAAATGTCGTGCCGCCCATATATACGCCCGCGGCAAATTTCAAACATAAAGGAAGTTGACTGTTATGGAAAAAACCAAAGTTGTGTTCACCGGCATCAAGCAGGTGGAACTGCAGACTGAGGAGATCCCCGCCCTCGGGGACGGCGATCTTCTGCTGGAAAACGAAGTCTCCCTCATCAGCACGGGTACCGAGCTGACCTGTCTGGAGGCCAACGTGGACCCCGACTCCATGTGGGCCACCAAATCCATCAAGTACCCCATGCTGCCCGGCTACTCCATGGTGGGCAAGGTGGTGGCCGCCGGCAAGGACGTCCCTGCCGGCTACATTGGCAAGCGCATCATGTACGCCAAGGGTCACGCCACCCATCACGTGCTGCCCGCCGCCTGCGATGACATCAATTTCTACAACTTTGTACCCGACTCGGTCAGCTCCGTGGACGCCACCTTTGCCACCATCGGCTGTATCGTCATGGCCAGCATCCGCGTGGCCAAAATCCGCCCCGGTGAGGTTTGCGTGGTCTACGGCGCCGGTCTGATCGGTCAGTTCGCCGCCCGCCTTGCCAAGGCCGCCGGTGCCACCCGCGTCATTGTCACCGACGTGTCCGATCTGCGTTTGGACCTGCTGCCCCGTGATCCCTGCTTTATCCCCGTCAACTCCGCCAGGGAGGACCCTGTGGCCCGCGTGAAGGAGCTGACCGGCGGCCGCGGTGCCGACGTGCTGTTCGAGACCACCTCCATCGGCGACCTCATTCAGCAGCAGATGAACTGCCTGGCCTACGCCCAGTGCGCCCGCCTGATCATCACCAGCAGCCCCAAGCACAAGAGCATGATCGATCTGGACTACGTCAGTCGCGCCGCCATCACCATCATCGGTGCCAACAACGTGTCCACCCATATCGCCTCCGAGTCCAAGGAGAACCGCTGGACCCGCCGGAACGATTTCGACTACATTCTGGACCTGATGGACAAGGGTCTGCTGGATGTATCCTCTCTTGTCACCCACGAGTTTGACGGCATGGACGCCAAGGCCGCTTACGAGCTGCTGATGGCTGACCGCACCAAAGCAATGGGTGTCATCCTGAACTGGGGGAAATAAAGTATGAGCAACGTGCTTCGCATCGGCATCATCGGTGCCGGTACCATCTCCGCCTACCACATGAACGGCTATAAGGCGCTGCCCAATACCGAGCTGCGCGCTATCTGCGACCTGAACGCCGAGGCCGCCAAGGCCCGTGCCGAGGAGTTCGGCGTGGAAAAGGTCTTTACCGACTACCACGACATTCTCAATGACCCCGACATCGATGCCGTCAGCATCGTCACCCCCACCTTCACCCACAAGCAGATCGTGCTGGACGCCATCGCCGCGGGCAAGCACGTGCTGTGTGAAAAGCCCCCCTTCCTCACCGTAGCCGAGGCCGAGGAGTGCGCCCGTGCCGCCGAGGGATCCGATAAGCTGCTGATGTTCGGCTTTGTTAGCCGCCATTTCGGGCATATGTACTTCCTGAAGCAGTTTGTGGACAGCGGCAAGATGGGTGAAATCTACTACGTGGATTTGGATCGCACCAAGCGCTGCATCCAGCGCCGTGGCTGGTTCAACAAAAAGGAGCTGGCCGGCGGCGGCGAGCTGTTCGACGGTGCCATCCACGAGATCGACTCCGCCCTGTACCTCATGGGCTACCCCAAGATTAAGAGCGTCAAGGGTTACACCACCGATATTCACAACGCCCTGCCCTATCTGGTCAAGGGTGAAACCCCTGTGGAACGCACCACCGAAAGCGCCGCCTGTGCCATGATCACCTTTGAAAACGGCGCCTGCATGCGCGTGCAGGCCGGTACCGCCTTCCTCACCGCAGAGGAAAAATGCAGCATCGAGCTGTGCGGCACCCGGGCCGGCGCCGTCGCCCAGGTGTTCAAGCAGGAAATGAAGCTGGTAGAACTGGACGAGAACAACCACATCGTGGAAAGCACCCCGGAGCTGGACAACTCCAACACCCCCCACAACCGCCAGATTGCCCATTTCGTGGACTGCTGCCTGAACGGCACCGAGTGCATCGTCAAGCCCTGGCAGGCCATCGAGGTACTCAAGCTCATCTGCGCTGTCTACGAGTCCGCCGAGACCGGCCGCGAGATTCTGTTTTGATTCAAACACCCTCCTTGAAAGGAGTATTCTATTATGAACACGCAACTTTCCGACCGTTACCTGAATTACTTCCGCTACGCCGCCGAGGTCAACGAGAAGCTGGATGCCTTCTGCGTCCTCTTCGACGGCAAAGACACCATTATGGACGATTGCACCGTCCGCTGGACCAATGCTGACGGCGAAGTAATTACCCCCGACCAGTTCCAAAACCGCTCCACCGAGTGGCTCCCCGGCACGCAGAACACACCGTTTTTCGTCCTGAAGGTTCACTTCAAAAACGGCCCCGCCGCCCTGCCGGAGGCCTCCATCTCCCTCACCGTCTGCCGGGACCACTTCACTTGTGAGGCGGCGGCTGTGGACGGCTGGACATCGGTGTTCACCGGCAAACTGTGCTGGGGCAGCGACCCGGAGCACAGCACCTTTGCCATCAGTGCCGACCGCCCCGGCTACGGCCTGCGCGGCGGCTGCGGCCCTACCGTATCCCGCTGGGACGACGCCCTGTTTGACCGGGCCGACGGCAGCCTACTGCAGCTGGACAAGGACGAAAGCCTGCGTCTGGGCTGGTGTTGGGATTGCAAGCACTACACCTTTACAGCCATTGATAAGTTTGGTGTGCAGGTGTTCCCGCACTACTTCGAAGATCGTTTCTGCGTCCCCTACAGGCCTCTGTGTAAGACCCAATACCCCACACCCCCTGCGGGCTGGATGACCTGGTATGCCGTCAAGTTCGACGCCTGCGAGCAGGCGGTTTTGGAGAACACCAAGCTGCAGAAAGAGCTTTTGGCCGACTACGGTGCCGACACCGTTTGGGTGGACTGGGAGTGGTATCACAATGCCTACGGCGATGGGCGCAATGCCGATTTCAAGCCCGGCCTGAACGTCTTCTCCCCCAACCCGGAGGCTTACCCCAACGGTCTGAAGTACGTGGCGGAAGAAATCGAGAAAAACGGCTTCATCCCCGCCCTGTGGATGGCTCCCACCCACGAGCCGACGGAAAACGACTATGTAAACGAAAACCCGGACATCGTTCTGTATGACAAACCTCATTGGTGCGGTCGCTACTTCCTTGACATGACCCACCCCAAGTTCCTGCAGGACTATCTCCCCCGAGCGGTCAAGCAGATTTCCGAGTGGGGCTATAAGGCCATGAAGTGGGACGTGCTCCCTCTGACCTGTATGTACACCAGCCGAAACCACGACAAGCTGTACGACCCCTCCAAATCCACCACGCAGGCTATGCGCAATGCCGCACGTACTGTACGTGAAATTTTGGGCGAGGAGTTCTATATGCTGTCCTGCTGCGGCGGCGGTGAGTACACCACTCTGCTGGCCAGCGATATCTTCGATGCCGCCCGTATCGGCGCCGACATCTTCACTTGGGAAGAGCTGAAAACCAGTTTCGTACAGCGCATTCTGCGTCTGTACCCCTTCCACAACACCCAGCTGTACTGCGACCCGGACAACGTGGTTCTGCGTCCGGAGTACAATGACCTGTACCAGGCACAGACCCGCATCACGCTGGTTTCTCTTCTGGGTCTGCCCTGCACCTTTGGTGACGATCTGCGTGAGCTTCCCATGGAGCGAGTGGAGCTGCTGCGCCGGGGTCTGCCCACGCTGGACATCCACCCCATGGACATGCGGGAGCTGACTTTGGATCGGGATGAACTTATCACCAATTTGGTCATCAATCGTCCTTTTGAGTGTTGGAATGTGGCCGCCGTCACCAATCTGGCACAGGAGGAGCGCACCATCACCGTGGACTTCGGCAAGGATTTGGGTCTGGAGGATGGTGAGTATCTGGTCCACGAGTACTGGACGGATACCTTCCACGGCGTGGTCAGCGACAAGCTGACCCTCACCCTCCCCGCCTGCGCCACCGCGGTGCTGTCTGTACGTAAAAAGACCGGCAATCTGCAGCTGGTGTCCACCTCCCGCCACATCACTCAGGGCGCAGCGGAGCTGCTGGATGTGCAGTATGCAGATGGCAAGCTGTCCGGCCGCTCCAAGGTGGTCAGGGATGATCCCTATACCATCAAGGCCTACGATCCCGGTTCTGAACGCCTTGTGGAAAAGACCCTCCTCCCCACCGCCACCGGCGAGTTGGAGTGGACTCTGAATCCATAACTGTAACATAAAAGCGGGGCATCCTGATGGATGCCCCGCTTTTAATGTGTGAAAAGAAAAACGGACATCCGGTCGGATGTCCGTTGGTGGAGATAAGCGGGATCGAACCGCTGACCTCTTGAATGCCATCGCTCCCGAGGTCCTGGACTCGGTGGAAGTGGCATGAAAAGTTAGACAAAACCGCATAAAATGGACATTTCACAGTCCATATCGTTTCAACTGGTACATGGCTTTTCGCACTGTTTCTGGTACTAACTCTGGTACTAAAAGTTCCGCGAAAACTAAAAGTTCCGAGCGCTACTAGAAACTACCAAATAACCAGTTGAAAGGAACGACAAAAATGAACTACATTTCCGTAAAAGAAGCAGCTGAAAAATGGGGCGTTTCCGAGCGCATGGTTACCAAGTATTGTGTGCAGGGACGCATTACAGATGCCTATCAGGAGTTTGGCATCTGGTACATACCCGAGAACGCCGCCAAGCCCACCCGAAAGAAAAAGGAAGCCTCTCAGCTTCCTAAACTTCTCAAAACCCTCATCAAGCAGCGCGACGGCAGAATGTACCGTGGCCTCTATGAATACCTGCAGATCAACATGGTCTACAGCAACGGTCGCATGGCCAGCAACCGGCTCACCCG
Organism: Oscillospiraceae bacterium; assembly: GCA_017416685.1. GTDB lineage: Bacteria > Bacillota > Clostridia > Oscillospirales > Oscillospiraceae > Lawsonibacter. Next base: position 68,247 of record JAFQBN010000004.1, read on the forward strand.
TGATCAGATCGAGGTGCTGTATAAGACCGACCGCATCTTCACCAACAAAGAGCCCATTAAGGTCAATGACATCATCGAGGCTCGCAATCACTTTCTCTGCGTGGATATGATCCTCTCCAACGCCATGAAGCCGCTGACGCAGACTTTCATCCAACAGCTGCAGTCCACCCTGCTCAGCGAGAGCTGCCGCCACAAGCGCCATGCTCCCATTGCCGCCGGATATCGCAAAACAGCGACCACACCCAAATTTGGCAAGACTACGCCGCCTGCTGAGATCTCCGCAGCCATCAATCATCTATTCAAAGAGTATGAGGCTCAAAAGGATATCGGTTTTCACGAAATTCTCGATCTCCATGTCCGGTTTGAGCGTATCCGCCCCTTTGAAGATTGTAATGGTCGTATTGGACGCCTGCTGATGCTCAAAGAATGCCTCCGGCATGATGTCACGCCCTTCGTCATCGACGATAAGCGCCGTACCGGCTATCTGGATGGCATCCGTCAGTGGGACGAGGATCGCAGTATCCTGATGGATGTCTGTATGGAAGCCCAGATGCGCTTCGAGGCTCAGATCGCCCTGCAGGGCCTCCTGGAGTGCCAGTCGCAACACATGAGAGCGTACCCCAAAGGAGGTAACAATACTCGTTTATATGGGTTAAATAGGGGTTAAAATCCCCGAATGGGTTAATTGATGGGTTAAATTATGGGCTAAAAATGGGCTACATTTCAGTCTCTTCCGAAGCCCTCGAAGGGATGTGATCGGCAGCTAAAATGCTGACTTGTTTTGATATCGTTTGCAATAATGGCGCGTACAGCTGAGATTTTGGATTCAGGGTGTTCGTGTTCCATTACGCATAGTGTTTCGCGCCCTCGCGCTTGTGTTCGCTTTGATCGTGCATACGCTGAATGGTTTGTTTTGCGGCGTCAGACACCACTTCGCCAAAGAGGTATGCGTCCAATTCCCTGTATGTGATGCCCATTTCCTGCTCATCGGTTTGCCCGTCAAAGAGTCCCGCAGAGGGCACCTTTTCAATAATGCAGGCCGGGGCATTCAGCCAGCGCAGAAATTCGTAGATCTCCGTTACGGTCAGATCGGAAATAGGATTGAAGTCGTGGGCACCGTCACCCCACTTAGTGAAGTAGCCCACATAGGCTTCGCTTCGGTTTCCTGTACCTGCGACCAGGCGATTTTCGCTGGCGGCGACAGCGTAGAGCGTAAGCATCCGAAGCCGTGGAGCGATGTTCGTCAGAGCGGCTGAGTTGAGGGTTGATGCAGCAGAGATTTGCTGTATGGCAATTTCACGCACAGGGGTCAAATCAATGGTTCTGGTTTCAATCTGATACTGTTTGGCAACGGTCAGTCCATCCTCCGAATCCTGATGATAATTTCGTTTGGAAGCACAGGGCATGAGAATGCCTATGGTGTTATCACAGGCTGCTTTACAAAGAATACCCACCAACGCGGAATCTTTTCCGCCGCTGTTTCCATAAATAATTCCATCCGCGCCGCTCTCCGCAAGGACACTGCGGATAAAGCTGACTCGGTTTTCAAATTCTTTTTGATAGTCTCGCATAGGAAAACCTCGTTTCTTGCACAGCCGTTCACCGAATTGGTGAACGGCTGCTTATCTCTTAAAATCCCAATGGATAGGTCCAGCCCATATCATCCTCTACGACACCTGTCTGCAT
>JAFQBN010000010.1 GCA_017416685.1 Oscillospiraceae bacterium
CGGCCGCCCAGCAGCACGACGACGTCGCCAGGAGCGGGCGTCTCGCGGCGCACGTGATGCGCGGGCGTTGCGCCCACGACAGCGCCGATCTCCATGCGTTTGGCCACGTAGCCGGGATGGTACAGCTCGTTGACCTGGCCGGTTGCCAAGCCGATCTGGTTGCCGTAGCTCGAGTATCCGGCAGCCGCTGTGGTGACGAGCTTGCGCTGCGGAAGCTTGCCGGGGATGGTTTCGGAAACGGGAACGAGCGGGTCGCCCGCGCCGGTCACGCGCATCGCCTGGTAGCCGTAGGCGCGGCCCGACAACGGGTCGCGGATGGCGCCGCCCACACAGGTGGCTGCGCCGCCGAACGGCTCGATCTCGGTGGGATGGTTGTGGGTCTCGTTCTTGAACATCAGAAGCCAATCCTGCTCCTCGCCGTTGACGGTGGCCGTCACATGGATGGAGCAGGCGTTGATCTCCTCGCTCTCGTCCAGCTCCGGCAGCAGGCCCCGCTTTTTCAGGGTCTTGGCACCGATGGTGGCAATGTCCATCAGGGTCTGAGGACGCTTGGCGGCCTTTTCTTCGCCATAGACCTCCACACGGGCGGCCAGATACCGCTCATAGGCCTTCTGAACGGCGGGATCGTCGATCTTGACGTTGTCGATGTGGGTGGAGAAGGTGGTGTGGCGGCAGTGGTCAGACCAGTAGGTATCCACGATGCGGATCTCGGTGATGGTGGGATCCCGCTGCTCCTCGTCGCGGAAGTAGTTCTGCAGGAACTTCAGATCCTGCAGGTCCATGGCCAGACCCAGATCGTCCAGCAGTGCCTTCAGGCCATCCTCGTCCAGTTTGATGAAGCCGTCCACCGTTGCAACGGTCTCGGGGGTGGCATATTCCACCGCCAGCGTCTCGGGCTTGTCCAGAGATGCTTCACGGGACTCCACGGCGTTGATCACGTACTTCTTGACAGCGGCAATATCCCCATCCGTCAGCGCACCGTACAGGGCATAGACCTTGGCAGAACGGACAGCGGGACGCTCGCCCTGGCTCTGCAGCTGGATGCACTGGGCAGCGGAGTCGGCACGCTGGTCAAACTGACCGGGCAGAGGCTCCACCGCAAACACGGCGGCAGCACCCTCGAAGCAGGGCTCGGCATAGATGTTGTCCAGCTGGGGCTCAGAGAAAATGGTGGTCTTGGAAGCGTCAAACAGGGCTTCTTCGATACCTTCCACATCATAACGGTTGAGGATGCGCACATTTTCCAGCGCGCTCAGGCCCAGAAAGGTGCGGCAGTCAGCCAGCATACCGGCGGCTTCAGGTGCCAGACCGGGCTTTTTTTCTACAAAAATACGATAAACCATACTTATTTGTCCTCCTTGGCGGCCAGAGCACGCTGACCGATGTCACGGCGGTAAAATGCGTTGTCAAAATGAATGCGATCCACCAGACCGTAAGAAGCATCGATGGCTTCCTTCAGGGCGGGCCGGACGGTGACGGCGCCCAGCACGCGGCCGCCGCTGGTCACCAGCTTGTCCTCTGCCAGCCTGGCACCGGCGATGAACACGTGCTCGTCCTGCTCCAGCTGAGGCAGGGTGATCTCAAAGCCCTTTTCATAAGCGGTGGGATAGCCCTTGGAGGCCATGACCACACAGCAGGCAGCGGCATCCTTCCACTTGACCTCGGTTTCAGCCAGCTTGCCCGCGGAAACCGCCTGCATAACGGTCAGCAGGTCGCTCTCCAGCAGAGGCAGGACCACCTGGGTCTCGGGGTCGCCGAAACGGCAGTTGTACTCGATGACCTTGGGGCCCTTGGGGGTGAGCATCAGACCAAAGTACAGGCAGCCCTTGAAGGGACGGCCCTCGGCCTTCATGGCACGGATGGTGGGCAGGAAGATGGTCTCCATACATTCCTTTGCCACGGCTTCGGTGTAATAGGGGTTGGGGGCAATGGTGCCCATGCCGCCGGTGTTCAGACCCTCATCGCCGTCCAGCGCACGCTTGTGGTCCATGGAAGAGATCATGGGGATCACCGTCTCACCGTCGGTAAAGGACAGGACGGACACTTCGGGGCCGGTGAGGAACTCCTCAACGATGACACGGCTGCCGCTGTCGCCGAACACCTTGTCCTCCAGCATGGAGCGCAGGGCGTTTTTGGCTTCCTGACGGGTCTGGGCGATGATGACGCCCTTGCCCAGTGCCAGTCCGTCGGCCTTGATGACGGTGGGGATGGGAGCGTCCTCGATATAATCCAGCGCTTCCTTCAGGTCGGTAAAGACGGCGTAGGCTGCGGTGGGGATGTTGTATTTCTGCATCAGGCGCTTGGAGAATACCTTGCTGCCCTCGATGATAGCGGCGTTTTTGTTGGGGCCGAAGACCGGGATGCCGATCTCCTGCAGGGCGTCGGCACAGCCCAGCACCAGAGGATCATCAGGTGCCACTACGGCAAAATCAATGGCGTTTTTTGCGGCAAACTCCACGATCCCCTTGATGTCGGTGGCATTGATCGCCACACATTCGGCGTCGGCAGCGATGCCGCCGTTACCGGGCAGGGCATAGATCCTGCTGACCCCGGGATTCTTTTTCAGGCTCTGAATGATGGCGTGTTCCCGTCCGCCACCGCCTACAACTAACAAATTCATGGAAAATTCCTTCTCTCTTGAAGATGGTATAGAAAGGGGAAGAGGGCCGATGCATGCATCGGCCCTTTTGAAAAGGCTTAGTGATGGAACAGACGGGCGCCGGTGAAGCACATGGCGATGTCATATTTGTTGGCGGTCTCAATGACATGGTCGTCACGGACAGAGCCGCCGGGCTGGGCGATGTAGCACACGCCGGACTTGCGGGCGCGCTCCACGTTGTCGCCAAAGGGGAAGAAGGCGTCGGAGCCCACAGAAACGCCGGTCTGGGTGGCCAGCCAGGCCTTCTTTTCCTCACGGGTCAGGGGCTCGGGCTTTTCCGTGAAGTACAGCTGCCAGGTGCCCTCAGCCAGAACATCCTCGTACTCATCGGAGATGTAGATGTCGATGGCGTTGTCGCGGTCGGGACGCTTGACGCCCTTGGCAAAGGGCAGGTTCAGCACCTTGGGGCACTGACGGAGATACCAGTTGTCCGCCTTGGAGCCGGCCAGTCTGGTGCAGTGGATACGGCTCTGCTGACCGGCACCCACGCCGATGGCCTGACCGTCCTTCACGTAGCACACAGAGTTGGACTGGGTGTACTTCAGGGTGATGAGGGCCACCACCAGGTCGATCTTTGCACTCTCAGGCAGTTCCTTGTTGTTGGTCACCAGATTGGTGAGCATCTCCTTGTCGATCTTCAGTTCGTTGCGGCCCTGTTCAAAGGTGATGCCGTAAACGTCCTTGCACTCAACGGGATCGGGAACGTAGTTGGGATCGATCTTCACCACGTTGTACTTGCCGCCCTTCTTCTGGGACAGGATCTCCAGCGCCTCGGGGGTGTAGTCGGGAGCGATGACGCCGTCGGAGACCTCGGCGGCCAGATACCGGGCGGTGTCGGCGTCACACACATCAGACAGGGCGGCCCAGTCGCCGAAGGAGCACAGACGGTCGGCGCCGCGGGCGCGGATATAAGCGCAGGCGATGGGGGACAGCTCAGCCTCCGGCTTGACGAAATAGATCTGACGATCCACAGCGCTGAGGGGCAGACCCACAGCGGCACCGGCGGGAGAAACATGCTTGAAGGAGGCAGCGGCGGGCAGGCCGGTGGCTTCCTTCAGCTCCTTGACCAGCTGCCAGGAGTTGAAAGCGTCCATGAAGTTGATGTAGCCGGGCTTGCCGCACAGCACTTCGATGGGCAGCTCGCCGTTCTTCATAAACAGGCGGGAAGGCTTCTGATTGGGGTTACAGCCGTATTTCAGTTCCAGTTCTTTCATTTGTTCATGCCTCCTGATGTTTGTTGATGATGATGACCTCGTTGTCCAGCTTGACGAACAGGGAGACCTTGTTGTCAGCGTCCAGCACATTCCAGAGAACGTCGGCATATTCCTCGGCGGTCATCTGGGGCAGCTTCACCTGCACGGGCTCGCCGTGGAAGGAGGGCAGCGGAGCGCCGAAGCCCTCGTAGGTGCTGATGAAACGGCCCACGCCGTTTTTGGCTGCATATTCAAAGAAGTTGCGGGTGCAGGCGCTGCCCTCGGCATCGGCAGACTTCAGAATGGACATCTGATAGCCGCCGCAGGCATAACGTACGCCCGACACCCGGGGCGTCCAGTTGGGACCGTCGGGCTCGAACTCGCGGGTGCGGAGGGCTGCCTCGGCAGTCTTGCCGTCCACCAGAAAATCGCGGATGGTGTCGGTCTGGTCGCCGTTGGTGACTACAAACTTGTCGCCCACCTGACGGACGGGGTGATAGATGATCAGAGAGGGATCCACCATCTTGCTTTCGTCAAAAGCCTTGGTGCGGATACCGTCCTCGGTAGCCTCAAAGACGCGGTTGCGGCTGTTTTCGCTGCGGCCCATGATGAAGTAGGCACACAGTTCCTGGCCTTCAGGCAGATTGCCCAGCAGAATGCCGCGGCCGGGATAGGGCCGCTCCTGCAGATACTTGAACAGATCAGACATTGTTTTTCTCCTCCAACAATTGATGTGCCACCAGCTGGGCGGCCAGGGGTAACAGTTTCCATTCAGCCTGCTCCATGACACGCTTCTGCAGCGTTTCTGCCGTGTCGTCGGGCAGGATATCCACCGCCTTCTGCAGCAGGATCCGGCCGCCGTCGGGGATCTCGTTTACCAGATGCACTGTGGCACCGGTGACCTTCACGCCGTACTCCAGCGCAGCTTCGTGGACTTTTAACCCGTAAAAGCCCTTGCCGCAGAAGGACGGAATGAGAGAGGGGTGGACATTGATGATGCGGTCATTGTAGGCACGGGTGAAACCGGCGCTGAGAATGGCCAGAAAACCCGCCAGGATCACCAGATCGATCCGGTTTTCCTTCAAAACTGCCAGCAGTGCCTGCTCAAAGCCCTCCTGGGTGCCGCCATTGGCCTTTTTGGTAACGGTGACGGCGGGAATACCGGCCTTTGCTGCACGTTCCAGAGCATAAGCGCCGGTTTTGTTGGACACCACCAGGGCGATCTCGCCATCGGGGATCTCACCGGCCTGCTGTGCGTCGATGAGGGCCTGCAGGTTGGTGCCGCCGCCCGAGACCAGCACCGCGATACGGATCTTTTCAGTCATAGGGGGCCTCCGCCGCATTACAGCAGCTCGATCTTCTCGTCGCCGGTGACGATCTCACCGATGACATAGGCGTCCTCGCCGTGAGCCTTCAGCACTTCGATGGCCTTGTCAGCCTGCGCGGCGGGGACCACAACGGTCATGCCAACACCCATGTTGTAGGTATTGTACATATCACGCTCGGGGATGCTGCCTTCCTTCTGCAGCAGCCGGAAGATGGGCAGCACCTTGACCTTGCTCTTGTCCACCCTGGCGCACAGGCCGTCGGGGATGGAGCGGGGGATGTTCTCGTAGAAGCCGCCGCCGGTGATGTGGGAGATGCCCTTCACGTCGCACTGCTCAATGAGGGCCAGAACGGACTTGACATAGATGCGGGTGGGCACCAGCAGTGCCTCAGCCACGCTCTTGCCGCCCAGCTCTTCGCGGGACGCATACAGTGCGGGAGGATTGTGGTCAATGTCAAACACCTTGCGGCACAGGGAGAAACCGTTGGAGTGGATGCCGGTGGAAGCCAGGGCGATGACCACGTCGCCGGCCTGCATATTCTTGTTGTCCAGGATCTTCTTCTTATCCACGATGCCCACGGCGAAACCGGCCAGATCGTAATCATCGGCAGGCATCAGGCCGGGATGCTCGGCGGTTTCACCGCCGATGAGGGCGCAGCCCGACTGGACGCAGCCTTCGGCCACGCCGCTGACGATGCCGGCGACCTTTTCGGGGATGTTCTTGCCGATGGCGATATAGTCCAGGAAGAACAGGGGCTTTGCACCGCAGCAGACGATGTCGTTGACGCACATGGCAACGGCGTCGATGCCGATGGTGTCATGCTTGTCCATCAGGATGGCCAGCTTGACCTTGGTGCCGCAGCCGTCGGTGCCGGAGACCAGAACGGGCTCCTCCATGCCGCTCAGGTCGGGGGCAAACAGACCGCCGAAGCCGCCCACATCGGAGCAGACGCCGGGGATCATGGTGCGGGCTACAAAGGGCTTCATCAGCTTGACGCCCTCGTAACCGGCAGTGATATCTACACCGGCCTTGGCGTAGCTTTCAGACTTGGAAAGACTCATTATCGGGTTCCTCCATATTTCATAAAATTATCATTTCCAGTTTGGAAAACGGGCCGATGAGGGCATCGCCCCCTAAAGGATCGTTTTTGACCGTGATCTGTGGGATCATGGTCAAAAACACCTTGACCCGCCGGATTTTCGCAAAAATCCGGTGAAACCGCCCCGCAGGGCGGCGTCAAGATCATTCAAAAAACCAGCGAAGCGTTTTTTGAATGAGGATGCTTAGCCCTTGCCGTTCCAGCAGTAGGTGCATAATTTGCAGGGATCCAGACCGATGGCCTCGATGGTGCCCTCCAGGGTCTGGAACTCCAGCGAAGTGAAGTGGAACTTGTCGGCGATGGCACGGCGCATGGCCTTGCCGCGCTCCGTGCTGCCGTCGGCATATTCGTCCAGATGGTTGAGACCATCCTCCCCCTCCAGCTCCACGATGGTCCGGCGGGAGATCAGCTCCATGTCGGACACCGAGCGGGAGAAGTTCAGATATTTACAGCCGTACATGATAGGCGGGCAGGCCGAACGCATATGTACCGACTTGGCGCCGTTTTCATACAGGAAGTCCACCGTCTCCTGCAGCTGGGTGCCGCGGACGATGGAATCGTCCACAAAGAGCAGGTCCTTGTCCTGGATCAGGTCATGGACGGCGATCTGCTTCATTTTGGCTACCTTCTGCCGGTCGGACTGCTTGGCGGGGGTAAAGGAACGGGACCAGGTGGGGGTGTATTTGATATAGGGGCGGGCAAAGGGCACGTGGCTGTTGTTGGCGTAACCGATGGCGTGGGGGGTGCCGGAATCGGGCACGCCGCTGACGTAGTCCACGTTGTCGGTAAAGCCGCGGGCACGGTCGTTGTCGGCCAGGATCTCGCCGTTGCGGCAGCGCATCACTTCCACGTTGACACCCTCATAGGTGGCGGTGGGATAGCCGAAATAGGTCCACAGGAAGGCGCACATCTTCATTTCCTTGCCGGGAGCCTTCAGCTGGGTGACGCCCTCGGTGGTGACCTCTACGATCTCGCCGGGGCCAAGCTCTTTGTAAAACTCGTAGCCCTGCTTTTGATAAGCAAAGGACTCAAAGGAGATGCAGTAGCTTTCCTCACCCTTGGCGATGAGCACAGGGATGCGGCCCAGACGGTCACGGGCGGCAACGATATTGCCGTTGTCCCGGAGGATCAGGATGGAGCAGGTGCCCTCAATGGCATTCTGGGCGAAGGCGATACCCTCCGCAAAGGAGCTCTTCTGGTTGATCATGGCCGCCACCAGCTCGGTGGTGTTGACCTTGCCGCCGGTCATGGCGTCAAAGTGGCCGCCGCTGAAGGTCAGGTACTGGTCGATCAGCTGCTCGCAGTTGTTGATGATGCCGATGATGGAAATGGCGTAGGTGCCCAGATTGGACCGGATCAGCAGGGGCTGGGGATCGGTGTCGCTGATGCAGCCGATGGCAGAAGTGCCTTCCATATCCTTGAACACGTGCTCGAACTTGGTACGGAAGGGTGCATTTTCAATGTTGTGGATCTCCCGCTGCAGGCCGATGGTGGGGCTGTAGGCTGCCATGCCGCCACGACGGGTACCCAGATGGGAGTGGTAGTCCGTGCCGAAAAAGGTATCGGAAATCGCGTCGTGCTTGCTGACGACGCCAAA
>JAFQBN010000005.1 GCA_017416685.1 Oscillospiraceae bacterium
CATCTCCACGTACTCGTCGGTCACGATGGGGATCTCCCGGTTCATCAGGGGCAGAGTGACCGTCTTGCCGATGAGGTGCTGGTAGCGCTCGTCATTGGGGTTGACGGCCACACCGGTGTCGCCCATCATGGTCTCGGGACGGGTGGTGGCCACCACCAGATAGCCGGAGCCGTCGGTGAGGGGGTAGCGCATGTGCCACATGTGGCCGGGCTTGTCCTGATACTCCACCTCGGCGTCGGACAGGGCGGTGACACAGTTGGGACACCAGTTGATGATGCGGCTGCCCTTGTAGATCAGCCCCTTTTCATACAGGGACACAAACACCTCGCGCACGGCCTTGGAGCAGCCCTCGTCCATGGTGAAGCGGGACCGCTCCCAGTCACAGGAGGCACCCATCTTCTTCTGCTGGGCCACGATGCGGTCGCCGTACTTGTTCTTCCAGTCCCACACGCGGTCCAGGAACTTCTCGCGGCCCAGGTCGTAGCGGGTCAGACCCTCTTCATTGCGCAGGGCTTCCTCCACCTTGATCTGGGTGGCGATGCCGGCGTGGTCGGTGCCGGGTACCCACAGAGCGGCAAAGCCCTGCATGCGCTTGAAGCGGATCAGGATGTCCTGCAGGGTGCAGTCCATGGCGTGACCCATGTGCAGCTGGCCGGTGACGTTGGGGGGCGGCATAACGATGGTAAAGGGCTTTTTCTGCGGGTCGCGCTCGGCCCGGAAACAGCCGTTCTTCTCCCACGCGTCGTAGATGCGGGATTCTACCTCCTGGGGTTCGTAAACCTTGGGCAGTTCTTTCATTTGAATACACTCCTTTTCGGGGCAACAAAAAACGCCCCGAGCATCTTATTTGCTCAGGGCGAATTGAAACTCAAATCCGCGGTACCACCTGAATTTCCTGCTGAACAGGACACTCGTTGCCTCTGTAACGGGAGGACCCGTCGCTTCCTACTTACTTCAAAAGCGCAGCTCCGGGACGACTTCCACTCCACTGAAGTCCGCCTTGCACCGACCGGCGGCTCTCTGCACCTCAGGAGGGGGTGTACTGCTTCCCTTCCAAGCTTTTTACCCGCTTATTATATTGTATCCTCCTCCGTTTGTCAAGTGCCGCGCAAAAACGCCCCACAGCCAACAGCTGCAGGGCGTTTGAGTCATTGCAATTACACGTTGCAATCGCGGACAAACTCGTAGAAGCCTTCCTTCTTCAGCAAGTCCACCATGGTCTGCCGGTCCAGATCGCTCATTGGCAGGAAGGGGCCCAGCACAGTGCCGGCGTTAAAGCCCATAGAGTTCAGCACCGCCTTGCCAATGGGCTGGATGGCGGGTTTGGCAAACTTCTTGATCAGGGCGATGTAGTGGCACACGCGCCACTGCAGCGCCTGGGCCTGAGCGAAGTCACCGGCGGCGAAGCAGTCGTAGATCTTGCAGCAGGCCCTGGTCATCACGTTGTACCACGCACCCACACCGCCGTCGCCACCCATGGTCAGGGCGTTGAGCAGCATGGCGTCGAAGCCGATGTAAGCCTGAATTTCGCCATTGTTGTAGTCCTTGATCTTGCGGAACTCCTCCATATTCATGCCGGTGTATTTCACGCCGACGATGTTGGGGTCCTTCACCAGATCGGCCACGAAGTCCACAGTCAGCTGGAAGCTGGAGGTGGTGGGCATGTAGTAGACCAGCACAGGCATGTCCGCCTCGCGGGAGATGGCCTTGTAGTACTCGCGCACGTAGTCCAGATTCATAGGGTTGTAGTAGGGAATGACGGAGCAGACACCGTCGGCACCGATGCTCTTGGCATGGGCGGTGAGCTTGACCGCGGTGGCGGTATCGGTACTGCCCACGTGGACGATCATGGGCACGCGGCCCTTGTTGTGACCGATCATCAGTTCGGCCAGTTCCATGCGCTGGTCAACGGACATGAGAGTACCCTCACCGGTGCTGCCGCCCACAAAGAAGGCATCCATGCCGTTTTCAATGTTGTAGTCCATGATTTCCTTAACACCCTCGGCAATGATCTTGCCGTTGTTGTCAAAGGGGGTGAAGGATGCACCCCATACGCCCTTGGGCAGAAGCTTCTTTTCCATAATGTATCCTCCCCTTAGGCGTGCTTGGCCAGAATCTCGGCACTGCACATGGAGGCGGAACCCTCGTCCAGATACAGTTCGGCGTTGGGATGCTCCAGCAGCAGAGTGGCAGGAACCATAGGATCGGTCTTGCCGCGGGTCAGGGTGTTGTAGATGGCCTGGGCCTTGCGGGGGCCGGGGACGGCAGAGACGATCTTCTTGCATTTCATGATCTGGCCGGGGGTCATGGAGATAGCCTGCTTGGGCACGTCGTCCAAAGTAGCGAACCAGCCCTCGTTGACCTGCTGCTGCTTGCAGGTGTCGTTCAGGTTAACCACGTGGTAGGCACCGGCCTTGTCAAACTGGGCAGGGGGATCGTTGAAGGCGATGTGGGCATTCTCACCGATACCGATAGCACCCACGTCAATGGTCAGACCGTCGAACTCCCGCTCCAGCTCGGCCATATGCTCGGCCAGCTTGTCATCCTCGCAGCCCACGAATACGGCGCGCTTGAGGGGAATTTTGCTGACAAAGCGCTCCTTCAGATATTTGCGGAAAGAGGCGATGTGACTCTCGGGCAGGGCCACGTACTCGTCCAGATGGTACATGGTCACCTTCGTCCAGTCCACATCGCTGCGGGCCAAAAGCGCCACAAAGGTGGTAAACTGAGAGGAGCCGGTGGAGGCCAGGAAGGTGGCCTCGCCCTTGGCGGCAATGGCTTGCTTCAGACCCTCGGCAATAGCTTCGGCTGCGGCAACGCCCAACAGTTCCTCATTCTTGGAAACATTGATTTTCATGTAAGTTCCTCCTATCGTAGATTTTAATTATTTCATCAATCCGACAAGACCCCGTCCCCGGACCATCACGCCGGACACATTGATCTCATCATCAAAGCAGATCAAATCGGCGTCCTTGCCGACCTCAATAGACCCGGTGGTATCCCCTATTCCGATGATTTGGGCCGGGGTCAGGCTCATCATGCGCACCGCCTCGTGCAACGGCACACCGGCCTTTTGGGTCATGACCCGCACCAGCCGGTCATCGGTGGCGATACTGCCGGCAAAGGACATTCGGTCAGGCAGCTTGGCTACGCCGTCTTCGATGATCACCCGCTGTCCGTTTTCCAGACTGCCCAGGATAGATTCGGTCACGTCCTGCCCGGCACAGCGCATACTGTCGCAGGTCAGGGCCACCCGTTCCACGCCCTTGAACCGCCAGACCATGTTCAGCAGCTCCGGCGGCAGGTGGCAGCCGTCGGCGATGATCTCCACCGTCATGTCCGGGATGCAGAAGGCACTCTCCAGCACGCCGCTGTGACGGAACCCGCTGCGGCGGGTGATTGTGGACATGGACGAATACAGATGGGTCACATGGGTCACGCCGTGTTCAAAGGCGGATACCACCTGAGCATACTCCGCATTGGAGTGCCCCAGCGAGGGCAAAACGCCCTCCCGCATCAGGGCATCGGCAAAGCGCTCCGCGCCCGGCCGCTCCACCGCCAGAGTCCAGCGCTTGATGACCCCGCGGCCATACGTCAGAAACGCCTCGTACTCCTCCGGATCGGGGTCCCGGATGTACTTGGGGTCAATGGCACCGCATTGGTCAATGCTAAGATACGGCCCCTCCATATGCAGACCGTGGAGGTTCAGGGTCTTCTCCCCCAGCGCCTGCTTCGCCGCGCGGAAGGCATCGATGCTGCGGCAGATCTCCTCCGCCGAAGCCGCCAGCGTGGTGGGTAGCAGCGTGGTGGTCCCGTGGCGCAGCAGAGTATCGCAGGCGGTTTCAAACGCCTGCACCGTGCCGTCCATAAAGTCCGCACCGCCCGCACCGTGACTGTGCAGCTCCACAAATCCGGGGGCAAGGTATTGCCCGCCCAAGTCTGTCCGCCGGTCCGCGGTCACGTCCGCCGGGTCAACTCCCACCTGCGCAATGCACCCGTTCTCCACCACCACGAAGCCGGGGCGAATTTCATCGGGCAGGATCAAATTGCAGTTAAAAAGCAGTGTGCGCATGGCCCCCTCCTATTTTGTTGCACAATTTAACACCATTTGGCGCACATATTATAATCGAACAAAAACAATTTGTAAAGGGATTTCTCGTCAAAAACAGAGGTTAAATTTTGTTTATTTCGTCATTTTTCTCTGCCTGCAATATATTTATTCTCCATCCCCCTTGATTTTCCGCTCCCACACTGATATAATTGTTGCAGAAATAAAATGCAACAAAACGAGGTATCTCTATGCGTCCCAAACAAAACACCCCGACAATTTACGACATCGCCGATGCCGCCGGAGTCTCCCCCTCTACCGTTTCCCGGGTTTTGGGCGGAAGCAACTACCCCGTGGCGCCCAGAACCAAGGCAAGGATCAAAGAACTCGCCGAGCAGATGGGCTACGTGTCCAAAGCGCCCCGGCTCGATCGCTCCGCCGTGGAAAGCGTTCACGTTCTGGTCCCCGACCTGTGCAACCCGTTCTATACCGCGCTGGTCAGCGGACTGGAGAGTTCTCTGCGTGCGTACGGTCTGGACATGGTGCTGACGAACACCAACTGGGATCCCGCCCGGGAGAAAGCGTTGGTTTCCCGCCTGACCCGGCTGAACACACCCATGATCATCGCTCCCGTTTCTCAGGATCTGGGCCATATCGAAACCGCATTGACACACAATGCCGAAATCGTTTTGATCGAGGCCGCCCTGCCCCAGAAGTGTCCCGGCATCCAGTTCAACAGCTACGCCGGCGGCGTGATGGCAACCCAGCACCTGCTGAGCCGAGGTCTGAACCAAATTGCATATTTGTCCCCTCCCCTGACCCGACTCACCAGACTTGAGGTATACAACGGTTTTCGCGCTGCCATGGAGTCTGCCGGTCTGCCTCTTGCTTCCGAGCTGGTTCTTATCGGACAGGACGAGGCCCTGACCGACGAGGACACCTTCGCCCTCGGCGTACAAATGTGCCAGCAGCTTCTTGCCGGACTGCCCGCACCCCCGCAGGCCATTTTCTGCGAAAACGACATGATCGCGCTGGGTGTGCTGCAGCATCTGCAGTCCCTGTCTATCCGCGTGCCGGAGGACATCTCCGTCATTGGCATCGATAACATCCCCCTCGGCGCATTGGCCGTCCCCCAACTGACTACCGTTGACCAATGCACCCGGGAGATGGGTTCCCTCGCCGCCGAACTGTTCCGCGGCCAGCATCTGGACCCCCACAGAAAACCCGTACAGCTTCTGCTGGAGCCTCAGCTGATCGTGCGCCAGACCGTGCGATAACCGCAAAAAGTGCGGCCCCCGTATTTGGAGGCCGCACTTTCTTATTCTTCCGTCTGCACCTGCGGAGTTTCCGCTATATCCGCTTCCACCACGGGCGGAGGTGTACCGGGGGTCAGCCCCAGCTTGCGGTAGTAGTCGTTGAACAGGATGCGCTCGGAGTAGGTGAACATACGCTGAACTTCCTTGTAGGTGTTCTGCACGTAGTCCTCCGGCACCGTGACCCCCTCGTTGGGGATAAAGGTATCCGTGTTGGAGTAATATTTACCCAAATCGGTGACAAAGCACTTTTTGTTGGTGGCCACCAGACCCGGCGAGTCGGACAGGATATCCCGGCCGATGATCAGGCGGGAGTCATAGTCCATGCCGAACAGATTGAGCAAAGTGGGGACCACGTCAATGCTGGAGCAGGGTTTCTCCACCACCACCGGCTCCATGCCGCCGCACCACAGGATCAGGCTGGAGCGGTATTTCTCGATCAGGTCCGCCTCGGTGCCGGGGGCGGTCAGCTCGTCGATGGCGCCGGTATCGTCCAGACCGTAGGGATAATGGTCGCCGGACATACAGATAACGGTGTTCTCCATCTCACCCGCCAACTCAAGCTGTTCCAGCACATAGGCAAGGGCCCGGTCCAGTTCGATGTGGCAGGCGATGTAGGCCGCCGCCGGGTCGCTCAGCCCGGAATCTGCCACCAGCTCCTTATGTTTTTTCGACATGGCATTTCCCTGGAAGTTGTAGTTCATATGACCGCTGACGGTCATGTAGTAATTGTGGAAAGGCTTTTCCCCTGCCAGGGCCTGAGGGATGGTCTTTTCCATCATCTCAAGGTCGGACTCGGGCCACGTGGTGGCCACATCCAGTCCCTTGCCCACACCGTAGTAGTTATAGCCCAGATTGGGGTGGGACAGATCACGCCCGTAGTAGGTGTACGTGTGGTTGTGGTAGGCGTTGACGGGATAGCCGGCAATGGCAAACATGTTGCCCATGTTGAAGTACATGGACACCTTGTTCTTGCCGCTGTACTTAAAGGACGAGTTGACCTGATTGGAGGGGATCAGGCCCGTACAGTGGGCGTACTCACCATCGATGGTGGAGTACCACCACAGGGGGTTATAGAAGTTCTTGAACACAAAGCCCTCGTTGGCCAGCTTGTACAGGGTGGGGGTGTAGACCGGGTCCACCGCGCCGATCCAGAACGCCTCACCGGTCAGCATAATAAGGTTCTTCCCCTTGAACATCCCGGTGTACTCGTTCTTCATGGTAGGCTGGCGGGTAGCAAAGAACTGGTGCATATTGAGCAGAGTCTTGTTCGTCTCCCCGGCAATGAGGGCGTCAAAATCGATGTTCAGCACGTTGGCGTCGTACACCGGCACCGGAGGTACGTCCACCGACTGGTCGGGCAGCAGGGTATCGTCGTCCGGCTGCTCCAGACCGAACAGGCTCTGCTGCACGTCCAGGCGCAGGGTGGTCAGCACACCGAAGCGGGACACCGCAATATCAGGCAGAAAGCTCTGTCGGTACAGTTCCCGGGTGGTCATGGTCTCCCCGGAGGGCAGACCGATACAGGCCGTACCCAGCAGCTGAAACACCACCGCGCCCCCGGCCACCGCCGCCAGCGCCCGGCCATCCATGCGGCTGTCGGGGATCAAATGCTCCCGCAGCAGCCAGAAAGCAGCGAAAGGCAGCGCCAGCAGCAGGATAATGTGCAGGCTCTTGCCGATGCCCACCAGCGTTTCCCGCCAGTAATCGGAGATCGCCTGTCCCGCCATGCCGAAAGACTTGGTCACCAGCAGGGTGTGGAAAATGGTGTTGTACACCGCCTGGATCATATACCAAAGGCTGATGCCGCCCAGCAGCACACCTGCGGTAATGGTGTTGCCCTTTCGTCCCCACAGGCTGCTGAGCAGGGTGCATACAAGCGCCACAGGGACACTGAACAGCAGAATATATAAAAGTCCCCTGTCGAAGAACCGCTCCACGTAAAACGCACGCCAGATCAATTCCATCCACAGAATTGAGCAGACAAACAGCTCCACAGGGCGCATGACATCCCACAAGTCGATTCGTCTTCTCACGGCAGCCACGCTCCTTTCTCATTTGTTCCGTGTACTATAATAGTCCTCCCCTGCCATCCTTGTCCAGCACAATTTTGCCCCGGACACATTTTTCTCCTTTTCGACAGGGACAAATCATGCTATACTGATAAAAACACCGTTTGGGAGGAATGAATCATGTCCATGCTGAACTGGGACGAGCTGGAAAACCAGTGTATGTCCTGCCGCAAATGCCCCCTGTGCGAGGAGCGGACCAACGTGGTCTTCGGGGTAGGCCCCCGGGATGCGGAGGTGTTATTCATCGGTGAGGGTCCCGGCGAAAATGAGGATCTGCAGGGCGAACCCTTCGTGGGCCGTGCCGGCAAGCTGCTGGATGAGATGCTGGAGATCATTGACCTGAGCCGGGAAAAGAATATCTATATCGCCAACATGGTCAAGTGCCGCCCGCCCAAAAATCGCGATCCCCTGAACACCGAGCAGGATGCCTGCATGGACTGGCTGCGCAACCAGGTGGCTCTGCTCAAGCCGAAAATCATCGTGTGTCTGGGCCGCATCTCCGCCATGCGCATTATCAAAGAGGATTTCAAGATCACTCAGGAACATGGCCGGTGGTTTGAAAAGAACGGCGTCCAGATGATGGCCCTGTTCCACCCCGCCGCCCTGCTGCGGGACCCCCGCCGCAAGCCGGAGACCTTCGACGATTTGAAGACCCTGCAAGCCAAGATAAACGAGATCTGTGACCATACCTATTGACGAAAACAGCCGCCGCCCGTTGCAACGGGCGGCGGCTGTGTTGGTGCGGGCGTGGGGACTCGAACCCCAACGCATCACTGCACGAGAACCTAAATCTCGCATGTCTACCAATTCCATCACGCCCGCAGATATGAAATATGTCTCCACAGCATGATACACGACATCCCGCAAAAAGTCAACCGCATAGGGACTTGCAGGGGCGCAATAGAGTATAACCGAGGTGACTTTTATGCTTTCTGCACTGGTGTATCTGCTGAGCAACAGCCTGTTTTTTACTCTGCGTCTGTCCGGCGGCGGTTCCTTTCCCAAGCCGCTGAAGCCGGAAGAGGAAAAAGTATACCTTGAGCGGCTGGCACAAGGGGATCCCGAGGCCCGCAACATACTCATCGAGCGAAACCTGCGCCTTGTGGCCCACATCGTCAAAAAATACTATTCCCAGTCCGGCGACCAGGAAGACCTGATCTCCATCGGCACCATCGGCCTGATCAAGGGCGTGTCCACTTTCAAACCGGACAAAAACGTGCGGCTGGCGACCTATGCAAGCCGCTGCATCGAAAACGAGATCCTGATGTTTTTCCGTTCCCAGCGCAAACTGCAGGGTGAGGTCTCCCTGTCCGACACACTGGACACCGGCGGCGACGGAAGTTCCCTGTCCCTGATGGATGTCATCAGCGTGGATGACACCATGATGGAGGATCTGGACAATAAGGACGCCTGCGCAAAAGTCCGCCGCTGCGTGAAAGAGTGTCTGAGCCAACGGGAATCGGACATCATCACCCTGCGCTACGGCTTAGGCGGCAAAGAACCCCTCACCCAACGGGAGGTAGCCCAGCGCTGCGGCATCTCCCGCAGCTACATTTCACGTATCGAGAAGAAGGCCCTGCAAAAGCTGGAGCAGGCGATGAACGCTCCGCAGCGCTGATGTACAAAAAAGCGGTGCATCCAATCGGATGCACCGCTTTTTCATTCAAATCACATCAGCTTGACAGTGTAATACACCAGCAGCAAAAGCAGCCAGGCCAGTAAACCGAACAGCAGGTAGAACGCCGCAGTATTGCCCAGCACCAGACAGGCCGCCAAAGCCAGCAGGCCAAACACACAGGACAGGATGACAGGCAGGTAGTTGGTCTGCTTGCCGAACAGGGCGCGCGCCTTGCCCTTCACAGTCAGCACACCGCCGTTTTTCTTCAGGCAGAGCGTCAGCACCAGGGCCACCGCCAGCAGTACGATGCCAACCACCGCATACAGGGTGATGACCAGATCCATCCGGGCGCTGCCGCGGCGGACCAGCCACAGGCCCAGCAGGCCCACTCCGGAACACAGAGCGGAGAGGAAAAACTCTTTCTGATAGAGGTAGTACACCAGGACCAGCACAGCCAGCGCGGGCACCACAACGCACAGCAGATCCACCGCCGCGGCGTACAGCGCCACGATCAGCACACCGCTGATGCCCAGTGCAAAGGCAGATACGGACAGCAGCATGGGGCCAAAGGCCAGCTCACCGCTTTTGACACTTGCCCGGCGGCACCAGATCGCCGCCGCCACGCCAAAAGCCAGACCCAGCACCGCCACCACGCGGATGACCACATGCAGCACCTGCGCCAGCGCAATGGATGCAGAGTCGGTGGTAAAGCCGATATAGTATTTGTTCACCAGCAACAGCAGGAACTCCAGCACCATAGCCGCCGCAAACCACAGCATGGCGCGGGTCAGTGCAATGTCCTCCTGTTTGCTGAGTGCCGCCTTTTTCTTCTTGTCCATAATCATACCCCTTACCCGAAACAGTACAGACTGTTCCGTGACAAAGATTTCGCTGTTCTATATTTTAACAGAATATTCCATCTTTTGCAACAGAAAAAAACAAAAAACCGTGCCCCTTGCGCCACACGTAAAAACATTATATAATTGTTCAAACGACTTTTCCGGAGGTACTGCCATGACGGTTATGGCTATCGATTACGGCGACGCCCACACCGGCGTTGCCATCTCTGACCCCACCGGCTTTCTGGCCGGTTCCGCCACCACCATCCACAGCCGGAAGGCCGAGGTGGTTTTGGAGGAACTGACCCGGCTGGTCCGGACCCACAACGTGGACGAGCTGGTCATGGGTTTCCCCCGCAACATGGACGGCACCGAGGGTCCCCGGGCCCAGCTGTACCGCGACTTTGCCGACCGGGTGGCCCAAGCTACCGGTCTGACCCCCGTTCTGTGGGACGAGCGGCGCACCACGGTGGATGCCCACCGCATTCTGTTCGACTCCGGCAAGAATGCCAAAAAGCGCAAGCAGACTGTGGATGCCGTGGCCGCCAGCCTGATTCTGGAAGGCTATCTGGACTTCAAGCGCCGCCAGCGCGGTTGATCGGGAGGAATCACCATGCAGCAAATCAGCAAAGTTTGGGCCGTGTACTTTACCGGAACCGGAAATACCAAAACCGTCGTCTGCCGTGTGGCAGATGCCGCTGCCCGGGCGCTGAACTGCCCCCGGGCCGACTACGATTTCAGCCTGCCCGCCGCCCGGGATGAACGGCTCACCTTCTCCCCCGACGACCTCGTCGTCATCGGCACCCCGGTCTACGCCGGGCGAGTACCCAACAAGCTGCTGCCCTTCCTGAGCGAGCATATCGCAGGCAGCGGTGCGCTGTGTGTGCCGGTGGTCACCTTTGGCAACCGCAGTTTTGACGATGGTCTGATGGAACTGGTCAATCTTATGCAGGCCAATGAGCTGACCCCCATAGCCGCCGGCGCTTTTGTGGGGGAACATTCGTTCTCCGTCACCCTTGGTGCGGGCCGCCCCAACAGCGACGATCTGGCTTTGGCCGATTCCCTTGGCACGCGGGCTGCGGAAAAGGCACTCGCCGGACAGCTCTCCCTGTCCGCCCCCGTGGCCGGCAACGACCCCGTGGGTCCCTACTACACCCCCCGGGACCGGGCGGGCAATCCCATCAACATCCTCAAGGTCAAGCCCAAAACCGACCCGGACAAGTGCCGCAAGTGTGGTCTGTGCGCCGCCATCTGCACCATGGGGTCCATCGATCCGACCGATTTTGGCAACATCACCGGTGTGTGCATCAAGTGCTGTGCCTGTGTCAAGCGCTGCCCCGCCGGTGCCAAGTACTACGACGATGCAGGTTACCTCTACCATCAGCATGAGCTGGAAGAGATGTACACCCGCCCCGCCGAGAGCAAACTCTTCTTCTGACCAAAGCGGACCGTTTACCGGTCCGCTTTTCCCTTTTTGAACAGCTCCCAAAGGCCCACCAGAATCAGAAAACCGCCAAAGCATTTGCGCAGCAGGTCGGTATCCATCCCTGTAGCCACCCATGCCGCTGCCGCCGCACAGACCAGACCCGCCCCAATGGCCGGCAGGAGTGCGCGGGTTTCGATATAGCCGTTTTTCACGTGGGCAGGTAAGGCACACAGCCCCGCAGGCAGAAAATAAAGCAGGTTGATGCCCTGCGCCAGATGCTGGTTCAACCCCGCCACGGCGGTCATATACACCAACAGCAGCGTCCCTCCGCCCACGCCAAATCCGGACAGGATCCCCGTGGCAAATCCCGCACCGACAGCAAGCAGCCAACCACTCACAGCAGACACCTCACTCCCCCGAAAATCAGCAGCAGCCCAAATCCACGCCGCAGCCAATCCACCTGCACGCCCCGGAACAGCCGCCCGCCCAGCCAGCCGCCGACAGTCCCGCCTACAAGGTAGGGCCATGCCGCCGCAATGTCCAGTCCGCCCCGCAGCAGGTAAATGACCACCGACAAAGCACACATGGGCAAAATCACTGCCACCGATGTGGCAAAGGCCCGCCGCTGTTCCATCCCGCAAATGCGGGTCAGCAGCGGCACCAGCACCGAGCCGCCTCCACCGCCGAACAGACCGTTGGCAATTCCTGCCAGGCCACCAGCCAGCACGTATTTCCATCGTTTACACATAAAAATCGCCGCCTTTGGGGATAGTCTGTCCCAAAAGCGGCGATTTATGTTTTATTCGGCCAGCTTGTCAAGCAGCGCGGTCAGCTCGTCCAGCTTGCTGTCGGCGGTGCCGTCAGCCACCGCCTGCCGCACGCAGCAGTCCATGTGGGCCCGCAGTACCGTGCGATTAGCTCTTTTCAGAACAGCCACGGCGGCACTGATCTGGGTGGACACATCCATGCAGTAGCGATCTTCCTCCACCATTTTCAAGATGCCGTCGATCTGTCCCCGGGCAGTTTTCAGCAGCTGTGCCACCTGAGTGTGATCGGCTTTCACTGCACGCTCACCACCTGATAACCGGCGTTGGTCACCGCATCTGTCAGAACCTGCTCGGAAACGTCAGCGGACAGGGTCACGGTGGCCGTCTTATCCTCCAGACTCATCTCCACCTCGCTCACGCCTTCCAGCGCAGACAGCACCTGCTGCACACGAGCGGTGCAATGGCTGCACATCATGCCCTCAATGGTCATCACTTTTTTCATCTTATCCACGTTCCTTTCTGTGTTTTCAATCGGGCTGCACCCGCAGTTTTCCTTCCTGAACCGGCTTTTGAAGTTCCGCAGCCGCAGGCTGTTGGACACCACGCACACGGAACTCAAGCTCATAGCGGCAGAGCCGAACATGGGACTGAGCTGCCAGCCGAGTATGGGGTAGAATACACCCGCCGCCAGCGGGATCCCAATGACGTTATAGAAAAACGCCCAGAACAGGTTCATCCGCACCTTGGCCATGGCGGCCCGGGACAGTTCCACCGCCGCCGCGGCATCCAGCAGGTCAGACTTCATCAGCACGATGTCCGCGCTGTCAATGGCCACGTCCGTGCCCGCCCCGATGGCCATGCCAACGTCGGCCGCCGCAAGGGCCGGGGCATCATTGATTCCATCGCCCACCATAGCCACTTTTTTACCCTCCGCCTGCAGCCGGGACACCACCGCCTGCTTATCGGCAGGCAGCACCTGGGCGCGCACCTGCTCAATGCCCAGCCGTCGGGCAATGGCCCGTGCGGTACGCTCGTTGTCCCCGGTCAGCATCACCACATCCAGCCCCAGCGCCCGGAACGCCGCCACCGCCTGAGCGCTGGTGTCCTTGGGTACGTCTGCCACGGCGATCAGGCCCAGCAGTTTCCCGCTCTGTGCAAAGTATATCGGGGTCTTCCCCGCATCGGCTACCGCTCGTTCTTCCTGCCCGAGCGCGCCAAGATCCACGCCCGTCTCTTCCAGCATAGTCCGGTTGCCGCCGACACAAAACGCGCCGTTCAAAACTCCCTGCACGCCTTTTCCATGAATAGCTGTAAAGTCTTTTACCTGTTCAGCAATTACGCCCTGTTCCCGGCCATATTGCATCACCGCAGCAGCCAGGGGATGCTCGGACATGGATTCCAGACCGACCGCAACTGCCAGCAATTGGTCCCGCTCCACACCGGGGGCAGGGATCACGTCGGTGACCACCGGTTTCCCGGTTGTCAGCGTACCCGTTTTATCCAGCACCACGGTATCTACTCTGCCAAGTGTCTCCAGCGCGGCAGCAGAGCGGATCAGAATTCCGTTGCGCGCACCCTCGCCTGTGGCCACCATGACGGCAACCGGCGTAGCAAGTCCCAGTGCGCAGGGACAGGAGATGACCAGCACCGCCACCCCGGCGGTCAAAGCCGCGGTGACCTGACCTCCGGTCACGATCAGCCACACCACAGCCGTCACAGCGGCAATAATCATGACCACCGGCACGAACACTCCCGCAACCGTGTCTGCAAGGCGGGCGATGGGGGCCTTGGAGGCCGATGCCTCCTCCACCAGCCGGATCATCTGGGCCAGGGTTGTGTCCTCCCCCACCCGGGTCGCCTCCAGCACGAAAGCTCCGGAGTGATTGACGGTGGCGGCCGCCACCTTATCCCCTACCGTTTTATCCACCGGCAGGCTCTCGCCGGTCAGGGCAGACTCGTCCACAGCGGAGCTGCCCTCCACAATGACTCCATCCACTGGAACGGCCTGTCCGGGGCGGACCACTACCCGATCCCCCAAAACGACCGCTTCCACAGGCACCTCCACCTCCTGCCCTGCGCGCAGCACCCGGGCCATCTTCGGTGTCAGTTCGATCAGGCGGGTTATGGCCTGTGCCGTTCTCCCTTTCGATCTGCTTTCCAGCATCTTTCCAAGTGTGACCAGGGTTAAAATCATGGCTGCAGACTCAAAATACAGGTCACCGCGGTACTGTTCCACCAGTTCCATATCTCCGTGTCCCAGCCCCCACGCCATGCAATAAATGGCAAATACGCCGTACAGCACAGCTGCAGAGGAACCGACCGCCACCAGGCTGTCCATATTGGCAGACCTGTGCAGCAAAGCGCGGAATCCAACCCGGAAATACCTATCGTTGATGTACAAAACGGGCAGGGTTAGCAGCAGTTGGGTCAGGCCGAAGATCACCGCATTTTCCGTCCCCATCAGCCAATCCGGCTGGGGCAGGTGGAGCATATGCCCCATAGAAACGTACATCAGCGGCAGCAAAAACAGCACGGACAGCAGTACCCGCCGTTTCAGCCGGTTAAACTCTTCGTCCGGCTGCTCATTTTGGATCGCAGCCCGTGGGGAACGCACCCCCACCGGAGCCGCGCCGTAACCCGCCGCGGTCACCGCCTTGGCAATGTCCTGCGCGGTTGTCATCGCTTCATCAAAATCAACGCTCATACTGTTGGTCAGCAGACTGACCTCCACCCGGCGCACACCGGACACAC
This sequence comes from Oscillospiraceae bacterium, assembly GCA_017416685.1. GTDB lineage: Bacteria > Bacillota > Clostridia > Oscillospirales > Oscillospiraceae > Lawsonibacter. The sequence continues at coordinate 14,835 of JAFQBN010000005.1, forward strand.
CGCCCGCCGCCCGCTCTACATGGGCCGAACAGGCCGCGCAGGTCATTCCCGTCACGTTGAATTTTTGCTTCATGCTTTCGCCTCCTATCCCCCCTCCCCCCCGGGGTGGGTGTTTTTATTATAGCACCGCCGTGCCGTTTGTCAACCTAAAGGCAAAAAAATCCCGGCCTGCCACAGCAGGCCGGGTGCGCAGCCGTCAGGCGTGGCGCTCCACCATCCCGTCACGGAACAGCAGGGTAATGCACCAAACCGCCGAAAGGCCCACCAGCGTGTAGACCGCACGTGCCAGCAGGGCGGCGGAACCGCCCAGCAGGAATGCCACCAGGTCAAAGCCAAACAGACCCACCAGACCCCAGTTCAGGCCGCCGATGATGAGCAGCGCCAGAGCAATTTTATCCAAGATCACGTTGTTTCCCTCCTCTTTCATGGTGATCTGCGGATAGTGTTGCCCGCATTTTGCCCGTTTATGCATAAAAAAAGGGAGCTGCAGCAGATGCCGCAGCCCCAAAAGGTGCTATGTGTGTCCCGCTCTGGCCGTGTGGATCCGTTTAAAACCTGCACGTGTGGCAGGTGGGTCGCCTCCACTGCGCTTTTCTGCTTCCAACGTCCGACTGACCTCAAAGGGGGTCGGGAGGCCTGCAAACCACGCCGTGAGGGGGCGTCCCGTTTCGTAAATGTGGGTTTAAAAGAACCCATCACGCACCGAGCAGGAGCCAACGCAAAAGTGCAAGCACTTTTTGAGGTAAGATTACTCCTCGTCCGCGAACAGCCGCTCCATGAACTGCTCGTAGACCTCCATCTCTTCCTCTTCACTGTCCAGAGTGGAGAACAGCTCCTCGCCGTTTTCCTCGATGACCTTCATGATGACCATGCCGTATTCCTCGTCATCGACGTCCACATCCACGATCTCGCCGTCGTCGCCCTCCTCGCCCTCAATGACGGGGAAAAAGGCCATGTAGACGTTGTCGTTGTACTCCAGTGTATCCAGATGCTCCAGTTCAAATTCGTTGCCGTCCTCGTCGGTGACGGTGATGAAATCGGGGCCGAACTCTTCACTCATTGGTAAGTACCTCCTGTTTGGTTTGTGTCTCTATTTTACCCTGCGCTCATGCAAAATGCAAGAGCAAGCCTTGTCAATTTTTGCCTGTTTTTGAATTGATTTTTCCTTAGGCGCCAAAGGGTGGACAAACGCGTTCAAAGTTGGTATAATATTGGTATCTATGTACTGATGTATCCCTCTTGCGCCCACGGCGCAGTTCCCATGAACGGAGGTTTTCTTATGTCCGATACACCCAACACGTCCCCCCGCCCGCGCAGGAGCGCTGCCCGCAAAAAGCGCCGCAGCTCCCGCTCCCGCAAGCTGCTTTGGGGTCTTGGCACCGCGCTTCTGGTGCTGCTGTCCACCACCGCCATTCTGGCCTGCTTTGCCGCCGTCTACGTCAGGACGGTCATCATCCCCCTGACTCCGCTGGATCTGAACAACTTCCACACGGGTCTGAATTCGGTACTCTATTACACCGACGATCAGGGCAACGACCGCCAGCTGCGCACCCTCCACGGCGACGAAAACCGCATCTGGGTGGACTACGCCGATATCCCCCAGCAGCTCATTGATGCCACCGTCGCCATTGAGGATCAGCGGTTCTGGACCCACCCCGGCGTGGACTGGAAGCGTACCGCCGCCGCCGTTGTTTATATGTTCACCGGTCAGGATATTCAGGGCGGTTCCACCATCACCCAGCAGCTGATCAAAAATGTCACCACCTACAACGACACCACGGTCAAGCGCAAGGTGGTCGAGATTTTCCGCGCGCTGGAATTCACCAAGAATTATTCCAAGGAAACCACCATGGAGTGGTACCTGAATTATATCTACATGGGCCGCGGCTGCGACGGCGTTTATACCGCCTCTTATATGTACTTTGGCAAGCCGCTGAGCGAGCTGACGGTGGCCGAGTGCGCCAGCCTGATCTCCATCACCAACAACCCCTCCCTCTACGACCCCTACACCAATCCCGAGAACAACCTCCGTCGCAAAAATCTGGTGCTGAAAGCCATGTACGACCAGAAAAAGCTGACGAAAGAGGAGTATGAAGAAGCCAAGGCGCAGGAGCTGGTATTCACCTCCAAAACGGTAGAAAACCCCACCAACGACGCCAACCCCGACATCTACTCCTGGTACGAGGAGCAGGTCATCACCGACGTTACCGCCGATCTGGCCCAGGCGCTGGGCGTGGAAGCCGGCGTTGCCCATGAAATGGTGCTGTCCGGCGGTCTGTCCATCTACACCTGCGTCGACCCCGACGTGCAGGCCGCCGTGGAAGAGGTCTATCAGAACCGGGATAACTTCCCCTGGTCCTCCAGCAGCGGCCAGCAGCTGCAGTCCGCCATTACGGTCATCGACAACAAGACCGGTGACGTGGTAGCCCTTGCGGGCCGTGTAGGTGAAAAGAACGGCAACCGCCTGCGCAACAACGCTACCGTGGCCGCCCGTCAGCCCGGCTCCTCTTTCAAACCCCTGTCCGTTTACGCCCCGGCGTTGGAAATGGGCCTTGTCTCCCCCATCTCCGTCATCGACGACTACCCCTACGAGCTGGTGGGGGGCAACCCCTACCCCGTCAACTCCGGCAACGCCAAATACGCCGGTCTGACCACGGTTTATCAGGGCCTTACTGACTCCACCAACACGGTGGCTTTCCGCATCCTCAGCGATCTGGTCACCCCGCCTCAGAGCTTCAACTTTGTGGAGCAGCAGTTCAAGATCGATCTGGTGGAAGGCATCGAGGTCAACGGCAAATTCTCCTCCGACCTGGATCGTGCCCCCCTGTCCATGGGCGGTCTGACCACCGGTGTCAATACCCGCGACATGGCCGAGGCCTTTGCCGTCTTCCCCAATCAGGGCATCTACACCCCCTCCCGCACCTATACCAAGGTTCTGGACCGCGAGGGCAAGGTCCTGTTGGAAAACAAGTCCGTCAGCGAAGTGGTGCTGAAGGACACCACCGCCTACTATATGAATACCATGCTGCAGAACGTGGTCAACGCCGGTACCGGCTACGAGGCCCGGGTGGACGGCATGCACGTGGCGGGCAAGACCGGTTCCTCCACCAGTGACCGCGACCGCTGGTTCGCCGGCTACACCCCGTACTACACCGCCGTGGTCTGGACCGGCTACGAATCCCCCGAGCGGGTACGAAGCAGCGGCAAGAACCCCGCCGCCCTCACCTTCAGCCGGGTCATGAGCCGGGTCCACCGCGGTCTTGCGGACAAGAATTTCTTCTCCATCAATGATCTTGTCACCACCGACTACTGTCTGGACAGCGGCCTGCTTCCCACTGACGCCTGCCGGACCGATGTCCGCGGCAGCCGTGTGCGCCAGATGACTCTGCTGCGTGACGATGCTCCTACCACCTACTGCACCCGCCACGGTGAGGCATCTACCGTCACCGTCTGTCTGGACAGCCCCATCCTGAACGATGCGGGCGAGGCCACCGGTCTGTACCATGTGGCCGGCCCTTACTGCCCTGCCGACCGGTGCCAGTCCGTTTCTCTGCTGGGTTACGAGCGCGAGATGCTGGACTCTGTCACCGCCGGCGATACGGTCTATACCGCCAGCCACCTGCGCGGACAGGGTACCTGCACCGTCCACACCACCGCGCCCGCTGTGCCGGAGCCGGAACCCGAGCTGCCCGGCGGTCTCATCGATCCTGACGCTCCCAACTGGTCCGGCACCGAAGACCCCGAAACGCCGGACTCTCCCGCTGAACCTACCGTTCCCGATGCTCCTCCCGTGGACGAGCCTTTCGTTCCCGCAGCCACTTAAACGCCCAAAAGGCCGTCGATCCATCGGCGGCCTTTTCCTCTTGTGCAAATCATCCACAAACCTTCTTCAAATGCCGCGAAAATTGTCATCTTATTTCCCCTCGGAATGGTTGCAACCGGCACATCGCTGTGCTACAATATACCACAGCAGAAAAACAAATGCCTGTCCCCCGCGGACAGGCCCGCATCAAACTGGAGGTAGGTGCCATGAGCAACCAGCCGGAATACTTTATTATAGAGGCGGACGCCATGCCCGAGGTTTTCCGCAGGGTCGCTCAGGCCAAGCGCCTGCTTGAGACCGGCGAGGAATCCACTGTCAACAGCGCCGTCCGCGCTGTGGGGATCAGCCGCAGCGCATACTACAAGTACAAGGACACGGTCCGTCCCTTTCAGGATATGCTCCACGGCCGCATCGTGACCTTCCACATTCTGCTGCGGGACGTTCCCGGCGCCCTGTCCGGAGTCTTGAACGTGTTCTCCGGCTGCGGCAGCAATATCCTGACCATCAATCAGGGTATCCCCGCCAACGGCTGCGCGGTGGTCACCGCCTCGGCCGAGCTGACCGGCTCCGCCGTGGCCCTGGACGAACTGCTGCGGACCGTGCGCGCTTTCCCTGCGGTTATCAAATGCGAGATCCTGGCAGGATGACCTGCCTGAACCGAAGATAAATAACGAGGTGACAAAAATGGTAAATGTTGCGATCCTTGGTTTTGGTACCGTCGGCTCCGGCGTGGCGGACGTGCTGACCATGAACCGTGACCTGATCCGGCAGCGTGCCGGCAAGGAGGTCGCGCTGAAGTATATTCTGGACGTGCGCGAGTTCCCCGACAGCCCCTACAAGGACTGCTTTGTCAAGGACTTTTCCGTCATCGAGAATGACCCCGAGGTCGACGTAGTGGTGGAGACCATCGGCGGCGCCACCGTGGCACTGGACTTCACCCGCCGCGCTTTGGCCGCGGGCAAGAGCGTGGTTTCTTCCAACAAGGAGCTGGTCGCCACCCACGGCTACGAGCTGCTGCAGCTGGCCGCCGAGAAGGGCGTCAGCTACCTGTTCGAAGCCAGCGTAGGCGGCGGCATCCCCGTCCTGCGCCCGCTGACCAACTGCCTGGCCGGCAACGAGCTGAGCGAGGTGCGCGGTATCCTCAACGGCACCACCAACTATATCCTGACCCGCATGATCCGCGCCGGCCTGTCCTTTGACCAGGCTTTGAAAGAGGCTCAGGACAACGGTTACGCCGAGCGCGACCCCTCCGCCGATATCGAGGGACACGACGCCTGCCGCAAGATCTGCATTTTGGCTGCTCTGGCCTTCGGCCGCCACGTCTACCCCCAGTGGGTCCCCACTCAGGGCATCACCGCCATCACCCTGGCCGACGTGGACTACGCCAACTCCTGCGGCTACAAGATCAAGCTGCTGGGCCGCGCTTTGAAGATGGACGACGACAAGGTCTGCGCCTACGTCGCTCCCCATCTTGTCAGCGGCGAGAATCCCCTGTCCGGTGTGGAAGACGTGTTCAACGCCATCGCCGCCACCGGCAACGCCGTGGGCGATGTGATGTTCTACGGTCGTGGCGCCGGCAAGCTGCCCACCGCCAGCGCCGTGGTCGGTGACGTGGTAGACATCGCCAAGGACGTGACCGCCCCCAAGCGTAACCAGTGGGCCGCCGGTGACGAGGCTATGATCCAGTCCCCCGACTGTCTGTCTTTCCGCTGGTACGTGCGTGCCAACGGCACCATGGATGCCGCCCGCTCCGCTGTGGGCGACATCACTCCTCTGGCCCGGAGCGGCGCTCCCGCCAGCGAGATCGCGTTCCTGACCGAGTCCATGACTCAGGCTCAGCTGAACAGCAAGCTGGCCGGTATGGAGGTCCTGTCCTCCATCCGTGTGCTGGGCTGACACTAATTTAGGAGGTAACAACGAATATGGCTCTTATCGTACAGAAATTCGGCGGCTCCTCCGTCGCCGACCGCGACCGCGTGATGAACGTGGCCCGCATTATCACTGAAACCTATAAGCAGGGCAATGACGTGGTGGTGGTCCTCTCCGCTCAGGGTGACACGACCGACGACCTGATCGAAAAAGCGAAGGAGATCAATCCCAACCCCTCCAAGCGCGAGATGGATATGCTGCTGACCACCGGTGAGCAGATCTCCGTGGCCCTGTGCGCCATGGCCATCGAGGGCATGGGCTATCCCGTCATCTCCCTGACCGGCTGGCAGGCCGGCGTAGCAACCGATTCCAACTACAGCGCCGCCCGCATCAAGCGTGTGCGTGCCGACCGCATCCGCAAGGAGCTGGACAAGAAGAAGATCGTTCTGGTCACCGGCTTCCAGGGTCTGAATAAGTATGACGACATCACCACCCTGGGCCGCGGCGGTTCCGATACGTCCGCCGTCGCTCTGGCCGCCTCCCTCCATGCGGACCTGTGCCAGATCTACACCGACGTGGACGGCGTTTATACCGCCGACCCCCGCAAGGTCAAGGGCGCCAAGAAGCTGGATGAGATCACCTTCGACGAGATGCTGGAGCTGGCCAGCCTCGGCGCCCAGGTACTCCATAACCGCTCGGTGGAAATGGCAAAGCGTTACAACGTAAATATGGAGGTCCTCTCCAGCTTCAGCGGCAAACCCGGAACAAAAGTCAAGGAGGTTGTGAAAACTATGGAAAAAACTCATGTCAGCGGTGTCGCCAAGGACACCAACGTTGCCCGTGTGGCTCTGGTGGGCCTGACCGACAAGCCCGGTATGGCATTTAAGATCTTCTCCCTGCTGGCCAAGGAAAAGGTCAACGTAGATATTATCCTGCAGTCCATCGGCCGTGACGAGTCCAAGGACATCAGCTTCACCGTGTCTCAGGACGATATGGCCCGCGCCGAGGAGGTCATGCGCGCCAATCAGGAGAGCATCGGCTTTGACTCCATCGAGGTCAGCGACAAGATCGCCAAGATCTCCATTGTGGGTGCCGGCATGGCCAACAACTCCGGTGTGGCCTGCAAGATGTTTGAAGCTCTGTTCTCCGCCGGCATCAACATCAACATGATCTCCACCAGCGAGATCAAGGTGTCCGTCCTGGTGGACGAGCGTGATGCCGAGAACGCCGTTCAGGCCATCCACGACCGTTTCTTCGGTGAGTTCGCCGAAGCTTAATTCCTCACAAAAAAGCAAAAAGGTCCCCGGAAGCAACGCTTCCGGGGACCTTTTTTCGCTTAATATCACTTCATAGTAGAGAAAACCTTGCGGTTGACCCACAAATATTCGATACCGGAATACAGGGTGGTGATGACGATAACGGCCACGCACAGGGTATTGATGAGACCGCCGATCATGGCCAGGAAGGTCAGATCGGGCAGCACCAGCATGATGCAGATACAGACCATGGTGGATGCGGTCTTGACCTTGCCGGACCAACCCGCGGCAATGACCTTGCCCAGGTTGGCCGCCTGCATACGCAGACCGCTGACGGCAAACTCACGCACAACCACGATCAGCAAGGCCCAGGCAGGCATCTGACCAACTTCCACAAACCACAGCATGGCGGCAACCACCAGACACTTGTCCGCCAGCGGGTCCATGAACTTGCCGAAGTCGGTGGTCTGGTTGTAGTTACGGGCCACGTAACCGTCCAGCATGTCAGTCAGGCTGGCCAGCACAAAAATCAACAGAGCAAGGATACTCGCGAAGGGCGGGTTCAGGTAAAGGACCACCAGAAAGGCGGGGATCATAATGACCCGCAGCAGAGTCAGCTTATTTGCAGTGTTCATGTTCATTTCTCCTTATTCATCGATCTCGCCGGTCAGGTCGCCATCCTGAATGCCGGTAATTAGCACCGGGACAAATTCGCCCGGCTGTATCCGCCCCGCGGCGGTAAAGTACACGTGTCCGTCAATATCCACCGAGTCGGCATAGGTGCGTCCAACATAGCAGCCTTCCTCTGGGTCAAACCCCTCGCACAGCACTTCCATCACCGTGCCCAGACGCTGCTCGTTGTACTCGTCCATAATGCGCGACTGCAGTTCCACCAACAGCTCCGTCCGGTGCATAGCCACGTCGGCATCCACCTGGTCGGGCAGTCCGGCGGCCTTCGTTCCCTCCTCCGGAGAGAAGGGGAACACACCCGCCCGCTGCAGCCGCTGCCGGGTCAAAAACTCACACAGTTCCTCAAATTCCTCTTCCGTCTCTCCGGGCAGGCCGCAGATCAGTGAGGTGCGGATGACCACGTCGGGGATGGCCCGGCGCAGCTTATCCAGCAGCGCTTCGATGTCCGCCTTGGTTCCCCGGCGGTTCATTTCCCTGAGGATCCGGTCGTTGCAGTGCTGGATGGGGATATCCAGATAGTGCAGGATTTTCGGTTCGGCGGCGATCACTTCGATCAGCTCATCCGTCACCGCTTCCGGATAGAGGTAGTGCAGCCGGATCCAGCGCAGCGGCAGCTTACACAGCTCCCGCAGCAGGCCGGCAAGACTTGTCCCATCTTTTTTATCCCAACCGTAGCGGGTGATGTCCTGTGCAATGACGATCAGTTCCTGCACCCCGGACTCCACCAGCTGCTTTGCCTCGGCCAAAATCGACTCCATGCTGCGGCTGCGGTAGCGGCCCCGCAGCTTGGGAATGATGCAGAAGGCGCAGCAGTTGCTGCAACCCTCGGCAATCTTCAGATATGCGGTGTAGGGCGGCGTGGTCACCATGCGTGGACCGTCGTCCGCAGTGTTATGTATGTCGCCGAAGAAGGTGGGTTCGTCCCCCTCCATCAGACTGTTGACGGCATAGACCACGTCGGTGTAGCTGCCGGTACCCAGCAGGCCGTCCACTTCGGGCAGCTCACGCAGGATGTCCTCGGGGTAACGCTGGGACAGGCAGCCGGCAACCAGCAGTTTGCCCAGCTTTCCTTCGTCCTTCAGCCGGCCCAGCTCCAAAATATTCTCGATGGCCTCGCTCTTGGCCGCATCAATAAAGCCGCAGGTGTTCAGCACCGCCACGTCGGCCCCCTCCGGCTCACCGGTCACAACGAACCCGGCGTCCCGGCACAGGGCCATCATCTGCTCGGTATTGACCAGATTTTTGGCGCAGCCCAGTGAGATAAAGGCTACTGTGTAAGACATAATATCGCTCCTAAAAACGCAGTTCACTCGTCCGGGTAAATACCCAGCCGAGCGATGGCACTGCGGATGTCCTCCCACCCATAGCCCCGGCGGGCCAAAGCGTCGGACAGTTTTTTCAATTCTTTGCGGTCAGGCGCTTTGCCCGCCAGTTTTTTCTGCAAAAAGGCATCGATCGCCTCCGCCGGATCCTCAGCTTCGGCAAGGGCCTCGTCCCAGAGATTTCGGGGCACGCCCCGGCGGTACAGCTCATCCCGCAGCTTGCGCACGCCGTATCCTCTTGTCTCATAGTGGCGCACCACCTGCCCGGCGTATGCCGCATCATTGAGCAGACCGAGTTCCTCCATCCGTTTGCAGATGCACCCGATCTCCTCCTCCCCTGCGCCCCACTCTTCGAGCTTGCGCTCCAACTCCCTGCGGGACTGAGGTTTGCGGGTCAGCAGATCCAGCGTTTTGTGCTTCAGGCCGGCGACATGGGCGGCAGCGGTGAGGCGGGATGCCTCATCCTCCGTCAGTTCCTTGCCTGCGAACAGGGCAAAGTCGATGACCTCTCCTTCTCCCACGCGCAGAATGCTGCCATCGTCCAGCACGACCAGCCAGCGGCCCTGCACACGCTGAGAGGGTTTGAGTTCCTCAATGCGCACGGTCAGTCTTCCCGATCCTCAAAGTCCTCGGCGGAGACATCCACGGCCCGGCCTGCGGCCCGGGCAGCGGCCTGACCCTGCTTGCTGAGCAGCTTGAAGGAGTTGGCGCGGATATCCGCCTCCAGCTGCTCGGCCAGCTCGGGGTTGTCCTTCAGGAACTCCCGGGCGGCATCGCGGCCCTGACCCAGGCGCAACTCGCCCATGGCAAACCAGGAACCGGATTTCTGCACCAGATCCAGCTTTACGCCGATATCCAGCAGCTCTCCCCACTTGGAGATACCCTCGCCGTAAAGGATGTCGAACTCCGCCTCGCGGAAGGGGGGCGCCACCTTGTTCTTGACGATCTTGGCCCGGGTGCGGTTGCCGATGATCTCGGTGCCGTTCTTCATGGCCTCAATCCGGCGCACGTCGATACGCACGGAGGAGTAGAACTTCAGGGCGCGGCCACCGGTGGTCACCTCGGGGTTGCCGTACATGACACCGACCTTCTCGCGCAGCTGGTTGATAAAAATCACAATGCAGTTGGTCTTGGCAATGGAGCCGGCCAGCTTGCGCAGCGCCTGACTCATCAGACGGGCCAGCACACCCACGTGGCTGTCGCCCATGTCACCCTCGATCTCGGCTCGGGGAGTCAGGGCAGCGACGGAGTCCACCACCACCACGTCGATGGCGCCGGAGCGGACCAGTGCCTCGCAGATCTCAAGACCCTGCTCGCCGGTATCCGGCTGGGCGATCAGCATGGAGTCGATATCCACGCCCAATGCCCTGGCATAGGTGGGGTCCAGAGCATGCTCGGCATCAATGAAGGCAACCTCACCGCCGCGCTTCTGGGCCTCGGCCACCACATGGAGCGCCAAAGTGGTCTTGCCGGAGGACTCCGGCCCGTAGATCTCGATGATGCGGCCCTTGGGCAGGCCGCCGATGCCCAGCGCCAAATCCAAAGACAGGGAGCCGGTGGGGATGGTGTCCACCATAATGTCGGCATTCTCGCCCAGGCGCATGATGGAACCCTTGCCGTAGGTGCGCTCGATCTGCGCCACGGCGGTTTCCAGTGCTTTCTTCTTGTCGGAGGCGGGTGCGGCGCTTTCCACCGCAGGCTTCTTCGTTGCCATACTCGTTCATCCTTTCATCCGGCCTAGAGCCGGTGTTCTATGCTCACATTATCTCAAGCCAGCTGTCCCATATTACGGACTTTAGCTTTCGATCGTCCCCTGCACCACCCGGGGAATGTCGTTGGTATCGGGGGTAATGACGATGTTTTCAAACCCGTTTTCTGCCATGATCTGGGCCACCTGGTCGGCCTGACCGATGCCAACCTCGAAGATGAGGCTGCCGCCCAGACGCAGAGCGGATTTCCATTTGGCGGAAATAAAGCGGTAGAAGTCCAGACCGTCCTCGCCGCCGTCCAAGGCCATGCGCGGCTCGAACCGGCTGACGGCCACCTCCAGTCCGTCGATATCAGCAGAAGGGATGTACGGGGGATTGCAGGCGATCACGTCGAAGTCCCACAGGACGGAGGACGGCTGCTCCATAGCATTGACGCTCATGCAGGTCACCCGTGCGTTCAGTCCGTTGCGGCGCACGTTCTGCTTGCAAAGGCGCAGCGCACCTTCGGACAGGTCGGCCAGCACCACACGGCACTGGGGCGCATTGGCCGCAATGGCAAGGCCCACACAGCCGGTACCGGCACACAGGTCAAGCACCCGGGCGCCCTCCCCTGCCGCCTGTGCCTTTTCAATGGCCAGACGGGCCAGCACCTCGGTATCGTTGCGGGGGATCAGCACCTCACGGGACACGTCCAGAGGCAGACCGTAGAACTCCCACTCGCCCACGATGTAGGCCACCGGCTCGCCCTCCAGACGGCGCTGGACCAGCTCCTCCACGCGGCGCTCCAGCTCCCCGGAGGCGTACAGGGACATGTCCCGGTACAGCTGCTCCCGGGTCTTGTCCGAGGCGTAGCAGATCAGTTCCCGGGCCTCGGTCTGGGCGTCCACCACACCGGCCTTGCGCAGGCGGTTGCGGGTATCCAAATACAAATTGTTATAGGTGGTTGCCATAGAAACACCTCATTCTTTTTCTTAACTACTTACCACTCATCGCTGCCCTTTTCTTCCGGCAGCACAAGCTCCAGGGCCCGGATCGCCACCTCGATCATGCCGTCGTCCGGCTCGTAGGTGGTAAAGTTCTGCATCCACAGGCCGGGCGCCACCAGCACCCGGGTCAGGGCGTTGTCGCTGCGGCCGCACCAGCGGTTGAACTCGTAGCTGATGCCCACGATGAGGGGCAGCATGACCAGATGGGCGGCAAAGCGCAGCAGCGCGTTGTGAACGGGCCAGATGGAAAAGACCACCGTGGAAATCAAAATAGACACGATGATGACCACGAACAGGAAGCTGGTGCCGCATCGGGGATGGTGCCGGGGTTGGGTGCGGACGTTGTCCACCGTCAGGGGCAGGCCCTGCTCGTAACAGAAGATAGTCTTATGCTCCGCCCCGTGGTACTGGAACACCCGGTGGATGTCCTTGGTTCGGGAACAAATTGCCAGATAAGCGAGGAAAATGATGATTTTCAGCACACTTTCCGCCACATTGCGCACCAGCATGGAGTCGGTGAACAGCTTCACTGCCGCCCCCAGCAAAGTGGGCAGCAGGAAGAACAGCACGATGGAAAGACCGATGCCCAAAATCACCGCAATGGTGATGAGCAAGGAGGTAAACTTGGCGCTGCCCAGCTTTTTCTCCAGCCATTGCTCAAATTTGGAGGGTTCCTCTGATTGCTCCCCCTCCTCAGGGTAGAACTCCGCCGACCACATCAGCATCTTTACGCCGTTGATCATGGAGTCCAGAAAGGTCACCACACCGCGCACCAGCGGCCAGCCCCAGATGGGACACCTTTCCCGCAGGGGGTGCAGCTCCTGCTCCTTGATCTCCAATTCTCCGTCCGGGCGGCGGACAACCGCGGCCTGCTTCTTTGGGCCGCGCATCATAATACCCTCGATCAGTGCCTGGCCGCCGCAGGTGGTCTTGAAACCACCGGCGGGACAGGCCCCGTTTTCACAGTTTTTGCTCATGGACACTCCTTCGGCGCAGTGCGCCTTGTTTCGACTTTTATTCTATCAGCGTGGCAGTTAAAATGCAAGCATTTTTCGAACTTATGTTCCAATCGGCAGTTGGATCTCTGCCACGCAGCCGCCCTCAGCTGCGTTGCTCAGGGTCAGGCTGCCGCCGTGGCGCTCCACGATCTCGTCACACACAGCAAGGCCGATACCGCTGCCGCGGGCCTTGGAGCTGCCTTTGTAGAACTTGTTTTTAACGTAGGGAAGCTCCTCCTCCGGAATGCCGGTGCCGTAGTCCCGGATGGCGATGTGGGCCGTGGCCTCCTCCACCCGGACGGTCACGTCAATGCGCTTGCCCGCGCCGCCGTGCTTGGCGGCGTTGTCCAGCAGGTTGCAGAACACCTGCCGCAGGCGCTCCGGATCACCGGTGACGGGAATGCTGTCCTCCGGGCAGTCGTAGTAATGCAGCTGGATACCGTCACGGCGGAAAAACTCGCGGTAGGTGTACACCGCATCCTCCAGCTCGGCCTTCAGATCCAGCGGCTCTACCGTCAGGGTGAAGCGGCCGTCGGAAATGCGGGAAAACTCCAGCAGCTCCTCCACCATGTTGGTCAGACGGCGGGCCTCACTGACGATGATGCCCATGCCCTTTTTCACATCCTCAGGGTTTTGCAGTTCCCCATTCATGATGGTCTCACCCCAGCCGTTGATAGCGGTCAGGGGTGTGCGCAGCTCGTGAGACACGGAGGAAATAAACTCCGTCTGCACCTTTTCCGACTGACGTATCTTCATCGACATGTCGTTGATGGCATCGGTCAGCTCACCGATCTCGTCGTTGTAGCTTTTCTCCATCTGGATGCCGTAGCTGCCGTCGGCGATGCGGCGGGCGGTCTCGGTGACTCCGGCCAGCGGCTCGATAATGGAGCGCACGAAGTACAGATTGGAGACATACAGCATAGCCAGCAAGGCAAAACCGATCAGCGCCACGGCACCGGCAGCACCCAAAATCTGGCGGTCCACCTCAGTCATGGAGGTGACCAGCCGCACGCCGCCCACCAGATTGCCCCGGTACAGTACCGGAGCGGTAACTGCCATGACCCGCTCGTCGGTGGAGGGGTCCCTCCCCTGCCACGGGGTCATGACCGCGCGTTCGAAGGCCCCACTGATATCCGGTGTGCCGGGCATGGTGCCGGTGGTCAGTCCGTAGCTGGAGTAGAGGATGGCCCCGTCAGTCTCAATGAACTGCAGCTCCAGCTTGTGCTTTTCACCGAAGTTATCCACGTAGTTTTTAGCCGCGCGCAGATACTCGGTCTCGGTATAGTTGCGGAAGAAGGATGCCGCACTGGAGGCACGGGCCTTGAGTCCCTCCTCCATAGCGTCATAGTAGTATCGGGCCATGGCCACGGAAAAAGCCGCCACGGCCAGCACGACCATGACCAGCACCACACTGATGCTGTTGGCCAGCCAGCGCTGACGGATACCGCGCATTTTTACCTTGGAGCCAAAAACGGGCCGCGTTTTCATGGTCGTGCCTCCTTTCGTTTTGATTTGCGCTCTGCCCGGGGGTTATGCGCCCCACTTGTAGCCGTAACCCCACACGGTGGTGATAAACGTGGGGTTCTGGGCATCGTCCTCGATCTTGATGCGCAGGCGGCGGATATTCACATCCACGATCTTCAGCTCGCCGAAGTAGTCCTTGCCCCACACGGCGTCCAGAATTTCCTCGCGGCTCATGGCCTTGCCGGGGTTTTCCATAAACAGCTTGACCAGACCGTATTCCACCTGGGTCAGCTTGATCCGCTGACCGTTTTTCTCCAGGGAGCGGTTGCGGGTATTGAGCAGGAAGGGATGGCGCAGCACCTCGCCGGGTTCGGGGGCCGGCTCGCCGCCGGTACGGCGGAACAGGGCATCCACCCGGGCGGTCAGCTCCGCCGGGGAGAAGGGTTTGGTCACGTAGTCGTCCGCACCGCTCATAAGGCCGGTGACCTTGTCCATCTCCAGAGTGCGGGCGGTCAGCATAATGATGCCGATCTTGTTGTTGGTGCTGCGGATCCGACGGCATACCTCAAAACCGTCAATGTCGGGCAGCATCAGGTCCAGCAGAGCCACCCCGATGCCGGGGTTGTTCTTCAGCTGTGCAAGGGCCTCCTCACCGGTGGCAGCTTCCACCGTATCGTACCCCGCGCGCTTGAGGTTGATGACCACAAAGCTGCGGATATTCTCCTCATCCTCAAGGACAAGTACTTTTTTCATCTCAAACGCTCCTTTCTCATTCGCCGGACCAACTGCTGACGATCAGGCGGAAATTCTCCAGCAGTTCGTTCTCGTCCAGCCCGCAGTCCCACGTATTGTAGAACGTGGCGGCGTAAATAGTGTTGCTGTCCTCCGCCAGGATAAAGCGGTTGCCGGTGGTGGCCCGCAGGGCGCGGCTGGCACCGGTCAGGCGGTAGATGCTCAAAAACGGCAGGGGTTCCTTGTCCTCGCCCTGCCACAGGGCAAAGACCACCGCCCGCTGACCGCTGACGGTGTCGTTGCGGTAGATGACCAGCCGGCTCTGCCAGTGGTCGGGAACCACAAGATACCAACCGTCCACCACACAGTGGTAGGTGGTGCAGATCTTACTGGCGCGGGAGCGGCTGTCGTACTGCACCCAGTCGGCCAGCCACGCGCCGTCCAGCGCTCCGTGGGCCTCCAGCTGGCGGGGACGGGGCAGTTCCAAAATGTTGTCGCTGTTCACATCGCTCAGGGTCAGGTCGCGGTAACTGCTGCTGCACTCCCGACTGACCAGTGTTTCCGGGTCCAGCGCCAGATTGGTGGGCTGACCGCCCTTCATGGCGATGACATCAACCGCCGTACTGCCGTCGGCAAGGTCGCTGACCACGTACAGGGCCGGAGCAAAGTTTTTGATAAAGTTGGCCCGCATGCTGCGGATAGCGGTGGCCCCCACGCTCAGGGCCGTCTCCTGAACCGTCATAATATCCTCGGCGGTATTCCATCCGTACAGGGTCACTTTTCCGCTGTTTTCCACCCGGTCCACAGTACCGACGGCAACTTCCATCAGGCCGTTCTGGTCCAGGTCGGTCAGGCGGTAGCTGTCATAAACCGCTGAGACCAGCATCTGACCGTCGCCCTTCTGAACGGAGTAGACACCCAGATAGTTGGCCTGTCCGCCCAGCTGCCAGCTGACCACTACCTCTTTGCGGGTGCGGTCGGTGACCGGGTCGCGGATCCCGTCCACATCAGCATAGTGGACGGCGTAAACGCTGTCTCCCTCACCGCTGATAACGCCGGACAGAACGTACCCCTCGTCCTCCTGCTGGGTATAAAAGCAGATGCGCATGGGATTCTGGGCGCCCACCACCCGGAAGAAGGTCACAGCCGTCTCCTGCGTGCCGTCATCGTCCATATCCAGCAGCTGCACAGCCGAGGTATTGTCACCGGTAGAGGGCGGAACATCCTCCACCGTGGTGGAATATTCCTGCATCAGATCCCGCCGGGTCTTGTCCACGGCAGCGGTCAGATTTTCATATCCGCGGGGCGGTTTGGGCAGTTTGTAGGAGTCCTCCGCCGCCCACGGGAAGCAGCCCGCCAACAGCGCGCACAGGGCCGCCGTCATGACTGCCAGCAGTACCTTTTTCCCCATTCGCCCTCCGCTCCTTTCAAGCGCCCGCATCCGCAAACTGCGGGCTATAATAACCTATTGCATATCATATCACAATTCCCCGATTTTGGGTATACCTTTTATGAAAGAAATCCCGGTTTTTTCGCAGGAATATTTGCCCCAAAACGCAAAAAGAGGCAGGCGGTCAGCCTGCCTCCAAATGGTTCGGTTTTATCCCCGCGCAGGCTGCCGCCATGGGACAGCCTTGAATGCCTCGCCGCTGACCAGCGGCTCAATTTCGCCGGAGGTGACGTCCACGATGCGAGTTCTGAAATCCTCCGCCCGCTCCTCGGGCAGCAGGACGGACAGCACCACGTCAGCGCCGTAGTCCACATTTTCCACCACGCCGCCCATGTCGGTCACTTCCCGGCGCATAGTCTCAAACATGGCGTAGGGACAGGGCAGCTCCATCGCCACCCAGCGGCGCACCACGCTGACACCGGCAGCATCCAGCGCATCCTTGGCACTTTGGGTGTACGCCCGCACCAGTCCGCCCGCGCCCAGCAGGATGCCGCCGAAGTACCGGGTCACCACGCAGCACACGTTGACGATGCCCTCCCGCTGAAATACGTTCAGCATGGGCTGGCCCGCCGTTCCCTGGGGTTCACCGTCATCGGAGTAGCGCACCGCACCGTCCCGAATGATGTAGCACCAGCAGTTGTGCCGGGCGTCGTATTCCTTTTTGCGCACAGCCTCGATCATTTCCCGGGCCTGTTCCTCGGTCTCCACCGGCCATACCCGGCCGATGAATTCCGAGCGCTTTTCCACCAGCGTGGCCTCACTGCGCCCGGAGGGGATGTAATATTCGGTCATGGAGGACTCCTCCTGTTTTGCTTGGTAATGGATAACGTTGTTTCGCCCTGCGGGGTGAGGATGGGGACGAGAGCTGTTCCGCCCCCGGGCGGGTGTGGAAGATTTCGCCCTGCGGGGCGTCGAGGACGCCGCCCCCTACACTGTCAGCATGGTACGCAGGAACGAAACACCCACCGCAGCAGGCGCGCTTGTGCGGTAGGAGCAAAACCCGGTTAATGCTTGGCAGGGCGGCAGCCTAAAGGTGCAACGTGGTATCGTCACAGGAGCGCCGGACGCGTGGAACGACTTGTGCTTACGAGCCGTATCTTTGGGGTCCGGGGTGCAGAGTGTTTGAGATGCAGGCGCGAAGCGACCAATCTCATCCACTCAAACCCCGGTGGCGTTTTGGGTACTTTGCCGCCGCGGGCAAAGTACCTCGCCCCGCAGGGCGAAACTCCCCCTTATTCTTCCGGAAACACTTTAATGTCCAGTGCTTCGCAAATTCTAAAAAAGACCTCGATGGAAGGACTCTTTTTTCCGCTTTCGATTTCATTAACGAAAGATTGTGTAATCCCCACTAGTTTTGCCAGCTTATACTGGCTCAACCCAATAGCTTCTCTTTTCTTCTTGATGATTTGTCGATAGTCTTTCATACAATCACCCCAAGCTATTATAGCTTACAGCTATCATTTAGGAAATATATAGCTTTCAGCGATTGACATTCAATTCCCGATGCAGTATAATCGCTATCAGCGATATGCAAAGGAGATTGTTTATGCATAACAACTACGATTTTATGGAAGATTTTCGCGAAACGTGTGAGAACCTGATCGGAGACGTGGTACTGTTGGAGGCACTGCTCCTCTGCCGGGAGCAATCCCCGCACCGCCAGTCTCCGGAACAGTTTGACCTGCTGGTGGGGCGAGTCACGGGCTGTCTGTGTCAGCACACGAATGATCTGCTGGTCCTCACCCGCCCAAAAGAAACGGGGCGGTCCTGCGACCGCCCCATTGGCTGATATTCTGTTATTCCTCCCACGGTTCCTTATGGGGCTGCCACCCCTCCACCAGCGGGCCAAGCCTGCCAATGGTCTTGGGGGTACACACCGCCACCACGTCGATGGTCTCGGTGTACTCCACCTGCTCCACCTTGGCCTCTTTATAGAGGGTGTCCAGAATGCCGCCCTTGTCATAGGGCAGATGGATGGTCACCCGGCGATTTCCGCTGTCCAGATTGCGGCCGATGGCGGCCAGCAGTTCGTCCAGTCCCTCCCCTGTCTTGGCGGAGATGGACACGATGCGCTCGCCGTGGGGACGGATTTCACCCACGTAGCGGTCACACTTGTTGAACACTTCCAGTCGGGGCGTCTGCTCGGCGCCCAGCTCCCGGATCAGGTTGTCCACCACGGCGGCCTGATCCCGCCACTCCGGGTTGGAGGCATCGATGACGTGCAGCAGCAGATCGGCAAACTGCAATTCCTCCAAGGTTGCTTTGAAAGCCTCCACCAAGTGGTGGGGCAGCTTGGAAATGAATCCAACCGTGTCGGAGATCAGCACCGTGCAGGTATCGCTGATCTCCAGCATGCGGGTGGTGGTGTCCAGAGTATCGAACAGGCGGTCGTTGGCGGGGATATCCGACCCGGTCAGCTTGTTGAGCAGGGTGGATTTGCCCGCGTTGGTATAGCCCACGATGGCCACCACGGGTACTTCGTTTTTCTCTCTCCGCTCCCGCTGGACGGCCCGGATGCGGCGCACGTCCCGCAGCTCCTCCTCCAGCTTGGAAATTTTTCGGCGGATGTGACGGCGGTCGGTCTCCAACTGGGTCTCGCCGGGACCGCGGGTGCCGATAGCACCCTCCTGCCGCTCCAGATGGGTCCACATACCCAACAGGCGGGGCAGCAGGTATTTGTACTGGGCCAGCTCCACCTGCAAGCGACCCTCGCGGGTGCGGGCGCGCTGGGCAAAAATGTCCAGAATCAGGGCCGAGCGGTCCAGCACCGCCACCCCCAGTTCCTCGCACAGCACCCGCTGCTGGGAGGGGGACAGGCTGTTGTCAAAGATGACCATATTGGCGCCCAGAGATTGAACCAGCTCCCTGACCTCGGCCACCTTACCCTCGCCGATGAACGTGCGGGGATCGGGGCTGTCCTTGGACTGCATGACCACGCCAAGGCTCTGTCCGCCCGCCGTTTCCAGCAGGGCGGCCAGTTCCTCCATGGTCTGGTCGTTGGCATTTTCCTCGTTGGGCAGACTGTTGGCATTCAGACCGACCAGGATCGCTTTATCCATGTGATGGGCAGTATTTTCTGTCATAGCACCCTCCTGTGGGCAATCATCCTTCGATATAGGCCTCCACCACCTGGCCGATGTACATGGTGTGGTAGTCCTCGCCGGGGTAATAGTGAGCCAGCACATCGGCGGGCATGGCACTGCCATCCATAGGCTGGGCATACCGCTTGCGGCAGACCAGCACAAGGTCGGCTTCGGCAAAGTAAGGCGCATTGCCCTCCCCGGTTTTTACTGTAAAGCCGCATTCCTTTACCTTGTTGATGTCACGGCCGCTTTTGCTGCCGCAGATGGCAAGCTGAGGCTTATACTGCTCCGGCATAAAGGACAGGGTGAAGTACTCCTCCCGGTCCACGAATTCCTTGGTGTAGCGTTGGGGGCGGATATACACTGTGGCAGCCGGTTGCCCCCAAATTACGCCCAGACCGCCCCAGCTGGCGGTCATGGTGTTGCAGTCCTCGCCCTGACCGGCGGTAATCAGCATCCACTGGTCACCAATGCGGGTAAAGACATTTTCACGCAGGTCCTTCAGGTCGATTCTTTTCAGCATAACAAGACCTCCTGTTTTTTTGATATGGCTGCATCAGCCGTTTTTACCCTCATGCCGGGGGCAGATCAGTGTGTTTACCACCCATGCTGAGAACACGCCCAGCAGGGTCTGAAACACGCGCAGAATTGCATAGACGTAGATATTTACCTCGGTGCTTCGGTCCCGCACAAGGCAGATGACAAAAATCATGGCCGCAATACCGCAGAAGTTTTCGCAGCGCAGCAGCTCCGCCAGCCATAAAGTCACCAGCACACCGATCAAAATGATGGCAAGATCCGTCAGCACAAATCCGATCCCCGGACCGGCATAGGCACCGTACGCTTCACTCAGCGGGAGAGCCAGCAGGCCGGCGGCGAGGCCCAAAAAGGTAGCCTTGATACGCAGCACGCCAAACTGCCGGGTCTTTTCCGTACTGTCCCGCATTTCAATGATGGCATAGATATAGCCGAACAGCGGGTGGACATGGAACTGCGGGACCCAGATGCGTATCACCTGCCATACGGCAAAGGCCAGGGTCACCGCCAACAGACTTTTTATTTTTCGCATCCCGATACCGGGCAGACCGTTTTTCACGCGCGCACCTCTCTCACAAACGAATGGCACATTCTAACCGTTAGTATATGCCATTAAACAAAAAACCGCACCCTTTTCAAGGTACGGTTTTTGAATGCGGAGATTACTTGTCCAGGCCGAACTTCTTGTTGAAGCGGCTGACACGACCGCCAGTATCCACCATCTTCTGCTTGCCGGTGTAGAAGGGGTGACACTTGGAGCAAACTTCAACGCGGATATCCTTCTGGGTAGAGCCGGTCTCGATCACATTGCCGCAGGCGCAGCGAATGGTGGTCTGCTCGTAGTTGGGATGGATGCCTTCCTTCATTTGTGTTCACCTCTTTCATGTTTTAAGGTATTCTGGAAAGCGCATGGGATAGTATAACACGCCCCCTCTTGAATTGCAAGTGCTTTTTCATATTTTTTTAGCTTTTTTCGCGCAGGTCACACTTCCACCGCCCGGTCAAGGGCGAAAAACCACAAAACGCGCCGCACGACAGGCAGCCCGGTGATGGCATTCAGCGCCCGGGCGTAGGTATCCAGCTGGGGTTTATACTGCGCTGCGCGCGCCGGGAGGGTCTGTTCGGTCACCCAATCGCTTTTGAAATCCACCACGGTGATGCCCTCGGCAGTCTCAAACCAACAGTCCACCACGCCCTGCAGCAGCAGCTCCTCCCCCGCAAGACCGGGATAATAGTCCCCCGCATCCACCAGCAAAGAGAATTTGAACTCCCGGTTGACCTTGGCTGCAGTCAGCTGCCCGCCAAGGGGCGTTTGGAAAAAGGCCGCAAGGCGTTTGGGGTCAACCGCCTGTCCCTCCTGTTCGGTGATGAACTCACGCTCCACCAGTTCGCCGATCTGCTCCGCGATCTGCCCGGCGCTGCCGCAGCGGGCAAAATCAAGATACTGCATCACAAGGTGGGTCGCAATGCCTTTCTGCGCCGGGGTCAGGCCCAGCTTTTCCGCCGCGAAGCGGGGGCGGTACAGGGGCGCGGCGGAAACCGCTTTCTCCTGCTGCTCTCCCTCTTCCCTGACCTCCCGGTCCAGTTCTCTCCCCTTGAGCTGCGTGGCGGTCAGCTTGGACGGGGTATTGCCCGCCGGCTGATGGGGATAGCTCCAGCTGAAGGCAGCACGCAGGGCGTTCTCATCCGCCTCCTGCTCCTGCTGCCGGGTTTGGGTGCGCACCTGCCGGAAGCCGGCAAGACTCTCGCCATCTATCACCCGCACGTCCCAAGGCATCGTGTAGTCCCGTTCCACAAACGCATCACATCCCGCCAGCCTGCGCAGCGGTTCGCCGCAGCGCCGGGTCATGACCGACATCAGCACCCACATGCCCACATTGGAACAGCCTGTCAGCAGTTGGGGCGGGATGGGGTTGTCCAGCTCGTCCCACGCATCGGCCAGCGCTTTGCCAAGTCTCGCCCCGGACACGGACAAAATCAGTTTGTCCCTCGCCCGGGTCATAGCCACGTACAGAAGCCGCAGCTCCTCAGCCAGCATCTCGTTGTCCAGCACCCGGGCCACGGCGTGGCGGGACAGGGTATCCAGTTCGATGTTCCGCTCCCGGTCCACATAGCGCAGGCCAATGCCCAGCTTTTGATGGAACAGGACCGGATTGTGCAGGTCTGTGCGGTTGAACTGGCGGCCCAATCCGCACACCAGCACCACAGGCGCCTCCAGACCCTTGGAGCGATGGATGGTCAAAATCTGAACACCGCCGCTCTCGTTGGGGGCGCTCCCCTTGAATACGTTCTGTCCGCTGTCACGCAGGCGGTCCAGCCGCATCAGGAAGTCAAACAAAGTTTGGCACCCGGCCCCCTCCTGCTGCCGGGCCAGCTCGTACAGACTCAGCAGGTGACCCCGCCGTTGATCGCCATCCGGCATGGCGGAGAACAGTCCCAGCAGATTGGTCCGCTCGTAGATATGCCAAATCATCCGGCTGCAGGTGCGGTCCGCCGCACCGGTGCGCAGCACGTCCAGTTCCCTGATAAAGTCTGCGCAGTCCTGCTCGCCGCGCTCCGCCGCCTCTTCCACCGCAGTGAAGAAATCCCCGCGGCTTTCCGAGCGCAGCTGAGCCAGCCGGTCGGCAGTAAAGCCGTACACCGGTGAGCGCAGCGCGGAAATGAGGGCCACGTCCTGCCGGGGATTATCCACCACCCGCAGCAGGGACAGGGCCACGTTGATCTCGGTAAAGGAGAAGAAATCCTCCCCCGTGTCGGCGGACCAGGGGATCCCCTGCTCCTCCAGAGCGCGGATGTAGTGGTGCAGCACCGGACCGGGCGAGCGCATGAGGATCATCACGTCCTCAGGCCGCAGAGGTCGCAGCCCCTCCCCCTCCGGTATCTGCATCCCGTCCAGCATCTGACGGATACGTTGGGCGGCGTTTCGGGCCTCCAGCAGGTTTTTGTCCGTCCGCTCGTCCTCGTCCTCCTCGTCGCTGTCGGTCTGCACCACGTCCAGTTCCACCGCCCACTCACCCGGCTCATCCGCACGGCGGCCGGGTACAAGTGCCTGATCGTCAGTGTACTCCATCTCGCCCAGCTGAACGCTCATGATGTCCCGGAACAGGTCGTTGACCCCCTCCAGCACCTGCGGGCGGGAGCGGAAGTTGCGGCTGAGTACCAGCTTGCGCCCCTCGCCAACCGCCGCCTCGTCCGCCGGGGCGTAGTCCCGGTAACGCTCCAAAAAAATGGTGGGGTCAGCCAAACGGAATCGGTAGATGGACTGCTTCACGTCGCCCACCATAAAGAGGGTGCGCCCCCCGTCGGACACAGCGTCAAAAATCGCCGTCTGCACCCGGTTGGTATCCTGAAATTCGTCCACCATGACCTCATCAAACCGGGTGCTGCAGGTCCGGGCCACGTCGGTTGGGTTGCCCGCCTCGTCCACAAGCAGCCGCACCGCCAGATGCTCCAGATCCGCAAAATCCAGCAGACCACGGCGGCGTTTTTCCTCAGCGAAGGCGCGGCCGAAGTCCCGCACCAGCGCCATCAACCCCCGCACTGCGGGCCGGGCCAGCCGCAGATCGGTCAGCAGACTCTCGCTGTCCTCGCAAAACCAGTCGTTGAGCTTGTTCAGTTGTGTCTTGGCCCGCTCACGCAGCGCCTTGGCCCGTGCGGCGGCATTTTCATCCTCCACACCGTGTTTGCGTCCGGCTGCAGGAAACGGCACCGGCAGGGCGGCACACATACCGTCCCAGCTGTCAACATTCAGCAGCTGCCGTGCGGCGGCAATGCTGGTGCGGATCGAGTCGCCGTAGTTCATAGACAGTACCGCATCCCTGTCCGCCCACTGCTCGGCCTGCTGCAGGCGGCTCAGATTGTAGGCCGCCTGCTGGCGGGCCTGCTCCAGCAGCAGCGCTCCCCATGGGGTCTGCGCGATGTCGCTCACGCCGTCCAGCTGCCACACCCGCTCCTGCTCACTCAGCCACGCCTCCGGGTCTGGGTGACTTTGGATGCGGCGGAACACGTCCAGCACGATCTGCATCAGCCGGCGGTCATCCCGTCCGGCGGACATGGTGTCCACCAGTTGGGCGAAGTCACCCGCCGGGTCAATATCTTCATACCGCCTGTCCATAATTCGGCTCAGCACCTGATCCATCAGGACCACCGCCTCCCCCTCGTCGCACAGGCGGAAATCAGGGTCCAGATCCAGCGCCGCCGCATGCTCCCGCAGGAGATTGGCACAGAAGGAGTGTACCGTGGAAATGTTGGCGCGATAGATCAGCGTGGCCTGACGGCACAGATGCCGGTCACCGGGATGTTCCGCCAGCCGCTCATTCAGTTCCTTGGCAATGCGGCCCCGCAGCTCCGCTGCCGCCGCCTTGGTGTAGGTGATGACCAGAAAGCGGTCAATATCTGCCCCGCGGCTGACCCGGTCCAGCAGCCGCTCCACCAGTACCCGTGTCTTGCCCGAGCCGGCAGCTGCCGACACCAGCAGCGCACCGCCGCGGTTTTCTACGGCGCGGCGTTGTTCATCTGTAAGGGGAAATGCCATGACAGCCGCCTCCCTTCAACGGTTTTCAGTCGTTCAGAACATCCAGAAACTTCTCGATGCGGATACCCTTGTTTTTCTCCGGTTCGTCCTTTTCCAAAAAGACCAGCTTTTCCAGCACGTCCATGGCCCGCTTCACCGCCGCCTGCAGGGGCGTACCCCGCAGCAGCTCACCCACCAGCACGGCGGAGAACATATCCCCCGTACCGGGGAAGTGGACTCGGATCAGGCGGTAGGGTATGGTGAAATATTCGTCCGCCTGATGGTCATAGCCCCAGACCACATTCTCGCCGCTGTGGGTGTCCATACCGCTGGTCACGATGACGGTGCGGGGGCCGAACGCACGCAGCGCGTCCACCACCCGGCGGGCCTGAGCAGCGGTCAGGGAACTCTGCCCGCAGTACAGGCCGGTGAGGAATTCCGCCTCGGTCAGGTTAGGGACGATCACATCCGCCACGCCGATCAGGCGGCGCATGTTTTCCACCGTGTCCTCTCCCACGCCGTTATACAGTACTCCGTCGTCACCCATGATGGGGTCGGTCATGACCAGCAGGCCCTCTTTTTTCTGACTTTCGATAAACCGCCGGATGATGTCCACCTGCTTGGCGCCGGCCAGAAAACCGGTGGTAATGCAGTCAAACTGGAACCCCAGCTCATGCCACACGGCAATGGTCTTTTCCATGTACTCGGTGGTATCCAGAATGGTAAACTTTCCGTAGTCCAGAGTGTTGGACACCAAGGCTGTCGGCAGGTTGTATACACTATGGCCCATGTGGGACAGGATGGGCAGCATGGCGGCCATGGCCACCTTGCTGTAACCGGGCATGTCGTTAATGATGAGGATATTTTTACTGTTGTTGTTCATCTTGCAATTCCTCCTGTTCCGGCTTGTCCTCTCCGGGGCAGACATCCTTCCAGAACTCCTCGGCGCTGATCTTGTGCAGCTTGCGCCGACAGTCACCGCCGCGCCCCTCTTCAAAGTGGCAGGCAGCGGCATAGTCGCAGTAGCGGCAGGCATTGTGATCCTGTCCCCGCCAGTAGGGGTCGGCGGCGATATTGCCCGCGGCGATTTCCTTGCAGATATCCCGCAGCACCCGCTCCACGTGCTGTTCCAGTCGTTCCAGACGCCGGGCGCTGACCAGATTGCCGCCGGAATAGCCGTCCTTTTTCAGGGTGACCGGCAGAAAACGCAGTTTTCCTTCTCCCGGCTGCTCCATAGCCTCCAGTACCGCCTGCCGGTCCAGCACCAGACCGTGGCGGCGCAGCTCGTCATCCACCAGCTTGCGCCGCTGCTCCTCGGTCATGCTGCGGCTGCCCCGGACGGTCACGTCACGGGCAGGCAGGTACAGCACTCCGGCGGGAACGGGCCGCACACCGTAGCGTTTCTCGCCCTCTTTACACAGGGTGAACAGGTACAGCAGCATCTGCAGGCCCATCCCCCCCGCTACCTCGGTCAGGTCGAAGGTCTTTTTACCGGTCTTGTAGTCCACCACGCGCAGGTACAGCTGCTCGCCGTCCCGCCAGCCGTCCACCCGGTCCACAAATCCGGTGACACTGACGGTCACGCCGTCCTCAGTCAGCTCCACCGGTGCAAGTTCCTTGCCCCGGCCAAAGCCAAGCTCAAAGTCCACCGGCACAAAGCGGGACACCGCAAGCTCCTGAGCCACGTTGTCCACCACCGCATCCACGCCGCTGATAAGTCGGCGGAACAGGTAGACAAACCGCGCGCTCTGCTGCTCCAGACCGCCCAGTTCGTTTTGGACGTAGTCCTCCACGGCGGCGCGGGTCAGCTTCTTCAATTCGTCCCGGTTCACGCCGCCCTCGCCGTCACGCCAGGCATCGCTTTTGAACACCTGCTCCAGCACGTAGTGGACGAATGTGCCGTATTCCGGGGCATCAAAACCGGCTCTGCGGCGGGGTTCCGCCTTCAGGCCGTAGCGCATGAAATAGGAGAAGTGGCAGGATTTGTATTTGTCCATGCGGGAGGCGGACATAGGCACCTTTTGCCCGTACAGGCGGTCCACCGCCTGCCGGGAGAGGCTGCCCCGCTGCCACTGTCCGGCCTGTTCCAGCCGCTGCACGGCTGTGGTCCACTCCGGCATTTCACTCAGCACCCGACCCACGGCAGGGTGGGTTCCCGCCTGCTCCAACGCGGCCCGGGGGGCGCTCAGGCGGAACTCACCCTCCCCCTGTGTCTGCACCGTCAGGTCGGGAAAAATTTTCAACAGTCGCTGGGCGAGGAAGGACGGCTGCAGCTCTTCTCCCCCCCGTCGGGCAGGCCAGGTGACAAACAACTTTTCGTCCGGACAGGTGCAGGCGGTGTAGATCGCCGTCATCTCACGATACAGGCGATCTTTCCCCCGCAGGCCCAGCTCCACACCCACGCCGGCCAGCAGTTCCCGGTCATCGTCAGATAACAGACCCGCCGGCTGGCCCACACCGGGAATAGAGGCATCATCCGCGCCCAGCACGAACAGCACCTTGACTCCGTGTCCGCTTTGGCGCACCAGCTCTCCGGCAGTCACGCGGTCCAGCGAAACAGGGATCGTACCCACTTCGTATTGGCTCAGCACCAGCCGCAGCAGGCGGTTGAATTCGTCCAGCTCCATAGGGGTATCCCCCAGCAGACGGGCGCACTGCTCCAGACCGCCGCACAGGATCTCCCACAGTTGGCGGTACTCCTGAGCAAGACCCAGTTCACCCTGCTCGGTCAGCTGTTTGCACCGCTCCTCCAGCCGTTTATCCAGACCGATTTCCTCCAGAAAACTGTAAAGCGCTTGTGCTTGACCCATTCCGGTTTTCAGCCGATTGCGGCGAATTTTCTCCAGCGGAGTTACTACACGGCGGCGCAGGGCATCCAACCGTTCCAGCCGCTGTCGATCCGCCTGCTCCATGGTCAGTCCGTAGCCGCCGGGGTGCATGCTCCACGGTTTTTCCTGGGTCCAGCGGCTTCCGTGGATATCCCATTTCAGGGCATAATTTTCCAATTCATCCCGCTCCTGCCGGGTCAGATCGGTCAGGTCGGTCTTCAGATAACGGAACACATCGTCATAGGTATAGCCGCCCGCAACCGCGTCCAGCGCAGCGGTAACAAGGGTCATAACAGGCCGCTGCAGAATGTCGCTCATAACCGAACGGAACACCGGGACATCGTACCGCTCAAACACGGATTCCACCAGTCCGTCATAGCTTGCGTAATTGCGGGCCACCACGGCAATATCCCGCATGCGCAGACCGTCCTCCCGAACCAGCCTGCGGATCTGCGCGGCGGTCCACTCCACTTCGGTACGGGGGTCAGCACCGCAGAACAGCTGCACCTGTCCGCCGCACGGCTGCGCACAGGCACGTTTGACTTCAAACAGGTGCTGCTCCAGCTGCACCATGGCAGGGCTTCGTGCGGGAGACGGCCGCTCCAGACACTCCAGTTCATACCCCTGTCCCAGCTTTTTGGCAAGTGCGATCAGCTGCCGCGCGGTGTGGCGGGCGGGCGAAAAGACACCTGCCCCGCCGTCGGTCTCTTCCAGTTTGTCGCAGGTCAGAGCCACGCTCACGCACTCGCTCTGCCGCAGCAGCAGTTCGATCAGCTCCATCTGCTGGGGCGTGAAGTCAATGAAGCCGTCCAGCCAGACTGTTTTCCCCTCGCCCCAACTGCACTGGCGCAGTTTGTCCGCTGCCCGGGTCAGCCGGTCTCGGGGGTCAAGGGCAATATCCGCCGCCAGCGCATCGTAAGCCGCGCAGATCAGGCCCAGATCCCGCAGGCGGGCGCCGTCATTACCGCCGATCTCCTCCCCGGCGCGGAGCATTTGTTCAGGCGTAACACAACAGCTTTTCAGCTCGTCCGCCGTGGCCAGCAGGCCGCTGAGAAACGCCGGACGGCGGGAGGGGCGGGCATAGACCTGCAGCATGTCGGTCACGGACCGCACCGCCCGCCACATCAGCAGCAGACGGCCGCCCGCATCCAGCTCCTGACGGCCTGCGCCGCCGGCAGTCTGGAACACACGGCTTGCAAGGCGGCTGAAGGTCAGCACCTCGGCATAGCGGCACACAGCCGCCCCGCCACAGGCGCACAGCCGCCGCTCAGTCTGATGGGATTGGGGTTCCGGCACCAGCAGGATATGCTGTTGTTCCTTCTGTCCGCAAATGCGGCTGAGCACTTGCGTAGACTTGCCGGTTCCGGCCCGGCCGATGATCAGTTTCAGCATTCCGCTCCCCTCCCCTTTCGTTTTTTATTAGTGTAACACAGTTTGTGTCCCAAAAAAAGGGCTATCAGCAAAAAAACGGAGGCAGGTCCGTGACCTGCCTCCGTCGGATACACAAATTAGCCGTTGGGGCTGATGGTGTAGTTGGGAGCTTCCTTGGTGATATAGATGTCGTGGGGGTGAGACTCGCGCAGGCCGGCTGCAGTGATCTGGATGAACTGAGCCTTCTCGCGCAGGTCGTCGATGGTGGGGCAGCCGGTGTAGCCCATACCGGAGCGCAGACCGCCCATCAGCTGGAACACAGTCTCGCCAACTGCTCCCTTGTAAGGCACGCGGCCCTCCACGCCCTCGGGGACCAGCTTCTTGTTGTTGGTCTGGAAGTAGCGGTCTTTGGAACCCTTGCTCATAGCGGCCAGAGAACCCATGCCGCGGTAGACCTTGAACTGACGGCCCTGATAGATCTCAGTCTCGCCGGGAGACTCCTCACAACCGGCCAGCAGAGAACCCAGCATAACAACATTGGCACCGGCAGCAATTGCCTTGGCAATGTCGCCGGAGTACTTCACGCCGCCGTCGGCCACGATGGGAATACCGTACTCGGCAGCCACCTGGGCAGCATCGTGGATAGCGGTGATCTGAGGCACGCCGATACCGGCGACCACGCGGGTGGTACAGATGGAGCCGGGGCCGATACCGATCTTCACACAGTCGGCGCCAGCCTCGATGAGGGCGCGGGTCGCCTCGGCAGTGGCAACGTTGCCGGCGATGAGCTGCACATCGGGGTACAGGGCCTTCACGCGGCGAACGGTGTCGATGATATTCTGGCTGTGACCGTGAGCGGAGTCCAGAGCCAGCACGTCGGCACCGGCCTCCACCAGGGCGGCAACGCGGTCCAGCACGTCGGCAGTGGCGCCGATGGCGGCACCCACCAGCAGGCGGCCCTTGTCGTCACGGGCGGAGTTGGGGTACACCTCGGCCTTCTCGATGTCCTTGATGGTGATCAGACCCTTAAGGTGGAAATCCTTGTCCACGATGGGCAGCTTCTCGATCTTGTGACGGCGGAGAATCTCCTTGGCCTCGGCCAGAGTGGTACCCTCAGGGGCGGTGACCAGATTGTCCTTGGTCATCACGTTGTCGATCAGCTGGGTCATATCGGTCTCGAACTTCATATCGCGGTTGGTGATGATACCGATGAGCTTGCCGTTATCGCAGATAGGCACACCGGAGATCTTATACTTGGCGCACAGCTCGTCCGCCTCGGCCAGAGTGTGACCGGGAGCCAGCCAGAAAGGATTGGTAATAACGCCGTTCTCACTGCGCTTGACCATATCCACCTGCTCCGCCTGCTGGCTGATGGACATATTCTTGTGGATGATGCCGATGCCACCCTCACGGGCAATGGCGATGGCCATGCGGTACTCGGTCACGGTGTCCATAGCCGCGCTGATCAGGGGAATGTTCAGGCGAATTTTTTTCGTCAGTTGGGTGTGCAGGTCGATGTCGGCGGGCAGCACGTCGCTGGCGGCAGGGATGAGCAGCACGTCGTCAAAGGTCAGGCCCTGCTTGACAAACTTCTGAGATGCATCCATGTTGTCACAACTCCTTTTCTCCAATAAGCCCCGGAGGGCAACCATGTAAAATGGGTATTTTGATTATTTTAACTCCGCTGTATCGGATTGTCAAGGAATGTCTTGCCCAAGAAATATCCGCCCATCGAACCGAGTTTTGCCAGTTTCGTCTATACCCCGGACGTACCGGCTGCCCTCACTGTCAGCAACAAGCATATCCACACGCTCACCCGCACGGCACTCGGCATGGTAGCCAAGCTGCATCCCCGCCACAAACATGTTCGCAGGCAGCAGGTCGGCCCGGATGGCATCGCAGGCAAAATCGGCGTAGCGGGTATTGTTCACATGGCCGTTGATGTCTGTATCGCTGTAGTGCATCAGCCGCTGCTCGGCAAGTTCCATCTGCTCCGGCAGGCACAGTCTGGACAGAAGGATATCTTTATTCCTCTCCCCGCCGCCTGTTCCATCCAGTTCCGGGATCTGGGACAGGCGGAGCATCTTTCGCTCCCGCAGGCTGACAAGCGCCCACACGGACACCGCCTGCCCCACATATTCTCCGTTTACGTACAAATCAAAGTCGCGGTACATGGACGCACCCTTGCCGCCCCGGTGCCAGGTATGTATGGTCAGCTCCTCCCCCCAGCGCAGGGGGCGTTTCAGTTCGTACCACAGTCGGGCCAGCATCCAGAACGCGCCATAGCCGTCCATCAGCACCTCCCGTCCAAAGCCCCGGCTTTCGGCGGCAAGGGTGGCCGCCTCCTGCAGATGGCCCAGCAGTGCAGAGGGGCGGCAGCGGCTGTGACCGTCCACATCCCGGGTGTCAATGACGGTTTTATGCTCATACCACACACTCATGGAATTACTCCTTGCTCCTGCCGCGGATGAGGATGGTATTCTTGCAGCAGATGTCGTCAATATCGTCGGCGGTGGCGGCGGGCAGGCGCATCTCGGCCCCGCACTCGGCACACATCAGATCCACGGAGCTGTAGTTGACCTGAAAACTCCACTGTTTGCTGCCGCAGGCGCAGGACACGCCGCCCCGGGAGGCAATGTCCTTGAGTTCGGACAGCACCTCGTGCATGACGATCTCATCCAGAAAGACGTTGTCCTGCCCGGCATCCCGCTCCAGCTTGTCCACGGTCTGCTCCAGCCGGGCGGTAGCGGCAAAGACGGGTCCCTCCTGGCCAACATAGCAGCAGTCAAGTCCGGACGCCGCACAGGAGAAGGCCAGGGTCTTCTCCCGCACAAAAGCGGTGGAGGAGCAGGTGACCTTGTGGGCCGTGCCGCAGAACAAACACGGCACATCCAGCTTCACCTTGTCCGCCAGAAACTCCACCCCAAGGGCGGACTTGCCGCAGGGACAGGGGATTTTGGCGGGGGCAGCAGCAAGACTGAACAGGCTGCGCTCCACAATGACCGACTGGCGGCATTCCGGGCAGATATAGGCAATGGTGCGCGTTGGCTCCTGAGTGGACATGGGCCTCATCCTTTCACGGGCATGATTACACAGAACAGTATATCAAATTTTTCATTTTTTTCAACTGTTTCCTGCGTGTTACCGCTTGGGTTTTGCCCGGAAAATGAGCGCTGTCACCGCACCGAAGAAGATGGCCGCCGCAATACCGCCCGCCGCCGCGGTAAAGCCGCCGGTCAGGGCCCCCAGCAGCCCCTTTTCCTCCACCGCCTGCCGCACCCCTTTGGCCAGCAGATTGCCAAAACCGGTCAGGGGAACACCCGCCCCTGCCCCGGCCCATTCTGCAAAGGGTTGGTACAGGCCCAGCGCCCCCAAAACCACCCCCGCCACCACGTAGCCGACCAGAATTCGCGCCGGGGTCAGTTTGGTTTTGTCGATCAGCACCTGACCGATCACGCACAGAATGCCTCCGCACAAAAATGCTTTTACATATTCCATCATTGTTCGCCTC
This sequence comes from Oscillospiraceae bacterium, assembly GCA_017416685.1. Lineage (GTDB taxonomy): Bacteria > Bacillota > Clostridia > Oscillospirales > Oscillospiraceae > Lawsonibacter. The sequence goes on from JAFQBN010000005.1 coordinate 46,977, forward strand.
CCATGTCCAGTACCACCGCGTGGCAAATGCCGGGAATGGACTCACCCTGCATGGTAGCTGTGGGCGAGTGGAGCGCTCCCGTGGGGCAGAACAGGATCCTGTTCCACTTCCCTGCCTGCATCCCGGGCAGCAGATGGGCCGCCAGTACCGTGGCGCAGCACCCGCAGCCGGAGCCGCCGCAGTGGACGTCCTGCTCCTCCATGTCGTAAATCAGCATTCCGCAGTCGGTGTGACGCTCCGCAAGGTCGTACCCCTCCCGCCCGGCCAGTTCCAGCAGCAGCTTGCTGCCCAGCACGCCCAAGTCACCGGTGACGATCAAATCATAGTCCGACGGAGTCCGTCCCATATCCCGCAGATGGGTACAGATGGTCCGGGCGGCGGCAGGAGCCATGGCCGCGCCCATGTTGTTGGCATCGGTGATGCCCTTGTCCACCACCCGGCCCACGGTGCAGGCGGTCATTTGGGGACCGCGCCCCGTTTGTCCCAGCACCACCGCACCCGCACCTGTCACCGTCCACTGAGCGGTAGGGGTGCGCTGACCGCCGTACTCCAGCGGGTTGCGGTACTGCCGCTCTGCGGTACAGAAGTGAGAGGATGCACACACCGCCGCACGCTGCCCCGCCCCGCTGCCAAGGGTAATGGCAGCAAGACACAGTCCTTCCCCCATGGTGGAGCAGGCTCCGTACAGGCCGAAAAAGGGGACTTGCCTCCCCCGGGCCGCATACCCGGAGCCGATGCACTGATTCAACAGGTCGCCGGCAAAGAGAAAGTCCACCTGCCCCTCCTGCACCCCGGCCTTTGACAGCGCCGCATCCAGCGCCCGCTTCTGCATCTCCGACTCCGCTTTCTCCCAGCTGTCCTGTCCGAAGCGGTCGTCGGTGTCCACATGACCAAACTGCCTGCCCAGAGGACCCTGCCCCTCTTTCCGGCCTGCCACGCAGCCAAATCCCACAATATGCGGTCCGTTTTCAAACAGCACGGTCTGTCCGCCCACCTTGACGCACGCCATGGAAACACCCTCTTTCACCGCTACTGTTTCCCGTTTTCGGACAAATATACCTCACTTTACTTCCGGCGGTTTTTTTGATAAAATTCAGGAAAACAGACGAAAGGATGTGTCCCCATGACCGAACAACTGGGCCCCTATGTGCTGGAACTGCCCGACGGTGTGTTCCCTCTGGGTGGGGACAGTCTGGCTTTGGGCCGGTTTGCCACGGTTCGCGGCGGCTGGCGGGTGTGCGACCTCGGCTGCGGCGGCGCAACGCTGCTGCTGCTTTTGGCGGGGCGCGCGCAGAATTTGTCCTTCACAGGTGTGGAACTGGACGAAACCTCCGTGCAGGCAGCCCGGGACAACTTGCGCCGCAACGGATTGGACGGAACTATTCTTCACAGCGACCTGCGGCAGACTGACCTGCCCGGAGGTCAATTTGACCTTGTCATCTCCAACCCGCCCTACTTTGCCGCAGGCAGCGGCAAAAGCGGCGGCAGTGCCCGGCACGAAGAGAACTGCTCTCTTGACCAGCTGTGCCTCGCCGCCAAACGGCTTTTGAAAAACGGCGGGCGCTTCGCCCTGTGCCATCGTCCGGAGCGGCTGTGCGACCTGATGTGCGCCCTGCGCGAACACGGTCTGGAACCCAAACGGATCCAGTTTGTGGCCCACAGTCCGTCCCACGCCCCCTCCACTGTACTGGTGGAAGCGGTCCGTCAGGGTCGGCCCGGATTGGATGTTTTGCCCCTTGCCACGCAAAATGTAATATAAATGTTACAAGATTTCTCTTTACATTGTCCGCATTTGCGTGTAGACTATTGGTAAGTTTAAGGAGGTGTCTGTATGGAAATGGATCTGACCCGTAAATTTCGCCTGACTGACGAGCGTGATCTGGAGATCAAGGCTATTTTGTCCACCGTTTATCAGGCACTTCAGGAAAAGGGCTATAACCCCATCAACCAGATCGTCGGCTATATCCTGTCCGAGGATCCCACTTATATCACCAACCACAACAACGCCCGCACCCTCATCCGCAAGGTGGACCGGGACGAGCTGCTGCGCACGTTGGTCAAGCACTATCTGCTCACCTGATGGAATTTGCAAAATTTTGGCCGCACGCTTTTTGAAAGCGTGCGGCCTTTTTGCGCATACTGACCGTGAGGTGATTGTATGCCAGATAAAACTCCGCCCCGTGACCGGGATGATGTTCCTTTTCTAATGAACCAGCCTGTCTGCGGAGACCAGCCCGACAGCATTCAGCAGGTCAACCGCTACGGCACCTATGAGATCCAGCCGACCGCCGACAGCCACCAGTTCTTTCCGGCCATCGCTCAAGGCGGCTACACCGACGGTCGTCTGCGCAAGCTGCGCCGTCAGTGCCGTGTGGAGGCCGAAGCCCAAAAGGATCGCAAAAATTATTAAAAAAATCCGGTTCGCAATGCGAACCGGATTTTTTATCTGTAAGTTATACGTTGGCCAGAGCGTCCTCGATATCGGCAATCAGGTCGTTCACGTCTTCGATGCCCACAGAGAATCGCACCAGATCGGGGCTGATGCCGGCGGCGGCCAGCTCCGCATCGTTCATCTGACGGTGGGTGGCGGAGGCGGGGTGCAGCACGCATGTCTTGGCATCGGCCACGTGGGTGGCGATGGAGGCCAGCTTCAGTCCGGCCATAAAGGTCTCTGCCGCGGCACGGCCGCCCTTCACGCCGAAGGACACAACGCCGCAGGTACCGCCCGGCATATACTTCCGTGCCAGGGCGTACTCCTTGTCCCCCTCCAGACCGGGGTAGCGCACCCAGGCCACCTTGGGGTGGTCCTTCAGGTACTTGGCAACAGCCAGACCGTTCTCACAGTGCTTGGCCATACGCAGGGGCAGGGTCTCCATGCCCACGTTCAGCAGATAGGCATTCATGGGAGCGGGGATGGAACCGAAGTCACGCATGAGCTGGGCGGTAGCCTTGGTAATAAACGCCCCCTCCAGACCAAAGCGCTCGGTATAGGTCACGCCGTGATAGCTCTCGTCCGGGGTACACAGACCGGGGAACTTGTCGGGATACTTCGTCCAGTCAAACTTACCGCTGTCCACGATCGCACCGCCCACCGCGTTGGCGTGGCCGTCCAGATACTTGGTGGTGGAGTGGGTCACGATGTCGGCGCCCCACTCAAAGGGTCGGCAGTTGACCGGGGTGGGGAACGTGTTGTCCACGATCAGAGGCACGCCGTGGGCATGGGCGGCGTTGGCAAAGCGCTCGATATCCAGCACGGACAGAGCGGGGTTTGCAATGGTCTCGCCGAACACAGCCTTGGTGTTGGGGCGGAAAGCGGCCTCCAGCTCGGCGTCGGAGCAGTCGGGCTCTACAAAAGTGAACTCGATGCCCATGCGCTTCATGGTCACGGCGAACAGGTTGTAAGTGCCGCCGTAGATGGCGGAGGAAGCCACCACGTGGTCACCGCAGGAGGCGATGTTGAAGATGGCGTAGAAGTTGGCCGCCTGACCGGAGGAGGTCAGCATAGCGGCAGTGCCGCCCTCCAGGGCGCACAGCTTTGCCGCCACATGGTCGTTGGTGGGGTTCTGCAGGCGGGTGTAAAAATAGCCGCTGGCCTCCAGGTCAAACAGCTTGCCCATCTCCTCGCTGGTCTCGTAGCGGAAGGTGGTGGACTGGATGATGGGGATGTTACGGGGCTGACCGTTCTCGGGGCGGTAACCCGCGTGGAGACAGTCGGTTGCAATGCGATGCTTGTTCATAGAAAAGACCTCTTTTCTTTGGAGTGCATTATAATGTATTAGAATATCGCCGCCGGACAGATTTGTCAAGTCAGAAACTCACCTTCGCCCGGCTCTGCCAGCCGGCCAGTCGGCAGACCACCACCGCCATCTGTCCGCGGGTCATGGTATTTTCAGGGCCAAAGGTGCCGTCCGTATAGCCGGAGATGATGCCGTTGGAGTAGCACTCCAGCACTTCCTGCCGCCGATCCTCCGCAATAAAGCCAAAGTCCTTGATGCGCCCCTTGGCATTGGGATGGACGGTAAAGGTCTCCCCCTGCAATCTGGCAGCACGAACCAGAATGTAGGCCATATTTTGCCGGTTCAGCGGGGCATCCAGGGCGTTATCGGTACTCAAAAACTCGCCCTCTTCGATGATCCCGGTTTCCAATGCTGCGTTGTAGCTGCCCCGGGCCCAGTGGCCGGGGGTATCCTCGCGCTTGTCCGGGCAGACCAGCCGGGTCACCACCACCAGGAACTGGCCGAGGGTCACCGCCCGCTCCGGGGAAAAACTGCCCACGCCGTCGGCATCGGGCTGGCGGGTGCCGGTGACCAGACCGTGGTTGGCAATGCTCATCACCGCATCGTAACCCCAAAAATCCACATGTACATCGTCAAAGCGCAGCCCGGAGGGCGCCGCCTGAATCGACTCATCCAAATCGGCGGCCTTGGCATTATAGTGGATGGTCACCTCGCCGCTTGCCAGCAGCTCGTCCTCCACAACTACCTTTGCCCACTGGGAACGGCTGCCGCCGTAGTAAATATCGGTCAGGCCGGTGCAGCCGTCAAACGCCTTGGCATCCACTTCCTGCAGACCGGCGGGCAGATAGACCTGCCGCAGGCCGGAGCAGTAGGCGAACACCTGGCTGTACAGCCGCTTGACCCCTTCGGGTACCGCAAACACATTCAGCCGGATGCAGTTCTTGAAGGTCTCGGCACCCAGACTGACCACTTCGCCCCGGAACTCCACACTCTCCAATGCGGAGCAGTTACCGAATGTGCCATTGTTGATCACCCGCACCCCGGCAGGAACGGTCAGGGTCTTCAGCACGGTACAGCCCCGAAACGCGTACTCTCCCAAAGTTTTCAAATTGGACGGCAGGGTGATGGCCGGCAGGGATGAACAGCCGCTGAAAGCGCTTCTGCCGATTTCCGTCACCGTATCGGGCAGGGAAATATGGGTCATCTGACTCAGGGTGGAAAAGGCGCCGTCCAAAAGGGTGGTAATGCCCTCTTTCACTTCCACGCCGGTGGCGCGGCCGAACTGGGCCCGCTTCCACATGACCGGGTCCCCTCCCATGGGGCCGTCACCGGAAAACACCAGCGTGCCGTTTGTCAGCCGCCATGAGAAGGCCGCCTGCGCCGAAGGTATCAGCGCCACGGTCATCACCAGAGCCAACAAAAATGACATCATTCGTTTCAACATAGCATTCGTTCCCCTCTCATCCTGTACGGATACGATCAGTAAGCCTTATTGTAACTCCTTACCGAACAAAAAGCAAGTTGCGCCCACCGCAACTTGCTTTTTGTTCCCCTTGCCCCTTTCACAAAAAACTGGTATAATATAAAGTCAGTAAACTGGTGGTCTATGCCGCCGGGCAAGGAGGTACAGCCATGAAGCTTATGGTGCTGGACGGAAACTCCATCGTCAACCGCGCCTTTTACGGCGTCAGCCAGAATTTAACCACCCGGGACGGTCTGCCCACCAACGCCATCTTCGGGTTTTTGAACATCCTGAATAAGCTTCTGGATGAGGACAAGCCCGATGCCCTGTGCGTCACCTTCGACCGCAAGGCCCCCACCTTCCGCCATCTGACCTACGAGGGGTACAAGGCCCAGCGCAAAGGCATGCCGGAGGAACTGGCCGCCCAGATGCCCGTGCTGAAGGATGTACTCCATGCCATGAACATCCCCACCTATGAACTGGACGGATGGGAGGCGGACGACCTCATCGGCACCATCGCCGCCAAAGACACCGCCGCCGGCTGGCACACCACGGTAGTTACCGGCGACAAGGACTCCCTCCAGCTCATCACCGACACCACCACCGTCAAGCTGGTGTCCTCCCGCATGGGTCGTACCGAGACCCGGGACATGACCCCCGATGCCTTCCGGGAGCAATACGGTTTTGACCCCATCCACATCATCGACCTGAAGGCCCTGATGGGCGATGCCTCGGACAACATCCCCGGTGTCAAGGGTGTGGGCGAAAAGACCGCCATGGCGCTGATCCAGCGCTACTGCTCTATCGACAATCTGTACGCCGCCATGCCAAACCCGGAGATGGAACCCGGTGTTCCCGCCAAACCCGGCGTGATCAACAAGCTGGCCGAGGGACAGGAGATGGCCCGCCTTTCTTACGACCTTGCCACCATCCACACCGACGCCCCCATCGACTTCGATCCCGCCGCCAACCTGCGTAAACCGGCAGACAACGATGCGCTGTACAGTCTGTTCCTGCGGCTGGAGTTTTCCAAGCTCATCGACAAGTATAAGCTCACCGTCCCCGGCGACCCCGCCCCCGTTTCCGACGGAGTGGATCTGACCTGCTCCTGTGAAGTGGTGGATAGCGATACCCGGGCCATGGAACTGCTGGCGCAGTATGAGCAGGCGGACTTCGTCGCCTGCCTGCCCCTGCCCACTATGGACGGTCTTTGTGTGTACTGCGGCGGCTGTGCCGCCATCCTGCTTGCAAGCCGTCTGCCCCGGTACAACGAATTCCTGCGCCGGTTCTTCTCCCCCGCGGTGACCAAGGTGGCCCACGACATCAAACCCATCCTGCGCCGTCTGCTGGAGGAGGGGCTGTCCACCGACGGTTTTGTGTTTGACACCTGCGTGGCCGCCTATCTCCTGTCCCCCACCGACGGAAGCTACGACTTGGACAAGCTGGCCATGCACTACTGCAATCTGCAGCTGCCCGAGGGCGATTTCCTGCATGAGGAGGCCTTCAGCCCCCTGACCGATTTCACCGCCCCGGCGGAGCATTGGACCCGGCACACCGCCTTCATCGCCCACCTCTATCCCCTGCTGAAAGACAGACTGACCGAGCTGGGCATGGACAAGCTCTATTGCGGCATCGAACTGCCCCTGTGCATCGTGCTGGCGGAGATGGAGCAGATCGGTTTCTTTATCGACCGCAGTGCGCTAGCCGACTACGGCACGGCGCTGGCTCAGGGCATCGAGCAGGCCCAGACCGCCATCTACGAGCTTGCCGGCGGCGAATTCAACATCAATTCCACGCAGCAGTTGGGCGCTCTGCTCTTTGACACGCTGGGTCTGCCCCCGGTAAAAAAGACCAAAACCGGCTATTCCACCAACGCCGAGGTGCTGGAAAAACTCCGCGGTCAGCACCCCATCATTGAGCAGATTTTGGACTATCGACAGCTGACCAAGCTGAAATCCACTTACGCGGACGGACTTGGTAAAGTAATTATGCCTGACGGTCGTATCCACACCAGTTTCCAAAACACCGTCACCGCCACGGGGCGTCTGTCCTCCACCGAGCCCAACCTGCAGAACATCCCCGTCCGCACCCCGCTGGGTGCGCGGCTGCGTGAGATGTTCGTAGCCGGGCCGGGCAAGGTACTGGTAGATGCGGACTACTCCCAGATCGAGCTGCGGCTGCTTGCCTGCATGGCAAACGACGCCGCCATGATCAACGGCTTCAACTCCGGCGACGACATCCACACCATCACCGCAAGTCAGGTCTTTGGCGTGGCTCAGTCCGAGGTCACACCCGATATGCGCCGCAGCGCCAAGGCGGTCAACTTCGGCATCGTGTACGGCATCTCCCCCTTCTCCCTGTCTCAGGACATCAAGGTGACAGTGGCTCAGGCCAAGGATTACATGGACCGCTACTTCGCCCACTATCCCGGGGTCAAGGCCTATATGGATGCGGTGGTGGAACAGGCCAAACATGCCGGTTGGGTCGCCACCCTCTTCGGCCGCCGCCGCTGGGTGCCGGAGCTGAAGTCCTCCAACTTTAATATGCGCGCTTTCGGTGAGCGGGTCGCCCTCAACGCCCCCATTCAGGGTACCGCCGCCGACATCATCAAGCTGGCTATGGTACGGGTCCGTGACCGCCTGCTTTCCGACGGACTACAGGGGCGGCTGGTGCTGCAGGTCCATGACGAGCTGATCGTGGAGTGTCCCGAGAACGAAGCCCAGCAGGTCGCCGCCCTGCTGCAGCAGGAGATGGAAAACGTCGCCCAACTGGCTGTCCCCCTGCTGGCGGACACCCACTGCGGCAAAAGCTGGGCCGACGCCCACTAAAAGGAGGTCATTCCCATGAAAAACCGCCTGAATATCGCATTATTGACAATATGGTTTGTCGGCGCCGTTGTCTGCGTGGTCAACTGGCTGACATTTATCAACATCCCATCTTTCATCCTGCCCGTTATCCCCGCGTTCTGCATTCAGCTTCTGCTGTGCCGGGTGACAAAAAACGGTTGGCTGCGAGCGCTGCCCGTGCTGCCCGTTTTGGGTCTGTTGGGCATCGCCGGGTTCTATTTCGTGCGGGACAGCGGCTGGGACCGGCTTGCCGCTCTGATTTTCGCCATCGCCGCCATTGCCCCCGCCGTGGGTACGGCTGCGGGCTGGCTTGTGTGGTGGCTGACCGGGCGCAAAAAGCGAAATTCATCCACTGAGGAGTGCTGATATGTATTACGAAATCGTTCCCATGGACCGCAGTCACATCGAGCAGATCGCTCAACTGGAAAAGAACTGTTTCTCCACCCCGTGGACGGAGAATATGCTCACCGATGCCCTGTTTGACCCTCAGGCCAGCTTCATCGTGGCCGAGGACGGTGAGGGCGGCGTGTTGGGCTACGCCGGACTTCACGCCGTTCTGGACGAGGGTTACATCGACAACGTCGCCGTGGAGGAGGCGGCCCGCCGCCACGGCGTGGCCTCCGCCCTGCTGGACGTGTTCTGCCGCTTTGGTCAGGCGAATCTGGCGTTCCTGACTCTGGAGGTGCGCGCTTCCAACGCCGCCGCCATCGCCCTGTACCAAAAGCACGGCTTTGCTCAGGTGGGTCTGCGCAAGAACTACTACTCCAATCCCCGTGAGGATGCCATCATTATGACCCGGGAGTTCGCTGAACATGGAACTGAAACTGCTGAATAAGTGTGAAACAAAATCGCTTTACAATCGAGAGATGAAGCGGGCTTTCCCTCCCAGCGAGCTGAAACCTCTGTCCGCCATCGAGGAGATGCGGGACAAGGGCCGCTACGAGCCGCTGGGTCTGTTTGAGGGTGACGAACTTCTTGGCTACGCCTTTATATGGCTGGAGCCGGGCATCCCCTTCGCCCTGCTGGACTACCTCGGTGTAGTGGAGGGCAAGCGGGGCGGCGGTCTGGGTACGGCGTGTCTCGACCTGCTGGCAGACCGTTACCGCAATTATCGCGGCGTGTTTGGTGAGTCGGAGGGTGTCACTTCCTCCGATCCCGCTGAAGCGGCAGTTCAGCGCCGCCGGTTGGACTTTTACTACCGCAACGGCTTTCGCTACGGCGGCTATGACTGCGCCCTGTACGGCGTACATTACGAGACCCTGATCCGCGGGGATGCGGACGTCTCTCCGGAGGAACTGCTGGAGGCCCACCGCACCATCTACGCCAACCACATGCCCCAAAAGGTGTACGACCGATTTATCCAAATCCCCCTTGCCCCGGGCGAGAAGCCTAACCCGCCCGCCGCGTGGAGAGAGGAGTGATCCCATGAACATTTTAGCCATTGAGTCCTCCTGCGACGAAACGGCGGTGGCCATCGTCCGCAACGGGCGTGAGGTGCTGTGCGACTGCATCGCCTCTCAGGTGGAGATGCACGCTATTTACGGCGGTGTAGTGCCGGAGATCGCCTCCCGCAAGCATGTGGAGGCCATCAGCGTACTGGCTGACCGCGCACTGGAGCAAACCGGTCTGACCCGCCGTGACATCGATGCCGTAGCGGTGACCTATGCCCCGGGTCTCATCGGCGCAGTTTTGGTGGGTGTCAACTTCGCCAAGGCGGTGGCCTACGCACTGGGTGTCCCCCTCATCCCCGTCCACCACACCCGGGGACACATCGCCGCCAACTACATCACCCACCCGGAGCTGGAACCGCCCTTTGTCTGTCTGTGCGTATCCGGCGGCAACACCATCATCGTGGACGTGCAGTCCTATACCGAAATGCGTGTGCTGGGCGGCACCCGGGACGATGCGGCGGGTGAGTGCTTTGACAAGGTGGGCCGCGTGCTGAACATCGGCTATCCCGGCGGCGCGCCCATGGACCGTTTGGGTCAGGGCGGCGATCCCAACCGATATGAGTTCCCCCGGGCCCACGTCAACGGTGCGGAGCTGGACATGTCCTTCTCCGGCCTGAAAACCGCCGCGCTGAACCTGCTCCACAACGCCGAGCAAAAGGGTGAAGAACTGAACCTGCCCGACTTCGCCGCAAGCTTCGGTCAGGCCATCAGCGACAGCCTTGTCCCCCGGGCCATGGCCGCCGTTGCTCAGACCGGGTACAACACCCTTGCCATCGCCGGCGGCGTGGCCGCCAACAGCCGCATCCGGGCCGATCTGGAGCGTTCCTGCAAGCAGGCAGGTGTGAAGCTCTACATGCCGGAGCTGAAACTGTGCGGCGACAACGGCGCCATGATCGGCTGTCAGGGCTACTACGAATATTTGGCCGGACACACCGCCGGGCAGGACCTGAACGCCTACGCCACCCGGGACATCTCCTTGTGATAAATCGCAAACCAAAAGCACCCCTGACCGCACGGTCAGAGGTGCTTTTTCTTTATTTGCAAGGCCCGTTCAGCTGCCAGAACGCTACGGCGCTGGCCGCCGCCACGTTCAGGGAGTCCACTCCCCGGGCCATGGGGATGCGCACGGTATAGTCGCAGGCGGCAATGGTCTTTACCGCCAGTCCGTCCCCCTCGGTACCCAGCACGATGGCCAGCTTTTCCTCGGCGGCGAGGCGGGGGTCGTCCACGCTGACCGAGTCATCGCTCAGGGCCATGGCCGCGGTCTTAAATCCGAGTTTGCGGAGCAGTTCCATACCCGGGCCGGGCCAGTCGGACATTTCTTCTCCCAAATACGCCCAGGGTACCTGAAACACCGTCCCCATGCTCACCCGGGCGGAGCGGCGGTACAGGGGGTCGCTGCAGCCGGGGGTCAGCAGCACGCCGTCCACGCCCAGCGCGGCGGCAGAGCGGAAAATGGCACCCACATTGGTGGGGTTCATGATGTCCTCCAGAATGGCGATGCGGCGGGCGTTCTTGCAGATGTCCTCCACGCTTGGTTGCTGCGGGCGGAGCATGGCGCACAGCACCCCCCGGGTCAGGGCAAAGCCGGTCAGCTGGGTCAGCACGTCGAACTCGGCGGTGAAAATAGGCACACCGGGACAGCGCTCCACCACATCGGCAGCCTGCCCCTCGATGTGCCGCCGTTCCATCAGCATGGACACCGGCCTGCATCCAAGGTCCAGCGCCCGGTGGATGACCTTTGGGCTTTCGGCGATGAACATGGCGTTGGACGGCTCCTGCCGGTTGAGCAGCTGTGCCTCGGTCAGCCGGGCAAACACGTCCAGCCGGGGGTCGTTAAAATCGGTTATTTCAATCACGTTGAGCATGGTATCAATCCTTACAAGTTTTCTTATCTTTGAAATGGACCACCGTCAGCACCACCAAAGCAATGATTGACAATCCCAAAAACAGCCACGAACCCCAGTTCATGATGGTGAATATCCAATGGAAAATGGCTTGAAACATGGTTCCCACCGCAAACATGGCTCTGCGCTCGGCAGTCAGCGTTTTCGTCAAAACCCGTTGCAGAAATCTGGCAAACAGGATGGCCGACAGGCCATTCAGGGCGATACACACGAAAGTAAACACCTCAGGTATGTACATGTCGTGATAAAATGGAATTGTGCCAAAAAACAGAACCAGTCCAAATATAAGACTGGCCCAAAGGCGATATCCTTTCATTCCGTCACGCTCCTTTCCGCTGCTGCATTATTTTACCACATTCCCCGACTGCTTTCAATCCGCAGCGCAGCGCACTTTTTATTTGCTACATAGCCCATAATGTGATAAAATAATATGATAACAATACCGACCGAAAGGCGGCGTTACTATGCACGAAAAGCTCATCCAACAACTGACCACCCACACTGCCGAGCGGCTTGCTGCCCGGCGGCTGCCCTTCGCCCCCACCAAACGGGCGGCCATGGCCCTGCTGCACACCCCTTCGTGGACAGACGGCCTGTCCGCGCTGCTTCCGCTGGAGGGACACCTGTCCTGCCAAACCGTGGTGGAGCTTTGTTCCGACATCCTGCCCCGCCTGTGCCGTGAGCCGGAAGGCGGCTGGCTTGATTTCTGCTATCGTTACGCCAAAAGCCTGATGTTCCCCGCCGGCAACTTTGCCCCCGATGCCGAGGAGTACTCCGACGGTGCGAACCTGCTGCTGTGCGCCATGCAGGTGCTGTTTGAATACGAGGGAGAATCTCTGCCCTTTGACAATGCCCGTCATTTCCGCTTTTTGAAGGAAGAGCAGTGGCGCAGCTGTGACAACGGTCGGGAATACGGCCGTTTCCTCACCGCCCTGCGGCAGGAGTATGTCTACGAGCTGATGCGTTTGAGCGAGGAGCTGACCGAGTATGAGACCCTCAGCCATATCGCCGGGGTCCACTATATCGCCATGACCGCCGCCGAGGGGCTGCGCCGTGCCGGGGTCAGCGTGGACCTGTCTTTGGTGTCCGCTGCCGCCGCATCCCACGATCTGGGCAAGTTTGGCTGCCGCCCCGGTGAGCGGGTACCCCACCTGCACTACTATTACACCGACCAGTGGCTGCTGGCCCACCGCATGGAAAATGTCAGTCTCATCGCCTCCAACCACTCCACTTGGGATCTGGAGCTGGAAGCGCTGTCCGCCGAGTCTCTGTGCCTGATCTACGCCGACTTCCGCGCCCGTCAGACGTCGGACGAAAGCGGCAGACTTATCACCACCCTTATGCCGCTGGAGCAGGCCTTTCGCGCCGTGCTGACCAAGTTGGAAAATGTGGACGACGCAAAGCTGCGCCGCTACGAATTCGTCTACGGCAAGCTGGTGGATTTTGAGGACTACCTGCGCCGGCTGGGTGTGGACGTGGACCTGACCGGCACCCCCGGCACTCCCCTCCCCGCCAAGGACCCCGCCGTTATGACCCCCGACGAGATGGTGGCTGCTGTCACCACCCTGTCCGTATCCCACAATCTGGAACTGATGCACGCCCTGAGCAGCGAGCGGCAGTTCGGCAATATCATCGAGGCCGCCCGCTCCGCCAAGGACTGGAAGCAGCTGCGGGCCTATCTGGACGTATTCGAGGAGTACTTCACCTACCTGTCCGCCCGGCAGAAGGAGCAGGCACTGGCCTTCCTCTATGAGCTGCTGGTCCACCGGGAGGGCGACATCCGCCGTCAGGCCGGTGCGCTGATGGGTCAGATCATTGCCCGATTCCATCTGGGCTACCGCAAGCAGCTGCCCGCCGATGCCCCCACCGACCCCGCGGAAGAAGCCCCCTTTGTCCTGTGGGAGAAGTTCCTGAACAAGCTGATCTACCCCGACCACAAGACCACCCAGCCTCAGCGCGCCCACATCGGCTACACCCTGAAGCTGGTGGTGGCCGCCCTGCTGGAACACTGCCGCGCCGAGGACACCGACCGTTTCGTGGCCGCCCTGCTGAAGTTCTACACCGACCCGGAGCATATGCAGCCGGACACCGCCTTTACCCTGTTGGATGCCCTTCACGACCTGCCCGCCCACCTGTATGACGAGCAAACCACGGACGATCTTATCGAGTTCGCCGCCCACTTCGCCCTGCGCGGCGAACTGCGGCTGAAGGTCGCCGCCCTGCGCTTTTTGCTGACACTCAGCTCTTCCCTGCCCGATCACGTCCCTGCCGGCCGGCGCATCGCCCAGATCGCCCGCAGCGCGGACCCGGGCAGCGACCTGCCCATGATCTTCCTGCAGTACAAACTGCTGGAGACCTCCGGTGAGGACACCTCCCGCCACCACGCCCTGCTCCACGAGCGGGACATCACCGGCGAGGTGTTCCTGAACAACCTGAAAACCGCCACCCCCTGGATCATCAAGTCGCTGAACATCGAGCTGCTGGTGGATCAGGTGGAGCATGGCCGTCACGCCCAAATTCTGCACATTGCCACCCACCTGTCCAATCTGGTCAAGGTGGCTGAGCGTGTGGTGGTCCGCCACGCCGCCGGCGAGGCGCTGGTGCGCCTGATCCCCCTGCTCAGCCGCGAACAGCGCAACGAAGTTGTGGTGGAGCTGGGTAAGGGCCTTGAAATGGGCCAGTACGAGATTTCCAAGTACATCCCCGACTATTTGGGCGAGGCCGCCCTGTTCCTCCATCCCAACGAACTGGACGAGCAGATCACCGGTCTTAAAAAGCTGCTGGGCAGTCCCATGGACAGCGTGGTCTCCGTGGCCCTGTCCACCATCGGCGTGCTGCTGCAGCACTATCCCGAATATCCCGCCCGCTTCCCCGAGGCCGAGGAGGTCTACGAGACCCGTCGGCAGGATTTGCTGGGCATGCTGCTGCAGGGCCTTGCCCATTACCGCCAGAGCGTGCGGCAGGAAGCTATGCTGGTCATCGGAAAGTATCTGTTTGAAAGCAGCCTCCTGTCTATGGAGGAAAAGACCCACACCTTTTCCCTCATCTATCAGAAACTGCTGTTCCTGCTTCAGGCCGACCCCAACGAGGAGCGGCTGACCTTCTTCTACCGCACCTCTGCCCTGTCCCACATTTATCGTTTCCTGTCCCTGTACCGGCTGGACCACGGCCCTATGTCCTTCTCCACTCCGGAAAAGGTTGCCTTCTTCCCCGGCACCTTCGACCCCTTTACCCTGTCCCACAAGGGCATCGTGCAGGCCATCCGGGATATGGGGTTTGAGGTGTATCTCGCCGTAGACGAATTCTCCTGGTCCAAAAAGGCGCAGCCGCACCTCATTCGCCGACAGATCGTCAGTATGTCGATCGCGGGCGATTTCCACGTGCATCTGTTCCCGGACAACATTCCGGTAAACCTTGCCAACCCCGCTGATCTGGACCGCCTGCAGCAGGTCTTTGCCGGGCGGCAGGTCTATATCGTGGCCGGCGGCGACGTGGTAGCCAACGCCTCGGCTTACAGCGCCGATGCCCGTCCCGGCTCCATCCATCAGCGCAACCATATCATCTTCCGCCGCTCCGGCGAAAAACAGCCTGATCTGTCCTGCATCACCGGCAATGTCCTGCAGCTGAAGCTGCCCCCCCACCTGCAGGACATCAGCTCCTCCCGCATCCGGGAAAACGTAGATCTGAACCGGGACATTTCCACGTTCATTGACCCCGTCATTCAGGACTTCATCTATCAAAACGGTCTGTACCTGCGGGATGCACAGAACAAGGCCGTCCTCAGTCAGGGAGACTTCCATTTCCAATGGGTCGATCAGCCGGACGAGGCACTGCTGGACCGCGCCGTCTCCATCCACCCGGGCCTTGCCCCCCTGCGCAGCACCATTGTCCGCAGCCGCGACCGGATGCTGCTGCTCCGAGATCTGTCCGACCCGGATAAGCTGTTCGGCTGGGTCAGTTACCGCACACTGTCCTGCGCCCAGCTGTTTTCCGCCCTGAACGACCCGGAGCTTGCCCAGCGTATCCGCCTGCAGTCGGCCGGCTCTGTGCTGCTCATCACTGCCATCCACACCGCCGCCGAGCGGCGCTATCAGGACCCTGCCCAACTGCTGCTGAGCGAACTGCTGGCCCGCTGTGTGGAGGTGGACTGCGCCTATGCACTGTATCATCCCCATATGGGCCATTGCAACGACGAAACCGCCGGCCTGCTGCGGCGTCAGGGGTTCCGTCCCGTGGACGGCCGTTCTGATCTGTATCAGGTGGATATGCATGCACCCATCGTCCTCATTCAGAATCTGGAAACCACTATTCAGCAGCCTTTGGCTCAGAATCCCCGGGTGCTGCGCACCCTGCGCCGCTGCCATGAACGGCTGCAGCTGGCCATTGCCGGGCTGTACCCCGGCAGTCTGGTGCTGACCCTGTCCTCCGACGTGATCCATCACCGCCTGCTGGAAAAGATCACCGCCATCAACAACGTACCCATCACCCCCACCGTTCCCCGAACTCTGGGCGAGTGCATGTGCGTTCCCTTCGGCAAGCTCCTGCGCAGCAAGGTAGTCCCCAACACGGTGACCAAGACCCTCCACACCGACAAGGTGTTCGAACCCGATCTGCGCACCAATACCATCGAGGCCTTCCCCAACTACTCTCCCATCCCCACCCAGATACGCACCATCAAGTCCTTCGACCGCCCGGTCATTCTGGTGGATGACCTGATGCATCCCGGCAACCGCATCCGGGCGCTGGATCCCCTGCTGCAGCAGGAAAAGATCGACGTCAAGACCGTGCTGGTGGGTGTGCTGTCCGGCTACGGACGGGATCTGATGCAGCTGCGCGGCCGTCCGGTGGACAGCGTGTATTTCGTTCCCCGCATGCGCCGATGGTTTGTGGAGTCTACCCTCTATCCTTTCATCGGCGGCGATACTGTCCGCCGTCCTGCGGCCCCTGTACCCGGCCTGCTGCCCGGAATCAATCACATTCTGCCCTACGCCCGCCCCACCTTCCACAGCGAATGCTCCGACGAGACCATCTTCGATCTGTCCCGCTGCTGTTTGGAAAACGCCCGGGCCGTAATGCAGGTGCTGGAGGCTGAGTACCGCAACCTGTACGCCCGCAACCTGACTTTGGGCCGCCTGCCCGAGGCGGTCATTCTGCCCCTGTGTCCCGACAAGGGCAGCTGCGTGTCCTACGACCCCAATCTGGCCGCATCGGTCTATCTGGAAAACGATTTGGAACTGCTGATGCGCGCCCACTCCTGACCGGAGGTGACCCCGCTTGTATTATTACCGATATCAAGACAGCGCCCTCGCCTCTTTTGAGCCGCTGGACGGCTTTGTCTCCGCTCCGCCCCCGGCAGATGGCCAACTGTTCGTTGCCGTCCATGGCGACAGCGTACTGGGTCGCGGCAGCTTTCGGGTCGACCACCCCGGTCAGCTCACAGACCCCCACAGTCTGAACGTACTGGACGCCTCCCGCCTGTCTCAAACAGAACCGGACGGTCCCGTTTCTGCCGCATTGGCGCGGGGACAGCTGACGGCGGTCAATGTGGACCGCCCCTGCTGGCAGACACGTTTGACTGCACCCACCCCCGGCAAAAAGCGGGTCAACATTCTTGCCATCGGTGATGTAGGCTCTACCCTGCTGACCGGCCTGAAGCTGATGGGCGGCGATGTCATCTCCTCCATCGGCATCTGCGACCTGTCCGACCGGATCACCGCCCGGTGGGAGTTCGAGATGGGGCAGATCGCCCTGCCCTGGGAATACGATGCCATGCCCGAGGTGGAGGTGGTCTCACCTGAAAACCTGTTTGACTGCGACGTGTTCGTTTTCGTGGCCTCCAGGGGTATCCCGCCCGTCGGCTCCGACATCAAAGATGTTCGGATGTACCAGTTTGAGAACAACGCCAAAATCGTGGCCCATTATGCCAGGCTGGCCCGAAACGCCAACTTCCGCGGTCTGTGGTGCGCCGTGTCCGACCCGGTTGACCCCCTTGCCAAGACCGCCTATCTGGAAAGCAACCGGGACGAAGACGGCAACTGGGACGGCAGGGGCCTCCTGCCCGAACAGGTTCAGGGGTACGGTCTGGGCGTGATGAATGCCCGGGCGGCCTACTACGCCAAGCGGGACGGGCGCTTTGCATCCTTCCTCACCGAAGGCCGCACCTTTGGCCCCCACGGCACCGGTCTGACCGTGGCCAACTCCGTTGAACACTACGACGAGGCGCTGTCCCGGGAGCTGACCGAGCTGACCGTCACCGCCAACCTGAAAATGCGTGAGATCGGCTTCAAACCCTATGTGGCGCCTGCTCTGTCCTCTGGGGCCTTGTCCATCCTGCTGACTCTGCGTGGTCAGTGGCACTGCGGCTCGGTATTTCTGGACGGCATCTATATGGGTGTGAAGAACCGCTACACCCCCTACGGCATCGAAACTGAACTGCTGCCCCGCATCCCCGACCCGCTCTTTGAGCATATTACCGCTGCGGCAGAGCATTTGAAGCAAATTCTGTAAAGGCAGGTGAGCTCCTTGTCCCTGACTGTCATTTATCCCAAACTTGCGGGCAGCTGTTCCCGGCTGGACGGGGTGCTGACCCATGCTTTGGCCGACGTTCCCCACCGTATCATCGACAACATGGAGCGGCTGGGTGACCTGAGCGGACAGCATCTGCTGTTCGCCGTCCCTGTGGGTAAATTCGGCATCAACCCCGCTTATCAACAGCTGCTGCTTGCCCTGCGGCAGGACACCGGCCTGCTGGCCGGCTGCACTGCCGGTCTCATTGTGGATGGGGAAAGCGAGCTGTACACCAAGTCCGCCGCCACCGAACTGACCCTTGCCGCCAATCGATCCGGCTGCGCCTTTGTTGGCCGTCCGCTGGTGGAGGGGACCGGTTCTCTGACCAACCTCCGTGTGCAGGCGGACAACCTCGGCTGCACCTTGGAGCAAAGCTATCACACCGCCGCCCGGGAACTGGTCCGGCGACTTTTGTCCTTCACCCTCCCCAAAAAGGATCGGCCCGAAGTGCTGGTACTGCACGCCTCCAGCCACCACATTTCCAACACGCTGGATCTGTGGGACTCGGTTGCGCAGCGGCTTGCAGGTCGCTGCACCGTTACCGAGATCGGTCTGCGCAACGGCACGGTGTTCGACTGCTCCGGCTGTCCTTACACCATGTGCCTGCACTTTGGCGAGCAGGGCGGCTGCTTCTACGGCAGCGTCATGCAGGACGAGGTGTACCCCGCCGTCCGCCGGGCGGACGCCATCGTGATGGTATGCCCCAACTATAACGACGCCATCTCCGCCAACCTGACCGCCTTTGTCAACCGGCTGACCGCCCTGTTCCGTCAGACCCGTTTCTACGACAAAGCTCTGTTTGCCATTGTCGTTTCCGGCTACTCCGGCGGCGACATCGTGGCCCGGCAGCTCATCGGCGGTCTGAACATGAACAAATCCTTCCACTTACCCGGCAACTTCGCCCTCATCGAAACGGCCAATGCCCCCGGTGAAGCCCTGCGCCTGCCCGGCATTGATGCCCGGCTGGACGGCTTTTCCAAAACAATTCTGCATGCGTTGTGCGAATAAAAAAACACCCCGACACCATAGTGTCGGGGTGTTTTTTATCTGAATTATTCTTCCTCTGCCTCGGCATCGAAGATAGGCCGGGAGGGTGCGGCAGCCACAGGAGCGGCGGCACCGGCAGCGGCACGGAACCGGATGCGGGAACCCTGGATCTCCTTGTACGCTTCGGCCACAGCCTCCTCGGTGCGGCGCAGGGCATCCTCGCAATACTCGTTGGCGGAACGCTTCAGCTCGCGGCTGCGCTCCTCCGCCTGCTGCATCATCTCGGCGCTGCGCTGGCGGGCCTGATTGTAAACTTCGTTCTCGGCCAGCATCTGCTTGGCCTTCTCCTCCGCCTGCTGACGGATCAGATCTGCCTCCCGCTTGGCGGAGGCAATGTACTCTGTGCGCATATTCAAAAGCCGCTTGGCCTCCGCCAGTTCCATGGGGAACTGGGCGCGGATGTCGTCGATCAGGTCCAGAGCGCGGTCACGCTCAATGGCGCACTTGTCGCCGGAAAAGGCCACATTCTTCGCCTCATCCACCATTTCAAAGAGCATATCCAGCAGTTCTTCCACTCCGCTTGCCATATCAGTTACCCTTCCTTTCCTGCATCTGCTTTACGCGTGCATTTACATCGTCAATAATTTCCCGGGGGACAAAGTCGGTCAGATCCGCTCCGTACCGGGCCAGCTCCTTCACCACAGTGGAGCTGAGATAGGTGTATTTTTCGCTGGAGGCAAGGAACATGGTCTCCAGCTCGGGATTCAGCTTTCGGTTGGTGACCGCCATCTGCACTTCCTGTTCAAAGTCGGACACGGCCCGCAGACCCTTGACCACCACGTGGGCGCCACGACGTTTGGCGTAGGCTGCCAGCAGTTCATCAGAGAAGTCGATCTCCACATTTGGGAAACGCGCGGTGGCGCGGCGCAGCATATCCACCCGCTCGTCCGGGGTAAACATTCCCTGCTTTCCGGAGTTGATCATCACGCAGACGATCACTCTGTCGAAGCAGCGGCTGGCCCGCTTGATAATATTCAGGTGACCCAGTGTCACCGGGTCAAAGCTGCCGGGATAGATGGCAATGCTCATAGGGCCGCACTCCCCTGTCGGTGGTATACAGTCAGTTTGATCTTGCCGTAGCGGTACTCCCGCCCCTTTTCATAGGGGGCGGCCAGCTCCGGCAGCTGCGTACTGTCTGCACTTTCACACACCATTATACCATGTTCCGCCAAAATGTCAAACTTTGCGACGGCAAAAATGCAGTTTTCCAGCAGTTGGGTGTGGTAAGGCGGGTCAAGAAAAATCAACCCATACTTCTCCCTGCAGCCGGCCAGAAAGGCCATGGCATCGCCCTGCTGCACCCGGGCCTTATCCGCAAAGCCGGTGGTCTGCACGTTTTCCTTGATGACGGAAACGGCCTGACGGCTCTGGTCTACAAAGGTGCAGCTCGCCGCACCCCGGGACAGGGCCTCGATACCCAGCTGTCCGGTACCGCCGAACAGGTCCAGCACCGACCGACCCTCGATGTCAAACTGCACGATATTAAACAGGGATTCCTTCACCTTGTCGGTGGTGGGCCGGGTATCCATGCCGGGCAGCTCACGCAGCCGCCGACCCCGTGCCGTACCGGAAATCACTCGCATCACTTACACATCCTTTTCCGAATGAAAATAGTCATAAACCGCCTGGGCAGTCCGCTTATCCACCGTCTCGGCCAACTGCTGCACAGTTGCTGCTTTGATCTGCCGGACGGTCTTGAACTGCTTCAAAAGCTGCGCTCTGCGCTTTGCTCCCACCCCGGGAATATTATCCAGCACCGAGTGCTTCACCCGGTTGGACTGCAGCTTGCGGTGGTACTCGATGGCAAAGCGGTGGGTATCCTCCTGTATCTGCCCGATGAGGGCAAAGAGAGCGGGGATCGCCCGAATGCCGATCTCCCGTCCGTCCGGACCGATGAGGGCGCGGGTACGGTGACGGTCATCTTTGACCATGCCGTAGGCGGGGATATGCACACCCAACCGTTCCATTACCTGCACCGCCACCCGGACGTGTTCCTGTCCGCCGTCGATGAGCAGCAGGTCGGGTTTTGCCCCAAAGCCTTCATCTCCGTCCAGCAGCCGCTGCAGGCGGCGTTCCAGCACCTGCGCCATGGCGGCGTAGTCATCCGGGCCGTCCATATTGCGCAGCTTGAAGTGCCGCCAGTCGCTTTTGCGGGGGCGGCCATCCTCGTAAACCACCATGGATGCCACGATATCGCTGGCACCGGTGTTGGAAATGTCGTAGGATTCCATACGTCGGGGCGGCTCATCCAGTCCCAGCATACGGCCCAGGGTCTGCACCAGCTTGCTCTGCCGCTCGGCCCGGGTAGTGGCACGTTCCACTTCCTCCCGGGCATTTTGATTGGCAAGGCGGATCAGCTCCGCCTTCGCGCCTCGCTGGGGTGTCAGCAGTGCCACCCTGTGGCCCACCTGTTCCGTGAACAGCCGGGTCAGGGCCACCACGTCATCCAGTTCACAGGGCAGTAAAATCTGCCGGGGCAGCTCTCCCCGCCCGTCGTAGTACTGCCGGACAAGGCCGGAAATAATGTCCTGCTCGTCCTCTTCCATGGGTGTATCGATGAGTTCCATGTCCTTGGCAGTTAGGTCACCGTCCACGTAGTGCAGCACCACGAAGCAGCTTTTGACCTCCCCCCGGAAAAAGCCGGTCACATCGGTGTCGGCCAGCGATCCGGCCACCACCTTCTGCCGCTTGCTCAAAAGCTCGATGGCACGCAGGCGGTCACGCAGCAGCGCCGCCTGCTCAAATCGCAACTCCTCCGCCGCCTGCTCCATCTCAGCGGTCAGGTCTGCTGTTACGTCCTTGAAGCGTCCCTCCAGCAGAGCGATCGCCTGCGCAACGGCCCGGTCATGACCGGGTTTCATGCCTGCATCCCGGCAGTAGCCGTCGCACAGGCCCATGTGGTGGTTCAGGCAGGGCCGCTCCCTGCCGATGTCCCGGGGGAACTGTTTCCCACAGGCGGGCAGATGGAGGGCTGCACGGATGGCATCGATGATATTTTGCGTATTGCCACGGCTTGCGTAGGGTCCGAAATAGCGGGCCCCATCCTGCGCCGGGCGGTTGGTCAGGGAAAAGCGCGGATACGCCTCCCCCACCGACAGGCGGATGTAGGGATACCCCTTGTCGTCCTTCAGCAGGATATTGTATCGGGGCTGATGGCGCTTGATGAGGGAGTTCTCCAGCACCAGCGCCTCAAATTCACTGTCGGCGATGATGACATCGAAATGGTCGATCTGCGCCACCATGGCACGGGTCTTTCCCGTGTGTCCCGCAGAGTCCTGAAAGTACTGGCTCACGCGGTTACGCAAGGCTTTTGCCTTGCCAACGTAGATGACCTGGCTGTGCTTGTCCTGCATGATGTAGACACCCGGTTTCAGGGGCAGAGAATGGGCTTTGTCCCGCAGCTGTTCAAAGGTCATGGTGTGAGCCTCCTTTCATTCGGCTTGGTTGTGCAGTCAGGCGCGCTGACTGCGGTAATATTCCACCCGGTCAGCCAGTTTTCGGGCCGCCTGACCGGCATGCTGATAATACTGCTCCGGTGTCCAGCCAGCGTAAACGTCGCTGGCCGCAACCGCCAGTTCCAGCATCAGACTGCGGTCATAGTCCACCGCCGCGATGGATTTTGCCACCCGCTCGTAGTCAATCGAACCATCGTAGGGAATGATGTGGACGTCCCATGTGCCGGGGCCAAAGTTGTCATGGACGTGCAGCTGGGTCAGCAGGTGCCCGAACAGGGGCATATAGCGCCGATTGTTGGCAAAAACCCCCTCATGTCCCACGTCCCAGCAGAAACCTGCCGTGGGAAACTGCTCAAGGGCAAAGGCAATGTTGGCCAGAAACCGCTGATTTTCAAAGGCAATTTTCACCCAATGGGTGTCGGCGTAGTCCACCAAAGCCTTAAACCGTTGATAGCCGATGTCGCTGATGCGGGGCGCGGGAACACCGGAGGACAGATGGACCACCATCACCGGAATTTCATGCCTGACACATAGATCCACACTGCGCAGTTGGCGCTTGAGCATCTGTTCTCCCGCTTCGCCCTCATACCAGAGATCGTTGAGTTCCTTGCCGATGGGGGCGTGGACACTCTCGCAGTCGATGCCCGCGTTTCGAATGGCCTGCATCATCTCGTCCGCTCTGGGGTGCTCCGCCTTGATAAAAGTAGCCTCGAATCCGTTTTCCTGCATCAGCTTGATCTGCAGGTCGATGTCGATATCGCCAAAGGCGTTCATATTGATTCCGATTTTCATATACATCCCACTCTCAGGATTAATTGTTCGATTTATTATCCCCTTTCGCCCCCAAAATGTCAACCGAAAGCAGGCTTCTGCAGACAAAAAAACGGCATAGCCGAAGCAACTTCGACTATGCCGATATTTTTGGGATAAACCCTGCGCTTGGCTTACTCTGCGAAATCGGAAGAAATCAGCTGGACCAGCGCCTCGATAGCCTCTTTCTCGTCCGCACCGTCCGCGATCAGGTTGATAGCGGTACCCTTGATGATACCCAGGGACAGAACGCCCAGCAGGCTCTTGGCGTTGACCTTACGCTCCTCGCGCTCGACCCAGATAGAGCTTTTGAACTCGTTGGCCTTCTGGATGAAGAAAGTTGCGGGTCTGGCGTGCAGGCCGACCTGATTGTTGACAACAGCTTCCTTGCTATACATGTTTGCACCTCCGCTTCACACGGCGTATTTTCACCCATAGCATATCAAATTACGAACTGTTTCGTCAACGGCAATTTGAACAAATCGACGGCTTTAACTTGTCTAAAATAACAGTACTTTCTGTCGCCATGCATAAAAAACAACCTTTTTGCCCACGGGTCACCGCAACTCCGCCACCGTCACACCATCTTCACCTTCGCCGTAGCGGCCGGGGCGGAAGCTCTTAACGTAACGGCTGTGCTTCAGATGCTCCCGCACGGCCTTTCGCACCGCGCCGGTACCCTTACCGTGGATGATGCGCACGCTCTCCAAATGGCCAAGCAGCGCGTTGTCAAGGAAAATATCCAGACTGGCCAGCGCCTCGTCCACCATCATGCCCCGCAGGTCCACTTCGCTGCTGGCAGCGGTGGTGCGCAGGGTGCGCTCCGCCCGGCGGATCACTTTGCCTGCCTCCTTTTTCGCGTGGGCGGCGCTGTCCTCCACCACGCGCACTTCTTCCTGCCTGGCGGTGATCTTCAGGATACCGGCCTGCAGCTGCAGGCTGCCGTCCTTGTTGACGGAAATGACCTGGGCCTTTGTACCCATGGACACCAGTTCCACCGTATCTCCGGCCACGGCAGCTCTGGTGGGCGGCGGCAGTTCTTCCTCAGGTTTGGCCCCGATGCCCCGCTCCGCCTCGTTCAGCAGGCGGCGCGCCTCGGCACGGCGGTCATTTACCGCCTGCCAGTTGTCCTGCTTCTGCTGCTGACGGCGCATGTCCTTCAATTCGGCAAAAACCTGATCGCTGGCCTGACGGGCCTGCTCAATGATCTCCCGCGCCTCGGCCTGGGCCTTGTCCACCACCTTGGCCCGCTCCTGCTCCAGCCTTTTGCGGTGTTCCTCCACCGTCTTGGCAGACTGCTCCATCTCCAGCCGCAGTTGGGCAGCACGGAGCTTCTCCCGCTCCATCTCCTGCCTCTGCTGGTCCAGCTGAGTCAGCACATCTTCAAAGCGGACACTCTCGGCATCCAGCCGTTCCGCCGCCCGCTGGACCACTTCCTCGGACAGGCCCAGCCGCCGGGAAATGGCAAAGGCGTTGGACTTGCCGGGAATACCCACAATAAGCCGGTACGTGGGCGCGAGGGTCTCCACGTTGAACTCACAGCTGGCGTTCTCCACCCCCGGGGTGGTCATGGCATAATGCTTCAATTCAGCGTAGTGAGTGGTGGCAGCCACCTTGGCACCCTGTCTGCGGGCCTGCTCGATGATGGCGGCGGCCAGGGCCGCACCTTCCACCGGGTCGGTTCCCGCGCCCAGTTCGTCCATCAGCACCAGCGTATCTTCGTCCGCCTGTTCCAGCACGCCCACGATGGTGGTCATGTGGGAGGAGAAGGTGGACAGAGACTGAGCGATGGACTGCTCGTCACCGATGTCGGCCAGCACCCGCTCAAACACACGCACGGAGCTGTCCGCTCCGGCAGGGATATGCAGGCCGCACTGGGCCATCAGGGTCAGCAGACCGATGGTCTTTAACGTAACGGTCTTGCCGCCGGTGTTGGGACCGGTGATGACAAGGGTATCAAACCGTTCTCCCAGTTCCAGATCGTTGGCAACCGCCTTTTTTCTGTCCAGCAAAGGGTGGCGTGCCTTGGCAAGACTCATCCCCTTATCAGACAGGCGGGGCTGGCTTGCATCCATGCGGGCGGCCAGCTTGGCCCGGGCAAAGATGCAGTCCAGCAAAACCAAAAGGTCGTAGTTCTGCAGAATATCCTCTTTGTGGGCTGCCGCCTCGGCAGACAGCTCCGCCAGAATGCGGTCGATCTCCTTCTGCTCCCGGGTCTGCAGCTCCCGCAGTTCGTTGTTGGCCTTGACCACCCCCATCGGCTCGATAAAAAAGGTGGAGCCGGTGGAGGACACATCATGGACCAGACCGGGGATGTCGTTTTTATGCTCGGATTTCACCGGCACCACGTAGCGGTTGGACCGGATGGTGATAATGGACTCCTGCAGATACTTGGACTGGTTGGAGGAGATGATTTTCTGCAGGATCTCCCGCACCTTGGCCTGAGTCGCCCGGATGAGCCGGCGGATAGAGGCCAGCTCCGCACTGGCGGAGTCGGCAATCTCGTCGTCACCCAGAATAGAGCCGCTGATGCGGTCCTCCAGATAACGATTGGGGGTCAGACTGCGGAACAGATGATCAATACAGCTGCCCTCCCCCGCGCCGTCGCCGTACTCCCGCACGGTGCGGGCGCTGCGCAGCACGCCGGCGATTTCGGTCAGCTCCCGGGTGTTCAGGCTGCCGCCCATATCCGCCCGCTGCAGGCTGGCACCCACAGGCTTCACATCGCCCAGTCCGGGAGTCCCCCGCAGGACCAGCATCTTCAGTGCAGCAGCGGTCTCATCCTGAGCCCGCTGCACGTCATCCCGGTCGGTCATGGGCCGCAGGGCAAGGGCGCGGTCCTTGCCCTCGCGGGTAGCGGCCTGTTCGGCCAGCATCTCCAGCACCCGGGGCAGTTCCAGTGTCTGTATGGATTTTTCAAACAGGTCGGTCATGGCAGGGCTTCCTTCCCAAGAGCATTTTTTCTATCATACACCAACTGCACCGCAATATGCAAGTCATGCCGTCTTTCCGGGACGATTAATCTGTGACCGCCCCTTCCGCCGCGGCATAGTCTGTTTCAGATATGAAAAACGGAGGGTCGGTTATGCCGAATGTTCAATATTTCCTTGGAGCCAACTCGCCCCAAGGCTTCTATTCCCTGTACGACCAGCTCATCGACCGTGATATCGCCCGGACGGTCTTTATCCTGAAGGGCGGTCCCGGCTGCGGAAAGTCCACCCTTATGAACCGTGTCGCCCTGCGGGCGGAACAGGCCGAGCTGCCCGTGGAGTACATTCTCTGCTCCGGCGACCCCGCTTCGCTGGACGGCGTGGTGCTGCCCACCCTGGGCGTGGCCCTGGTGGACGGCACCGCCCCCCACGTAGTGGAGCCAAAGCTCCCCGGCGCGGTCGAACATTATGTAAACTTGGGCGCCTGCTATGATGCCGCCGCCCTCGCCCCGCTCCGGAACCAACTGAAATCCTGCATGACAGGTTACAAAGAGTGCTATCAGCAGGCCTACGGCAACCTGTCTGCAGCGGCACAGGTAAGGCAGGATGTCCGCGCCGCGCTGCACAGCGATGCCCTCCGGGACAAAATGCAAAAGCGTGCCGCCGGTATCCTTTCCCGGGAGGTGCGCCGCAAAAAGGGTGCGCCTGCAGGCCGGGTACGTCAGCGGTTCCTGTCCGGCATGACCTGCCGGGGAAAGCTGCCCCTGTGGGGTACAGCGTTCGCCCAATGCGAAAAGGTATATCACCTGTGCGACCGATATGGTATGGCCCACGAAATGCTGACCACCCTGCTGGCGGGGATTCAGCGGGGCGGCTACGACGTGGTGGCCTGCCCCTCCCCCATGGCCCCCATGCGGCTGGAACATCTGCTGGTTCCCAAGCTGGGGCTGGCGTTCCTCTCCTGCCCCGGCGACACTCAGCTGCCCGCCGCTCCCTTCCGCCGGGTGCATATCGATGCCATGATCGACCCCGCTCTGCTGCGGGAAAACCGGGGGCGGCTGCGGCTGTCCGCCCACATCGCCGACCAATTGGAGTCCGCCGCAGCCGGCTGTCTCGCCCAGGCCAAGTCCATGCACGATGAGTTGGAAAAACTCTATAACCCACACGTTGATTTCGAACTGGTCAGCCGCATGGCAGAGGAGATCATCGGGCAGATCGGCCTTTGATTGTATCGAACGCCTGCAAGGTCAATTTACTTTGCAGGTGTTGCAAACAAAAAGAACGGCAGTTTTTACTGCCGTTCTTTTCGTTCTCAGCTCTCCATGTGTCGGCCAAGGAAGCCGGCAACCGCCTGCACCAGCTTGACCTCCACTTCCCCCACCTGGCCATCGTCCTCGCCGCCCACCAGCAGCACGCTGCCCAGCACGTCACCCTCGGACAGGATGGGCGCGCCGGTCAGCACCCGATACTTCTCCCCATCGGCGCACAGAGGAACGGGCTTCTCCTGTGCGTTGGCAGGAAAAAGCTGCCGATTTTCCATAAGCTGTTCCACCTGCTCGGAAACCTGCTTATCTACCAGTTCCCGCTTGGATGCACCGGCTGCCGCAATACAGCTGTCCCGATCGGTGATAACGCAGATATGGCCACTGGTGCGCCACAGAGTCTCACACAGCTGACCGGCAAACTCGGTCACGCCGCCCAGCAGGGAATACTTTTTGAAAATGACCCCGCCCTCCTTGTCGGTGTAGATCTCCAGCGGGTCGCCCTCGCGGATACGCATGGTACGGCGGATCTCCTTGGGGATGACCACCCGCCCAAGGTCATCTATACGCCTAACTATACCTGTTGCTTTCATATATTTCTACTCCTTTTCTCTACTCGAAAATGTGCAAAACCCAGTATTTATGCGGATTTTCGGAATTTTTCGTTTTGCTCAAATCAAGCCTCGTTCCATTCAAAAAGTACGACTCTGCCAAGGTCCTTATCTGGGACGAGTTGTTGTTTTTTTGCTCTTTTTTAGTATCACACTTTTTGTAGAAATTATGAGTGGAATTTCCAATTGTTTTTAAAATTTCAAATCGAGATACGAAAATGGCGATGACGGATTTGTCATCGCCCTTGGGTTTATTATTCTTTGATAAAACAACATCCGAAAGTTCCTGCTAAAAGTAAGGTTATGATTACACCGATTACCGTGATATATTCAATTCCAAACATCAACGGCATTAAAGACGTCGCCGTAGCAATACCGGACACAATCATAACAGCTGTATTCAGTCCCTTGCTTTGCTTGAATAGATAGATGACCGCTAATACAAGCAGAACACAAGTCAGTATGGCGACAATAAAAGGGCCAAAATTGGCATAACCAAACGGTGTCAGACTGAAGTAATTATATGTGTGAATCCAAGGTTCACCTTCAGGATTAGCAAATCGCAAAATAACGCCGCCGGGTAACAATTCTAACGCTAGTGCGCCAAGAGTGAGTACACTCAAAAGTATCTTTTTCAATTTCATAAAAACACCCCCATTATAAATGCGTATACACTTGGCAGAAATCAAATATTATCTTTTCTTGTAAAAGACTCTTCCGATACCGTTGCCGGCAAGGGAAATGACCGAATACACAATGATATAAACCCACGCCGAAGCATTATAGAAAATGAAAATTGTAGGTGCAAATAGAATTGTTGCAATAATAGGTAACAGGAAATCAAAACCTTGACGAACACCATAAATTACAGAGCAGATGAAAGTAAGCATTGGGATGACGAGCAACATCATAAGCATGCCTACCCCGGTATCTTTGATCAACAAAGGTAATAGGTAAAAGTTTATTGCTAATGCAATCGCATAAGGTATTAGCGCTAATAATTTCTTTTTCATATTCAGTCCTCCAATTCAAAAAGTTCTTCAACCGTTGTATTTAATTGACGTGCCATTTTCATTGCAAGTTCAAGGGTTGGATTATACTTGTTATTTTCTATTGCTATGATAGTCTGACGGGAAACGCCTAATGCTTCTGCGAGATCTTCCTGCCGATAGCCACCAGCTTTGCGAAGCTCCTTAATCTTGTTTATCATAATTTCACACCCATAATCATAATAGCCGCACCGATTGTTACTATCACTCCGGCTACAACACATACCCAAATTATGATCTTCAGTAAGGGAGAAGTTTCAAATGAGTCCTCGTCATCCTTTACTGCATTGCGTGTCATAATAAGCTGTGAAAAGGTTTGAATACACGATGCTGCAGCGAGTAGCATACAGGGAAAAGGATTTAACACAGCATCAAAAGCAAAAACCTTATATGCTTCATATAAAGTCCAAATCAACAAAGCGGCCAGGAGAAATACAAATGCATTTCTCTGGGCTTTGAAGGCAATATGCTGTTCCATTTCATCCATCTTACGAAAACCGAGCTTCTTAAAAAACTTTTTCATAAATATCACCTCGCAGAAAATGTAAAAACTTTTTTACATTTTCATTATACTCATAGCAGAGCAAAATGTCAAGAGCTCTTAACATTTTGAAGTGTGACAATTTTTCTAATAAATTGAAAAGCGCCGTATTTTTGTGACATTTTATTGGTGGCTCTTTACTATAATCTTAAAGCGGAGTGGATTCCCACTCCGCTTTCAACCAAAATTAGCTTATAGTTTTTCTAACTGATTTTTATCTATAGACAATTGCTTGCTTAGAAATTTTTCCAACTCTTTCCCAAACATTATAATCTCATAATTTAACTGTTCAAACGTTTTACCTTCATAGCAACTTTCTATTAATCCATAAAAGTTTTTGCTCACATCATTGTATTCATCCTTTATCAAATAGTCTTCTCCGTTGCACAAACCATAATGCATCATACAGCTACGAAAATCACTATTAAACAAATCGTTTCTTTTTGCAATATATCTTTCGCACTCTATGGCCACTGTATCGGTTTTTCCATATTTCTTAATTAAATAATTTCTCATTTTTTCTATGCCTAATAATGAATAATATGTAACGACATACCGTACTCGAAAAAGCCATAGGCTGTCTTTCGGTAAGAGTTTGGAAAGCAAATTGTTTACAAATCCTAGATTGCTAAGCATATGTAGAATTAGAAGATTAACTTTTTTGTTATAACCTTTCAAAAATATACTCTTTTTGCGATTAGTATTGGCATCTATATAATATAGAACAGGAAGGTTGTTGTGGATCTCAATTCGAGGAAGGCGCTTGTGCCCGAAAGACGTCAAAAGTTTTCCAACGGCTTCTCCCATCTCCTTGCCTATTTCAAAACTCTTTATGGAACGTTGCTCATCATTAAGCCATTTTAACGCAAGGGTGTCCTCTATCAATTGTGTGTTGCCTACAACATTACCGTACTCATCACAATAAACACCCAAATTATAATGTATGTTCAATTTGCGCATACATTTATACAATAATTTATTGCCGAAAATTGAATCTTGGGAAAAATCTGCCGATAAGAATCTTTTGCTTGACCTCGCAAAACGCTCCCCATATATTTTTATTGCATTTCTAATATCCGTAATGTCTTTGGCATACTCACCGTTCAACAACTCAATATTCAAATAGTTTTCTGCTTCCACGCAAAAAAGAGCAACATAGGGCAGAGCCATCATAGATAATATAGGATTTCTTGAGTTTTGCAACAAACCCGCAATTGTTGCACAATCATTTAAAATTAGTGAAAGAGAATACATATTTTCATTCGTAGAGTTCTTGGGTTTCATTTTAATCTCCTTGGTGAATAATTTTCTATTATAGATATTATATCTAAATGCAACCATTATTGCAAACAGCAACAAAAAGCGAGGTGATTTCACCTCGCTTTTGCTATGTATAAAACCCGCCAAAAACCCGTTTTTGACACCAATGCGTTCAATGGGGCAAACCAGCGAAAACCCCAGTGTTTATGCGGGTTCAAAGCGGTTTGCCCTATTATAACGCATTCCTCAATGCGCCGTACAATTCCGGTTGCTTTCATATATGCACGTCTCCTTAAAAACCAAATTCTAGCGCTAGTATCTGTGATTTCAGGAAAACTATACTGCCTGCCCACAGATTGCCTTTTCGGTCGATTGGTGATACAATTAAGATCACACTACGCGAGGG
Organism: Oscillospiraceae bacterium; assembly: GCA_017416685.1. Lineage (GTDB taxonomy): Bacteria > Bacillota > Clostridia > Oscillospirales > Oscillospiraceae > Lawsonibacter. The sequence continues at coordinate 78,318 of JAFQBN010000005.1, forward strand.
AGGGAATATTTTGTCGAAATGTATCCCATGCAGTAAGCTCCGCTGTCTCAGCGGAAGCATGCTCAAACTGATTGCCGTTGTTTCCATGCTGATCGACCACAGCGCCCTTTTGCTTGGGGCTGAGATCCCACTGCTGACGTTCCCTCTTTTGGGCGACAAGATCACTGTCTACTACATTATGCGCAAAATCGGGCGTCTGGCATTCCCCATATTCTGTTTTCTCATCAGCGAGGGGCTTGTCCACACCCGGGACAGAAGCCGTTACATCCTCAGGCTTTTTTGCTTTGCCGTTATATCCGAACTTCCGTTTAATATTCTGGTAAGCGGCAATCTCTTCTACGCCGGGAAGCAGAACGTATTCTTCACCCTGCTTTTGGGTTCGCTGCTCATCTGCATATCCGAGCGCGAACGCTCGGAAGGCGAAAACGCGATCCTGATGGCTTTTATTCTGGCGGTGGCTGTTCTCATCAAACCTGATTACGGCCTGTCCGGCGTTATCCTGATCCTTCTGATCTATTGTTTCCGGACGCGTCCCGCCCTGCAGGCAGTCACCGCATACCCCCTGCTTTCAGGCGGTTTTGCCGCTCTTGCCGCATTCATTCCCATCAATCTGTACAACCACCGCCGCGGCTTTATCAAATCCCCCGCACTCAAATACGCTTTCTACATCTTCTACCCTCTGCACATTTTGCTTTTGGCCGCCGTTAAATTCGGTTTGCGCGCCCTGTAAAACCCACGAAAGGAAGATTGACCATGCGTAAAATTGTGATCATCGGCTCGGGCATGATGGGCTCCGCCCTTGCCTTCCCTGCCCGGGAAAACGGCAACGAGGTCCACTTGGTAGGTACTCATTTGGACCGGGACATCATCGAAACTTGCAAACAAACCGGCCGCCATCCCAAGTTTGTCCGGGACTTCCCCGACGGGGTGCAATACCATCAAATTGAAGAATTGGACACCGTCATCCCCGGTGCGGACTTTATTATCTGTGGTGTCAGCAGCTTCGGTGTGGAGTGGTTCCGGGACGAGATCCTGCCCCGGCTGGAGGAACACGTCCCGGTCATTTCGGTGACCAAGGGCCTGTGGAACCTGCCCGACGGCACTCTGCTGACCTATCCCGACATCTGGCAGCAGAAGCTGGACGAGCTTGGCAAAACCATCCCCCTCAACGCCATCGGCGGCCCCTGCACCAGCTACGAGCTGGTGGCCCATGACCAAACCGAGGTCAGCTTCTGCGGCAAGGACATGGACGTCCTGCGCATGATCAAGTCCGCCATGGCTACAAGCTACTACCATATCAGCCTGTCCACCGACGTGGTGGGCGTGGAGAGCGCCGTGGCCCTGAAAAATGGCTACGCCCTTGGCATCGCCCTGACCATCGGACTGAATCAAAAGGAATTTGGTCCAGACAGCGAGCTGCACTTCAACTCTCAGGCCGCTGTCTTCGGACAGTCCGTGCGTGAGATGCAGAAGCTTTTGAACCTGCAGGGCGCAGGTGACCTGAACAACCTCGTGGTGGGCGCCGGCGACCTGTACGTCACCGTGTACGGCGGCCGCACCCGGCTCATCGGCATCCTGCTGGGCCGGGGACTGGACATCGACGCGGCCAAGGCGGAGCTGCAGGGAGTGACGTTGGAGTCCCTCGTGGTGGCAGGCCGTGTGGCGCAGGCGGTGCGCGCCAAGGCCGCGCGGGGACTTGCCAACCTGTCCGACTATCCCCTGCTGCTGCACATTGACGAGATCCTCACCGAGAAAAAGCCGGTGGACATCCCCTGGGACAAGTTCACATTTGAACAGTAATTCAATAAAAAGCGAGTTGCAGATCGCACCTCGCTTTTTGTTTCCCCTATTACAGCACGCTTACCGCAGTGTTCTCGACCCGGAGCAGCTTTTTATAATCTTCCATATAGGCGGCAAAGCCGTCCAAGTCCTCCTGCGTGGGTTTCAGCACCGTTCTGCACACATTCCGGAACACCCTGTCCTCCAAATATCTGTCAAGGCTTTCTCCCTCACACTTGTTGGCACGATAGGCCGCGAGCAGTGCCATGCCGTAAGGTCCGCCCTCTCCCGCGGTTTCCATGCAGCTGACGGCGGTGTTGCAGGCCGCAGCCATATACCGCTGAGCCACACCGGGGGTCTTGAACAGGCCTCCGTGGCCGGTCAGGGTGTCAACAGTCACATTTTCAGCGTCCAGAATGTCCATTCCCAGCCGCAAAGTGGCCATAGTTGCATAGAGCATAGAGCGCAGGAAATTGGCAAGGGTGAACCTCGCCTCCGGCCGGCGCACTACCATGGCCCGGCCCGCATCCAGATGGGTAATACCCTCCCCTGCCAGATAGTTGCAGGTCAGCACGCCGCCGCAGTCGGCCTCACCCTCCAGCGACTTTTTGTACAGCGCGGTAAACAGCTCCCCATCGGTGGGAGCAGCACCAAACAGCCGGGCCGCTTCGCCGAGGACGGATACCCACGCGTTAGAGTCGGCTGTGCAGTTGTTGCAGTGGACCATGGCTACAGGCCGTCCCGCCGGGGTGGTGACCATGTCGATTTCCTCATAAACATGCTGCAGGTCATGTTCCAGCACCACCATGGAGAAAATAGAAGTTCCGGCAGAGATATTGCCTGTGCGGGGTGCCACGGCATTGGTCGCCACCATCCCGGTTCCCGCATCGCCCTCCGGCGGAGCAAACGGTGTTCCCACCGCCAGCCGGCCGCCGCACAACTGCGCGCCCGCCGCGGTCAGCTCACCTGCAGGCTCACCCGCCGCCAGCACCCGGGGCAGTACATCCCGCACGTTCCACGGCAGGTTCTCTCCCTCCAGTCGTTTTTCCAGCTTCCGCATCATTTCCTCATCATAGCAGAGGTTCTCGCTGTCGATTGGGAAGATGCCGGATGCCTCGCCCACACCCACGGCATTGACTCCCGTGAGCAGATAGTGCATATATCCCGCCAGCGTGGTAATGTGGGCAACTTGAGGAATATGCTCCTCCCGGTTCAGCACCGCCTGATAGAGGTGGGCAATGCTCCACCGCTGAGGCACGTTAAAGCCAAACAGTTCGGTCAGTTCCTTGGCCGCCTGAGCGGTGATGGTGTTCTGCCACGTGCGGAAGGGCGTCAGCAGATTCCAGTCCTTATCAAAGGCCAGGTAACCGTGCATCATGCCGGAAATACCCACCGCTTCAACGGTTTTGATGCCCTCGATTTGGCTCAGCACCGCTCGCAGTCCCTCTGTGGCGAGAGACAGATCATAGGTCCAAACCCCATTTTCATACTTGGCGCCCCAGGTAAACTCTCCGGAGGAAACGGGCCGGTACTGCCCGTCAATCGCCACCGCCTTAATGCGGGTGGAGCCGAATTCAATGCCTAGATAACTGCCCATATAAGCACCTCCTGCTCTTTGTTGTTCCCATTATATCACAAATCAGCGAATTTCAAGTGTGTTTTGTTCTCAATTGACAAAATATTACAATTTTAGTATAATGAAGCCATCAATACAAAGGAGGTTTTCCTATGATGTCCATTCCCGGTATGATCAACACCTATCCCATCATGATGGTGATCGCCGCAATTGCCGCCGTCGCCGCCACGGTACTGACCCTGATCTTCATCGTCCCGGAGAAGTACCTGCCCAAGCTGGGCAAATTCGGCAAGTTCCTGCACGATGCGGTCAATTTCAAGTTTCTGATCGTGGAAAAGCTCCTGCAGGTGCTTTACATTCTGTCCACCTGCCTGTGCATCTTCAGCGGTCTGTTCTCCCTGCTGGGCTTCCAGATCCACTTTGAATACCAGTACTTCCACTGGTTTGGCGGTCAGGGCCTGCTGACCCTGCTGGTCGGTCCTATCGTGGTGCGTCTGGTGTACGAGCTGCTGATGATGGCTCTGCTGCTGGTCAAGAACGTGATCCAGATCAACAGCAAGCTCAAGGGCGATGGCAATGGCGATTCCGTCTTCTCTGTCCCCTCGGTCAAGGAGTTCCTGCCCACCAAGGACACTCCCCCCGCTCCCGCCGAGGAAGACTCCCAGTGATCCGTTTTTATGGGTCCGGCACAAAGCCGGACCCATTTTTTCGTTTATTTTCTCTCTTCTTTTTGGAATAACTTCCCCTGCGCCCTTGCACTTTCTCCGCAAATGTACTATAATAAGGCAGATATCATGCCGGGGTGCGCCTTGCGCCGCGGCAAACCATTCAAATTATGAGATATCAGTTTGGAAGGGAGTAGATTATTGCCATGACCAGCAACGAGAAAAAGCAGCTGATGGCAACGGCCTGCAAGGTCCGCATGGGTGTTATCGAGGGCACTCACGGCGCCAAGGCCGGCCATCCCGGCGGCAGCCTGTCCGCCACCGAAGTGTTCACCTACCTGTACTTCAAGGAGATGAACATCGATCCCAAGAACCCCAAGTGGGCCGACCGTGACCGTTTTGTCCTGTCCAAGGGTCACACCGCCCCCGGCCTGTATGCCGTTCTGGCCAACCGCGGCTTCTTCCCCGTGGAGGACCTGCCCACCCTGCGCCACATCGACAGCTATCTGCAGGGCCACCCCAACATGAACATGGTCCCCGGCGTCGACATGTCCACCGGCTCTCTGGGTCAGGGCATCTCTGCCGCCGCCGGCATGGCTCTGGCTGCCAAGCATCAGGGCAAGACCAACCGCGTGTACACCCTGCTGGGTGACGGCGAGATTCAGGAGGGTCAGGTTTGGGAGGCTATGATGTTCGCCGCCCACTACAACCTGGACAACTTCTGCGCCATCATCGACAACAACGGCCTGCAGATCGACGGTAAGGTCGCCGACGTTATGAGTCCCTACCCCATCGACGAGAAGCTGAAGGCCTTCGGTTTCGAGGTCGCCGTGGTGGACGGCCACGATTTCGAGCAGCTGGAGGCCGCCTTTGCCAAGGCCCGCGCCACCAAGGGCAAGCCCTTCGGCATCATCATGCAGACCACCAAGGGCAAGGGTGTCAGCTACATGGAGAACCAGGCCGGCTGGCACGGCAAGGCTCCCAACGACGAGGAATACGCCATCGCTATGGCCGAACTGAAGGCCCAGCTGGCAGAAGTGGAGGCAATGTAACATGGCAGACGTTAAGAAGATCGCAACCCGTGACAGCTACGGCAACGCGCTTGCTGAGCTGGCCGCCGAGCATGACGACCTGATCGTGTTCGACGCCGACCTGGCCGGTGCCACCAAGACCGGCATTTTCAAGAAGGCTTTCCCCGAGCGTCACTTCAACTGCGGCATTGCCGAGGGCAACATGATCGCCGTGGCCGCCGGTGCTGCTACCGCCGGTCTGGTGCCTTTCGCCTCCAGCTTTGCTATGTTCGCCGCCGGTCGTGCCTTCGAACAGATCCGCAACTCCATCGGCTATCCCCAGCTGAACGTGAAGATCGGCGCCACCCACGGCGGTATCTCCGTCGGTGAGGACGGCGCTTCCCACCAGTGCTGCGAGGACTTCGCTCTGATGCGTTCCATCCCCGGCATGGTCGTTATGTCCCCCTCCGACGACGTGGAAGCCCGCGCCGCCGTCAAGGCCGCTTACGAGCACAACGGTCCCGTGTACCTGCGCTTTGGCCGTCTGGCTGTGCCCGTGTTCCACGATGAGGCCAACTTCAAGTTCGAGATCGGCAAGGGCGAGGTCATTCAGGACGGTACCGACGTGGCCATCATCGCCAACGGCCTGCTGGTTGCCGAGGCTATCGAGGCCGGCAAGATCCTGGCCGAGGCCGGTATCTCCGCCCGCATCATCAACATGGCCACCATCAAGCCTCTGGACGAGGAGCTGGTGCTGAAGGCTGCCAAGGAGTGCGGCAAGATCATCACCTGCGAGGAGCATAACATCATCGGCGGTCTGGGCGAGGCTGTCTGCTCCTGCGTTGCCGAGAAGTGTCCCGTTCCCGTGCGCCGCATCGGCGTCAACGACGAGTTCGGTCACTCCGGTCCCGCCGTGGCCCTGCTCAAGCAGTTCGGCCTGTCCTCCGACCACATTGTGGAGGTCGCCAAGGAGTTCTGCGGCAAGTAAGCTGATAGATAAAAAAACACGGAAGGTCAATTGACCTTCCGTGTTTTTTGTTGTCAGGTATCCCATTCAAAATAATACATCATATCCGCATCGGTATCATAGACGGCGATTGTAAAGTTTTCAATACGGCCCGACTTGTCAAAGGCCGCCTTATCAGACGACCTGTTTTGAAAGACATAGTAACCATTTTCCACTCTCGGCATTTTTGCTTCGTCCGCAATTCGGTACCACGAAGCCTCATCACCAAACATCAACTGATCCATGTTTTCCGGCAAAGGAAGCCTGTCCCATTTGCTGACCGCCTTCAGCGCTTTCTCCCGGTTCTTCGAACAGTCCAGAATCAAATAATACGTGCCGTCGCCGTGAAATCCACCGTGGGTATCCAGCGACTCAACGATTTCGTAATCTCCCGCCCGCAATCCAAAACGTGTCTCGGACGCGCCAATCAGCTCGGCTACCGGATTTATAAGCACCAGCAGCAATGCCGCAACAGCGAGCTGCATAGCCGGTGCAAATGTTGCAGGTGAAACTTTCTCACTGTCCAGTGTTCTAATCAACGCATAGATGTAGATCAAACCATACGGAACAGCCGCAAGCATAATCATCAGATAAACCACGACCATGCCAAAGTTCAGCTCAGCGAGTTCCATCACAATTCCCGCCAAAGCAAACAGGCTGTAAAGAGCGGCAAACGGCAGCGGTATTGCAAAAAGGATAAAGAATACTATGATTCCAAGTTTTTTCATTGCTACCCCACCTCTCTTTATAAAATTTTACCATGTATTCCACTGCTGCGCAATCTGTTTGAGCGGTTGTCTTGCTTTGTAAGAAAGTGCAACCCCCGCCCCGACAACTGTCGGGGCGGGGGTTTTGTTAATCATCTTGCTGTTCCAAATCGTCCAGCGCAGAACGGACAGCTTCGATCACAAAGGCCGAAAAGGTACACTCATTTCCTTGAATGGCCCTCTCAACCGCCTCAATCACATCATTAGGAAATCGAATGGTCTTATTTGTGGTAGGCGGTGTAGAAGGAATCTTAAATTTGCCCATGCGTGACACCTCGCAATACAAATGTACTGCAATCAGTTTATGGTGTTCTCCACCAGATGTATGCATTGCATTTGCAATGCAGTTGTGCTATTGTATTTGCAGGAGGTGATCGTAATGGCCGAATTCTGCTTTGATTGTTGGAATAAGCTTATGGGTGAAGACTACCCGGCAGCTCATTACATTCTGTCCGATGAATTAGACCTGTGCGAAGGATGCGGTGAATGGAAACCTGTAATCGTTCGTTTGAAAAGGCGGTATATGCTGTTTGACTGGCTTAAGTGGCGGTTTGGTCGCGAATAATATTTTCACCCATGCTGACCATCGAGGTCGGCGTGGGATAGGTGGGACGTCTGCGCGCCAAGAGCCGGTGGTGGGACAGCGACTGCGCTTCGCTCCGCATGCATTAACTGCCCCTAAGCGGCGTAGCCGCTAAGGGGCAATAAATCGAACCCGGGTTCTCGTCCCGCCGGACACGAAATCAAAAAACCGATACCCCCTCACGGGGGTATCGGTTTTTTGGTGCCGGTGGTGGGACTCGAACCCACACCCTGTCGCCAGGAACGGATTTTGAGTCCGTCACGTCTACCAATTCCATCACACCGGCGTACTGGTGTATTATATACCAGTACAAATACTTTTGCAAGAGGTTAATTGGCCCGGCTGTAAATTTTGGTCAGATGGGACAGCCGGTCGGCCACACCGTCGTTGAATGCCTCGTACCGCACCCGCCAGGACCAGTTGTGATCACCCATGGTGCCGGGGGTATTCATGCGGGCATCCGCCCCCAGTCCCAGCACATCCTGCATGGGCGCGATGGCAAGGTACGCCCTTGTCCCCCACGCGCCGCAGAGTCCGCCCCAGCCAAGTCCCTCATCCTCCCGCAGGCGCAGGTAGGCACGGGCATAGGCTGCTGTTTCGCTATCGGCTTCATGGAACCACTGGACAAAGGTGGGGGTATCGTGGGTGCCGGTATAGACTACACAATTTTCATCGCAGTTATGGGGCAGAAACGCGCTCTCCGCACCGGGTGTAAAGGCAAAGACCAGCACACGCATACCGGGTACGCCGCAGGTGCGCACAAACTCGATCGCACCCGCATCCAGATCTCCCAGATCCTCCGCGATCAGCTCCAGCTTCGGCGCCGCCGCCTGCAGCGCGTTCAGCAGCTTCATACCCGGGCCGGGCAGCCACTCGCCCTCCGCCGCCGTCTCGGCATCGGCGGGAACAGACCAATAGTTGTGAAACGCCCGGAAGTGGTCGATTCGCACCCCGTCGTAGAGTTTGGCGCACCAACCGATGCGCTCTTTCCAGAAATCAAAGGTCGCCTCCCGCTGCCAGTTGTACAGGGGATTTCCCCACAGCTGTCCGTCGGGGCAGAAGGCATCCGGCGGCACACCCGCCACAGCGGAGGGACGTCCGTCCTTCTCCAGTTCAAAGATTTCCGGTCTGCGCCACAGCTCCACGCTGTCGGCAGACAGGTAAATGGGGATATCGCCCATCAGCCGCACGCCCCGCTCGTTGGCGTACTGCTTGAGCGCAAACCACTGGCGGTAAAATGTCCGCTGCAAAAAGCGATGGAAGTCCCTCTCCTCCGGGTCGGGGACAGCATCGCAGGGCCACTCCCACCAGCCGGACCGATAGTGGTCGTGCAGAGCAGAAAAGGCCGCATAGTCCTCCAGCCACGGCATCTCCACAGGATCTGCCTCCTCGGGCCGTCCTTTCGACCTCTGCCACGCATGCCGCAGCAGGGGCAGTCGTGTCTCGTTCAGCCGGACGTAGTCCACCCGGTCCGGACTTTGACAGCGGGCGCTGTCCAGTTCCTCCGGGGTCAGCAGACCCTCCTGTGCCAGCATGTCAAGGTCGATGAGCAGCGGGTTGCCCGCAAAGGCGGAGGGGGACATATAAGGGGATGCGCCGTTTCCGAGGGGAACAAGGGGCAAAATCTGCCACCAGCGCTGGCTTCCCCGGACCAGAAAATCCACGAACCGCCGGGCAGGCTCGCCCAGCGAGCCGATGCCGTAAGGTCCGGGCAGGGCGGAAATCGCCAGTAAAACACCGCTTGCGCGGGTACGCTCCATACCAAGTCACTCCTAAATCAGGATAAGGAAATTATAGCATACGGCAGGGATTTTGCAAGGGCTGTTCACATGACACGCAGCACCACCCGGTCTCCCTCCCGGTCTGCCAGCACTCTGCCTCCGCAGTTCACCTGTCCGCTCAGCAGCAGGTCAGCGGCCGGGTCTTCGATCTGCTCTGTCACCGCCCGCAGCAGCGGCCGCGCCCCATGGGCCGGGTCGCCCTTTCCCTCGGTCAGACACCACAGCGCCCCGTCTGTGACCTCCAGCGCAATGCCCATTTCTTCAAAGCGCTTTGTCACCCGCTGCAGCTGCTTGCGGCCAACCTCATGCAAGGCTGCGCTGTCCAACGGATGGAACACCGGCGCACCGTCCAGCCGACCCCAAAACTCCGGCCGGAAGGTCTTTTTCGCATCGGCCAGCACTCCATTGTCCACCGCCGCTGTGCCGCCGGGAGAAAATCCCAGCTGACCGCCGGAAAACCGTCCCGCTCCGAGGTTGGAAGTCATGACCACCACCGTATTGCGGAAGTCCGTCTTGCGGCCCAGCGCATCGGTCAGGGTTCCGCTGTCCATGATCTGCAGAAGCAGGCCCCACACGTCCGGATGGGCCTTTTCGATCTCATCCAGCAGCACCACCGACCATGGCGCACGGCGCACCCGTTCCGTCAGCTGTCCGCCCTGCTCATGACCCACGTAGCCCGGGGGTGAGCCGATGAGCCGGGACACTGTGTGGGCCTCCATATACTCAGACATATCAAATCGGATCAGGGAGTCCTCGCTGCCGAACAGCGCTGCGGCAAGGCTGCGGCACAGCAGAGTCTTGCCCACCCCGCTGGGACCGAGGAACAAGAAGCTTCCCACCGGCCGGTCCGGATCTTTCAGTCCCAGCCTGCCCCGGCGCACCGCGCGGGCCACCGCCTGTACTGCATCATCCTGCCCCACGACCTGCTCGCGGAGCGTGCATTCCAGCGCGGCCAGCCTCTGCCGTTCTTCCATAGAGAGTTCTGTGACCGGGATTCCCGTCCACCCGGTCAGCACTGCCTGAATGTCTGCCGCTGTCACCTTTTGTGCCGGCCGCTCCTTGTGCCAGCTTTGGGTGCGGCTGTCCAACTGACGGCGGAAGTCTTCCTCCGCATCCCGCAGCACCGCCGCCCGCTCGTAGTCCTGCCTCTGGATGGCCGTCTCCCGCTCCCGGGCCGCTTCTGTCACCCGCCGCTCCAGCCGCTGCAGCTCCGGGGGCAGGGTGTGTCGGGTCAGGCGCACCCGTGCCGCGGCTTCGTCCATCAGGTCGATGGCCTTGTCGGGCAGAAACCGCTGAGGCAGATACCGTCGGGACAGGTCCACCGCCGCCGTGATCGCTTCGTCGGTGATCGTCAGCCGATGATGCCGCTCGTAACGTCCGCGAAGCCCCTGCAGTATGGCTATGGCGCTGTCCCGGTCCGGTTCCCGGACGACCACCGGCTGAAAACGCCGCTCCAGTGCAGCATCCTTTTCAATATAACGCCGATACTCCTCCTGTGTGGTGGCACCCAGCATCTGGATCTCTCCCCTGCCCAAAGCGGGTTTCAGGATATTGGCCGCGTCGATGGCGCCTTCGGCACTGCCTGCGCCAACGATGGTATGAAGTTCGTCCACGAACAGAATAATGTTGCGCGCCCGACGCACCTCATCCAACACCTTGCGCAGCTTGTCCTCAAACTCGCCCCGGTACTTGGTCCCCGCCACCATGGCGCTCAGATCCAATGCGCAGACCCGCCGCCCCCGCAGGTTGTCCGGTACGCTGCCACGAATGATGGCCTGAGCCAGTCCTTCCGCAAGGGCAGTCTTGCCCACACCGGGGTCACCGATAAGGGCGGGATTATTTTTACTCCGCCGGGACAAGATGCGGATGATGTGCTCCAGTTCTTCGTCCCTGCCAATGACCGGATCAAGGCTGCCCTGAGCCGCCAACCGTGTCAGGTCCCGGGCGCACTGGTCCAACAGGCGGGTCTCACTCGTCTGGCCGGGCCGCTCCACCTCCCGGCTGCGCCGCGGCGTGGGCGCCTCACTGCCGCCTAACCCTGCACGCAGTTGTCGGTAAAAGCGGTCCGAGTCAATGCCCTGTCGGCTGAGCAGCTTCACGCCGCTTCCACACCCCTCCCGCAGCATCCCCAGCAGCAAATGCTCCGGGGAAATTGCCGCCGCTCCGGTCTGCCGGGACTCTGTCACCGCAAAACGTATGATCTGTCTGCAGCGTACCGTCAATCCCTGACACGGTCCTCCGCTTTTGCCCACACCCATCTGCGCTGCCAGCACTTTTCTCAGCGCGCCCTCTGCCACACCCCTGTTTTGCAGCATTCGCCCAACGTTTTCTTCCAAAGCCGAAAGTGCCAGCAGCAGATGCTCGCTGCCCACGTAGCTGTGGCCCAAAGCACAGGCGTTTTGCCGGGCCAGGCACAGCACATTCAGGGCCTCCGGGGTAAAATTACTCTCCTGCATCCTGTCACCTCACATTTACTCTGCATGAACTATGCCCGCTTTTTTGAAAAATATATTGCTTTTTCAAAAACTTGTGCTAGAATAGAATACACATTTCAAATGGAGGTGTTACATAATGGCTTACAAGATCAGTGACGCTTGCGTCAGCTGCGGCGCTTGCGCCGATTCCTGCCCCGTGGGCGCTATCTCCCAGGGCGACACTCAGTACGTGATCGACGCTGCCGCTTGCCTGGACTGCGGCGCTTGCGCTGACACCTGCCCCATGGGTGCCATCGCTCAGGAGTAATCCAAACAAAAAACAGCTCCACCCGATCGGGTGGAGCTGTTTTTTATTTTTTGTTCTTCTTGTAGATGATGTTCAGGCCCTTCAAAAGCAGGTCGCGCTCGTAGGTGATCTCCCGCTTGCACAGAGGAATGATGAACTGTGCAAGACCGCCTGTGGCGACCACCGTGGTCTTGTGTCCCAGTTCTTCCTCCACCCGGTCGATCACACCGTCCAACATGGCGGCCGTGCCGTACATAATGCCGCCGCGCATGCAGTCCACGGTGTTTTTACCGATCACCTGCTTAGGTTTGTCCAGACTGATGCCGGGCAGCTGGGCCGCATTTCTGGTCAGGGAATCCAGCGATACCATAACGCCCGGGAACACCAGACCGCCCACGAACACGTTGTCCGGCTCGATCACCTGAATGGTGGTGGCGGTACCCATATCGATCAGCACCAGGGGCGCCGCATATTCCGCCAGCGCAGCCACCGCGGCCACGATCAGGTCGCTGCCGACCTGTGAGGGGATGTCCATGTGGATGTTCAATCCGGTTTTCAGTCCGGGGCCAACCACCATGGGCTGCTTGCCGGTGAATTTCCAAACACCGGTCTGCACCGAATTGAATACCGGGGGAACCACGGAGGAGATAATGCAATCCTCTACATCCGCAGCCGACACACCAAACAACCCCAGCATATTCTTGATCTCTGCCGCATACTGGTCAGAGGTCATAATGCGGTCGGTAGCGATGCGGGCCTCAAAGAGAATTTTATCATCCTTCAACCCGCCCAGTACGATGTTGGTATTGCCGATGTCAATTGCAAGCAGCATATACGTCTCCTCCTGTCAGGCTTTTTTCCCGTTTACCGCGCGGCAGATCCGCTCCCCCGCAGGACTGAATACAACGTTGATGATCAGTTCGGGAACAAAGTTTGCCAGGATCAGTCCCGTCAGGATGTACCCCAGCAGATCTCCGCCGCCCGCCCACGCAGCCAGCACATCAACAAAAAACAGCAGCATACAGGCCACGAACACACCGGTGTTGATTACGGGGCATACGATAGCCGCCAGCAGCATGGCCACATAGGTATTCTTCCCGCGAAGCAGCTTATAAACCCAGCCGGACGCAAGGCCCGCCAGCGTTCCTTTCGCCATCACCACGAGAAAGCAGAGAGCGGGATTGGCCTGAAAAACCATGGCGCCGCCCGGATCTGCACCGGTCACGCAGTTGACGAACACAATGACACCAAAGGTCGCGCCCAGCAGCGCGCCGGCCCTCGGCCCGTAAATTGCCGCGCCCAGCACCACCGGGATCAGTACCAGCGAGATGGAAAATCCACTCACCGGGGGGATGATACCGCTGATGACCTGCATCACCACGACCAGCGCCATCATCAGTGCGATGCCAACCATTTTTACCAAATTGTTTTGCCGTTTCATATTCAATTACCTCCTGCTGTCGCTCCCACAGTGTGGGATGCAATGCATTTTTTCGGAATACTCCGACTGGGCCTATTATACACGATACCTTCTTCAATTTCAAGATATTGCCATATAAAGCGTTTTCTACCGTTTCCGCACCGCTCGTAACGGCTCGAACGCATAAAATAACCGCCGCAATCTCGACCTTGGTCGAAGTTGCGGCGGTTATTCGTTGCTCATTTCACATTGCATTTCGCTTATCCCCTCTTTCAGCGTTCACTATGGATTTGAGTCTGCGCGTTTTCCTTGTTCTCACTGGCAAAGATCATCTCGTCGATGTCCCCGGCCAGGCGGACCAAACCGCGAATCTTGCTGGTATCAGTCATCATTTACGTCCCTCCTTTCTCTTTGGGTACATTCGCAGTATATACCCTTTCCCTCCTTATGTCAACTCATTTTTTGCTGTTAAAAGTTCAAAAAGTTCCCATTTCCCCTTTTTCTGTTTAAATACCGCTAAATATCGTCACCAATGTTCTTCCACTCACAAAATATTGTTATCACAGTTAAATATTACATTTTTATGTCAACGGGCAAAAAAGGGACACGGCCTGACCGTGTCCCTTCCGTTCACTTGCGGTATTGCTTCAGTGCGGTGGCGAGCTGATCGGGGCAGGAGGTATTCTTCCACCCGCAGCGGATGCCCTCCATACGCAAGATGGCATCCTCCACCTTCATTCCTTCCACCAAGCGGGAGATGCCCTGCAGGTTGCCGCTGCAGCCGCCCTCCACGTTGACGGACTGGATAATGTCCCCCTCGATCTCCACCGTCATTTTCCGGGAGCAGACGCCCCGGGGGGTATATTCGATGGTCATGACGTCCTCCGCCCCGGTTATCCCTTAGGCCACATGCTGGGAGTCAACACCTGCTCGGGCGTATCCAAAAACAGTTCCCGGATCTCCGCCATCTGCTCATCAGACAGCTTTACGGCCCGCTGGGTCAATTCGATATTCTGCTTGACCTGCTCCACCGTTTCGCTGCCCAGCACCAGACCGGTAATGCCGGGAACGGACAGTGCAAAGCTCTGTGCCAGCGTTGCAGGCGCGAGATCATACTTGTCACACAGGAAGCGGAACTTCTCCAGCGTGGGCCGCACAAATCCCATGTGGGGTGCCAGATTCTCAGGCTTTTGGAACACCAGTCCCTGCAGATAGACGCTGCGGACAAACACCATCATACCGGCCTGTTCCAGCTTTCTGATGCCGCCGTTTTCGATCTGCTGCCAGTCGAACAGATTCAGCGGGATCTGGGTGGCATCAAAGCCGGTGGCCGCCAGCTCCGCATAGTCGTCAGTGGAGTAGGCGGATGCGCCGGTGAAGCGCACTTCGCCGGAATCCTTCAACTCCTGCATCAGGTCGCGGAACAGCTCCTTATTCAGCAGGTACTCGTCAAAATGGTGGAGCATCAGCAGGTCCAGCTGCTCCACACCCAGGCGCTCCTTGGAGGCCTTGACCCGGGCAAACAGGTCCTTGCGCAAATTCTCCGGGGAACTTTGGTCCAGATGGACCGCTTTGGTCACGATAAAGGGCCGCTTTTCCGCGGGGACGGTCTTCAGCCAGTTGCCGATGACCACCTCGGAGTCTCCGTAAGCGGCAGCGGTGTCCAGTGTATTGATGCCGCCCTCGATCGCCGCATCCAAAATCGCATTCGCGGTCTCCTGACTGGGCTTTCCGTTTGCATTGTTGATGCCGTAGTTCAGACCCAGCTGAACCGTACCCAGAGACAGAACAGACAGGTCAACACCCTTTATACTAACTGTTTTCACGATAATTCCCCTTTCAAACGCGCGTTATTTTCTTTTGTGAAGCACGTTTGCTTTCCAAACTGTGAAAATATTAACACTCCTTTCCGCATAAGTCAATCCTTATATTACATAAGTTCCTTACAGACAGCAATAAACACCCCTAATTGAAATCAATCAGGGGTGCTTATGGTTTTCAGGTTTCTGGACTTAGTATTACTGCTCCCGCATCTGCAGGCGCAGGCGGTCCGAAATCATGGCAATGAACTCGCTGTTGGTGGGCTTGCCCTTAATGTTGCTGACGGTGAAGCCGAAGTACTTCTGCAGGGTGTCCAGATCGCCCCGATCCCATGCCACCTCGATGGCGTGGCGCACGGCCCGCTCCACCCGACTGGGTGTGGTGTTGAAGCGCTTGGCAACTTCGGGATACAGCACCTTGGTCACGGCGTTGATGGCATCCAGATTGTCAATGGAGTACAGGATGGCCTCACGCAGGTAGTGGTAACCCTTGATATGGGCCGGCACACCGATCTCGTGGATGATGGCCGTCACGCGGGTCTCCATACTGGCGCGCCAGGTCTGCGGCTGCTCCATGTCAAGGCCCGCCAGCTGGCGCAGCCGCTCACAAAGCACCTCCATGCGGCAGGGTTTGGTCATGTAATGGTCGGCCCCGTAGCGGATAGCCAGATCAGCCATCGGCCCGCGGGACAGGGCGGACAGCACCAGCGTGCGGGGCCGCTCCTGCTCCGGCATCTGGCTGAGCGCCTTGAGCACTTCCACTCCGTCTGCCTGTGCCAAAATCACATCCATCACCACGAGGTCGGGTTTGCAGCCCTTGATCATATCCAGCAGTTCCTGTCCGTCACCGGTGGTGCCTACCACCTGCATATCCGTTTCTGCGGAAATGGCATCCACCAGCAGGGCCCGAAACTCCTCCCCCGCATCTGCCACCAAAATCTTCTTTTTGATCTCCATGTTTACAAAATCCTTTCTGGCCTTTTCGCCCGTTTTGATTTCCATTTATTGGTATTCGCCGGTTATCTTTAATTTACCACATAGTCTCCGGCGGCGCAATACCAAAATTACCATTTTATGGCAATTATTGTGAAAATCGTTCGACAAAAACCGCGCAAAAAACGTCAAAATTCGGTGCAGGCTTTCCGAACCGGGCGTTTTCACGCAAAAGCCGTCGTTTTATGGGTCATTTTGCCTGTGCCACAGCCTCGGCGACCCGTATTCCATCCACAGCCGCAGAGACGATACCGCCGGCGTAGCCGGCTCCCTCGCCGCAGGGGAACAGCCCCCTCAGTGCCGATTGGCAATACTCGTCGCGCAGGATGCGCACCGGGGAGGACGAGCGGGTCTCCACCCCCGTCAACACCCCGTCCGCAGCGGCAAACCCGTGCAGCTTCCGATCCATCACGCCCAACGCATCCCGCAGGGTCTCGGTCACGCAGGCGGGCAGACAGTTCTCCATCCGGGTCCAGGTCACACCGGGGCGGTAGGTTGGCAAAATGTCGCCCGGACCCTTGGATGCTCTCTTTTCAAGGAAGTCGCCCACCAGCTGGGCGGGGGCATGCCAGTTTTCGCCGCCGCAGGTAAAGGCCGCCTGCTCCCACTTACGCTGAAAGCGCACACCGGCCAGCGGGTCGGTGCCTCCGAAATCCTCCGGACCGACTCCCACCAAAAAGCCGCCGTTTATGTTTTCGCCGTCCCGGGCGCGCAGACTCATACCGTTGGTGACCAGCCCTCCCTGCTCGGATGCGGCGGCCACCACCTGTCCGCCGGGGCAGACACAAAAGGAGAACGCAGAGCGGCCATTGGGCAGATGGCAGGCCAGCTTGTAGTCAGAAGCAGGCAGCTGCTCCCACGCCGGGCCATACTGGCTGCGGCTGATCGCCTGTTGACTGTGTTCAATGCGCACACCGATGGCAAAGGGTTTCTGCTCCATGGGTATGCCGAGGTTTTGCAGCAGTTCAAAGGTGTCCCGGGCCGAGTGACCGGGGGCAAGGACTACCGCCTCACAGGCTATGTCATACAACCCCTCCGGACCGTCCACAGTCACTGCCTGTACGCCGTCTGGGCCGCATTTGATGCCGCACAGGCGACTTTCGAAACGGATATCGCAGCCAAGTTCGATCAGTTCCCGACGGACACTTTTCACCACCTGGCGCAGTACGTCGGTCCCGATATGCGGCTTATGAGACCACACCACGTCCTCCGGCGCGCCATGGGCCACCAGTACGTCCAGCACCGCGCCAATACGCGCATCGTGGGTCCCGGTGGTCAGCTTGCCGTCGGAAAACGTTCCCGCTCCGCCCTCGCCAAACTGCACGTTGGAGGTGGTATCCAGCCGTCCCGCGGTCCAGAACCGCTCCACATCGGCGGTACGCTGTTCCACGCTTCGGCCCCGCTCCAGCACGATGGGCGGCATGCCTGCCCGGGCCAGAAACAGGGCGGAGAACAGCCCCGCAGGCCCCATACCCACTACCACGGGCCGGTGGTCCAGCCTGGCGGTAACCGCCGGAAATTCATAGTGCTTCGGCTGAAACATCTCCGCCTTGCGGCATCCGGAACGCTCCAGCACCCGCCGTTCATCCCCCTCCACCGTCACGTCCACGGTGCAGACATAATGCACGTCGCTCCTGTTGCGGGCATCGATGGAACGGCGGGCCAGCTTAAGCTCCGAGATCTGCTCCGGATGAAGGTTCAGCAGGCGGGCCGAGCGCTTTTTCAGTTGTTCCATATCCCCACCCAGGGGCAGGGGGATATCGCGTACACGGATCATGGTATCACCTCATTTGTCCCGGTTTCCCGCAAAATCCGAGGGGCAACCGGTCGATCCGCCCACAGCGCTCGGGCCGGCCGGTTTCAAAGCATAACATCTTGCAAATTTCACGCTCTGTACACCCCAAACTTTCAAAACGAAAGAAATCCTGCAAACAACTTTGCGCATAGATTTTATCATGACACGGCCGAAATGTAAATTCTTTTTAACCGGCACAACCCGCATAAAGAATGAATATTTCAATGTAAAATGCGCATTGTAGTGAAAAATACAAAATTTGGCCCCAGCAAAAAAACGCTTTTGTATAGGCACACAAAAGTTGTTTTTTGCAGGATTTTCTGTATTGACTTGCAAAATCCGCCGTGTTATAACTTATCTATAGTTTAATTAGGTAAAGTATCCCCATCTATTACAGGAGGCGTTGAATATGAGTATCCCCAATAAGTATCTTAATGACCTGATGGAGCGTGTGATCGCCCGCGACCCCGGCCAGAGCGAATTTCATCAGGCGGTGCGCGAGGTGCTGACCTCCCTGTCCCCCGTGGTGGACGCACACCCCGAATATATTACCGAGGGCGTGATGGACTGCCTGGTAGAGCCGGAGCGTGTCATCAAGTTCCGTGTGCCCTGGGAGGATGACCAGGGCAATGTCCACGTCAACCGCGGCTTCCGTGTGCAGTTCAACAGCGCTATCGGCCCCTACAAGGGCGGTCTGCGCTTCCACCCCAGCGTGACCGAGAGCGTCATCAAGTTCCTCGGCTTTGAGCAGATCTTCAAGAACAGCCTGACCGGCCTGCCCATCGGCGGCGGCAAGGGCGGCTCCGACTTCGACCCCAAGGGCAAGTCTGACGGCGAGATCATGCGTTTCTGCCAAAGTTTCATGTCCGAGCTGTCCAAATACATCGGTCCCGACACCGACGTGCCCGCCGGTGACATCGGCGTGGGCGCCCGGGAGATCGGTTATCTGTTCGGCCAGTACAAGCGCCTGCGCAACGAATTTACCGGCACTCTGACCGGCAAGGGCCTGTCCTACGGTGGCTCTCTGGCCCGTACCGAAGCTACCGGCTACGGTCTGTGCTACTTCACCGACTGCATGCTCAAGGATGCCGGCAAGAGCTTCAAGGGTGCCACCGTGGTCATCTCCGGCTCCGGCAACGTGGCCACCTACGCCTGCCAGAAGGCCACCGAGTTCGGTGCCAAGGTGGTGGCCCTGTCCGACTCCAACGGCTATATCTACGACAAGAACGGAATCGATCTGGATCTGGTCAAGGAGATCAAGCAGGTCCGCCGTGACCGCATCCGCACTTACGTGGATGTCCACCCCGAGGCCGAGTATCACGAGGGCTGCAAGGACATCTGGACCATCCCCTGCGATATCGCTCTGCCCTGTGCCACTCAGAATGAGCTGAACGGCGAGGCTGCAAAGGCTCTGATCGCCAACGGCTGCTACGCTGTAGCCGAGGGCGCCAACATGCCCTGCACCCCCGATGCCGTGGATGCACTGAAGGAGGCCGGCGTCCTCTTTGGTCCCGCCAAGGCCGCCAACGCCGGCGGCGTGGCCGTGTCCGCTTTGGAAATGAGCCAGAACTCCATGCGCTTCTTCTGGAGCTTCGACGAGGTCGACGAACACCTCAAGCGCATTATGACCGACCTGTACCACAACGCTGCCAAGGCCGCTGCCGAGTACGGCATGGCCGGCGATCTGGTTGCCGGCGCCAATATTGCAGGCTTCCTGAAGGTTGCCAACTCCATGCTGGCCTACGGTCTGGTGTAAGGGGGCTGCCCGATGAACGAGTATGTTGCCCGCGTTCAGGCAAACCTGAAACGCCTTTATGCCCACGAGCCGGAGTATCTCCAGTCTGTGCTGACCTGGCTGGAGCTGATCGAACCCGCCGTGGACGACCCCCGGTACGAGCAGATGGACCTGCTCAGCCGCATGGTGGAGCCGGAGCGTATGTTCACCTTCCTGGTCCCCTGGGTGGATGACAATGGCGTGGCCCACACCAACCACGGTTTCCGCGCCCAGTTCAACAGCGCCATCGGCCCCTACAAGGGCGGTCTGCGCTTCCATCCCAGTGTCAATCCTTCCGTGGTGAAGTTTCTGGGTTTCGAGCAGACCTATAAAAACGCCCTGACCGGCCTGCCCATCGGCGGTGCCGGCGGCGGTGCCGACTTTGATCCCCGCGGCAGGAGCAACCGCGAGATCATGCGCTTCTGCCAGAGCTTTATGACTGCCATGTACCGCTATATCGGCGCGGACACCGACGTACCCGCCGGCGACATCGGCGTGGGCGCCCGGGAGATCGGCTATCTGTACGGCGCCTATAAGCACCTGTCCGGCCGGGCTCAGAGCAGCGCCCTGACCGGCAAAGGTCTGACCTACGGTGGCAGCCTTGTGCGTATCGAAGCCGCCGGCTACGGCGCGGTCTACTTCCTGGACCGTATGCTGGCCCATCAGAACGACACCATGCAGGGCAAGCGCATCGCCATTTCCGGTTTCGGCAATATGTCCTGGGGCGTGTGCCGCAAGGTGGCCCAGCTGGGCGGCAAGGTGGTCACCCTGTCCGGTCCCGACGGCTATATCTACGACCCCGACGGCATCACCACCCAGGAGAAGTTCGACTTCATGGTGCAGATGCGCCTGAGCGGTCAGGACAAGGTTCAGGCTTACGCCGACAAATTCGGCGTGGAGTTCCACGCCGGCAAGCGCCCCTGGGAAGTTCCCGTGGACGTGGTCATGCCCTGCGCCACCCAGAACGAGCTGGACGTGGAGGATGCAGTGCGCATCCTGGCCAATGATGTGAAGTACTATGTGGAGGCATCCAACATGCCCGCCACGGCCGAGGCGCTGAAGCTGCTGCGCCTGAGTCCCAAGATCCTCACGGCCGGCGCCAAGGCCTCCGGTTCCGGCGGCGTGGTGGTGTCCGCCCTGGAGATGGCCCAGAACAGTGTGCGCTACAGCTGGACCCACGAGGAAGTGGAGCAGCGCCTGCGCGACATCATGAATTCCATCTACGATGCCTCTGCCGCTGCCGCGGAGCAGTACGGCCTTGGCTACGATCTGATCGCCGGCAACGACATCGCCGCCTTCAAGCGTATCGCTCAGGCCATGCTGGCTCAGGGACTGTAATACAAACAAAAACTCCCGCACAGCCGTGCTGTGCGGGAGTTTTTTTATTCTTTTTTCCACCAATCCGTCAGCGCCATGGCTGCCAGAATGAACACGCACGGCATCAGGAAATAGCGGTAACGCACCTGCACCTCCACAATGAGGTGGACGGCGTAGTACCCGCACAACAGCAGCACCGGCACAAGATCCGCCCCAACCTTTTCCTTTCGGGTCAGGCGGCACAAAACTCCCGCAAAGGCCAGCGCAAAGGCCAGCAGGTACAGGCCCTTTTCAACGTGCGCCAATAACAGCTGCAGGCTGTTCCAGCTGATCCTCGGGAGCGCATCTTTCTCCGGGTCCAGATGCCCAAACCCCCAGTACAGATCCTCATACCCCGCCCACATAGCGCTGCTTTTACGCATGGCAAGGCCGGCCAGTTTACCGGGCCCAACGGACAGCCGCTGTGCAACCTCCTCACGCATGGCCGCATCCACCCCCTCGGGATCGTCGGCAGAGGGAACGATGAACCGCTCGTAATCCGCCCGGTTCCATCGGCCGTCGGTCTCCTGATTCAGCCCCACCACAAACTTCCACATGGGCTGGTTGTTGGCAAGTCCGTTGGGGTTGATGCCGCTGCCCACGATCAGGGCGGACAGCAGAATTCCGCACAGGAAATAGCTTGCCGCCGCAGCCGCGCCGTGCAGAAGTGTTTTCCAGCTTCGGCCCGTCATGGCCCGCAGCACCAGCCAGATTACGCAGGCCAGCAGCGGGATAATGCCGATGGGCCGCATGGCGTTGCCCAGCGCGATCAAAACGCCCGCCCCAACGGTGCGGGGCCAGCTCAGTCCCCTGCCGCTCATCAGCACGTAAAGGCCGGCATAGAGCAGGAACACCGACAGGTGCTGGTTGGTCAGCACTCCGGCGAGAAACAGCGGTGCGGGGTACAGGGTGTAAAGCGTTCCCACCGCTGCTGCGGCCTTTCCCCCCGCCACACGCCCGGCGATCCGGTAGACCAGCACAGCCGTCCCCGACATCCACAGCGCATTGAGCAATTGCAGGGGCAGCAGACTCTCACCGAACAGACGAATGACCAAAGCCTCGTAGGCCACAAAGGCCGACTGGTAGGCCCAATTGAAAAAGTAGGTGTCCTGTAAATATCCATGGCCGCCCCGGGCCAGCTGCACAGCCGCCCGATACATGGTATCAAAGTCCTGCACCGGCTGGCTTTCCAACCACAGGATAAACCCAAGCGCCAGTGCAAAGCGCACAAGGAACAGGCCGATCTCAGTCCCCCTGCCCGGCTTCACAAATCGGAAGGCAAGCCACAGTACCGCCGCTCCGGCGGCCACAGCAAGGGGGACCGCCAGACTGTAGGGTCTGTTCTGCAGCAGGATCACAGCACAAATCAGCAGGGCGACAACGGTACATACCCGCGCCCCGAATCGTCCGGTTTTACTCAGCATAGCCGCCCTCCTTTCGTTTTCTGCTTACAGTATATCACCCCTTTGTCCCGTGGGCAATAAAAATTCTGTTGCACATAACCGGAAAACGGAGTAGAATATAAGTAGCAGTACCCACCGCATATCACAAGGAGGAACGAGCATGGCTTTTTTTGAGGAATTCAAGGCACGGGCTGCCGAGCTGGCCCAGGCCGGTGTTGCAAAGTCCAAGGTACTGGCCGAGATCGCAAAGCTGAAGGCCGCCAACCTGTCTGAAAAGGAAACCATCCACAAGGCCTATCTGGAGATGGGCCGGATCTACTACGCTGAAAAGGGTTCCACCCCCGACGCGGCCTACGCCGCCTCCTGCGCCCGGGTCACCGATGCCATGGCCGCCATCAAGGCGAACAACGCCAAAATCAACGAGCTGAAAGAGGGCGAAAATGAGAGCGTGATCGTCACCGACACCACCGCCGCAGCCGACGATGCCATCGTGTTGGACAGCAGTGATTTCGAGGTCGAGGATGCCCCCTCGCAGAAAGATGTTCCCGCTGAATAACGATTGCCCCCTGCCCGCCACACCGGGCAGGGGTTCTTTTTTATTTCCTTTGCCTTATTCCCTCTTATATGGTACAATGTGGCGTAGCGTTTTTACAATTCAAAGAAAAGAGGCGTTCTGTTATGTCACTGCGCAGCACCGCCCGGGACTCCTGGCGTTCCAAGTGGGGATTTATCCTCTCCTGCATCGGTTCCGCCGTGGGTATGGGCAACATCTGGCTGTTTCCTTCCCGTGTCTCCGCTTACGGCGGCGGCACCTTTCTGATCCCTTACCTGATTTTTGTCTTCCTGATCTCGTCCACCGGCATGATCGGTGAGATGTCCTTTGGCCGCGCCACCCGCTCCGGCCCCATCGGCGCCTTCGGTCAGGCCACAAAGCAGCGCTTCGGCACGGAAAAGCCGGGTCGGCTGTTGGGCCTTGTGCCGGTTCTCGGCTCTTTGGCCTTGGCCATCGGCTACTCCGTGGTGGTGGGCTGGATCTTCAAGTATCTGTTCCACGCGCTGGAAGGAACTTTGGCCGCCCTGCCCGACGTGGGCGCCTTTGACAGCTTCTTCGGCGCTACCGCCTCCTCCAACGTGGCCTGGCAGGTTGCGGGCATGGTTGTAGCCATCGGCATCATGATTTTCGGCATCAGCCGCGGTACCGAGCTGGCCAACAAAATCATGATCCCGCTGTTCTACGTCCTGTTCCTTGGTCTGGCCGTCTATCTGGCCGTTCTGCCCAAGACGGCCGAAGCCTACCACTACATCTTCCGCTTCGACCTCGCCGGTCTGCGCGACCCCATGGTATGGGTCTTTGCGCTGGGTCAGGCCTTCTTCTCCCTGTCCATCGCCGGCAACGGCACTCTCATTTACGGCTCCTATCTCAGCGACGAAGCCAACGTCCCCCGGGACGCCCGTGTGGTGGCCCTGTTCGACACCCTCGCCGCGTTCCTGTCCGCTCTGGTGATCATCCCCGCCATGGCCTATGCCGGTCAGCAGCTGAATACCGGCGGTCCCGGTCTGATGTTCGTGGCCCTGCCCAATGTCCTCAAGGACATTCCCGGCGGCACTCTGGTGCTGGCCCTGTTCTTCCTGGCGGTGGTTTTTGCCGCTTTGACCTCTCTGGTCAATCTGTTTGAGGCACCTGCCGCCACTCTGCAGGAAATGTTCCACCTTCCCCGCCCCGTGGCAGTTTCCATCATCGGTGCCGTCGGCATTGTGGTGGGCCTGATCATCGCCCCCAATGTGTCCGGCTGGATGGACGTTTGCTCCATCTATATCTGCCCCATCGGCGCCCTGCTGGCCGGCGTGATGTTCTTCTGGGTCTGCAAAAAGGACTTCGTGCTGCAGCAGGTCAACAAAGCCTGCCCCAAGCCTCTGGGCCGCTGGTTCCTGCCCGCCACCCGCTGGGTGTTCTGCGGCGTGACTCTGCTGGTTCTGATTTTAGGTGCCACCACCAAGGGCGGCATCGGCTGATCACTCAAAATAAAACCGCTGCAGGGCTAAGCCCTGCAGCGGTTTTATTTTAATTGGAAAGCAGGATCCGGTCATTGTCCAGCATCTTGCCCGCGCCCTGACGGAACTTTTCCAGCAGGGCATCTACGGTCAGGCCGGCGCGCTCCTCGTCCCGGGTGTCAAAAACGATGCGGCCGCTGTCCATCATGATGGTGCGGTTGCCCAGGGACAGGGCGTTTTTCATGTTATGGGTGACCATCAATGTGGTGATCTTATTGCGGGAGACCACATCCTCGGTAATGGCCAGCACCTTTTCCGCCGTGGCGGGGTCCAGGGCGGCGGTATGCTCGTCCAGCAGCAGCACCTTGGGCGGCACCATGGTGGCCATCAGCAGGGTCAGCGCCTGCCGCTGTCCGCCGGACAGCAGACCCACAGGCTGGCGCATCCGATCTTCCAGCCCCATGTCCAGCAGAGCCAGCTGGTCACGGAAGAATGCCCGGTCTGCCTTGCTGATGCGGCTGAAGAAGGCATTTTGGTGCTTGGCGGTACGCAGATAGGCCAGCGCCAGATTTTCCTCAATGGTCATGTTGGGCGCTGTGCCGCGCATGGGGTCCTGGAACAGACGCCCCATCTCACGGCTGCGCTTGTACTCCGGCTTGAAGGTAATATCCTCCCCCGCCAAAGTGATGCTGCCCTCATCGGCAAAAAAGGCGCCGGCAATGGCGTTGAACAGAGTGGACTTGCCCGCGCCGTTGGAACCAACAATGGTCACAAAATCGCCGCTCAGCAGGTGCAGGGACACGTTCTCCAGCGCCTTTTTCTCATTGACCGTGCCGGGGTTGAAGGTCTTGGAAATGTTGTTGATCTTCAGCATCTCAGCGCCCTCCCTTCCGGCCGGCGGTTGCCTTGCGCCGCTGGAACAGCACCCAATCCCTGATGCTTGGGGCGGCGATAGCCAGGCCCACGATAACGGCAGTCAGCAACTTCAGGCAGTCCACGGGGACCACTTTGGTGTACAGCACAATGGCGTAGATCATTCGGTAGATGACAGAGCCTACGATCACCGCGATCACGCCCTTGGTCACCGTGCGGCGGCCAAGCACAGTCTCACCGATGATGAGGCAGGCAAGGCCGATGACCACGATGCCCGTGCCGCCGTTGATGTCAATGGTCTTTTGATACTGACCCACCATAGCGCCGGACAGGGCGGTCAGAGCATTGGCAAGGCACAGGCCAACGGTGATGGTAAAGGTGGGGTTGATGGAGGATGCCCGGACCATGTCCCGGTTGTCGCCGGTGGCGCGGACGGACAGGCCCAGCCGGGTGCGCAGGAACGCCAGCACCAGCAGGCCCATCAGCACGGTAACGAAAGCGGCCAGAATCACCTTGTACCAGCCGCCGCCGATGCCGGTATCCCGGAACATGGTAAACACGGTGGCCTGCTTCAGAAGGCTGACGTTGGAACTCCAACCCATAGCCATCAGGTTAACAGTGTACAGGCCGGTGTTGGTCACGATGCCCGCCAGAATGGAGGGTACGCCCAGCCGGGTCTGCAGGAATGCGGTAATAAATCCCGCCGCGGAGCCGGCGATCATGGCAGCCGGAATGCCCAGAACAGGGTGTCCGGCGGCGGCGCAGGTGACGGACACCGCCGCACCCAGCACAAAACAGCCGTCGGTGGTCAGGTCGGCAATGTCAAGGATGCGGTAACTGACAAACAGCGCCATGGCAACCAGGGCGTAGAGAAAACCCAGCTCCAGCGCCGTTTGGGTCACGTATAGCATGGTAAACACTCCTCTCACACCAACACCCCCGGCGCACAGCCGGGGGTATTGGCACGATTGTATCGATTAGTCGGCGCTGGTGGTAACCTCAACGATGGGACCCATGTTGCCAAAAACGGCGTTATAATCGATGTTCAGGGCGGCGGCGGTCTCGGTGTTGACGGTAATGATGCCGCCCTCGGCAAGGACGAAATCATCCGCCACACTGGTCATACCCTCGGTCATGGCCTGATAGGCCAGACGGGCAGCCTGACCACCCAGCTCGGTGTAGTTCACGCCGCAGGTGGTGAAAGCACCGCTGCGCACGAAGGAGTCCGCGCCGGTGTAGTGGGGAATGCCGGCAGCGATCAGACTCTCGTAGATGGCAAGCTCCGCAGACATGATGATGTTGTCGGTGGGGGTAAAGACGGCGTCAACACCCTGAGCGACCAGCGTATTGGCGGCGGCAATGACCTCGTCATTGGTGTTGGCGGTAGCCTCGGTGTAGGTGATTCCCTTGGCATCCAGGTAATCCTTAGCCTCGGCAATGGGGGTGGCGGAGTTGGGCTCGGACAGGGAGTACAGCAGACCCACATTCTTTACATCGGGATTCTGAGCCAGCATCATGTTCATGATGAACTCGGTGTTCAGGGCGTCGCTGACGCCGGTAACATGGTCAATATCCACCAGCTCTGCCTTCGCGGGGTCGGACACAGCAGCGAAGATCACAGGGATCTTGGCCTCCTCGGCGCACAGGGCGATGACCTGAGCCGCGGTGGTGGCGATGGGGATGATGGCGTCCACACCGTCGGCGACAGCCTGATTGCCGATCTGCATCAGCACGGACTGGTCGCCCTGACCGGAGTAGATTTCATACTCGAAATCAACGCTGCCCTCAGACTCGATGGCATCCAGCTCGGCAGCCACGGCGTTGGCGATCTCGTCCAGAGAGGGATGGTCCATCTGCTTGACGATGGCGACCTTGTAGGTGGCGTTTTCCACCTGGCTGCCGCTGGTGGCCTCGCCGCCGCAGGCGGTCAGGGCAAACAGCATGGACAGGGACAGAGCAGCTGCGGTGATCTTCTTGATGATGTTTTTCATGGTTGTTACCTCCATTTTCGGCTCTCAAGCCATATAATTTGTCTGGGTGGGTGATGGAGGGACCGCTGCCAACGGCCGTATTGGAGTATAAAAAAACAGCCCCTTATCCCCCATGGGACAAGAGCTGCACTCCTGCGATACCACCCAAATTGACGTATAATACGTCCGCTCGCTTCACGCGCCATCACGCGTGCCCGATGGATAACGGGTGGGTCCCCGTCGGCATCTACTTGGCAAAGCCGTTCAAGCCGCCCTCGGAAGTCCATTCACCGACCGCGCCCCGCCCCGATCACACCATCCGGGACTCTCTTAAAGTTTGCAAAATCGGCTACTTCTCTTCCTCACAGGTTTGAGAAGATTTACTTGTTGGAGTTATTATACGCACTTGGCCTCCCTTTGTCAACACTTTTTTGTGGTAAAGCAAAAAAGTTTTTTCTGTCGCCTTGTGCAACCGGCAGTTGCGGGATTTCCATTCCCTCCTGCTTGAACGCAACCGACAGTTCCGCTATAATAAAGACAGAAAACGGAGGTGACCTGCATGTTATTTCACGAGGTTTTAATACGCGAACGCAAGCGTTTGGGTTTCAGTCAGGAGGAACTGGCCACCAAACTGAATGTATCCCGGCAGGCGGTGAGCAAATGGGAAACCGGGGAGTCTGTTCCCGACCTGCCCAAGCTGCTGGCCCTGTCCGAAGCACTGGACATTTCCCTTGATGCGCTGTGTGGGCGCGACGTTCCCCCAGTTTCGGATGCCGCCCCCGCCCCGCGCAGTAAAAAGTCCGGCTGGTGGCGGGTAATCTGGCGTGTGGTTTTGATCGCTTTGCTGACACTTGCCTGTTTCCTGGGGCGTCCAAAACCCGCCGAGTCCAACGTCTCCGCCCTGCTTGATGCCGTGCCGTTCACTGTTTCCGGCCTCAATTTCTCCGGCAAGTCCGGCATTGCGGTGGCCTATCGTTTTACCCCCAACATCTCCGGCGAAGGCCTTTCCTATCAGATCGTTTTCACCGATTTCGACGGGGAGTCCTACGTCATCGACGCGCCCTGCAGCGGTGGTGTCTGCTCCGGTGAGGCCACCCTGCCCGGCGGTTATTTGGGTTACGGTGTCACCATTCGGGTAACGGACGGAACCATCAGCCGCAACGTTGCCGTTGCCAACAGTTTGACTTTTTCCCACGGGAATGCCAGCTGGCACCCCATCGACTAAACGCAAAAATGCCCCTGCCTATTAGGCGGTTGGTCATAGGGATTGATTCGGTTTTGCCCCCATCTTTTTCCCCACAGCTTCCTGCGCGTTCTTGCATGCTGCACCCACGCAGTTCGCTGTAAGAAAAAATTTTGGACGCAAAACTGCAAAGCACTTCAAAAAGAGATAGTTTCTCCGCAAGACGAGAAGAAAAACCACGGCAAGGCTGACGCCTGCCGTGGTTTTTTGACGAAGTATTGTGCAAAAATATCCTTTTTGAAGCGGATAAATCCCTACGATCAACCGCCTTTGCCAGGGGCATTCCCTTTACATTCTTAGTAATTGTTGGCCTTCAGCTCAAAATAGGCCTGAGGATGGGCGCAGACGGGGCAGACCTCGGGGGCCTTGGGACCCACGTGGATGTGGCCGCAGTTGCCGCACTGCCAAATCATATCGCCATCGCGAGAGAAGACCAGACCGCCCTCGATGTTGGCCAGCAGCTTGCGATAGCGGGCCTCATGCTCCTTCTCAATGGCGGCAACGCCGTCAAACAGGAACGCGATGTGGTCAAAGCCTTCCTCACGTGCCTCCTTGGCGAAGGTGGCGTACATATCGGTCCACTCATAGTTCTCGCCGGCAGCGGCGTCAGCCAGGTTGGCGGTGGTGGTGGGAACAGCACCGTCGTGCAGCAGCTTGAACCACAGCTTGGCGTGCTCACGCTCGTTGCGGGCGGTCTCCTCAAAGATGTTGGCGATCTGGACGTAGCCGTCCTTCTTGGCCTTGGAAGCGTAGTAAGTGTACTTGTTGGTGGCCTGAGACTCGCCGGCAAAGGCGGCCATCAGGTTGGCCTCGGTACGAGTGCCTTTCAGATCTTTCATGGTTGTGTCCTCCTTATAATAAAAGTAATTGGGGGTTCTCTGTGAGAAAATTGTATCCTCTCCCCCACTCTATGTCAATTAGTATTGCCAAATTTTTTCAAAAATTTCACAGTAAGATAAGAGGAATGTTTTACCCCGCGTGGCGGCGTTGGGTGGCCGCACAGAAAAAGGGCGGACCGCAAAAGCGGTCCGCCCTTTTAAGAAGCGTTACGGGAGATTACGAATTACTCGTTGATCTCGATAACAGCGCCGGAACCCACGGTGCGGCCTATCCCATTTGGATACATCCAAATGGGGACCCTTTAATTGAAATCCTCGGGCGAAGTGAATTCGCCCTTGCGGAAATTCTCCTCCGGGGCGTCGAGGACGCCGCCCCCTACGGCGAATTTACGGCGCACCTGCGCCGCGCCGCCTTTGGCGGCGTTGAGGGTGGCCGCACAGAAAAAGGGCGGACTGCAAACGCAGTCCGCCCTTTTAAGAAGCGTTACGGGAGATTACGAATTACTCGTTGATCTCGATAACAGCGCCGGAACCCACGGTGCGGCC
>JAFQBN010000006.1 GCA_017416685.1 Oscillospiraceae bacterium
CTCCCTGCGCCGGATCCTGCTGTCCTCTCTGCCCGGAACCGCGGTCACCTCTATCAAGATCGCCGGTATCCAGCACGAGTTCTCCACGATCCCCGGTGTGAAGGAGGATGTTACCGAGATCGTCCTCAATGTTAAGGGCATCATCGCCAAGCTGCACAGCGAAGGCGTTAAGACCGTTTACATCGAGGCTGTCGGTCCCTGCACCGTCACCGCCGGTGATATCAAGGCGGACGCCGAGGTGGAGATCCTGAATCCCGATCTGCATATCGCAACTCTGGACGTGGATGCCACCTTGAACATGGAGCTGACTCTGTCCCACGGCCGCGGCTACGTCCCTGCCGACAAGAACAAGAATGCTCAGTCCGTCATCGGTGTCATTCCCGTGGATTCCATCTACACCCCTGTTGTCAAGGTCAACTACACCGTGGAGAACACCCGCGTGGGCGATGCCACGGACTATGATAAGCTGACCCTGGAGGTTTGGACCAACGGCACCATCGACGCCCGGGATGCTGTGAGCCTGGGCGCCCGCATCCTCTGCGACCACTTCACCCTGTTTACTGACCTGTCCGAGACTATGGGCAGCCAGTCCACTGTGGTGGATAAGCCCAACGCTGAGCAGAGCAAGGTGCTG
Organism: Oscillospiraceae bacterium; assembly: GCA_017416685.1. Taxonomy (GTDB): domain Bacteria; phylum Bacillota; class Clostridia; order Oscillospirales; family Oscillospiraceae; genus Lawsonibacter. The sequence continues at coordinate 635 of JAFQBN010000006.1, forward strand.
GATCTGACCATTGAAGAGCTGGACCTGTCCGTCCGCTCCTTCAACTGCCTCAAGCGCGCAAGCATCAACACCGTCGCGGACCTGATCTCCAAGACCGAGGAAGAGATGATGAAGGTGCGCAACCTGGGCCGCAAGAGCCTGGAAGAGGTCATCAACAAGCTGGACATGATGGGCCTGAGCCTGTCCAAGGAAGAGCAGTAATTGCTCTTTGAACGGTACCGCGTGAGGGGTATGTAACGTTCCGCTCTCACCCACGGCGTACGCCGTCCGCGCTGCGGGGCACCGGGCCGCAAGGCCGAAAGAACGAATTTTGAATGGATCTCGCCACGCGAGGTCGAAGGAGAGTTTACTATGTCTCTGAAGAACCGTAAGCTGGGCCGCACCAGCGATCAGCGCAAGGCTATGCTGCGCGCCATGGTCACCTACCTGCTGGAGAACGGCCAGATCAAGACCACCGTCACCCGCGCCAAGGAAGTCGCTCCCGTGGCGGAGAAGATGATCACCCTGGCCAAGACCAACAACCTGGCCTCCTACCGTTCCGCTCTGGCCTACATCACCAAGGAGGATGTTGCCAACAAGCTGTTCAAGGAGATCGGCCCCAAGTACGCTGACCGCAACGGCGGCTACACCCGTATCGTCAAGATCGGTCCCCGCCGCGGTGACGCTGCTGAGATGGCTATCGTCCAGCTGGTGTAATCATCACTGACCTGTGTAAAATGCCCCGACCGAAATGGTCGGGGCATTTTGTCAGATGTCCGAAAGAGGAGGAACTCCTTTGAACGAACAAGCGTTTCGCCGCACCAGAGCGGCCTGTTATTATACCAACATAACGGTCAGTACGGTGGTTTGCCTGCCGCCGCTGTTGTTCAGCACCTTCCGGAGTCTCTACGGCATTTCATACACCCTGCTGGGTACATTGGTGCTGGTAAACTTCTGCACGCAGTTGGCGGTGGATCTGATCCTCACGTTTTGGGGAAGATGCTTCAATACAAAGTGGCTCCTGCGGGGAATGCCGCTTCTGACCACGGCGGGCCTGCTGATCTATGCGCTGGTACCCATTCTGCTGCCGCAGTATGCTTTTGCGGGGCTGCTATGCGGTACGGTGACCTTTTCTGCGGCGGCCGGCTGCAACGAAGTGCTGATCAGCCCCATCGTAGCCGCTCTGCCCTCGGATGATCCGGGCCGCGATATGAGCCGGCTGCACTCCCTGTATGGTTATGGCGTCTTGGGCGTGGTGGCAATCAGCACGGCGTTCTTTCGCCTGTTTGGGGCGGAGAGCTGGCTCTGGCTGGCCGTGTTGTTTGCGATGCTGCCTGTGGGAGCTGTGGTGATGCTGCTCCGTTCACCAATTCCCGAAATTGAATTGAGTGAGCAGAAGTCGGCCGGCGGCCGGAACAGATTGCTGCGCGGTCCGGTCCTCTTTTGTCTGCTGTGCATTTTTGCCGGCGGTTTGACCGAGTTGACCATGACCAACTGGGTGTGCCTCTACTTGGAAAAGGGAATGGGCCTGCCCAAGGCGGTGGGCGACGTATTGGGTCTTGCCGCATTTTCCGCGCTGTTGGCAATCACGCGCACCATGTATGCAAAGTTTGGACGCAGCATTGAAAAAGTGTTGTGCTGGAGCATGGGCAGTGCGGCGTTCTGCTATGTGCTGGCGGGTGCGACGCCTGTGCCGGCAATCGCGGTAGCCGCCTGTATGCTGACAGGGATTTGTTCCGCCATGCTGTGGCCGGGAACGCTGATCCTGTTGGAGGAACGGGTGCCTCATCCGGGGGTGGCGGCGTACGCCCTGATGGCAGCAGGCGGCGATCTTGGCGGCGCGGCGGGACCTCAGCTGCTGGGCGCCGTGGTGGACGGTATTTCCGCAAGTGAATGGGCGGCCCGTGTCGGTCGGATGCTGACACTGTCAGCCGAACAGGTGGGAATGAAAGTGGCCATGTTACTGGCGGCACTCATTCCTGCGGCGGGACTTGCTCTGCTCCTGTGGGACAGGCGGCGCAGGAGGTGGCTGAAATGATCAACACCAGTCTTTGCTACATACTCCGAGACGGCAAGTGCCTGATGCTCCATCGCACAAAAAAGGAAAATGATCTCAATCACGACAAGTGGATCGGCATTGGCGGCAAGTTTGAGGACAAGGAGAGTCCCGAGGATTGCGTCCTGCGTGAAGTTTTCGAGGAAACGGGGCTGACACTGACCCACTACCGCTATCGGGGCGTGGTCACCTTCGTGTCCGACCGCTGGCCCACCGAGTATATGCACCTGTTCACCGCCACCGGGTTTGAAGGTGCGATAAAGCAGTGCGACGAGGGTGAGTTGGAGTGGCTGGACTGGGCTCAGCTGACCGTGATCCCTCACTGGGAGGGCGACGAGATATTCCTGCGGCTTTTGGAGCAGGAGACGCCCTTCTTCTCTCTGAAGCTGTGCTACGAGGGCGAAGTGCTGACCCGGGCCGTGCTGGATGGCAAAATCATCAAGTAAAGCAGATAAAAAGGACCGGCGCCATAGGCGCCGGTCCTTTTTTAGTTAGATTATGAAATGTGCTGCGGAAGGATTAGCCCATGTAGAAGATGTTGCGGTCCTTCTGCTCGTCGATGTTCTCGGCGGTGTACCACACACCGGCGATGCCCACGTCGGTGACATCCTTGCCGTCCAGCTTGGCGATGGCCATCTTGACAGCCTCATAGCCGATGTTGTAGGAGTCCTGAGCGACGGAGCCAACCAGCAGAGCGTAGGTGGCACCGGCGTCCTTCATCCAGTTGTACTGGTTGGTGCCGGCGTCAAAGCCGCAGAACAGGATATCCTTGTAGGTGGCGGCGTTGTCGGAGATCTCGGGGAACACCTCGTTCACGACACCCTCGTTGGTCATGAAGATGGCGGCAGCGCCCCAGTCCTTCAGAGCGGTCAGGCCCAGCTTGTACTCGCCGGCGTTGTTGGTCTTGACCTGGCGGTTGATGTCCAGGGTGACACCATCAGCAGCGGCCAGCTCGGTGATCTTCTCGATGAAGCCCTCAGCGCGGTCGATACCGGTGGAGGTGGAGTCGTGCTGGATGACGCCGACCTTGTAGCCGTTGACGGCCAGGCCGTTGGTCTTCAGGTAAGCATAGAAGTTCTCGGCAACAACAGCGGCAGCAGCCTTGTTGTTGGTGGCAACGGAGCCGACGGTGGGATCCTTGCCCTCGGTGATGTCGGCACCGCCGGAGTACAGACCGGAGTCGAACTCGACAACGGGCAGACCCTTGTCATAAGCGGCGGTCAGCTCGTCAGCGAAGCCCAGACCGATGGTGGCCAGAACGATCGCCTTGGTGGAGGCGTTGTTCAGAGCGGCCTGAACCATCTCGCGCTGGGAACCGACGAACTCTTCACTCTCGGCGGTGGGGCCGCGGAAGGTCACGTTGTAACCGGCTTCCTTACCGGCATCAACGGCACCGGCCTTAACAGCCTGCCAGAAAGCGTGGGTCTCGCCCTTGGCGATGACAGCGATGGTCTTGTCGGCGGTCTCGCCGTCGCCGGCAGTGCCGCAAGCGACCAGGCCCAGGGCCATAACGACGGCCAGAGTCAGGGAAATAAGCTTCTTCATAAAAATTTCCTCCTTTTAATTATAATTAAAACCTTTTACGCGGTTTTAATTCGGGGTTGGGGCCGGGAGTCCCGGCAGGTCAGGTCTTTGCTTCGGTCTTGGGCTTCTCCGTGGGAGGGATCTTGACCTTGGCAGCGGACTTCTTCTTCAGTACGTCCAGCATAACAGCGCCCACCACGATGACACCGGTGACGGCGTAGGTGATGTTGGTAGCGGAGATGCTGCTGCCGCCGCTCATGGCCAGGTTCAGGCCCTGACGGATGATGACCAGGATCATGGAACCCAGGATGGTGCCGATGATAGAGGCGGAGCCGCCGGTGGTGCTGGTGCCGCCGATGTACACGCCGGCGATGGCATCCAGCTCCATGCCGTTGCCGCTGGCGATATTCAAAGAGGGGTTGGCGGCGGTGTAGAACAGCGCGGCGATGCCGGCGAAGGTACCGCCGATGGCATAGGCGATGATCTTATACTTGTCAACATTGATACCGGACAGGCGGGCGGCTTCCTCGTTGGAGCCGATAGCCAGGATGTAGCGGCCAACCTTGGTCTTGTACATGACCACCGCGCACAGGATAGTCAGCACCAGCACCCACACCAGACCGATGGGGAAGCCATTGAGGTTGGTGAAGATCTTCTGGAACCAGCCGGTGGAGGGGTACTTGACGGCGGAAGACATGCCGCGGGATGCCTCGGCGATGACGGCGGTCAGACCGCGGGACACCAGCATGGAACCCAGGGTGGCAATAAAGGGAGCGATCTTGCACTTGGCGACCAGAACACCGTTCAGAAGACCGAACACCAGACCGGTGATCAGAATGACGGGGATGGTCAGCCACAGGGTACCCTCATCGATGGCGACGCCGGTCTTGCACAGGGCGCCGGCCAGAACGGCGGAACCGATACAGACTGTGCCGATGGACAGGTCGATGCCGCCGGTGGCGATGACGAAGGTGACACCCAAAGCCAGAATGGCGTAGGGCACAAGGGACTTGGTCATGGTCAGCAGGTTGCCGCTGCTGGCGAAACCGGGGTTGATCAGGGTAAAGACAGCAAACAGAGCAATGGCAGCGAAGATGATCATAATGTTCTGCATGCTGTTGTTGCGTTTCTTCTTCATGTTAATTCTCCTCCCGCATGGTGGCAAGTTGCATGATGTTTTCCTGAGTGGCTTCGCTGATGTCCAGCTCGCCGGTGACGCGGCCCTCGCACATGACGACCACACGGTCGGACATACGCAGGACCTCCGGCAGCTCGGAGGAAATCATGATGATGGACTTGCCTTGCTTGACCAGCTCATCCATCAGCGCGTAGATCTCGCTCTTGGCGCCCACGTCGATGCCGCGGGTGGGCTCGTCAAAGATGAAGATGTCAGCGTTTTTCATCAGCCAGCGGGCGATAATGACCTTCTGCTGGTTGCCGCCGGACAGGTTCTTCAAAAGCTGCTCCATGGAGGGAGTTTTGGTCCGCAGCATGTCGTTGAACTTCTGGGACTCCGCCTTCATCTTGCCGTCATTGATCAGGCCGGCGGTGATAAAGTTGTCCACGCAGGCGATGACGGAGTTTTCGGTAACGGATTTATCCAGCATCAGGCCGTAGCGCTTGCGGTCCTCACTGAGGTAGCAGATGCCGTTGCGGACGGCCTGTTCCGGGGTGCGGATGCGGACCTTTTTGCCGTTGAGGAAAATCTCGCCGCCCTGACGGGAGTCGGCACCGTAGAGGGCGCGGGCCACCTCGGTGCGGCCGGCACCCATCAGACCCGCAAAGCCGAGGATCTCGCCCCGGCGCAGCTTGAAGCTGACGTTCTTGACTTCCTTGCCGGCGCGGAGGTTGCGAACCTCCAAAATCACGTCGGCCTCGGCGGGGCAGTTGCTGACGGCCTTCTGCTCGCCCATGATCACGCGGCCTACCATCATCTTTACGATGTCATCCTTGGTGACGTCGGCGGTGTTGACGGTGCCGACGTACTCGCCGTCACGCATGACGGTGACACGATCGGAAATCCGGTTGATCTCGTCCATGCGGTGGGAGATGTAGATCATGCCGATGCCCTTGTCACGCAGCTCGTTCATGATCTTGAACAGTTCCTCTACCTCGGGCTGAGTCAAAGCGGCGGTAGGTTCGTCCAGTACCAACAGCTTACAGTCGCGGCTGATCGCCTTGGCGATCTCTACCATCTGCTGCTTGCCCACGGTCAGGGAACCCAGCTTGACGGAGGGGTCGATCTTGACACCCAAATGATCAAACAACTGCTGAGCCTGACGCTCCATCTCGCTGTCGTTGATCAGGCCGCCCAGCATGCTTTCCCGGCCAATGAAGATGTTCTGCGCCACGGTCAGGTCATTCATCATATTCAGTTCCTGATGGATGACGCTGATGCCGGCGTTCTGGGACTCGGCGATATGGGTGAATTCCACCGGCTCGCCGAAGTACTCGATGGTGCCGCCGTCCTTCCTGTAGATGCCGCACAGCACCTTGATCAGGGTGGACTTGCCGGCGCCGTTTTCGCCCATCAGGGCGTGGACCTCTCCGGCATTCAGGTCAAAGTTGACCCCTTTCAGGGCGTGGACACCGGAGAAATACTTCTGGATGCCCTGCATGCTCAGGATCTTTTCGCCCATTCAAACATCACCTTTCCTCAAGGAATTGAGAGCTGCGGGACCAGAGCGAAACGTTTCACCCGTGTAATCCCAAGGGAGACGCTGGAAATTGTCGAAAAAATGCACAAAAGCCAACATCTCAAACAGCCCGTTTTTTATACTATAATAAATTTCACCAAAAAAAGCAAGTGTTTTTTGAAAAAATTATATTGACAGCGCAAAAAACTTTTTATATTATTAAGTAAAGAAAGCGGGAAGCCTTGGGCGCGAAAGGCGAAACGTTTCGCATTTTGACGATTGGCAACAAAGAAACGGAGGGTTTCATGGCTACCATTAAGGATGTCGCCCGAGCGGCAGGGGTTTCCCTTGCCACGGTTTCCAAGTATATAAACGGCGGCAACGTGCGGGAAGAAAACGCCCAGGCGATTCGTCAGGCTATTCAGCAGCTGGATTACCGGGTAAATCCCTTTGCCCGCAGCCTGAAGACTCAGCGCAGTCGTTCCATTGGAGTGCTGCTGCCGGATATTTCCGCGCCCTTCTTCGGTACGGTGGTTACGGCTTTGGATCGCTGCCTGCGGGAAAATGGTTACCACACACTCATATCCTGTTACAGCTCCAATCATGCCATGGAACGGGAAAACCTGCGTTTTTTGATTTCTGCCGGCATTGACGGTTTGATCTATATTCCGGAGTATCTGTCGGCGGAGGAGTATTATGAGCTGACAGCCACCTGCAACGTGCCTATGGTACAGATGGACCGCATGATCCAGGGTGTGGACAGCGACACGGTTCTGGTGGACAATGCCGATGCTGTTTACAACGCCACTGCCCGACTGATCGAAAAGGGACACCGGAAAATTGCTATGATTTCCGGGCCAAAATATGTATTCTCGGCGCTGGAGCGGCAGGTGGGCTATCTGCGCGCCCTGTCTGACCACGCAATTATGTTTGAGGATCGCTGGTTTATTAACGGTGAGCATTCCTTCGCCACCGGCTACACCGGGTGTCAGGAACTGCTGGATCTGGCAGACCGACCCACGGCGATCATTTCCACCAACTACGACATTACCATCGGGCTGTTCACCGCCGCCCGGGAGCGGGGACTGCGCATTCCCGATGATATTGATGTGTTTGGGTTTGACTGTGTGGATGTGTGTACCATGATGAAGCCGCCTCTGCCCGTGGTTTATCAGCCGGAGCAGCTTATGGGTCAGACCGCCGCCAAGTACATGATCCAACGGCTGGAGGGGTATGACGGTGAAAATCGTCTGACCCGGTTAAAATGCCGTGTTATCGCGGATTGAATCAGGAATATAAAAGCGGCTGCCGCTTTTATATATATAAGGTAGAAACTATTTTAATAACTGCTGCGTTCATTGCGGCAAGAAAGTGGAGGAATATACTATGGCAAAGAATCGTTACGTTGGCGACTACCCCGTCATTGGCATCCGCCCCATCGTGGACGGCCGACGCGGCCCCATGATGCTGCGTGAGTCTCTGGAACCCCTGGTCTGGGCCATGGCCGAGGCCGCCAAGAAGCTGTTTGAGGAGAACCTGTTCTACTCCAACGGTGAGCCCGTCAAGGTCGTTATGGCCGACACCTGCATTGGCCGCGTACCTGAGGCCGCTGCCTGCGCCGACAAGTTCAAGAAGGAGGGCGTGTCCATCACCCTGTCCGTTACCCCCTGCTGGTGCTACGGCTCTGAGACCATGGACATGGACCCCACCACCATCAAGGGCGTTTGGGGCTTCAACGGTACCGAGCGCCCCGGCGCCGTGTATCTGGCCGCCGTGCTGGCCGGTCACGCCCAGAAGGGTCTGCCCGCCTTTGGCATCTACGGCCACGAAGTGCAGGACCGCGATCAGGTCACCCAGATCCCCGAGGACGTGAAGGAGAAGCTGCTGCGCTTCGGCCGCGCCGCCGTGGCTGTCGCTACCATGCGTGGTAAGAGCTACCTGCAGATCGGCTCTCAGTGCATGGGCATCGCCGGTTCCATCATGGATCAGGATATGATGGAGAGCTACTTCGGTATGCGCGTGGAGTCCGTGGACGAGGTTGAGATCCTGCGCCGCATGGAAGAGGGCATCTACAACGAGGAAGAGTTCCAGAAGGCCCTGGCCTGGACGAAGGAACACTGCAAGGAGGGCCGCGACGATAACCCCGAGAGCGTGGAGTTCCTGGGTGAGAACCGCCGCATTAAGTTCACCGACGAGGAGAAGGAAAAGCAGTGGGAGTTCACCGTCAAGATGTACTGCATCATTAAGGACCTGATGGCCGGCAACCCCAACCTGCCCGAGCAGTTTGTGGAGGAGAAGGTCGGTCACAACGCCATCGCCGGCGGCTTCCAGGGTCAGCGTCAGTGGACCGACCACTGGCCCAACTGCGACTATCCCGAGGCTCTGCTGTCCTCCACCTTTGACTATGAAGGCGCCCGCGAGCCTTACACTCTGGCCACCGAGAACGACATTCTCAACGGCATGGGCATGCTGATGATGCGTCTGCTGACCCACCGCGCCCAGATTTTTGCCGACGTGCGTACTTACTGGTCCGGCGAGGCGACCGAGCGTGTCACCGGCTACAAGCTGGAGGGCAAGGCTGCCCAGTCCAACGGCATCATCCACCTGCTGAACTCCGGCGCCGCCTGTCTGGACGCCTCCGGTGTCTGCACTGACGAGAACGGCAACGCCACTATGAAGAAGTGGTGGGAGGTCACTGATGAGGACATCAAGAAGATGACCGACGCTACCGTGTGGTGCGAGGCCGGCTTTGATAACTTCCGCGGCGGCGGTTTCTCCAGCCACTACACCACCAAGGCGGAAATGCCCTGCACCATGATCCGCCTGAATCTGGTCAAGGGTCTGGGCCCCGTGCTGCAGATCGCCGAGGGTTGGACCGTCAACCTGCCCGACGAGGTGTCCGACACCCTGATGGAGCGCACCAATCCCACCTGGCCCTGCACCTGGTTTGCTCCCCGCTGCGACGGCAAGGAGGGTTCCCCCTTCAAGACCGCTTACGAGGTCATGATGAACTGGGGCGCCAACCACGGTGCCATCTCCTACGGCCACATCGGTGCCGACCTGATCACCATGTGCTCCATGCTGCGCATCCCCGTGTGCATGCACAACGTGCCTGAGGATGACATCTATCGTCCCGCCGCCTGGAACGCCTTTGGTATGGGTAAGGAAGGCCAGGACTACCGCGCCTGCGCCACCTACGGCCCCCTGTACAAGTAATTCCAACCATCAAAAGCGGCGGTCCTGTGACCGCCGCTTTTGCAATTTTGTTATTAGGAGGAAACGGTTATGCTGAAAAATATCCCCCCCATTCTGTCCCCGGAGCTGCTGAAGGTGCTGTGCGAGATGGGTCACTCCGACCGCATCTGCATCGGTGACGGCAACTTCCCCGGCAGTGCCATGGCCAAGGCGAAAAACGTGGTGTTCCTGCGTGCCGACGGTCACGGTGTGCCTGAAATTCTGGATGCCATCCTGCAGGTGATGCCTTTGGATACCTATGTGGACACCCCTGTCATGCTGATGGAGAAGATGGACTGCGACAAGGACCTGCACATCCCCGTGTGGGACGAGTACAAAAAGATAGTCGCCAAGTACGATGACCGCGGCGAAGCCGCTGTGGGTGCCTACGAGCGGTTTGAGTTCTACGAGCAGGCCAAGGATTGCTACTGCATCCTGCAGACCGGCGAGACTGCCATTTACGCCAACGTCATTTTGCAGAAGGGCGTTGTGAAGTAAGCGATGGACAGAGTGATTGCGGTCATTGGCACCGTTGTGCCGGTTTTTCTTGCTCTTGCGCTGGGTATGCTGTGCCGCGGCCGGCAGATGATCACCCGCGAGGGTGTGGATGCCCTGAAAAAGGTGGCCATCAACCTGACTTTGCCCTTCGTACTGTTTGATGCCTTTGCCAAGGCGGAGTATTCTCTGCAGACCCTTGCCCAGCCGGTATTGGTCTTTGTACTGTGCTGTGCGGCGCTGGGCCTTGGTATGCTGATCATCCGGGTCAGCGGCAGTAAGAGCCGTCTTGCCCCCTTCCTTGCCTCCGGCTTTGAGGCGGGCATGCTGGGTTATGCCCTGTTTGTCATGCTGTTCCCCGGGGTCAGTACGGCGAAATTTGCCATTCTGGATCTGGGACAGACCCTGTTCGTCTTTACCCTGTATAAAATATTGCTGTCCGGCAAGCGGGATTTTAAGAGCGTTGGCCGGGATATGGTCACCTCCCCGGTGCTGTGGGCGGTGGCCCTTGGCGTGGTGGCGGGAGCTACCGGTTTGTATGCCGGATTGGGGCCGTGGGCCGGTGTGGTGGACTCGGTCACAAGCTTCATGGCCGCCCCCACCGGGGTCATCATCCTGCTGAGTGTGGGCTACGACCTTGTTCTGCGGGAAATCCCATGGAGGAAGACCGCGGGCTTCATCGCCATGCGCCTTGGGGTGATGGCGGTCATGCTGGCGGCCATTGTGGCCCTGAACCGGACTGTGCTGAATGGCATGATCTTCGAGGGCGCGGCGGTGCTGATGCTTATTCTGCCTCCCCCCTACGTCATCCCCGTCTTTGCCGACGAACCTGCGGAGCGCGCGCAGATCTCCTCTGCCCTGTCCGCTCTGACCCTTGTGACGGTTATCCTGTTTGCGGTGCTGTCCGTGGTTTTGTAAGGAAGGAAGAGACCCATGAAACCTGTCTATGCGAACACCTTCGGCCTGCGCAAGGTCACGTCCCCCGACGGCGACATCGTGGAGGTCACCCTTGACGTGAGCTATAAGTACATGGAAACGGCCATGACTTTGGGCGGCAACGGCATGGAGGCAGTGTCCACCCCTGCGGCGGATCAGGTGGCCAGTCTGGTCATGACCCGCAACAGCGCCCTGGCCCTGCGCAACCTGCTCAACGCAACCCTCGGGGAGGAGTAAGATGTCGGTCGGACTTGTACTGCTGGATCTGGACGGCACTATGCTGACCGGAGACAAGCGGATTTCCCCCGCCACTTACGCCGCCCTGGAGCGGGCCGCGGCCATGGGGGTGCAGATCGTACCCTGTACGGGCCGCTTTTACGGCGGCATTCCGCAGGTGGTGCGGGATCTGCCCTTTGTGCGCTACTTCATTACGGTCAACGGCGGCAACGTCTGGGACCGGCAGGAGGATAAGGTGCTGTACCAGGCGGAAATTCCCGTGGAGCGGGGGTTGAAGCTCTTTGACGCCATGGATCAACTGCCTGTCATCTATGACTGCTTCGTGGACGGAGCGGCGTGGATGGCCCGGGCAAATTATGAGCGCATCGACGCGTTTATCTCCGTCCCGAAGGACAATGAGATGGTGAAAACCCTGCGCACCCCGGTGGAGGATCTGCGCCAATTTGTGCGCCAAACGGGCAAATCCCTTCAGAAAACCCAGATGTTTTTTGCGGATATTGACCTGCGAAATGCAATGCTGCCCCGGATCCGGGCGCAACACGCCGATCTGTTGGTCAGCACGTCTCTGGTCAATAACATCGAGTTTACCGTTCCCTCTGCCAGCAAAGGTGAGGCCCTTCGCTTCCTTGCCGCCCATCTGGGGGTGGCGGTGGCGGACACTATGGCTTTCGGCGACATGGACAATGACCGTTCGATGATAGAGGCGGCGGGTATCGGCGTGGCCATGGGCAATGCCGAGCCGTGTCTGAAAGAAATTGCCGACTGCATCACCGACACTAACAACGCCGACGGCGTGGCAAAGGCGCTGGAGAAATTTGTTTTTGCATGAAAAAAGCGGACTGTGGAGTTCCACAGTCCGCTTTTTGTTCGTTTTTTAGAAGGTGTTACCCTTGAAGTCACTCTTGGGGGGGACATAGTCACCGAAATAACCGGCGAAATCCAGACCCAGATAGTCGCACAGATCCTGAACCTCCACCATGGTGTTGTCCAGAACAGGGATGCCGTTTTTCATACGGTCGGCGTAAGCCTCAACTTCCTTCTCGCCGTGGGTGTAGATGCGCTCGGCGCCCTCGGCCTTGGGGGAATTGCGCAGCTCCTGCAGGTAGTTGGACAGATGCTCGCGGATGGCGGCGGCATCACCGAAGATATTGGGGTCAATGGCCACGAAGCCGTGGCACACAAGGCCCCGGTTGTTCATGGTAGTCAGGTGGGAGGGGGCGCCCAAAGACAGGATGGAGGAGAAGATCTCGCACAGCATGCCGAAACCGTAACCCTTGTGTCCGCCGAAATCCTCGGTATCGCCGCCCAGGGGCATGATACCGCCGCCGTTTTTGGCGGTGATGTTCTTCAGCACGTCGTCAGCATCGGAGGAGGGCTTGCCGTCCTTGTCCAAAGCCCAGCCCTCGGGCAGAGGCTTGCCCAGCTTGTTGTACATCTCCAGCTTGCCCCGGGTGACCACGGTGGTGGAGGCATCGAAGAAGAAGTCATAAGGCTCGGCGGGCATGGCGACCGCGATGGGGTTGGTGCCGATCATGGCCATGCGGCCGTAGGTGGGGACCATGATGGCGGTGGTGTTGGTGCAGGACATGCCGATCAGGCCCTGATCACAGGCCAGCTTGGCATAGTAGCCGGCGATGCCGTAGTGGTTGGAGTTGCGGGCGGTGACGATGCCGATGCCCACTTTCTTGGCCTTTTCGATGGCCATCTGCATGCCCATATAGCCAATGAGCTGGCCCATACCGTCGTGGCCGTCGATAACGGCAGAAACGGGGGTTTCAAACACCACCTCGGGCTCTACGCCCAGCTTGATCATGCCCCGCTCGATGCTCTTGTGATAGCGGGCCATGCGCTGCATACCGTGGCTTTCAATGCCGTACAGGTCGCTCAGCAGCAGCACGTCGGTGATGATGCGGGCCTGCTCCCGGGTAAAACCGAATTTGGGGTTGGTGAACGCGTCCATACAAAGACGGTCCAGCGTTTCATAGCTCCAGTACTGGGTTGCCATAAGGATACATCCTCTCTATAGGAGATTAACAGAGCTATTATACCGCAAACGAGTGCAAAAGAAAAGCACTTCTTGCACTGCGGAATAAAAAACCGGCGGGAGGAATTCCTCCCGCCGGTTTTTATGCGGTTTTAAGAGGCTGAATTACACGCCGGCCTTGGAGCGACGGATAGCCTCGGCCTCGGACACACCGTTCTTGAGGGTGTAGCCGGCCAGGGGGACGATCTTCTCGTGGATAGCGTCCAGGATCCAGCTGGCCTGGGGGAAGAAGAACTCGTCGAACTCGTAGGGAGGAGTGATCCAGTTGCGGGCGCCCACAACAACGGGAGGAGCGTCCAGATCATCGAAGCACAGATCGGTGATCTTGGCGGCGACATCGTTCAGGAAGGAGCCACGGGCGCAGGCGTCGGAAGCCAGAACCACACGGCCGGTCTTGCGGACGGACTCCACGATCTTGGTGTAGTCCAGGGGCACCAGGGAGTGGATGTTGATGACGTCGGCCTCCATGCCGTACTTCTCGCTCAGCTCCTTGGCAGCGTCCATAGCGCGGTACAGGGTGGCGCCGATGGTCAGGATGGTGATGTCCTTACCGTCGCGGACCTTGTTGGTGTCGCCGAACTCGATCTCATAGCGCTCGGCAGGCACGCCGCCCTCGTGGAACTGCTCGCCCACGTCGTAGATGCGCTGGCTCTCGAAGAAGACGACGGGGTCGGTGCCCTTCAGGGCGGACTCCATCAGACCCTTGGCCTCCCAGGGAGTGGCGGGGAAGCAGACCTTCAGGCCGGGGATGTGGGCGCACAGAGCGGTCCAGTCCTGGCTGTGCTGGGCGCCGTACTTGGAGCCGACGGACACACGCAGGACCATGGGCATCTTCAGGATGCCGGCGGACATGGACTGCCACTTGGACATCTGGTTGAAGATCTCGTCACCGGCGCAGCCGATGAAGTCAGCGTACATCAGCTCCACCAGAGCGCGGCCGCCGGACAGGGCGTAGCCCACAGCGGTACCGACGATGGAAGCCTCGGCCAGGGGGGAGTTGAACAGACGGCTGTGGGGCAGAGCGTCCATCATGCCGCGGTAGACAGCGAAAGCGCCGCCCCAGTCACGGCAGTCCTCGCCGTAGGCGACCAGGGTGGGATCCTCATAGAAGCGGTCCCAGATAACCTCGGACAGACCGTCACGCAGGTTGTACAGCTTCATCTTGGAAACGGGCTTGCCGTCGGGACCGATGGGGCTGCGGCTCTTGCTCTTGATCTTCTTGTAGCCCTCGGCCTCCTCCTTGGGAACCAGGAACTCGGGCTCGCGGTCGTCCATCTTCTCAACCTTCTGGTTGGAGAACATCAGGCGCTCCACAACGGCGGGATCCTTGTTGAAGTCGCAGTAGGGGCTGAACTCGGGATCGGCAGCGTACTTGCAGATCAGGGTCATGCGCTCGCGGGTCTCCTCCAGGATGGCGTCGATGTCGGCCTGCTTGCACACGCCGGCCTCGATCAGGGCGGCGGGATAGGTGGTCAGAGGATCGTAGTTCTTCCAATCGTCCATCTCTTCCTTGGTGCGGTAAGCGTTCTGGTCGGAGACGGAGTGGCCGCAGAAGCGGTAGGTCAGGGTCTCCAGAGCGACGGGGCCCTGGCCGTTGCGCAGCAGCTCCAGCTTGCGGCGCATAGCGTCGATAACAGCCAGAGGATTGAAGCCGTCCACAGTCTCAGCATGGAACTGAGTGGGGCTGATACCGGAGCCGATACGGCTCATGCAGCCCTGACCCATGGTCTCGCCGCGGGTCTGGTCGCCCATGCCGTAGGAGTTGTTGAAGGTGTTGAACAGGATGGGCATGCCGTCGTTGTGGGACTCCCAAATGGTCTTGTACTGGTCCATGGCGGCGAAGTTCATAGCCTCCCACACGGGGCCGCGGGCCATGGAAGCGTCACCGATGTTACAAACGCAGATACCCTTCTTGTTGTTCAGCTTCTTGTACAGAGCGGAACCGGTGGAGATGGTGGCGGAGCCGCCCACGATGGCGTTGTTGGGGTAGATGCCGAAGGGCAGGAAGAAGGCGTGCATGGAGCCGCCCATGCCCATGTGGAAGCCGGTCTCACGGGCGAAGATCTCGCTCAGGGTGCCGTACAGGATGAAGCGGATAGCCAGCTCCTTGACGTCCTTGGTCTCGCCCAGCTTCTGGGTGGCGCGCAGGCACTTGCCGTCCAGGAAGTTCTCCATGACGTTCATGAGCTGCTCGTCGCTCATCTTCTGGATGGTGGACAGGGCCTTGGCCAGGATCTCGGAGTGAGAACGGTGAGAGCCGAAGGCAAAGTCGTTCTCGTCCAGCAGGTAGGACTGACCCACGCAGGCGGCCTCCTGGCCGATGGACAGGTGGGCAGGACCGGGATAGGTATGCTCCACGCCGTTGTAAGCGCCCTGAGTCTTGATCAGGTTCAGCATGGTCTCGAACTCACGCAGGACGGTCATGTCGCGGAAGATGCGGATCAGGTCGGCCTTGGTGAAGTTCTTCTCCTTCAGCTCGTCCTTGATGGACTTGTTGTACTGGTTGACGGGGATGCTCTCAAAGGTGACTTCACCGGCGGCGCGCACCTTTACGGGATCGACATACAGACTGTTAGGCATTGTAATTCTCCTCCTTAATTAAATGTGGAAAATAGCTTCACGGATGATTTCGGCCACGGTGGGATGGGGGAAGACCAGCTTCTGCAGACGGGTGGGGGTCAGCTCGGTATCCACCATCATGGTGGCGGTCATGATGATCTCGGAGGCGTAGCTGCCAACCATGTGGCAACCCACCAGACGGTTGCGGTCCTGATCCACGACCAGCTTGATGAAGCCGTTGGGATTCTCGGCCTCGGCCACGTAGCGGCCGGCGTACATCATGGGCAGCTTGACTTCCTTGGCGTTCATGCCGCGGGCCTTGGCGGCATCCAGGGACAGGCCAACGCTGGCAACCTCGGGATCGGTGTAGATAACGGAGGGGATGACGTCGTAACGCATCTCGTCCTTCTTGCCCAGCATGTGGTTGACAGCCACCTCAGCCTCGCGGTAGGCGGTGTGAGCCAGCATGATCTTGGCATTGCAGTCGCCCACGGCGTACACGCCGGAGACGTTGGTGCACATGTGGCGGTCGGTGATGATGGCGGCGCGGTCCATCTCGATGCCCAGAGTCTCCAGACCGATGCCGGCGGTGGCGGGCTTGCGGCCGGCGGCCAGCAGCACCTTGTCGCAGGCGATTTCCTTCTTCTCGCCGTTCTCCTCATAGACCACGGAGCCGGACTTGATCTCCAGCACCTTGCAGGACAGCTTGAAGACCATGCCGCGCTTCTCGCAGGCTTCCTGCAGCAGAGCGCAGATCTCGGGGTCGGTGGCGCCGGCGATCTTGGGCATCATCTCGATGACGGTGACGGGCACGCCCACGCTGGCGAAGTAGTAGGCCATCTCCAGACCGATAACGCCGCCGCCGATGGCGACCATCTGCTTGGGCAGCTCGGTCAGGTCCAGCACCTCGCGGTTGGTGGTGACGAAGCCGGAGGCGATACCCTCCTTCAGGCCGGGTACGGGAGGCACCACGGTCTCGGAACCGGAGGCGATGGTCAGCTTCTTGCCGACGTAGCGCTGGCCGTTGCACTCAACGGCGAAGCCCTCGCCGTCGCGGCCGGCGATCACGGCGTCACCGGTGATGACGGTGACCTTGTTTGCCTTCATGGTGGCGCCAACGCCGCCGACCAGAGTCTTGACGACCTTGTTCTTGCGGGCAACCACCTTGGCGTGATCGAACTTCACGTTCTCGGCGGTGACGCCGAAGTCGGCGCTCTCGGTGGCATGGCGGAACATCTTGGCGGAGTTCAGCAGGGTCTTGGTGGGGATGCAGCCCTCGTTCAGGCAGGTGCCGCCCAGAGCCTTCTTCTCAAACAGGCACACCTTCATGCCGCCCTGAGCGGCACGCTCGGCACACAGGTAGCCGCCGGGGCCGCCGCCGAGGACCAACAGATCAAACAGTTCCATGTTTCAAATCCTCCTTTATTACTTAGCCAGCAGGGTGGTGAAGTTTTCCAGGTTCTTGCACAACTCCATCATCAGGCGGGAAGCGGGAGCGCCGTCCACGGCGCGGTGATCGTAAGTGAGGGACAGGGCCATGGCGGGGTACAGCTCGATGCCGTTGGCGCCCATGCGGGGACGCTGCACGGTGGTACACACGCCGATGATACCGGTCTGGGGAGGATTGATAACGGGGGTGAAGGACTCAACGCCGAAGCCGCCCAGGTTGGACACGGTGAAGGAAGCACCGGTCAGCTTGTCGGGGCTGATAGCGCCGGTACGGCAGGCGCCGGCCAGCTCCTTGACTTCCTTGGAGATCTCCAGCAGGCTCTTCTGGTCGGCGTTGAAGATGGTGGGGACCATCAGGCCGCGGGGGGTGTCAACGGCCACGCCCAGGTGAACGTGCTTGAACAGGCGGATGTTGTTGTCATCCAGCATGTGAGCGTTCAGGTCGGGGCAGGACAGCACGGTGCGGGACACGGCGTACAGAATGATGTCGCCCAGAGTGATGCCCGCATAGTCGTCGCCGGCGGCCTTGAGCAGCTTGCGGTAGGCCATGATGGCGGAAGCGTCGAAAGAGAAGTTGTGGGTCAGCTGAGCCATGCCGGACAGAGACTCCTTCATGGACTTGCTGATGGCGCGGCGGATGCCGGAGAACTTCACGTCCTCGTACTCCACCTCGGGAGCAGCAGCGGCAGCGGCGGCAGCCACAGGAGCAGCGGCGGCAGCGGGAGCGGCCTCCGCAGCGGCGGTGGCGGGAACGCCCTCCTCCATCAGGCGGCGGACATCGCGCTCGATGATGCGGCCGTTGGGGCCGGTGCCGGAAGCCAGAGCGGCGTCAACACCGGCGCGCTCGGCCAGCTTCTTGGCCCGGGGAGAGACGGGAGCGCCGGCCACGGCGGCGGCAGCCACAGGAGCGGCAGCGGCCACGGGAGCAGCGGCAGCAGCAGGAGCGGCCTCCACGGCCACGGGGGCGGCAGCGGCAGCGCCGGGACGCAGGCTGGCGGTGTCGTCGCCCTTGTTGCCGATGGCGCAGACGTTCTCCAGACAGGTCACCTCTTCGCCGTCGCCGAAGAAGATCTCCAGCAGCTCGCCCTCGGCAGTGGACTCGCACTCGAAGTTGGCCTTGTCGGTTTCATAAGTAAAGAGGATGTCGCCGATCTTGATCTGGTCGCCGACCTTCTTCTGCCAGGAGCCGATGATGCAGCTCTCCACGCTGATGCCGGCCTTGGGCATGATGACAGCGGCGGCAACGGGGCCGGTGGGAGCGGCGGGGGCGGGGGCAGCAGCAGGAGCAGCGGCGGGAGCGGGGGCAGCAGCGGGAGCGGGAGCAGCCTCTGCGGCGGGGGCGGCAGCACCGCCGGGACGCAGGGCGGAGCAATCCTCACCCTTGGCACCGATGGCGCAGACGTTCTCGAGGCAGGGCACCTCGTCGCCGTCGTTGAAGAAGATCTCCAGCAGTTCACCTTCGGCGGTGGACTCGCACTCGAAGCTGGACTTATCGGTCTCGTAGGAGAAGAGGATATCGCCGACCTTGATCTGGTCGCCGACCTTCTTCTGCCAGGAGCCGATGATGCAGCTTTCCACGCTGATGCCGGACTTGGGCATGATTACTGCGTTAGCCATAGAGATAGGCCTCCTTATAAATGTTATAGCTTGTTAATAATAACATTTCGTAACATATTCGTCAATAGCTATTTACACAATAAATATAAAAAACCCGCGATTTTCTCCGTCAGAACAGAAAAAACCGCGGGTTTTCGGGTCGCTCACAACAGGATCACACCGGCATCGGCGGCGGCCTGGGCAAAGGGGTCGGGCAGGGGGGCGTCGGAGATGATGTAGTCGGCATCCTCCAGATGGGCGAAGGTGTAGGGCATCAGGCGGCTGAGCTTGGCCCGGTCGCACATGATGACGCTGGTGCGGGCCTTTTGAATGAGCATGTGCTTGACCAGCATATCGCCCTCGGTGCCGCAGGTGAAGCCGGCCTCCACCGAGCAGCCGGACACGCCCAGAAAGGCAAGGTCGACGTTGATTTTTTCCAGCATTTCCAAGGTGTTCTGCCCGGAAAGAGCCAGATTCTTGCGGTTGATAGTGCCGCAGCACAGGGTGACGGTGGGATTGTGCAGGTGGCACAGCTCCAGAGCGATGGAGGGGCCGGTGGTAAAGATGTTCAGATTGATGTCGGGCAGGGCGCGGGCCAGCACGAGATTGGTGGTGCTGGCATCCAGAAACACCGAGCTGTTGGGCTGGATCAGGTCCAGCGCCTTTTTGGCAATGGTGGTCTTGCCGATGTTGTTCTCCTGCAGACGCACATCAAAGCCGGGGTCGCCGGCATGGCGGACCGAGCGGGCACCGCCCCGCACCTTGACCACAGCGCCGCGGTCTTCCAGCGCCTGCAGGTCCCGGTGGATGGTCATCAAGGACACCTCGGGACACAGCTGCTGCAGCTGCTTGATGGTGACCACATTGTGCCGCTCTATGAAGTTAAGGATAAGCTCCTGACGAACGTGATTCATAGTTGCCTCCATGTGATTTTCCTAAAAACATAACAGGAATATAACACAACTTAACATCAAAGTCAACACTTTATTTCATTTTTTATCATGATTTTATCATGATGACACAATATTTTGGGTGGACAAGACGGAGCTGCCACAAAAAACACCCGCCTGTCATACACAGGCGGGTGTTAAATAAAACATGGATCAATAGCGGCGCACCACGGCCACCACCTTGCCCAAAATCTGGGCATAGGTACCGTCGATAGGTTGATAGTCGGGGTTTTCGGGCAGCAGCCAGGTTTTGCCGTTGCGGCGGTCAAGGGTCTTGACCGTCGCTTCGTCCTCCAGCAGGGCAACCACGATTTCGCCGTTGCGGGCATCCTGCTGGCGGTGGACAACCACCAGATCGTCGGGCAGAATGCCGGCGTTCAGCATGGACTCGCCCCGGACGCACAGGGCGAAATGCTCGCCCTCCATGCCGTTGGTATCAAAGGTGAGATATTCCTCCACACTCTCCTGAGCCAGAATGGGGGAGCCGGCGGCCACGTTGCCCACCACAGGCACGCGGTTTTCGTGACCGTCCATTTCCTCGGCAACGGCTTGGTCGTGCATGGAGATGGCGCGGGTCTTGCCGGCGGCCTTGGAAATCACGCCGGCCTCTTCCAGTCCCTTCAGGTGGAAGTGGACGGTGGAGGGGGAACTCAGGCCGACTGCCTCGCCGATTTCGCGCACCGAGGGGGGATAGCCGTGTTCAGACTGAAAGGCGCGGATGTAGTCGTAGATCTGCTGCTGCTTGTTGGTGAGTTTTTTCATGGGGAGGACTCCTTTCGCGCACACCCAAACAGATGTTTTATTAAATATACCACATTGCGCCGGAAAAGTCAAACGGATGTTCTAATAAAATGAAAACTTTTTTTGAACAGGCAAAAAGTGGCTTGTACTTCCATGCGGGCGCGATATAATTAGAATGTTGAATTATGTGTTGTTAGGAGGTGGTGAGAGCGTGCTTTCCCTGTTTCTCACCCATTTGAAAGGATTGAAGAAAGAGGCCATCAAGTCGCCTGTATACATCCTTGCCGAGGTCGTGCTGGAGCTGCTGCTGCCCCTCGTCATGTCCGAGATCGTGGATGTGGCCATCCCGGCGGGGGATACCAACCGCATTTTCGTACTGGGCGGACTGATGGTGGTCATCGCGTTGGCGGCGATGACCTGCGGTGTGCTGAGCGCCAAATATGCCACCTACGCCAGTCAGGGGTTTGGCGCCAATCTGCGGCAGGCGCTGTTTGACAAGGTGCAGGAGTTCTCCTTTGCGGATATCGACCGGTTTTCCTCTGCATCTCTCATTACCCGCATGACCAACGATGTCAACGCCCTGACTATGATGCTGAACATGAGCCTGCGCATGCTGTTCCGGGCGCCGGCCATGCTGCTGTTTGCCCTGTGCATCAGCTTTTCCATCAATGCGAAGCTGGCCTGCATCCTGCTGATCATTGTACCCGTTATGGGCGCGGCGATCGGTACGGTCATGAAGATCTGCGGTCGGCTGTTCGGCATCATGCAGCAGCGCATCGACGCCATGAACAACACCCTGCAGGAAAATCTGGTAGCGGTACGGGTGGTCAAGGCTTTTGTCCGTCAGGGCCACGAGAAGAAAAAGTTCAACAAGGCCAACGAGGACCTGATGCATGCGGGTTTGAACGTTGGTATGCGGGTGATCGCCATCTCCCCCATTATGACGGTGGCCATGAACGTGGCCACGGTGGGCGTACTGTACATCGGTGGCCGGATGGTCATGGGCGGCACTTTCCTGCTGGGCGATCTGCAGGCGGTGCTGAACTATGTGTCTCAGGTGCTGATGAGCGTGATGATGGTGGCTATGGCGCTGCTGCATCTGGCCCGCTCTCAGGCCTGCGCCAAACGTATCCGGGAGGTACTCAGTGCTGTTCCATCCGTCCGGGATGACGAGGATGCCGCGGAGCGGGAACTGCCCCGGGCCAAGGGGTGCGTTGAGTTCCGGGACGTGAGCTTCCGCTATGTGGAGGGCGGCACCGGCGATGACGTATTGAAGAATATCAGCTTTACGGTGCAGCCGGGCAGCTTCGTAGCCATTGTGGGCGGCACCGGTACGGGTAAGTCCTCTCTGGTCAACCTGATCCCCCGTTTTTACGACGTGACCGGTGGTGCGGTGCTGCTGGACGGTCTGGACGTGCGGCGTTACCCGCTGGAGCAGCTGCGCAGCCGCATTGGCATGGTGCTGCAGAACAACGTGCTGTTCACCGGCAGCATCCGGGAGAACCTGCTGTGGGGCAAAGAGGATGCCACCGAGGAGGAACTGATCCGGGCCGCCAGGGATGCACAGGCCTACGATTTCATCATGGCCCTGCCAGAAGGATTTGACACCCAGCTGACCCAGGGCGGCACCAACGTGTCCGGCGGTCAGCGCCAGCGGCTTTGTATCGCCCGGGCCATGCTGCGCAAACCGGCAGTGCTGATCTTGGATGACTCCACCTCCGCTGTGGACTCCGCCACCGAAGCAGCCATCCGGGAGAGCTTTGCAAACAATTTGAAGGATACCACCGTCATCATCATTGCCCAGCGCATCTCGTCCGTGCGTTATGCCGACGAGATCCTGGTACTGGATGACGACCATATCGCCGCCCGGGGCAGCCATGAGCAGCTGATGGCGGAAAGTGAGATTTATCAGGAGATCTATCGTTCTCAGCAGGAAGGGGTGGGTGAATAATGGCAGGACCTGCTCGTGTTTCCGGCCCCGGCGGCCCCGGAGGTCACGGCCCCGGCGGGCGCGGCGCCCGGGGCGGCTACCAGAAGCCCAGACATGTGGGCGCCACCATCCTGCGCCTGTCCCGTTATGCGCTGAAAAGCCTTGTGATGCTGGTGCTGGCGCTGGTCTGCTTGGGGGCATCGGTGGCCTCCAATCTGGGCGGCACCTATATGCTGCGCGGCATCATCAATGACTTCGTCTGGTCCGGCTGCCGGGACTTCGGCGGAATGGCCCGGGCCATCGTGGTACTGGCGCTGATCTACCTTGTGGGTGTGTTTGCCACCTACGGGCAGGCGGCGGCTATGGTGCGCCTTGCCCAGCGCGGCGTGAAGCAGCTGCGGCAGGAGCTGTTTGAAAAGCTGCAGAAGCTGCCCCTGTCCTTCTTTGACCAACACCCCCACGGAGAACTGATGAGCCGCTTTGTCAACGACGCGGACAACGTGCAGATGGCGCTGGAGCAGAGCCTTGTGTCTCTGCTGTCCAGCTGCCTGATGTTCGTGGGTCTGGTGGTTTTGATGGTGGTCATCAACTGGAGGCTGTTTCTGGTCACCGGACTTCTGCTGTGCGTAATGATGGGACTGATCAGGATGCTGGGCGGCCGCAGCCGCAACTATTACCGCCAGCAGCAGAAGCATCTGGGCGCTATGAACGGCGATATTCAGGAGATCATCGAGGGACTGAAGGTGGTCAAGGCCTTTACCCATGAGAAAAGCGCCAAGGCTGAGTTCAGTACCCTGAATACCAACTACCGGGATGCGGCCCGCAAGGCGCATTTCTACTCCATCATGATCATGCCTGTGTCCGGCAACATGATGAACATCAGCTATGCCCTGACTGCCGCTTTCGGCGGACTGCTGGCGGTGCTGAGCGGATTTGATCTGGGCGGTCTGGTGGTGTATCTCAACTACTCCAAACAGGTGGGCCAGCCCCTGAACCAGATTTCCCAGCAGCTGTCCACCATTCTGTCCGCTCTGGCGGGTGCCGAGCGCATCTTCGCAGTTATGGACACCGAACCGGAGGCGGACGCAGGTCAGGTCACCCTGACCCAGGCACAGAAGGATGCCAACGGGACCCTGTCTGTCAGCTGTGATGGCAAGCGTACCGGCGTGTGGGCCTGGCGGGTACCCCGCAGCAGCCGCATGGCCCTTGTCCCGGTGCTTGCGGAGGGGGACGATCTGGTTGAGCTGGGTCAGGCCCTGCGTGACCGGGACGGCGCGCTGCACCTGCTGCCCCCCCATCAGGACAGTGAGCAGGGTATTTGGGTCCGGGTGGAGCCGGACGGCAGCCTGACCGAAATTGCCGACATGACCCAACTGGTACATCATGGTTGGGCATGGAAGTACGTCGGCTGGGATGGCAGCATGGGGCTGCACCAGATCCGGGGCAGCGTGCGCAATGTGCCCGGAGAGGACTACTACCTCACCGAGTTGAAGGGCGCGGTGCGATTTACCAACGTGGATTTCTCCTATGTGGAGGGCAAGCGCATCCTGCACGACGTGTCGGTCTACGCCAACCCCGGACAGAAGATCGCCTTTGTA
This sequence comes from Oscillospiraceae bacterium, assembly GCA_017416685.1. Lineage (GTDB taxonomy): Bacteria > Bacillota > Clostridia > Oscillospirales > Oscillospiraceae > Lawsonibacter. The sequence continues at coordinate 24,599 of JAFQBN010000006.1, forward strand.
GGCTCTACCGGCGCGGGCAAGACCACCATCACCAACCTCATCAACCGCTTCTATGAAATTGAGGGCGGGCAGATCACCTACGACGGCATCGACGTGCGGGATATCTGCAAGGAGGACCTGCGCCGGTCTCTCGGTGCAGTGCTGCAGGACACCCACCTGTTTACCGGCACTATTATGGACAATATCCGGTACGGCAGGCTGGATGCCACCGACGAGGAGTGCATCGCCGCAGCCAAAAGTGCCAACGCCCACTCCTTCATCCGCCGTCTGCCTCAGGGGTATGACACCATGGTCACCGGAGACGGTGCCAATCTCTCCCAGGGTCAGCGCCAGCTGCTGGCCATTGCCCGGGCGGCTGTGGCTGACCCGCCGGTGATGATTCTGGACGAGGCCACCTCCTCCATCGACACCCGCACCGAGGCCCTCATCCAAAAGGGCATGGACACTCTGATGGAGGGGCGGACGGTCTTTGTCATCGCCCACCGCCTGTCTACCGTGCGCAACGCCAACTGCATCGTGGTCATCGAGAAAGGCAAAATCGAGGAAAAGGGCGACCATGAACAGCTGCTTGCCCGGCAGGGCCGGTACTACCGCCTCTACACCGGACAGTTCCAGCTGGATTAAACAAAAAACCCGACCTGCACAGCAGGTCGGGTTTTGATTTGGGCGGATTAAAGATTTTCCGGCAGGGAGTCGTCCTCGTCCACCCACTCTTTCTCCACGTCCACCACGCGGTAGTCGGTGGCGGTGTCACGGATGACGATGCGGCGGATGCCGGCGTTGATGATAAGACGGCGGCACATGGAGCAGGAAGTGGAGTCGGGGATCAGCTCTCCGTTCTTGGGGTCGACACAGGCCATATACAGGGTGGCCCCCAGGGTGTCCTTGCGGGCGGCGGAAATGATGCAGTTGGCCTCGGCATGGACACTGCGGCACAGCTCGTACCGCTGGCCGGAGGGGATGTTCATGGCCTCCCGGGTGCAGAAGTTCAGGTCGGCACAGTTCTTGCGCCCCCGGGGCGCGCCGTTGTAACCGGTGGAGATGATCTCGTCATTCTGTACGATGATAGCACCGTAGCAGCGGCGCAGGCAGGTGGATCGCTCACACACAGTCTGGGCGATGTCCAGGTAATAGTTCTCTTTGTCGATGCGCTTCATAAGAAACCTCCGGCAGTGTTTTTTATCAGTATAACGGTTTTTTTGTCGGGAAGCAAGTACAATTCACACAATGTTTACGAACGGTTCCTTGACGGCGGGGTGTTGGTGGAGTATCATAGGGTTGCAGACTTTTGAGAGAGGGGGCGCAGCCGTGTTGCGCAATATGATACAGCGATTTATGTACGGCAGGTACGGTGTGGACCAGCTGGGCCGCGCCCTGCTGTACACGGGACTTGTCCTGCTGGGCCTGTCCGTGCTGACAGGGTCTCAGGTGGCTAACGGCTTGTCCCTTGCCATGTACGCGGTGGTGCTGTTTCGCATGATGTCCCGCAACCACGCCGCCCGCCGGCGGGAGAACGAGAGTTATTTGCGCCGCAGCGCGCCGATCACCCGCCGGGTGCGCCTGTGGCGCAGCATGCTGCGGGACAAGGAGCATCGCTACTTCAAATGTCCCGGCTGTAAAAAGTATCTGCGCGTACCCAGGGGGAAGGGCCGTATCGCCATCACCTGCCGCAGCTGCGGCTGTCAGTTCACAAAGGAGAGTTAAGCACCGGGGAATCTGGCCGCGGTGCTTTTCTTTTTACAATTTTCGTGCTATAATACATCGTGATCTCGTTTTGAGAGGAGAATTTATAATGAGTTTCAACTACGACGTCGTGATTTTGGGCTGCGGCGAGGCCGGCATTTTTGCTGCCTATGAGCTGGCAAAGCTCCGCCCGGAGCTGAAAGTGCTGGCGCTGGATCAGGGCCGGGACATATACAGCCGCAGCTGCCCCATCGTGGCAGGCAAGGTGAAAGAATGTATCCACTGCGCCGTATGCGACACCATGTGCGGATTTGGCGGTGCGGGTGCGTTTTCCGACGGTAAGTTCAACTTCACTACCGCCTTTGGCGGATGGCTGACCGACTTTATTCCCGCCGACCAGGTCATGGCGCTGATCGAGTACGTAGACAGCATCAACGTTGCCCACGGCGCCACCACCGAGGTATTCTCCACCCAGACCCCCGAAGCTAAGGCGCTGGAAAAGCTGGCATTGGCCCATGACCTGCACCTGCTGCAGGCCCGCTGCAAGCATCTGGGGACGGAGAACAATCTGCGCATCCTGACCAACATTTACGAAGGACTGCGGGACAAGGTGGAATTCCGCTTTGATACCTCTGTGTCCGAGATCGCCCGGGAGGCAGACGGATATCGGCTCACCCTTGCCAAGGGAGGTGAGGTGTCCTGTCGGTTCCTGCTGGCGGCCCCCGGCCGCTCCGGTGCGGAGTGGTTTGCCGGCCAGTGCAAAAATCTGGGCATCAACCTCATCAACAATCAGGTGGATATCGGTGTGCGGGTGGAAGTGCCTGCCGCCGTTTTCGAGCATATCACCGACGTGGTGTACGAGTCCAAACTGGTCTACCGCACCAAGCAGTACGGCGATCAGGTGCGTACCTTCTGCATGAACCCCTACGGTCACGTGGTGGCGGAGAATGTGGAGGGCATCAACACCGTCAACGGCCACTCTTACTCTTCCCCCGAGCTGCGCAGCGAGAATACCAACTTTGCCCTGCTGGTGTCCAACCGGTTCACCTCTCCGTTCAATCAGCCCTACCGCTACGGCAAGCACATCGCCTCTCTGTCCAATATGCTGGCCGGCGGCGTGCTGGTCCAGCGCTTTGGCGATCTGGTAGCGGGTATCCGCACCAATGAACACCGCCTGAGCAAGTCTTTCGTGCGGCCCACCCTGACCGCCGCCGTTCCCGGCGACCTGTCCCTGGCCCTGCCCAAGCGCCAGCTGGACGATATCATCGAGATGATCTACGCCCTGGATAAGATCGCCCCGGGTACTGCCAACTACGATACCCTGCTCTACGGCGCGGAAGTGAAGTTCTACTCCTCCCGGCTGGAGCTGTCCGCCGAACTGGAGACCGCTCTGCCCGGTCTGTTCGCCGCCGGCGACGGCGCCGGCGTTACAAGAGGATTGGCTCAGGCAGGCGCATCCGGCGTCCAGGCTGCAAGAGCAATTTGCCGCCGGCTGGAAGGTTGATTGCAAGGAGAGAACGCCGCCGTTTTTCACGACGGCGTTCTTGCATTTTTCAAAACGCCGGGCAAAAATAACCGGGAAAAATGATGCGGTTGCATAATTATTTTTGGCAGGTTTGCCAGTGCTTTTTCTGGTTGTCGGATAATGCCGACAAAAAGGGAAAGAAGCCCATGAACACAGGGTTTTCCACATTATCCACAGGGTTTTCCACACGGTGTTATGTTGACTGAAAGGGTGAAAGTACCCGAAATTCAGGGTGACATAATGATTGTCAAGGATAAAAACAAGGTCGTTTTCAACAAAGATTTTTTGCAGGATTTTGGGGCAAAATCGCCGCCGAAGAAAAAGGAGCTGAGTCCGGATGAACCGGATAGAAACCGAAACGATCGCCGCCGCTGCAACGGGGTTGCCCGGCGCCATCGGGATCCTTAGAGTGTCTGGGCCGCAATCGATTGCGGCTGTTGGGCGGCTGTTTCGTCCTGCGGACGGTCGCGCCCTGGAGGAGCATGCGCCCCGCACTGTGATCTACGGGGAACTGACCGACGGACAGGGCGGTGTGCTGGACCGCATCGTGGCCACCTACAGCCGCGCTCCCGCCACCTACACCGGTGAGGACACGGCAGAGCTGCATTGCCACGGTTCGGCTCTGGTTTTGCAAATGGGGCTGGAGGCGCTCTTTGCACAGGGGGTCCGGCAGGCCCGGGCGGGGGAGTTCACCCAGCGGGCCTTTTTGAACGGAAAACTGGACCTTGTGCAAGCCGAGGCGGTGGTGGATCTCATTGATGCACAGACCCGGGAGGGCGTGCTGCAAAGCGCCGCTCAGCTGGGAGGTGCATTGAGCCGCCGGGTGGAGGACATTTACTCCGGTCTGGTGGATCTGCTGGCCCACTTCCACGCGGTGCTGGACTGGCCCGACGAGGACATTGATCCCTTCACCCAGAGAACTATGACCGATGCGCTGGACAAGGCCGCCGGGCAGCTTGACTGCCTTTTGGCCACGTGGCGGCGGGGACAGAGCATGGTCAGCGGCCTGCCCTGCGCCATCGTGGGCCGCCCCAACGCGGGCAAGTCATCCCTGCTCAATGCGCTTTTGGGGTATGACCGCGCCATTGTTACCGACATCCCCGGCACCACCCGTGACACGGTGGAGGAGCGGGTGCGTCTGGGCGGCACCCTGCTGCGGCTGGTGGACACCGCCGGCCTGCGGAAGAGCGATGACCCGGTGGAGCAGCTGGGTGTGGAGCGCAGCCGCGCTGCTATGGAAGAGGCCGCGGTGATTTTGTTCCTGTGCGACCGGTCTGTTCCGTTTGCGCCGGAGGATGCGGCGCTTTTGGAGCAGGCGGCAGCCTGCGCGCCTACCATTCTGGTTTGGAACAAGTGCGACCTGCCCGCTGCCGGGCAGGACCTGCCCGACGGCATTCCCGCCGTGGAGATCAGCGCAAAGACCGGGCAGGGCTTGGAGGAACTGGAGCGGCTGGTGGCAGAGCTGACCCGCCAGACCGGGGACGACCCCTGCGGCACGCTGCTGACCAACGCCCGTCAGGCCGAGGCTGCCCGTCAGGCCAAACAGGCGGTGGAACTGGCCCGACAGGGCCTGCTGGCCGGATTTACGCCCGATGCGGTGCTGGTGGACGTGGAAAACGCCCTTTCCGCTTTGGGTGAGCTGACCGGCCGGACCGTCCGGCAGGACGTGACCGACCGCATTTTTCAGCGCTTCTGCGTGGGGAAATGACCAAAAAAGGAGAAATTATATGGAAAACACCATTTTTCTGCCCAATGTGGCATCTATGGCCTATGGAAACATCTGGACGGGGAGCCGGAAGAACGCCCGCTGGCGCGTTGTACCTGCCGAGGGCGAGATGGCGGTGGAGGTGTGGCCCGGCCCTCTGTGCTACGAGTGCAGTACTGTGACCCACACCGCCAGCTTCCCCATCAGTGACGAGGGTATCGAGCAGCTGCGCGCGTGGCTCTTTGACCGTTCGGAAGAGCTGTGATACAAACAAAAAATCTCCCGCTGCATAGGCAGCGGGAGATTTTTGCGTTTTACGATCAGATCAGGCTCAGCACCAGAGTCAGCACCAGCCAAACGGCGCACACCCACTTGGTGCCGCGGGCCAGCTTGGCATCCAGACTCTTGGCCTTGTTCTTGGACAGGAAGGTCTCGGCGCCGCCGGCGATGGCACCGGACAGGCCGGCACTCTTGCCGGACTGGAGCATAACCACGGCCACCATGACCAGGCACAGGATCACCTGAATGATAGTAAGAGCGAGCTGCATTTGTTCATCGTTCCTTTCAAGTCCCGGCAGGGACAGATGTTGTTTGGGGACGGAATTCTTCCGACGTACCCCGCATTATATCATGCCAAAGCAGGAAAAGCAAGCTTTTTTGCAGCTTTTTTAGCCCTTGAGTGCAGAGAGGATCTCGCCTGCGTCCTGCAGCACCAGATGGGGACGATCGGGGCTGGCATCCAGAATCTCCTGCGTAGTCTCACCGCTCATGACCAAAACTCCGGTGACTCCGGCGTTCAGGCCGGATTTGACGTCGGTATAGATGCGGTCACCCACCACGCAGGTGGCCTGTTTGGGGATACCCAACCGCTCCATAGCCAGCTCGGGCATCAGGGGGGAGGGCTTGCCGATGACCACCGGCTCGCGCCCGGTGGCGTTTTTGATGCAGATACACACGCTGCCGCAGTCAGGCACGCTGCCAAACTCCGTGGGGCAGACCAGATCCGGGTTGGTGGCGATGTAGGGCAGGTCGGGGCGGGTCAGCAGCAGGTAGCTGACATCATGGAGCTTTTGGAAGGTCAGCTCCGTGTCAAAGCCCATGACCACGCAGTCCGTGTCCTCCACCCGGTCGGTAACGGTGAACCCCTCCATGCGCAGCTCTTCTTTCAGGGATCGGGTGCCACAGACGTACAGCCGCTTGCCCTCGTGATGCTTATGGAGATAGTAGGCCGTGGCCTGAGAGGAGGTGATAAAATCTTCCCGGGTGGCCTCAATGCCCAGCCTCTGCAGCTTTTTGATGTAGTCGGCCACACTTTTGGAGGAGTTGTTGGTCATAAACAGGTAGGTGCGGCCGGTCTTTTTGATGGTGTCCAGCAGCTCGATGGTGAAGTCGTACAGCCGGTCGCCCAGATACAGGGTGCCGTCCATGTCGAACAGGAACAATTTCATGCTGGAAAGCAAGTCGTGTTGGGACATTATATCGCTCCTTTGGTCACCACGATCCGGCTGCCGAACAGGTCATCCATGACAATGTCACCGATGGAGACAGGCGCAGTCACCGTGGTTTGATGCAGGCGTTCCATTACGGCGAACATGGCTGCCTTTGGAACGGGGGATTCGGTCTTTACACACACCATTGTATCGTATCGGTTGGAAACACGCAAGACCGCAGTGACGGTGCGCATAGGATTTGTACATTCGGCGATGGCATATTGCTCACCACGGGGGCAGGCGTTGCCACGGACGGTCAGTCGGTTATCGCCGCCCTCAACGCACAGGCGGCAGCCCTTGGGGCAAATAATGCAGGTCAACTCCCGAGTCATGGCAGTTCCTCCACTTCAACTGTGATGGTGTCGCCCGCCCGACGCAGCAGGTCGGGGGACACAGTGATGCGCTCCATCTCGCCGGGGGCGACTCTGGGGCGGGGCAGTGCAGTCAGCAGGTCCGCTCCGCTGCGGACGGTGCAGCGCACTTTGCCCATGGGGTGGCTCACACGGAAAAACAGCGATACGTCCCGAGTTGTGTCGGTGATGGTTTGGGGCAGCACGTAGCGCACACCGTTGCCCGGCTGGGTGTTGATGCTTGTGTTGAGCAGTGCGCTGCCGCGTACAAATGCGGCGGCGCCGGCACCGGCACGCTCGGCCTCCTCCGATACATAGTCCACCAAATCGTGGACTTGCAGCACATTGCCGCAGGCAAAGATGCCGGGGATTTGGGTCTGGCAATGCTCGTCCACCAGCGCGCCGCCGGTGATGGGGTCCATAGGAACGCCGGCAGCGCGGGTCAGTTCATTTTCCGGAATCAGGCCCACAGAGAGCAGCAGGGTGTCGCAGGGGATGAACCGGCGGGTCTCGGGAATGGGACGGCGCTGCCCGTCCACCTGGGCGATGGTGACTCCCTCCAAGCGCTTTTGACCATGCACCTGTGCCACGGTGGTGTTCAGGTACAGGGGAATGTCAAAGTCTTCCAGACATTGGACGATGTTACGGGTCAGACCGCCGGAATAGGGCATGACCTCGCATACGGCCTCTACCTTGGCACCTTCCAGCGTCATGCGCCGGGCCATGATAAGACCAATATCACCGGAGCCGAGGATGACTACCCGCTTGCCTACATGATACCCCATGCAGTTGATGAGCTTTTGTGCCGTGCCGGCGCTGTAAATACCGGCGGGGCGGGTGCCGCAGATGCGCAGCGCGCCCCGGCTGCGCTCCCGGCAGCCCATGGCAAGGATGACAGCCCCGGCTTGCAGCTTCACGATGCCATGCCGGCTTTGGGCCGTAACCACCCGGTCAGGGGTGATGTTGGTGACGGTGGTTTCCGTCAGGACGGGAATCGCACGCCGGGCAACATCCTGGGCATATACATCGGCGTATTCCGGGCCGGTCAGTTCCCGGCCCAGTTTGTGCAGACCGAATCCGTTGTGGATGCATTGCATCAGGATACCGCCCAGTTGGGGTTCCCGGTCCAGAATGACCACCCGGGTGCAGCCGGCATCGTAGGCAGCCACCGCCGCGGCCATGCCGGCCGGTCCGCCACCTACAACAACAATGTCATAGTGCATCATATCGTTCCAATCCTCCCCAGTACCATGCGGGAAGCTCCGCCGCATTTGGTGACCTGCTCCATAGAAATTCCGGTTTCCGCGCAGATTAGTTCCATGACGTAGGGTGCGCAGAACCCGCCCTGACAGCGGCCCATGCCGCTGCGGGTGCGGCGCTTGACCCCGTCTACATCCCGGGCGCCGGGATTGGTGCGGATGGCCTGCAAAATTTCACCCTCGCTGACCGTTTCACAGCGGCACACGATTTTGCCGAAGGCGGGATTAGCTTTGATGTACGCATCCTTTTCGTCGTCAGACAGGTTGCGGAAGGCACAGGGGTCGGGGCGGGTGCCGTCCCAATCCGCCTTTTCCTGCAGAACAAGGCCCTGCTGACTCAGTAGGTTTGTCAGGTAGCGGGCGATGGACACACAGCAGGTCAGGCCCGGGGAGTCGATGGCCCCGGCGTGAATCAGGCCGGGGACGGAGGGGGAGGGCTGTAAGATGAAATCCTCCCCGGCGGTGGAGGCGCGCACTCCGGTGAAAGAGGTGATGACCTGCCGGAAGTCAATGGAGGGGACGCTTTTGGCGGCCAGACGCTCCGACTGCGCCAACCCCTCCGGGGTGGTGGAGGTGCAATCAGGAGTGGGGACCCGGACAGCGGTGGGACCCACCAGTAGGTTGCCGTGGACGGTGGGGGAAACCAAAATGCCCTTGCCCTCCTTGGTGGGGCACTGGAACAGGGTGTGGTGGGCGCGATGACCCTCTGCCTTGTCCAGCAGCAGATACTCACCCGCTCGGGGCAGAATGGTGAAGAAGGTGTCGCCGACCATGGCGGCAATGCGGTCGGAATAGCCGCCGGCGCAGTTGACCAAAAACCGGCCAGACACAACCTGTCCGTCGGCGGCGGTAACGCGGAACTGCTCCCTGCCCCAAAGAATGGAGGTGACCTCGAAATTGCGCAGTAAGGCAACGCCGTTGTCCATGGCGTTGCCCACGGCGGCGATGGTCAGCTCGTAGGGGCTGATGATGCCGGCGTTGGGTACGTGCAGGACCCGGGTCACCGCGGGGGACAGCTCCGGCTCCAGCAAGCGGGCCTCCTCGCCGGACAGCAGAGTCAAATCCGGCACGTGGTTGGCCTGCCCGCGTTCAAACAGGGTCTGAAGCAGAGTCTCGTCCTCCGGGGAAAAAGCGCAGACCATAGAGCCGTTCCGCTTGTGGGGGACATTCAGCTGCTTTGCCGCCTCGAACAGCAGCTCCACGCCCTGGGTGTTCAGTTGAGCCTTTAAGGTACCGGGAACAGGGTCATAGCCGCCGTGGATGATGCCGGAATTGGCCCGGCTGGCGCCCGTGGAGACATCGTTTTCCCGCTCCAAAAGGCACACAGACAGCTCGTACCGGCTCAGCTCTCTAGCCAGCATGCCGCCGATAACACCTGCACCTATGATTACTACATCGTATGTCATGGAAACCTCTCCTTTCAAAAAAGAACGGGAAAAACAGATGCGGTATCCGCATCCGTTTTTCCCGTTTCTCAAACTCTCTTGGGTATTTGGTTGTTATGTTATATATACCATAGCTCGGGGCTGCCGGTGGAGATGGCGGTTGCCCCGGCGCTCAGGGCCTCGGTTACCTCGGCTTTGGTTTGGAGCAGGCCGCCGGCGATGACCGGAATGCCGCTGTCGGCGCAGGTTTTGATGACCTTGGTCACCACACCCGGCATAATTTCCATCAGGTTGGGGTTGGTGCTGCGAAAGATGTCTCCGGCCCCCTCGGCACCGGCGGAGTCCACGGCGAAAAACCGCTGTACCGCGAACAACCCCTGCTCCCGGGCGTGGCGAATCAGCGGTCCCTTGGTGGAGAGGATGCCGTCTGCGCCGCATTGGGCCAAAAAGCGGATGCCGGTGCGGTCCTTGCCGATTCCCTCGGCCAAATCCAGGTGAACCAGAATGTACTTGCCGGCATCATGAGCCTGTTGCACCCGGTCTGCGATGGTCAGCAGGTTGGCGGACATGTAAAAGATGACCTGAGCCGGGCTGGCGACGGCCTGCTGCCACTTGTCATCGCCGACGGCGGCGATGACGGGATTGCACTCCAGACAGGTGAGAATGTCGGACATAAGCCTCCCCCTTTTGCAAAAAAAGAGAAACGGCAGCTGCGGGCGCAAAACCCGGCAGGCAATCCGTTTCTCTAACTCTCTAGGGACACTATACAACAAGGCGTTGGAAAAGTCAAGCGGGGATGTTGTTTTGTGACCGGGTCACAGCAGAAACAGGAAAACCGCCCATGCGGCAGAGGCGAGGACGGCCCCTGCAACGCCCCACGCGGCCCGGGGCAGGTGCAGGCCCCGGCGGCCCCGGACGGAATGGCTGCGCAGGTAGTCGTCGGCGGCCTGGCGGGCCTGCTGAATGATCTGTTCGGGGCTGACCCCGTCACCCGCAGCATCCTCCCGCAGCAGGAAGATAGCCTGTTCGAAGAGCTTGGGGTCGGGGGATTTGACCACGACCACCTGTCGGTTGATGCCCTTTACCATGTACACCACGTCCTTTCAAAAATTGGAACGCTATCATTCTGTCCGCGAAAGGGAGTGGTTATTCAACAGGCAACAAAAAACGTCCCCTCCGAACGGAAGGGACGTTTAAGGGATGAAATTAGTCGGTCACGTAGGCCAGCAGGGCGATCTGACGGGCGCGCTTGATAGCCTCGGTCAGCTGACGCTGATGCATGGCGCAGGTGCCGGTGGTGCGGCGGGGCAGGATCTTGGAGCGCTCGGACACGAAGCGGCGCAGCTTGGCGGCGTCCTTGTAATCGATGCACTCGACCTTATCCGCGCAGAAAGTGCACACCTTGCGGCGCTTGCGGCCGCGGGGAGCGCGGTTATCACGTTCCATGGACATGGGAAAACCTCCTTTTTACGACCATTTGGTCAAAGTTGAAGCGTTAAACGCCTGGTTTAGAACGGAAGCTCGCCGTCGTCACCGGACAGCTCGGCGAACTGGTCGCCCTCGGCGGGGGCGGAATAGCCGGAAGGAGCGGAGCCGTAAGCGGGAGCGGAGAAGCCGCCGTTGTCACCCTCGCGACGGGAGTCGCCAAAGTAGACATTGTCGGCCTGCACCTCAGCAGAGCGGCGCTTGTTGCCGTCCTTGTCAGTCCACTCGCGGATCTGCAGGCGGCCCTCCACCACGGCCATGCGGCCCTTGGTGAAATAGCGGCTGACAAATTCGCCGGTCTGACGCCAGGCAACCACATCGATGAAATCGGTGGCGCGCTCGCCGGTGGTTTTATCCTTGAAGTCCCGGTCTACAGCCAGAGTGAAGGATGCCACGGGCGTGCCGGTCTGAGTGCGGCGCAGCTCGGGATCCCGGGTCAGACGACCCATGATGAAGATTTTGTTGAGCATGGTGACCTCTCCTTACACCTCGTCCTTGCAGACGATCATGGAGCGCATCACGCCGTCGGTGATCCGGAACACACGGTCCAGCTCGGCGGGGACAGCGGCAGCGCAGGTGAAGGTCATCAGCACGTAGTAACCCTCCATCAGGTCGTTGATGGGATAGGCCAGACGGCGCTTGCCCCACTCGTCAACCTCGGTCACGGTGCCGTTGGTCTCCACAATGCCCTTGAACTTGGCCACCAGAGCGGCGGTAGCCTCCTCGCTCAGGGAGGGGTCCAGGATGTAGACAGCCTCGTAGTTTGCGTTGATCTTTGCCATTTTACTTTGCACCTCCTTATGGACATATGGCCTTTGCATTTGCAAAGGCAAGGATGATTTGCCCGTCCCGACAAGGACAGGCTTTACTATTATACCGAAAAAACGGAACTTGTCAAGGGGTATTTTCGAGGAAAATGGTTCGATTTCATTGGACTTTTGCCCCGGTTTGGGGTAAACTGGAGGGGACTTGAAGCAAAGGAGCGTACCCCATGGATAAACTGATCGAAAAACTGGCCGCGGAGCTGTCCCAGCCTGCGGCCTATGTGGAGAATGTGGTCAACCTCATTGATGAGGGGGCCACCATCCCCTTTATTGCCCGCTACCGCAAGGAGCTGCACGGCTCTATGGACGACCAGCTGCTGCGCACCCTGGAGGACCGATTGCAGTACCTGCGCAATTTGGACCAGCGCAAACAGGAGGTCATCAACTCCATTGAGGGGCAGGGCAAGCTGACCGAGGAGCTGGCTGCCGCCATCGAAGCCGCCGCTACGCTGGCGGAGGTGGAGGACCTGTACCGCCCCTACAAGCAAAAGCGCCGTACCCGCGCCACCATGGCAAAGGAGAAGGGGCTGGAACCCCTGGCCCTGCTCTACTTTGAAAAGGGCGGGGTCTGCGCCGACCCGGAGGGGGAGGCAGCGGCCTACGTGGACCCGGACAAGGGCGTGGAAACGGTGCAGGATGCCATCCAGGGCGCTATGGACATCATCGCTGAGATGATCTCCGACGATGCCGCCGTGCGCCGGGTGCTGAAGGACTTCTACCACAGGAGTGCCAAGCTGGTGTCCAAGGCCGCGGACAAGGAGCCGGAGGACACGGTCTATCGCCTGTACTACGACTTCAGCACCCCCATTTCCAAGGCCATGGGCCATCAGGTGCTGGCCATCAACCGGGGTGAGAAGGAAGAGATTTTGAAGGCGGCGGTGGAGATTGACCCCGAGGCCCTTTGCATGTGTGTCCGCCGTGAGGTTGTCCCAGGCCGTGCCGCCATGCCCATCGTGCGCGAGGCGGCGGACGATGCCTGCACCCGCCTGCTGCACCCCTCTCTGGAGCGGGAGATGCGCGCCGAGCTGACCGATGCGGCGGCGGAGGGCGCTATCCACAACTTCGCCCTGAACCTGCGCCCTCTGCTGATGCAGCCGCCGGTCAAGGGCAAGGTGACCATGGGTCTTGACCCCGGATACCGCATGGGGTGCAAGGTGGCGGTGGTGGACGGCACCGGCAAGGTGCTGGATACCGCCGTGGTCTATCCCACCCACGGCCCGCGGCAGAAGGAGGAGGCCATCGCCACCCTGTCCCGCATGATCAAAAAGAACGGCGTGGTCCACATCGCCATCGGCAACGGCACCGCCAGCCGGGAAACCGAGCAGATGGCGGTGGAGCTGATCTCCCGCGTGGGCGGCGGGGTGAGTTATGCCATCGTGAATGAAGCGGGTGCATCTGTCTACTCTGCCAGCAAGCTGGCGGCAGAGGAGTTCCCGGAATATGATGTAAACCTGCGCTCTGCTGTGTCCATTGCCCGGCGGCTGCAAGACCCCCTTGCGGAGCTGGTGAAGATCGACCCCAAGGCCATCGGCGTGGGACAGTATCAGCATGACATGCCCCAGGCGCGGCTGAGCCAGACTCTGGACGGCGTGGTGGAGGACTGCGTCAATGCGGTGGGCGTGGACCTGAATACCGCCTCTGCGCCTCTGCTGGCCCGGGTGTCCGGTCTGAACGGCACCACCGCTAAGAACATTGTAACTTATCGCGAGACCAACGGCGTGTTCACCGGCCGCAAGCAGCTTTTGAAGGTACCCAAACTGGGACCCAAGGCCTTTGAACAGTGCGCGGGCTTCCTGCGCGTACCCGAGAGCCGTGGCGTGCTGGACAACACCGGCGTCCACCCGGAGAGCTACCCCGCCGCGGAAAAGCTGCTGGAGCTGTGCGGTTACACGCTGAACGATGTGAAGGAGGGCGGCCTTGCCGAGCTGGAGGCAAAGGCCAGGGAAATTGGTCTTGATAAGCTGTCTGCCGACTGCGGCGTGGGCGTTCCCACCCTGAATGATATTATCAAGGAACTGATGAAGCCGGGCCGGGACCCCCGTGACGAGCTGCCGCCCCCCGTCCTGCGCACCGACGTGCTGGAAATGAAGGACCTGAAGCCCGGCATGGAGCTGAAAGGTACTGTCCGCAACGTCATCGACTTTGGCGCGTTCGTGGACATTGGCGTGCATCAGGACGGCCTTGTCCACATCAGCCGCATCTGCGACCGGTTCATCAAGCACCCCTCTCAGGTGCTGAGCGTGGGCGACGTGGTCACTGTGTGGGTGCTGGAAGTGGACGAGAAGAAAAAACGCATCAGCCTGACCATGAAGAAACCCTGATGATAGAATAAAAAACGGACATCTCCAACCGGAGATGTCCGTTTTTTACTTGAAAAATTACTTCGCGGCCTCTTCCGCCAGTCGGCTCAGCAGGGTATTGCGCAGGCCGATGAGGAAGCCGTCCCGCTTGGGGAAGTTGCCGAACTCCAGCGTGTCGCCGTTGGCCTTGTCCAGAATCTCGCACACGGCGTCCCGGCCGATGTACTGCTCCAGTGCCTGGCAGATACGCACGTCCTGCAGGGCGTCGTACATGACCTCGCCCCGGGTGGAGCCGTAGACGGTGTTGTGACCGGGATAGAGGATGAACGCGTCGCCGGAGGGGAAGGAACCCTCGGACGAGGTGGTCACCCACGGATCTACGGGGTGGTAGGACAGCTGGCTGTGGTAGAAGTTCAGACCCCACTGCATGAAGCCGCCGATATTCCAGCGGTACAGCAGGAAACCCAGCACCCGGTTGTTCCGAGCCTGCATGGCCAAAAAGCTGTTGGGGTAGCCGGTCTGAGGGCCGCAGCAGTAGTAGGTCCACAGGTCGGTAATGCCGGCATCCAGGAACTTCTTCACGGACTGCACCACGCAGCAGGGGCGACCCACCAGACCCTGCTCGCAAAACTCGGTCTTGGACAGGGCGTCGATGGTGTGGCCGTCACCCAGCAGGGGGCGCAGCAGGTCGGCGGCGGCACGGTACTGGTCGATGTTGTGCAGGTTGGGTTCGTCCGAGATGTGGAAGAAGCAGTTGTCCAGCACGCCCAGCCCCTTCAAGTGGTTGCACACGGCGGTGATATACTGGGGCAGGAAGTTGGTGTACTCTGGGCCGGTGGCGGACACGTGCCAGCCGAACAGATAGTCGGTCACGCCGTCGTGGGTGACCATGATGTTGGGGGGACACTTGGCACCCCACTGGCTGAACAGGTGCGCCATCTCGAAGCGGGTGATGCCGTGGCGCAGGCACATCGTGACGAAGCGGGTGAGCTTGTCGAAGTTAAAGGTGTAAGCGTCGCCGTTTTTCTCGATATCCACCAGCTGGACACAGGGGCGGGCAGTCCCCTCGGCAGTGTCCAAAGGCGGGGTGTGGATGGGGGTCAGAATCATGTTCATACCCACCCGGGCGGCGGCGGCCACATACTTTTCCATCAGCTCCCAATGGGCCTCGGAGAAAATCTCCACATGGTGAGCGGTGGCCACGCAGTCGGCGTGGAACCAGCGGGAGTAGATGGTCTGCTGCTCGGGCATAACCACGGGAATGACGGTCAGAGTCATGTCGCAGGGGACGGTGAACACCGCGTCGGAGCGGCGCACGTCGGTGAAGGTCAAATCCACGGTGTACTTATAGGTACCGGCGGCGGTATCCTTGGGGATATCCAGGCTGACCCACAGCACGGCGTTGTTGGGGCTGAGCAGGGTCTTGTTGCCCAG
>JAFQBN010000011.1 GCA_017416685.1 Oscillospiraceae bacterium
GGTCTGTGCGCGGTCTATTGGCTCTTTATGGGCTATGCCCATTAGAGCCAGTTGATCCGCGTTGCTGAAAGCGGCATAGAGACGAAATCTTATTTAGAAAGATAATTCATCAGCATCTGAGCGGTCTGTGCGCGGGTGGCGCTGGCGGTAACGGAGTCGTACTCCATACCCTTGAACAGGCCGGTCTGCACCGCCCACTTCAGAGCGGGCTGTGCCCAGTCGCTGCACGCGCCGAGGGCGGAGATATCGCCGTTGCCGGCGGGCTTGCCGGAGTAGTTGTGCAGGATAACGGCCACCTGCTCCACAGTCACGGGGTCGTTGGGCTTGAACCAGCCACCGCCGTAGCCGGAAACCACGCCCTTGTTGCTGCCCCAGGTGACGGCGTTGTTGAACCACTGGTCGGCGGGCACATCCTTGAAGTTGTGCTTGGCGCCATTCAGGGCGGGCTGGCCCTCCTTGTTATACAGCACCTGCACCACCATGGCGCGGGTCAGGGTGTCGTCCGGGCCGAAGGTGTAGGAGTTATAGCCGCTCATGATCTTGTTGTTGATGGCGTAATCCACGGCGTCGTAGTACCAGGTGCCGGGGATCACATCCAGCATGGCGGCGGCGCCGGACACCTGCTGCTGGGTGATGACCAGGTTGTCGATGTCAACCTGGTTGCCGTAGCCGTTACTCAGGGAGCCGCTGGAATAGAACTGGAAGCGGAAATGGTTGGGGGTGTCGGTGGACAGGCCGGGAACCTGGGCGATGGCGGTCCACTGGGTGGGTTCGGGCTGGGACTTGGGCCACATCTTGGCGTACAGGGCGCCGTTGACGCAGGTCAGCTTGATGGTGGCCCACTGGCGGTTGGGGACGACACCCTGCCACTCGCCGCCGGCAAGCTGGATGCCGGTGGTACCCTGTATGCGGTACATGGCGGTGTTGGGGTGGACGGCACCGTCGGAGTTTTTCTGGAACATGGTGGCGTAGACGCTGTTGGCACCCAGCTCGTAGTTGCGGTAGTCGAACTGTACGGTGTAGTTGCCGGTGACGGTGGTGTTGGACATGATCCAGGGGGAGAGCATATTGCCATCGTCATAGAGCTGCAGGAACTTGTTGCCGTTCTCCTCCACAATGGAGTAACCCTTGCCGGGTTCGGTGCCGGGAGGTGTGGTGGCGAAAGCCTTGTCCTTGCCCAGATAGGCATAGAAGGCGTTGTCACCCACAGGGTAGGAGGAGAAGTCCTCGGTCTGCATGACCTTCTTCTCGCCTGCGCCGGTCAGCTCGGCAGGGGCGGGACGGACGGAGACTTCCGTCGTGCGGGTGGCCTCGCCCAGCTTGACGGTGATGGTGGCCACGCCGGCAGCGTTAAAGGTCAGAACACCGTTCTGATCCACAGGAGCCACAGTGGGATTGCTGCTGGACCAGACCATGGTGCCGTTGGTGTTGTAGCGGTCATAGGCAATGGCACGGGTGCCGTCGCCGGCGGAGCCGGTGATGTTCTGCTCCACATCCAGCATGGCGGGGATTTTGAGCGCCAGCTTCTCCACGGTGGCGCCGCCGCCGGAGGTGGACAGGGTGGCGGCGGTATCCATGCTCTTGCCTGCGTGGTCGGTACACCACACGGACCAGGCGGGTTCGGAAGAGCCGGCGGCCCAGACCTTGCCCCAGATCATCTTGCCCACGGCGGCAACCTTGACGTTGTACTTGGTGCCGGGGGTCAGGGTCATGTTCTGCAGGCAGGTGCCGTCCAGACAGGTAACGCCCTTGGCGCTGATGTTCACGCCCACATCGGCGCGCATCATGGCCAGCACTTTGGTGCCGGCGTCGTTCAGAGTCAGGTCAAAGTCCAGAATAAAGCTGCCCTCGGGACGCTTTTCGGAAGCCCACCAGCCCAGCTTGAGGTCGCTGGCGGAAGCAATGGTGGCCAGCTGATCGGTGGTCAGGGTGTTGGGCAGGAACTCCTCGCTGTTGGGGTCGTCCTTCACGCCCACGATGCTGAGATACGCCTGGTCATACTGGACGGTCATAACGGTGCCATCGTCCACATAGACACAGGAGGGGTCAGCGGCGTCCTGCTTTTGGCGCAGGGGGGAGGCGTAGATCAGGCGGGTTTCGGTCTCGTCCCAGCCGGCATCGTAGTAGAACACCTTGCCCATGGTGCTGCGGGGGCTGTCCTCGTTCGCCCAGGTGACAAAGGCGCGGTTGGTGTCAATGAAGGCAAACTGGGGCTGCTGGGCGGAGCCGGGCTCGTTGGCGAACAGCTGCCAGTTGCGGCCGCGGTCATAGGTGACATAGACCACGCCGCTGGAGCGGACCATGCCGTACACCACCTTGTCGGTGCCGTCGGGAGAGACCATGGAGAACTCGTTGAAGGCATCGTTCTGGCTGGTCCAGTCACCGGCGGGAGCCAGGTTGGGCACATCGCGCACATCGTCAATGGGATCCCACTCCCACTGCTGGGTCTTGGGGTTGAAGGTCATATCATAAACGATGACACGGCCGCCGGTGTAAGTGGGCAGCAGCATGGAGCCGTCGTTGAACTGCACGGCATCGCCGCGCTTGTTGGTGCTGGAAATGGTCTGGAAGGGCGACCAGTCCTTGCCGGGCTCGCCGGCCATCCAGCCGGCCAGATCGTCCACGGCGATCCAGGTCATCACAACGTCGCGGGTGTGGCTGGCGTTGCTGTAAACGCTGAAGAGGGAGCCGGTGTACAGCAGGGCATCCTCCGCCTTGCCATCGTTGTTCAGATCCATCTTGACGGGCAGCAGGTCACTGTCGCCGGTGATGCCGCCCAGAGAGTAGGTGGCGCTGGGGTTTTGCTTGAGCAGCTCGTAGCGGCTGTAGAGAGTCTCCATGCCGGGGCCGTTCATCTTCAGCGCGGCCTTTTCCAGATCGTACAGCTCCGTGGAGGTCCAGGTTTTGCCGTTATCCTCGCTCATGGCAAAGCGGACGGAGTAGATTCCGATGATGGGCTTGGTCTTGTCGATAGAGTGGACGGGGGTGTCGGAATAGGCGGCCACCAGCCGGCCGTCAGGCAGCTTCTTGATGTCGGGGAAGCGCAGGACGGAGGGGGGGTCGGTCTGATCCACGGTGATGGCACCGGGGGTCTGGGCGTTCTCGGGGTGGCCGGGGACGTTCAGCTCGGTCAGCTTCTTGTCTGCCATGTCGGCAAAGGCGGCCTTGACGGCCTCCGCGATCTTGGGCAGGTCGGTGGCCTTGTAGTCCTTGTCGGGGTACTGACTCTCCCCGTCCACCAGGAAGTTGACCTTGTCCGCCGTCAGCAGAGACAGGTCGGGGGTGTAGCCCAGCTCAAGGCACAGGCTGTTGAACAGAGTCACACCCGCCGCCAGACGGCCGGTCTTGTTGCTCAGGTGGTCGCTGTCCCGGGTCAGGTCACGGCCCAGAGAGGCACGCAGGTTCTGCACCGCCACGCCCACGGGAACGGCGTTGTCAAACCAATCGGTGCGGCCCAGGATATAGCGGTTGGTGCAGCGGATGATGGCGTTGTACATCCAGGCGCTGTTTTTCAGGTAGTCGGAGTAACCCATGTTAATGGCGGTGCCCACGTTATAGGGGTCATATCCGTCAGCATAGGACCAGGCCATGGGCCACCACAGCTTGGCGCCGGGTTCCACGTCCCGCAGATAGTCCAGCATATACTTCATATCGGTGCGGTAGGCGGATTCGTGGCCGGCCACATAGTTGTGGCTGCCCACCATGACCACGTCCCAATCCTCACCGGAGAGCATGTCGGAGATGCGGACACCCTCGCGGCTGGCGACCAGGTTGCCGTTGCCGTCCGGGGTGTACAGGGTGTAGGCCGCGGCGTTGGCAATGGCGTTGCGGGCATGGCCCTGCACGGAGATATCGCCGCCGTGGAGGACGGAAAGATCAAAGCTGACATCGGGGTAGAGCTGATCCAGCTTTTTGAGATAAAAAGTGTTGTCCAAATCATAGGTGCCGCCGATGACCAAAAGCTTCAGGCTCTTGACGGCCTCGCCCACCTGAAGGACGAAGGAATCGGAGGAGGGGACACCGTTTTGCAGCCAGCTGGCGGTGATTTTGGTGAGACCGCGGCTTTTGCAGGTGACGGTGCCGGAGGCGTCCACCGTGGCCACAGACAGGTCGGAGGAAGTCCAGGTCACATTGGGGACGGCCTGGGTCAATTTCAACTGGACGGTGTCGCCGGTGTTATAATGCTGGGCCAGAGCGGCGGTGTCGATGGCGGTGGCATCCACCGTCACCTCGCAGGAGGCGGTGGTGATGACGGCACCCTGGGCATCCAGCAGGCTGGCGGTAACAGTGGCCTTGCCGGCCTTCAGAGCGGCGAGGTTGCCCAAGGCATCCACCTTGACCACATCGGGGTCGCTGCTGGTCCAGGCATAGACAGGGGCGGCCAGCTTTGCGCCCACCAGCTCGGGGGTCAGCTGACCGCCGCCCATGCCGATAACGGTGTCGGTCAGCTTCAGCTGCACCGCGGCGGACAGGGTCAGGTTGTCCAGCCAGACGGTATACGCCTCGCCGGGGCGATTGCGGTTACGGGTCATGATACGCAGCTGGGACTGACCGGCGATGATGCTGTCGTCAATCTTGTCGCTGCGGAACACCGCCACGCCGGCGGTGGCGTTATCGGCGGGTTCGGGGCTACCCTTGGGCCACGCTTTCAGCACCATCTGCCCCTTGGTCACGGTGGTCTTAACCGTGTACCAAGTGTCAAACCCCATGCGCAGGGGGGTGCCGTCGGCGTTGTTGACCAAAATCTGCTCCAGACTGCCGTTCAGGTCGCCGCGGAACTTGACGTCGCCCTGTGCCTCAACATAGACCAGTACGCCGCCGTTGGCAAAGGTCTGGCCCTCCATGGGATTGAATACCAGGCCGGGGACGGAGGCGCCGCCGGAGGAGCGGAAGTTGATGTCCATGGTGACACTGCGTTCACCGGAGAAGGTGGTGCCGGTGTGGAAGTAGTTGGGAGTCTCGTTGACAGAGGTCAGGGACAGGACCTTGTTGCTTCCGTCCATGGCAATGCCGTAGGTGGAGTAGCTTTCGCTGCCCGCGGCGTTGTGGTATGCCTCGTAAAATCCGGTGTAGTTGGAATTTTGGTAGAAGGTGTCTTCCCCCACCTCATAGGCGCTGAAATCATCGGTGGAGATGACAGCCATGCCGGCGGGAGCGGATTCCGCGGCGGCAACGGGAATCGCCGTGGCGGGCACCATACCAACGCACAGCGCAAGGGCCAGCAAAAGGGAAAGTGTCCTGTTCAATCGAGTTTGCTTCATGGGTTCGTCCTCCTGTTTCGGTTTGTTTCGCGGGGTGGCCATATTGACAAAGCGGTTGTTTTCTTGTACCATTTTTGCGTGAAAGCACACGGGTTTACTCAAAAATCCGTGGTGCTGTATCACAATCTCTATTTTACCACGATGCAGGATGTTTTGAAATGCTCAAACGGGGCAATATGGCCGCAAAGATGTCCCGTTTGATATATAGGAGAGTTTTACCATGCCAAAAAAGGAAATTATACGAACTACCCTTGGCAGTACGACCCTTGAGCTTCATGTTTCGCCCCATGCGATTTTGGCCACCCGGCACCAGTGGGAGACAAATCGCCACAGCAATGTGGATTATGAGTTGCAGATGATTGCAAACGGAATCTGCAGCGTAGAGGTGGAGGGCACGGTCTACGACCTGCACGCCGGGCAGGCGATTTTGATCCTGCCGGGAAAGTTTCACAAGCCTCTGTCCTATTCTTCGGATCTGGACCGGCTGGTTGTGGGCTATTTCCCGCTTGCGGGCCAGTTTATTCCCGACGAGAATGTGCCCTGCGTTGTGCTGGACGTTTCCCCATCCGCAACCATGCTGGCCCGGGAGTTGATGGACGAGTATGCCAACCCCGGCCCCTTCCACCAAAAAATGACTCACTCCATGTTGGACCAGCTGACCATTCAGGTGATGCGCAAGCTGGGTACTGCCGGGGAACAGGCTGCGCCGGTGGCAAATGCGGACCTGCGGATCGATGTGATCGACGGCTTTTTTGCGGACTACCTTGCGGAAAATGTGACCAAGGAGGATCTTGCTGTGCGGCTGCATCTGTCCTCCCGCCAGCTCAACCGCTTTTTGCAGAAGCGATACGGCATGAGCTTCCGGGAGAAGCTGTTCAGCACCCGTATGCTGCATGCGGGCTGGCTGCTGCGGCATACCCGGCAATCGGTTCAGCAGATCGCCCCCCAGGTGGGGTACACTTCGGTTCCCGCCTTTATCCGCAGCTTTACCCGCTTCCACAGCAAAACGCCCCAGCAGTTCCGCGAACAGCAGACACAGCAGGGAAAAAGCGGAAAGGACTGAGTTGAGTTGAAGAAGAAAACAGTGGCAATGCTGCTTACCGTCCTGCTGCTTGCCGTCGGCGGCTGTACCGAAGATGTACGCGGCCCCGCCGACGGAACGGAATTTGCCGTCCATTTTATTGATGTGGGGCAGGCGGACGCGGCACTGGTGGTCTGTGACGGGGAAGTCATGCTCATTGACGGAGGTAACCGGGAGGACAGCCAGCTGATATATTCCTACCTGAAACAAGAAAACATTGCCCATCTGGACTATATTGTGGCCACTCATGCCCATGAGGACCACATCGGCGGCCTGCCCGGCGCGCTGAACTATGCCACGGTGGACACTGCCCTGTGCAGCGTGGACGAATATGACAGCGGTGTGTTTAAGACGTTTGTCGACCAACTTGCCAAACAGGGCAAAGAGATCACTGTGACCGGAGCGGGGGACACCTTCCGGCTGGGCAGTGCCGACGTGCAGGTGCTGGGACCCGTGTGGGCCAGTGACGATCCAAACAACATGTCCGTCGTTCTGCGCATCGAGTACGGCGAGACTTCGTTCCTCTTTACCGGCGATGCTGAGCGGGAGGAGGAAGAGGACATTCTCGATGCGGGGTTTGACCTTGAAAGTACTGTGCTGAAAGTGGGTCACCACGGCAGTGAAAACTCCACCACCTATCCCTTCCTGCGTGAAGTGATGCCGGAGTATGCGGTGATCTCCGTGGGGGAGGGCAACTCCTACGGACACCCCACGCCGGAGGCGCTGGGCCGTCTGCGGGATGCGGGGGTGACGGTGCTGCGCACCGATGAGCGCGGCACTATCATCTGCACCAGCGACGGGCAGACGGTATCCTTTGCCGCACAGCGGGACGAAGAGGAAGATCCTCTGGGAACGAAGATGGAATATGTGCTGAATACAAGCTCCAAAAAGTTCCATTTGCCCACCTGCGGCGGGGTCAAAGATATCAAGGAGAAAAATCGCGCTGCGGTGTTTGAAACAAGGAGCGAGCTTGTTTCCCGGGGGTATGCCCCCTGCGGCAACTGCAAACCATAAAAAGACGGGCCGCACAGCGGCCCGTCTTTTACTTTTTCAAAACATCTACTGCACTTTGGGCGAACAGCCTCGCCCCGGCAAGCGCCTCCTCCAGCGTGTTGCCGTGGGTGCCGACCTCCACCAGCACCGACCCTGCCCGCAGGTCCTGATTGAACCGGGAGGAGCGCAGCACCATGGGCCGGGCAAGGGTTTCGTAATCGTCCAGAAGCTGCTGCTGGATGGTCATGGCGAAGGCCAGGTTCTCCTGCCACAGAGGATGGAAGTCCCCCTTGCCGTTGGTACCGATCACCAACATGACCTGTGCCGCCGGCCCGGTCTCCTCCTCCGACACGGCTTTGTAGATCGTGCCATCCTCGGCAGCCAGCGCGTCCCGGTGAACGTCCAGAACCACCTGAATGGAGGGATACTGGGTCAGCCACCGCTCCACTGCCGCCCGGGACCGGTCGTAGGCCCCGTCGTAGGCGGGGTAGTCATACAGGTTGGTGTCGTGCAGGACCTCAAAGCCGCCGGCCCGGAAAACCTGCGCCATCTCTTCACCCACCCGGACCACGTTGTGGTTGCAGTCGGTGGTGCGGTAGGGGTCGGAGGGGGTGTAGCCGGTGTCGGCGGAGGGGGTATAGGCCTCGCTGCCGTGGGTATGTACAATTAAAATGTGAGGGCCGCTCTTTAATGTGACAGGGCATGGAGTTTTGGCCAATTCGGTCAGGTCGGGAGCTTTGCCTGCCCGGTCTGCCAGATAGATGTCTCCCGCTCGCAGGTAGGTCTGGGAGGCGGAGGGGACCAGCGTGCGCGCCACCACAGAGTTGTCGGCGGCAGGGGGCAGGGGGGGTTCATCCTCGGTGTCGGGCAGAGGCTCGGCCAGAGGCCGGGCGGCGCTTTGCTCCGGGTCGGGCAGACGAATGGCGCTCAGCAGCGGGGACTGCAAAAGAAGCAACCGCTGCCACGGAGAATCGGCGCCTTCTGCGGTCACGGGGGGCAGCTGACGGCGTAGCAGGGCTGCGGCAAACTCCGCATCGCTGCCCAGCGTTTGCAGGGCCTGAGTGGTGTCGGTCAGCGGTGCGACCCGCAGGACTACCCACAGACTGGTGACTGTCAGAGCCAAAGCTGCGGCCCGGCGCAGGATGCGCAGTGTCTGTCCCACGCTGACACCTCCTTTCGTGCTTTGTACACCCTATGCGCCGGCGGGGGGAGGTATGACGGCCTGTCCCGCCGGGAACAAAAAATTTACAAAAAACACTTTCTTTTGTGCGGGAATGGCATATAATGAAAGGGAGAAAACTGTAAGGGAGGCGGCGTTATGCAGCGCAAACAACTTAATTGGCCCCAGCGCGGTCAGCTGTGGCTGCGGCTTTTCATCCGCGTGATCGGCACGGTGCTGATTTTGTGGGCGGTTGTAAAGCTGGGCAGACCGCTGTTGTCCCTGTTTATGCCGTTTGTTCTGGCACTGGCTGCTGCGGCGCTGCTGGATCCGGTGGTCCGCCTGCTGCAAAAGCGGCTCGGCTGGGCGCGAAAATGGGTGTCGCTGGTGGTGCTGATCGTGCTGGTGGGCGGCATCGGCGGTGCGGTGGCCTTGCTGCTGCGGGCCGGTGTGGAGGAAGTCATTTCTCTGGCTGAAAACTGGGACGGGCTGCTGGCGGCGCTCTCACAGGGATTGGAGAAGGCGGAGCAGCTGCTGCAGAACGTGGCCCGGAGGCTGCCTTTCAAGCTGCCGATACACGACCAACCGCTGCTTGACCAGATGGGTCAGTGGCTGAGCCAGTGGCTGGCCGGCGCGATGCCCGACATTGGGAACCTGACCGGCTTTGCCGCCGCCCGGGCCCGGGGCGTGGTCAGCTTTGTGCTGGCGCTGGTGGCGTTTTTGATGGGAGCTTACTTTCTGTGCGCCGACTACCCCTACCTGCGCACCGGCTTTGCCCGCCGGTTGGACGAGGCGACGCTTGCCCGGTTCGAGCAGGTGAAAAAAGTGTCACTGGGCGCGTTCGGCGGTTATCTGCGGGCGCAGCTGCTGCTGAGTTTGGGCGTGTTTGCGATCTTGCTGTGCGGATTTCTGATCACGGGGCAGAGCTATGCCTTGCTGCTGGCCCTCGGGTTTGCCGTTTTGGATTTTATTCCTCTGATCGGCTCGGGCACTGTCATGGTGCCATGG
Organism: Oscillospiraceae bacterium; assembly: GCA_017416685.1. Lineage (GTDB taxonomy): Bacteria > Bacillota > Clostridia > Oscillospirales > Oscillospiraceae > Lawsonibacter. Next base: position 9,503 of record JAFQBN010000011.1, read on the forward strand.
GCGGTGATCGACCTGTTTTTGGGCAACTATACGCAGGCCCTCCAGCTGATGATCATCTGGGGTCTGATCGCGGCATTCCGCCGACTGGCCGAACCCAAGGTGGTGGGCGACCAAACCGGACTTTCCCCCATTGTGTCCCTAATCAGCATCTATGTGGGCATGCGGCTGTACGGCGTGCTGGGCATGGTGTTCTGCCCCATTCTGGTGCTGGTGGTGCTGAATCTGGCAGGGCTTGGCCTGTTCGACGGCCTGCGCAGCGACCTGAAACTGGCATTTGAGGACGTGATGGCCATCCTGCGGGGCAGCAGGGACGAGAATTTATAAATCCGTTTCCCTTTTTTCATACTTTAGACACAAAGCCGTGATAGGATAAGCGCATAAACCGGACGGGACGCGGTCCCGCCAACCAAGGAGTGATAACCTATGTATTTCCCCGATCAGGATCCCAATATGAACCCCCGCCCCGATGGGCGCAAGCCCAAGGCCGGAAAGGGCGGGGCAAAAGTCGTTGCCCTGTGCCTGTGCTGCGCGCTGCTGGGCGGTGCGGCCGGCTTTGGCGGTGCGCTGGCGGCCGGCATGCTGTACAAGGGGCAGGAGCAGACCGGACAGACTGTGGTGGAACAGAATAAACCTGCCCCCCAGATCTCTACCGTGGTCAGCACGCCGGAGGGGCAGCTGGCCCCCGGTCAGGTCTATGCTGCCAATGTGGACGCCTGCGTGGGCATCACCGTGTCCACCACCACTAACATCTACGGCTATACCACTACTTCCGCCGCGACCGGCTCCGGTTTCGTGATGTCTGCCGACGGCTATATCATCACCAACCATCACGTGATCGAAAAGGCGGCAAAAGACCCCGCGGTGCCCATCACCGTTACCTTCCAGAACGGCGACAGCTACAAGGCCAGACTGGTGGGCAGCGAGGCGGACAACGACGTGGCTGTGCTGAAAATTCAGGCCGAGGGACTGAAGACAGTGACCATGGGCGACTCGGACAAACTGGTGGTGGGCGAGGCGGTCTACGCCATCGGCAACCCCCTTGGTGAGCTGACCTACACGCTGACCGACGGCCTGATCTCTGCGCTGGACCGTGTCATCACCACCGGCAGTGGCAACGATGCCGCCAGCATGAACATGCTGCAGACCAACTGCGCCATCAACTCCGGCAACTCCGGCGGCCCGCTGTTCAACGCAAAGGGCGAGGTCATCGGCATCACCACTGCCAAGATGTCCTCCGGCGACAGCAACGCCGCCACGGTGGAGGGACTGGGCTTTGCCATTCCCATCAACGACGTGAAACCCATCATTGCCGACCTTGTTGAGCATGGCTACGTCACCGGAAAGCCTTATCTGGGCATTACGGTGTCCAGCGTGACCGCTGCCGATGCCCAGCGGTACAACCTGTCGGTGGGCGCTTACGTGGAGAGCGTGGAGGAAGGCTCCTGCGCGGAAAAAGCGGGCCTGCAGGTGGGCGACATCATCACAGCCATCGACGATACGGTGGTGACTACCCACTCCGCGCTGGTGGCCACCAAGGCGACCTACCGAGCGGGGGACACCGTGACGTTGAAAATCGTGCGCAGCCATCAGGAGATGGAGCTGCAGGTGACCTTCGACGAAGAACCCCCTGCCGGGGCGGCGGCTCAGCAGCCCCAGCAGACCCGGCCCGACCAGCAGGCCCAGCCGGGCGGGCAGTACCAGAATCCTTTCGGCGGTATCTTCGGCTGGCCCTTCAGCAATTTCTTTGGTTAAACAGGACAAAAAGCGCGGCACCCGACGGGTGCCGCGCTTTTTTGTTGGTTATGTGCCGGAAGTCAGATGCTCGATGAGGATTTTGGCGCCGATGGCGATGAGGACCAGACCGCCCACCAGCTCCGCCCGCTTTTGAAACAGGCAGCCCAGGTGCTTGCCCAATACGCCGCCCACATAGGACAGCACAAAGGCCACGATGCCGATGACGGTGCAGGCCAGCCAGATGTTGACATCGGGCATGAAGGCCATGGACACGCCGGCGGCCATAGCGTCGATGGAGGTGGCGATAGCCAGCAGGCACAGGCGCTTTGCACTCAGGTCGGCACAGCCCACTTCGCAGGTCTTGTCAAAGGACCCCCACACCATGCGCCCGCCGATAAAGGCCAGCAGGCCAAAGGCCACATAGTGGTCCAGGGCGATGATGTAGCGGCTCAGTCCGGTGGCCAGCAGCCAGCCCAGCAGGGGCATGCCGAACTGGAACGCGCCGAACCAGATGCCCATTTTCACCGCGTACCGCTTGCGGAAATGAGGGGTCGCGATGGCGGTGGAGGTGGCTACGGCAAAGGCATCCAGAGCCAGACTGACGGCCATGAGGAAGATATACGGCAAAGGAAACACCAGACTTTCGTTTAATTTGCGAACTGTGCCTGCAGGCCACGGCGGAAGGCTTCCAGCGTTTCGGGAGTCTCGTCCAGCCAGTAGGTGCGGGCGGGAGTGCCGCCGTTGGAGTCGTCGAAGTCGGCAAAGCTGAACCACACCGCCATGCGGATGTTGGGGTAGTCGTGGATATGCGCAAACATATTGTCCATCCACGCGACCTTGTCACCGCCGATACCGCTGGAGGCAAATTCCGTGATGATCCACGGGAATTGACCGAAGCGGGGATAATACTCGTCCCAGATCTGGTCGTAGATGACGTCGAATTCACGCCATTCCTCCGCCCACTTGGTGTAATAGGTGCCGTTGTTGTAGCCGGTGACACCGATCAGGTGGACGTATTCGCTACCGGGATAGTAGGCCAGAGAGTTGTTCCAGTCAGAGGGGGGAGCCTGCCGGTCATGGGGGTTGAAAATCCACAGGCAGTTGTCCACGCCTTCCTCTTCGAAAATGCGATAAATGCGCTGCCATACGGCGGTGAAGATCTGCGGGTCGGCCAGATTGACCACGCCGCCGTAGCTGGTCCAGTCGGAGTTCATCTCGTTATTCAGCCGGAACAGGAAGGGATGCCCGAACGCCTTGGCATCCCGGGCCCACCGGCGAAGCTCCGCGTCCATGTTGCCCCGGTAAATCTCCAGCAGGGGAGACGTGGCGAACATATCCATGTTATTGTTATCGGTCAGCTGCAGGGTCAGCTCCACCAGACGGCCGGCCTCGTAATTTTCCTGCATGACCTCGGTGGGGAACGGATGGGTGGGGAAGTGGCGGTAGTAGAGGATGAGGGGGAAGGTGTAGTCCAGAGCCTGCTCCATTTCTACCAGTTTATTGTCAAAGCCGCTCTCATAGAAGTCCTGCATGAAAATGCCCCACTGCATGGGCGCGTCGAAGTCATACAGGCTGTCGTACAGCGCCTGCGTCTCCGGGGACAGTTCGCCGGGCTGGCGGGTGACGGGGGCGTAGTCGGTGTCATATTGGGCCGTGCCGAGGGGGTCGAAAAGGAGCGTGTTCCCGGCAAGGGCCAGCAGGCTGTCCCGGGTGGCGGCGTCCTCCCGGTCGTAGCGGTACATGACGCGCAGATACTCCCGGCTGGGGGTGAAACAGGTGACGTAGAGGTAGCCGTCAAACGCATTGTCCGGGAAGCTGTCGGCCTGGGCCTCGACGAACAGGAAGTTACCCTCGGTCCGGGCGGCGGCGGTCACGCCGTTGTTCTGCTGCCACCCCTCGTCCAGCAGGAAGCGGTACTCGTAGTGGAGGACGTAGTCCCGGACGGTGGTGTCTTTGAAAATACCGGGCAGGAAGGTGGACAGCTCAAAGGTGATGACATCTTTGATGCTCTGATAGTCGGCCTTTTCCCGGGAGATGGTCACATCAAACCCCTCGCCGTAGCCGGTGACGTACAGAGGGGACAGGGAGAAGTCGAAGATGGTGTTGGCGGGCAGGTCCAGTTGATAGCCGTCGGTGTAGTTGACCAAACGGGTCATATTGCCGTCGTCGTAGATCAGCTTGCAGTCGGTGTCCGGGGCGGGAACGCCGTCGGGGCGCTGGCCGTTTTCGTGGATGCTGCAGCGCAGGGTGTCTGCGTTCAGGCCGGCGGTCTCGCGGGCCTGGTCGGCGGTGGTCATGCCCAGCACCTCGTACTTCAGCGCCCGCTTAATGGGGAGGATATACGGGTTTTGGGAGGAAATAAACTCCCAAAGGCAGGCGGCAAGGCCGAGAAATACAATGGCGAGTAAAATTTTCAGCCACAGGGGCTTGCGTTTTTTCATAAGTAACCTCCGTCAGTTTGCAATTTGCGGGTCGGTGAAAAAGGCGGTGCCGGCATCCATATTCCAAAGCGCCCAGCAGGACAGGGTTTCCGGCGGCACAGGCTCGAAGCGGGCCGGCCACCAGCTGAGCAGAGTTTCGTCCAAATCCGAGACAGGGGTGGCGGGGGCGTACAGCATGAAGCTGCGGGACATGGCGCCGTCGGTGTAGTCGTTGTAGAGGCCGTAAGGGCCGGCGGAAACGTAGAGGATGCCGCTGTCGAGCCACTCCTCACCGCCCGGGCGGTGGGGAGTGACCTCCTCCAGTGTCAGAGAATAGGAGTGTACATTCAGCTGTTCGGGCAGGGAGAACCGCCCGGAGAAGGAACAAAGATAGACCGTGCCGTTGGGGTGGTCTGCACCCGTTTCCCCCATGTTGGAGTCGGAGTACTGACCGGTGAACGTGCCGTCGGCGTTCAGGGTCAGGACGGTGCGCCAGGCGCCGGCACCGCTGGAAAAGATAAATTCCATGGGGTACTCGCCGGGCAAAGACGGCTCCTGAGCGCAGGCGGTGGGCAGAAGACACAGCACCGCCGCCAGCAGAAGAGCGGACAGTTTCTTTTTCATAAAGGCCACTCCTTGTATGATCGGTGTTCTTAATTATACATAGTTGCAAAGACGATTGCAACGAAAAAAGAACTTGAACGATGGCGGCCGATGGGGTAAACTGTGGAAAGAAGCGAGGTGGGAAGATGAACCATGAGGAATACATGCGCCGGGCCATGGAACTGGCGGCCCGGGCGGCGGATGAGGGCGACGTGCCGGTGGGGTGCGTGATCGTCAGGGACGGCCAGATCGTAGGCGAGGGCCGCAACCGCCGGGAAGAAAACGGCGATGCCACTGCCCACGCGGAGCTGGAGGCCATTCGGGATGCCTGCAAAAAGCTTGGTACATGGCGGCTTCACGGCTGTACCATGTACGTGACGCTGGAACCCTGCCCCATGTGTACCGGCGGCATCATCAATGCCCGCATTGATGCCGTGCGCTACGGAGCAAAGGACGAAAAGGCAGGGGCCTGCGGCTCGGTGCTGAACCTGTTTGAGGAGCGGTTCAACCACAAACCCCGGCTGTACGGAGGCCTGTTGGAGGACGAGTGCGCGGAACAGCTGCGGGATTTTTTTGAAACGTTGAGATAAAGATATACCGGAGCGGGCGCTCCGGTATATTTTTTTGCCCGCTTGGCAGAATAAAGCCAAAGAGGTGATGGCGATGGGCCTGTTTGAAAAACCGCGGCAGGGGCCGCACCCCCTGCCCGAACCCCGGTGGTCACAGCCACTGAGTGCAGACGGCCTGCAGGCGGTATACCGGGAAAACGGAGATTTTCGCCGCCGTATCGTGTGGGCGGGCGGCCGGGAACTGACCCTTTGTTACATCGAGGGGCTTGTTCGGTTGGAGCGGGTGAGCGACTACGTGCTGCGGCCTCTGGCTCAGGATGGGCGGCTGGTGGGTGCAGATGGGGCGGAGCTGCCCGACCTGCTGCAGAAAAGCGTGCTTTATAATGTGGTGACACAGGCATGCCAAAGCATGGATAAGCTGGCGGCCGACCTGACCATGGGCTGGTGCGTACTGTTTTTGCCCGGCGGGCAGGCGCTTGAGCTGTTCGTGGGTGCGGAGGACCGCCGTTCGGTATCCGAACCGAACAACGAGCCTGTTGCCAAGGGGGCCAGGGACTCCTTCGTGGAAAACCTGCGGGCCAACACCGCCATGGTGCGCCGCCGGGTACGTGTGCCGGAACTGCGCATGAGGGAATACACGGTGGGGCGACAGAGTCTGACCCCGGTGGATGTGCTGTGGATGGAGGGGATCGCGGACCCGGACACGGTGGAGCGGGTGAAAACCTGCATCGACGGCATGAACATAGACGGGATCCGTACCACCGGAGATCTGGAGGAGTATCTGTCCGACCGGGCGGACACTCCGTTTCCCCAGACCTTTGCAACCCAGCGGCCCGACCGGTTCTGCGGCGGTCTGTTGGCGGGACGGGTTGGGGTTTTATGCGAGGGGCAGAGTGTTGGCTGGCTGCTGCCGGGGACGATCGACTGCTTTTTCGGCGCTATGCAGGACCGGACCGGCGGCTGGATGATGGCCACGGCACTGCGGCTTTTGCGCTATGTATGCATGTTCATCACCCTGCTGCTGCCGGGATTGTACGTGGCCCTTGTGACCTTTCAGCCGGAGGTCATTCCGGTCAAGCTGGCCCAGTCCATCGTCCGGGCCAAACAGGAGGTACCCTTTTCCACCCTGTTTGAGGTGCTTATCATGCTGCTGGCCTTCGAGGTGCTGCAGGAGGCGGGACTGCGTCTGCCCGGCCCGGTGGGACAGACGGTGTCCATTTTGGGTGGATTGGTGGTGGGCAGTGCGGCGGTGGAGGCGAAAATCGTCTCCCCGGCGGTGCTGATCGCGGTTGCCATCGCGGGCATTGCCGGTTACACCGTCCCGGCACAGGATTTTGCCAACGCCCTGCGGCTGTGGCGGTTTTTGCTGACCCTTGCAGCCGGTGTGGGCGGACTTGCGGGCCTTGTGCTGGCGTGTGCGGTACTGCTGCGGCATCTGTCAGGATTGGAAAGCTTCGGCGTGCCTTATCTGACGCCCTTTGTTACCGGAGAGGGCGGCGTTGTGCGCCGGCCGCTGCCCTTCGATCGGTTTCGGCGGGGTATTCCGGCCTGGCGAAACCGGAGGCGGCAGGAATGAAACGACGTATTATTATAATGTATATGGCGTTGATGCTGTTGACCGGCTGCAGCGGGCGAAGTGCAGGCTGGCAGACGGGGAACGTGACACTTGTGCGGGCGGTAGGCGTGGACCGCGGACAGGCGGGTGTGATGCTGACGGCGTGGGGAGGAGCGGCCGAGCGCCTGACAGCGGAGGGATCGTCGGTGGCAGAAGGTGTGCAGAAGCTGCAGGCCATGGGGGACAGCTTTGTCCACTTTGGCCATGCGGACCAACTGCTGTTGGGCGAGGAGTTCGCCCGGGACGGAACGGCGCAGCTGGTGGATTTTGTGGCCCGGGATCGGCAGATCGGTCCCGGAGCGCGGCTGTGGGTGCTGCGGGGAGGTCAGAAAACAGGAGAAACGAACGTGGCAGTCCGGCTGGAGCGGCTGGCGGGGGACAGAGAGTCCGGAGCAAAGCTTGACTGCAGCGTTACCGGGCTGATGAGTGCCATGGCCCGGGAGGGCAGTGTGGCCGTGCCTGCGCTGCGGTGGGAAGAAGATCAGCTGCAGCCTGCCGGGTACGCCGTATTGCGGCAGGGACGGTTGGTGGGTTTTCTGGACGGAGAGCAGAGTCTGGGACTGGAATTGCTGCGCGGACAAAGCGAAGGACAGACAGCAGATATCACCCTGCCGGACACGCAGCCGCTGATCCTGTCGGTAAGACGCGCGGACATTCAATGCATTCCCCGGCTGGATGCAGGGCGGCTGGTTGGAGCTGCGGTGACCTGTGAGGCTGAGTTTGAGGTGATACAGGGCGCACGCTTGTCGGTTGGGCAGCGGCAGGAGGCGGAGCGACAGGCAGAGGAAGCGCTCAGCCGCCGGCTGGTGGCAGCCCTGGCGTTTGCTCAGTTCTGGGATGCGGATTTTGCGGGGGTGGAGCAGATGCTGCGCATGGCGTGTTCTCCCCGGGAGTGGAGCGGCGTGGACTGGGAACGGGATTTTCGCACCCTGTCCCTGCAGGCGGCGGTGTCGGCTGAAATAAACTGGCCGGCGGATATGGCGGAGGATGGACGATGAACGATATGTCAGAGCGGCAGCGGTCTGCATGGACGTGGGCGGCGAGCCTTGCTCCTGCGGTGGCAGTCTTGCCTGCTGTGACAGCCCGGGCAGGTGAGGGCGGCTGGGCCGCACCGGTGCTGGCGCTGCCGCTGATTTGGGCGGCGGACCGCCTGTGGGAGCAAGTGAACGCCCGGGGCTTTTGCCGGGTGCTGGGCAGCCGGGGTGGCTGCGCGCTTACCATTATATATATAATGTGGGCGGTGGTGCTGGGCGGCGTGCAGCTGCGCGCCGCGGTGGGGCGCGTGGAGCGCGCGGTAAACCTGCCGGCAGCGCCGTGGATGCTGACGATGGGGGTCGTTCTGCTGGCGCTGTATCTGGCCCGGGGCAAACCGGCGGCCTGCGCCCGGTGGGCGCTGCTTGCGCTGCACGGAGTGCTGGCGGGACTGGGTGCTGTGGCGCTGCTGGCGCTGCGGCAGGTGCGTGGAGTCAACCTGCTGCCCGTTTGGGGCGAGGGGAATGAATTGCTCGGCGCGGTCGGGGTGACGTTTGCTGTTTTCTGTGTGCGGGTATACGGCGGGTTTGTACCCTGCGGGAGCGGGAAAAGACCCGGCACATACCCGGCGCTGATATGTGCGCTGCTGAGCGGGCTGCTGCTGACGGTGCAGGGCAACCTTGGCACTGCCCTTGCCGCACAGCTTGAGGACCCGCTGCTCACCCTGTCCCGGAACGTTGGCGTGGAGGGCGCTTTTCAGCGTGCGGAGAGCCTGCTGGCGGCGTTGCTTCTGCTGGCCGACCTTGCGCTGCTGACCCTGCTGCTGTGGACGGCCAGGTCGGCTATGAAACGGCTCTGGCCGGTAGCGGCTCTGGCTGTGTTTGCGGCGGCGTGCCTGCCGGTATCTGCACAGCAGCTGGAGCTGGTGCGCTGTCAGATCGTTCCGACGGGCAATTTTGTGGTTGGACTGGTAATACCTTTGATCCTGCTTGCTGTCAGCCGCGGAAAAGATCGTAAAGCGCAGGCACATATTGTGCCTGAAAACGGGGAAAACAGCACATATTGAATGCCTGAAAAAACTTTGAAAAAAGATGAAAAAAGGTGTTGACAAAGTCGGGGTGTGGTGGTAATATAGGCAAGTCGCTGACACGGAGGCATGCTGTGGAACAGGCTGAAAGCCTTGACCTGCAAGCACTTCGGGGGGCGGAAAAACACAACCGGACCGAGCTGACGCTGAAAGATTTGAAAAAATCGGA
>JAFQBN010000012.1 GCA_017416685.1 Oscillospiraceae bacterium
ACCCAAAATATCACGGGCCGCGGCCATGGGCTGCGCCACTTTTCAAAGAGCCTGTAATTCTTTCCAGGTATCCTGAATGGTCTTTTGCGGTAAATAAACTCCGGCCAGTTCCATAAGCTGTCCAAGGGTCAGGCTGCGGCCCGCGGCCACCATAGGGTGCTTCATCCACTTGCCGAACCGCCTGCGGAACACGGCGGCAGAGCGCGGGTCGTCCAGCAGTTCCCCCACGGTAATGCGATTGTTTCTTAAATCCAAACCGATCACCTCCACCCCTATCCTATGCACATACTCCCCGGGATTGCCGGGAGAAAGGAACTATCATGAAAGAAAAAAAGTCTCCCGGCCTGCTGGGACAGATCCGACATGCCCTGCGGCACAAGCGCTCTGTCACCGTGGTTTACTTCACTCTGCGGCTTTTGGTCATTGTAACCATGGTGGCCCAGTTCTTCAACGGAAACTTTGAAAACGTGTTTTTGTGCCTGTTGACGCTGGTGCTGTTCATCCTGCCCGCCACACTGGAGCATAAGCTGAATATCGAATTGCCCGACACTCTGCAAATCATCATTCTGCTGTTCATCTTTGCGGCGGAGATCTTGGGCGAGATCCAGTCCTTTTACACCACCTTTCCCTACTGGGATACCATCCTGCACACTCTCAACGGCTTTTTATGCGCCGCCATCGGGTTCTGTCTGGTGGACCTGTTCGACCGGTCGGAGCGGTTCTCCCTGACCCTCTCCCCGGCCTTCATGGCTATTGTGGCGTTCTGCTTTTCCATGACGGTGGGCGTGCTGTGGGAGTTTTTCGAATTCTTCATGGACAAAATCTTTCTGCTGGATATGCAGAAGGACACCATTGTCCATGTCATCTCCTCCGTCACACTGGACCCCGCCAACGCCAACAACGCCGTGGTCGTCGGCCCCATTGTGGATGCCACCGTCCACACCCCTGCCGGTCCCATCCCGCTGCAGCTGGGCGGCTGGCTGGACATTGGCCTTGTGGATACCATGGCCGACCTGATCGTCAACTTTATCGGTGCGGTGATTTTTTCCATCATTGGCTATTTTTACGTCAAGCAGCGGGGCCGCGGTCGGTTTGCCAGCCGCTTCATCCCCCGCATTTTATCCCGGAAAGAGATCGCTGAAGAATAATTTCTCCTCCCGCGGGCATACTGACACCATCACTTATATGGAGGTGTCAACATGACCTGCAACAACAACATCAAATGTACCGTTTCCACCTGTGTCCACCACAGCAAGGAGAGCAACTGCTGCTCCCTGTCCCAGATCCAGGTTGGCTGCACCGCCGCCAGTCCCACCGACTGCCGCGGCACCGAGTGCGTGTCCTTCAGCATGCACAAGAACTGATTTGCCCATAAAAAATGCACGGGTGCGCTGCACCCGTGCATTTTTTTATTTCGCGTTATACATGCAATCCGTAAAATCCCATCAGAGCAAGGCCCATCAGGCCCGCCGTGATCAGCTCGATGGGAAAACCCCTGAACCACTTGGGACAGCGCTCAAAGCTGGCCTGATCCTGCATGCCGGTGAAGATGACAAGCACCAGCAGCACGCCCACGCCGGCGGCGAGCGAGTACAGGAAGGTCTGCCCAAAAGTGTAGTTGCGCGTGGTGATGATATAGGCTGCGCCCATCACCGAGCAGTTGTAGAGGCTGTAGGAAAGATGGTCCTTCACGTAGCCGTACAGGCCGGGGAAAAATGTCCCCAGCAGCTTACGCAGACCCCAGATCACACCCGGCACCAGCAGGGCATACACCAGCAGCCGCAGGTGGCCCAGACCGAAAAAGTCCAGCACAAAACGGTTGATGAGCCACGCCGCCAGAGCATTGAACACCATGACGAGGGTAATGCTCACGCCCATGCGCCAGGCCGAGTCCTCCGAGGAGGTCGCAGCGTCGGGCCAGCCCATGCCCATGCATCGGACCAGCACCATGTTTTCCGCCAGTACGGCGATCAGCACCAAACCAATGGCTTGAATCATCGTTGCCTCCTCCTTCCTTACACGTCGCCGTCCACAAAGTCCACATCACCCGCATCCAGACAGGACGTGATATAAAGCGCCTTATTCACGCCGGCGGTGATGGCCCGGCTGGTGTCGGTGGCACCGCTGACGGCATCCACCGAGTTCCAGCCTGTGTCACGAATGGTGCCGGACATGCCGATGTAGCGGTCCAAAAACTCCCGTTCCAGCGCCGCGCCGCCGATGACGGCATGTTCGCTGTTGGCGGTGACGCTGATGCCGGTCACTTCGCCGTTGACATTGACACCCACCACCATGGTCATCATACCGCCGAAGCCCTGCACTTCCACCTCCACCGCGTGGCCGATCAGTTCACTTTCGTTGTAGCCGGCCAGAATGGACAGCGCATCCTCCGCCAGATAGGGCGTCTCGGTCAGCACCTGGGCCTGGGGCATCACCTGCTCCAGCAGCTGCTGCATTTTTCGGTTCTCCTGCTCCATGGCCGCCTGACCGGTCAGCCCGTACACCAGCCACACACCGGCCACCGCCACGGCAATGGTAACACACACAGCTGCGGTCCGTCTGGCGATTTGGGGCAGGCGGTCCAGCATCTTTTCCTGCGGCGCCTTCTCTCCGCGTCCGGGCCAAACGGGTTTCAGCTTTGCCAGCCGCGCCAGCTGACGGCGCAGCCACAGCTTGCTTTCCGTCATGGGCGGCATGCCGAATCTGCGGGGCAGACCGATACGGTCCAGCAGCCATACACAGCAGTTCATAGTCAGGATAGAGAAACCCACACCGTCGGGATAGGAGCCAAAGGTCCGCAGCACAAAGGTCAGCGCACCGCAGCCCACACCGAACAGCATCTGGCCCCGGGGGGTGACCGGGGAGGTGGCGTAGTCCGTAGCCATGAAGATGGCGCCCAGCAGCAGACCGCCGCTGAACACATTGTACATCATCCAGTCTGCCGCCTGCTGTCCCGCATGGGGGAACAGGCCGCTCAGCAGCGCCACCGTACCGATGAACAGCACCGGGATGCGCCAGGAGATCACGCGCCGGGCCAGCAGATATAATCCGCCCAACAGCAGCATGGCGCCGGCCACCTCACCTATAGCACCGCCGTGCTGCCCCAGCAGCATCTGGCTCAGGCTGAAGGGGGGCAGCTTGCCCACGTGGAGATAGGCCATAGGGGTGGCCGCACTGACTGCGTCCACCGTGTTCAGCAGACCCGGACGCACCAGCGCATCCGTCCACGAGGTCATCATCCCCGGGAAGGACAGCAGCAGCATGCGGCCCGCCAGGGCCGGGTTCATAAAGTTTTTGCCCAGACCGCCATAGAACTGCTTGACCACCACAATGGCAAAAGCGCCGCCCAGCACCGGCGCCCAGTAGGGGGCAGTGACGGGCAGGCTCATGGCCAGCAGCAGGCCGGTCACACAGGCAGACAGGTCGCCGACGGTGTTGGGCCGCTTGGCAAGCCTGCAGTATAGGGCTTCAAATCCCATACAGGAAATAACGCTGACCGCAGCCAGCAGCAGCACCCGCAGGCCAAACAGATACGCGCCCATGAGCAGAGCGGGGGTCAGTGCCACCAGCACGTCCAGCATGATGGTGTCCACCCCGGCGTTATCCTTTATGCTGGGGGAAACGGGGTGTTTGGTATGCCGATAACTCATACTTCCCTCTCCTCCCCCTGTACGATGTTTCTGGCCTGCGCCATCCGCTCCACCAGCGGGATATGGGCCGGGCAGATATAGCTGCAGCAGCCGCAGGCCATGCAGTCCTCGGTATGCAGACGGGCCAGCTCTGCCGGGTCACCGCCCAGCTTCAGCTCCTTGGCTACCAGAATGGGCATCAAATGCATGGGGCAGACCGCCACGCACCGTCCGCAGCGGATACAGTCCCGTTCCGGCTTGCGCTGACCCTGCTCCCAGTTCAGCAGGCAGGTCACGCCATTGGTACTCTTCAAAATAGGGGTGTTCAGGTCGGTCTGGACCCTACCCGTCATGGGGCCGCCGGTCAGCACCCGGACCTCGGACTCCCGCAGACCGCCCGCCGCCTGAATCAAATCATTCAGCGACGTTCCGACAGGCACCCACAGGTTGCGGGGACGCACCACAGCGCCGCCGCCCACAGTGACCACCCGGTGGGTCAGTGCGCGGCCCTCCACCACCGCCTGATAGACAGCGTAGGCCGTGGCGGCGTTGAACACTACGCATCCCACGTCGATGGCCACACCCTCGGAGGGGATCTCTTTCCCGGTCACCGCCTTGACCACCTGCTTTTCACTGCCCAGGGGATAGCGGGACGGCACGGCGCACACGCGGCAGTCGATACCCTTTCGGCGGGCAGTACGCTCCAACCCCTCCACGGCGTTGAGCTTGTTGCCCTCCACCGCTGCCACGGCATGTTTGGCCCCGGCAGCCTTTTTCAAAATACACAGGCCGGTCAGCACCGCCTCGCTGCGTTCCAGCAGCAGACGGTGGTCGGCGGTTATGTACGGTTCGCTCTCGGCCGCGTTTACAATGACCGTTCCCACGCGGCCCCGGGCAGCACGCAGCTTGTCCGCCGTGGGGAACGCCGCGCCGCCCATGCCCACGATGCCGCAGGCGGCAATACGTTCCACAAGGTCGCTCTCGGACAGGTCCTGCCAGTTTTCGGCAGAGAAGCCCTGCTGCCAGGGAGTATCGCAGCCGTCATTCTCGATGACCACAGCCGGACATACGCCGCCCCAGGGATGGGGCCGGTCCTCAATGGCTGCCACCCGGCCGGACACACTGGCGTGGATGACCGTCTGTTCGCTTTCAGCCACAGGCTGCCCCAAAGCGACCTTGTCCCCCACCTTCACCAGCGGCGTACACGCCTGACCGGCGTGCATGCGCAGTGCAAGCGCCACCCGCTCCGGGCAGACATCCGGCAGCGCCAGCGGCTTGCGCCGGCTGCCCTCCTTGCGGCCCTCCAGATGGATGCCGCCGAATATCGAATGAACCATGTGTTCACCTCCGCACCGGGCATACACAGGCCCGGTTGTACATTCCTCTTCAATTATATATCATAATCCAACCCCGACGTTCTGTCCAGTTTTAAATTGTGAATTCTTATGGAGAAATTGTCGGAAATTCGTCTTTTTGGTTGACGGTTGGAGAAAAGGACTGTAGAATAGAGAAAAGACCTTTTGACGGAGGATTTGACCTATGGCAACTCAACAGGACACCCCCCGCCGCAGCGACGTGGTCCGCTGTGAATTCTGCGGCGAAGATTATTCTGTTACCTACCGCAAGTGTCCCTTCTGCGACGACATGGCCGGCCGGCCCGCGCCCCGTCCCACCGCCAATCCCGGCAGGGGCGGCAAGCGGCAGATCGGCGGCGCACCCCGCGGCGGCGCACCTATGGAGCCTGTACGTATCATCGGCTACGCTCTGGGCATCATTTTGATCATCGCCGCCATCTACATCGTGTACACCATGCTCGCCCCCCTGTTCGGCGGCAGCGGTTCCGAGTCGTCTGTCTCTTCCGTGCAGTCGTCGGCGAGTTCGTCGGTGTCCGCTTCTCAATCCCAGCCGGATGTCAGCATTCCCGACCCCGCGGTCAGCACCTCCGCCCCGGGTGTGATCACCCCGCAGGTCAAGACCACGGCCATCGCCCTGAGTACCACCGACTTCACTCTGAAGCCTGATGAAACGGCAAAGATCGTGGCCACCCTCACCCCCGCCAACAGCGACGAGGAAGTTGTCTGGACCAGCAGCGACACCTCCATTGCCACTGTGGCCGCCGATGGCAGCGTGACCAACGTCAATACCGGTTCCTCCCAGAAGGTGGTCACCGTTACCGCCACCTCCGGCAGCGTATCCGCTGAGTGCATCGTGCGCTGCAAACCCGGCAGCAGCGGTACCGCCGCTCCCCCCACCCCCACTACGCCGACCACCCCCGGCACGACTACCACTCCCGTGGCATCCGGCACCGTAGGCGTCATCAACAGCGACGGCGTGCGTATCCGCACCGCCCCCGTCAGCGGCGAACAGCAGGACACCGGCTATGCAAATTCCGAGGTCACCATCCTGGAAAAGACCTCTGACGGCTGGTATAAGATCCGCTACAACTCCGCCCAGGGGCAGAAAGAGGGTTACATCTCCGCCCAGTTTGTTGACGTTAAGTCCAACTAAAGTCCAGACGGCCGCAGCGCAATGCTGCGGCCGTTTCTTCAAACGCTTGCCATCCCGCAATATAACAGGAAACGAGGCCTTCCCATGAACATCCATCGTCCCACCATAAAGATGCAGGCCCGGCAGACCATGAAGGCTGCCCGTCCCCGTTTTTATTCCATGACCCTTTTGTATCTGCTGCTGACCGCCGGGGTCAGCATGCTGGTCAACCTTCTGTTCCTTGACCCTCTGACCCAGCTGGCCGAACTGGTCGGGGCCGGGCTGCCCCTGCCCCGGGCTCTGCTGCTGACTCTGTCCGAAACAGGGGCCGTGGGCCTGTTCGTCCACATACTGGTCCTCGTGGCTGTGGTGGTGCTGGACTTCGGTTACCACCTGTGGTGCCTTGGCTCCACCCGGGGCGGCATCGGTGAGTGGCGTGACCTGTTCTCCGGCTTTGCCATGGCCGGCCGGTCCATTTTGCTGCGGCTGGTGGTCATTACCTGCAGCTTCATTTGGTACATGGTTTCTACCATGGCGGCTATGATGGTGTCCGGCATCGCCATGTTCGTTACCCCCTTCGGCATCCTGTCCGCCATCCCCATTTTCGCCGCAGCCATCGGCTTTTTCTTCTGGAAGATCCTGCACTACAGCATGGCCGACTTCTGCCTGATGGATGCCCCGGACAAGGGTGTGTTCCACGCCATCGGCGAAAGCTGCCACCTGATGCGGGGCCACTGCGGACAGTTCCTGCTGCTGATGCTGTCCTTCTTCGGGTGGTGGCTGCTGGGTTTTGCCATTCAGATGGCGGCAGAGGGTATCCTGCTCATTGCCGCAGGCGGCCCGTGGCTGCTGACTGGCGATGTGTACGGTGCCATGAGTGCCGTCACCGCACTGCCGCTGGCAGGGGTGGTATCCGCGGTGCTGTACTGGCCCTTCGCCGCGTGGCTGACCCCCTATCAGTCCATGACCAAGGCCTGTTTCTACAACGCCCTGCGTTCCGGCTCTCAGCCGCAATAAATGTCACAAAAGCGCCCCCAACCATTGGGTTGGGGGCGTTTTCATCTGTTTCAGTTCTTTTTGAAATTCAGCTTCATTTCATAGCTCCCAGTGGTTTCGGGCATGAACCGGTACTCGTAAATACCCTGTTCCTCGTCCACCGCCACCAATTCATTGGCAGGGGCGTACTCCTTGGGAACGTACAGAGTGACCACGTATTCGTCGCCCGCCACCAGCTTTGCGTTCAGGGACAGTGTCAGGTCGTCTTCGGACCACGTCAGCGCCTCGATCTCTGCCGCGCCCTGGGTCACATGGCGGTTGGTGCTGACGATCTGGGGCCGCTCCAGACGGCGGCGCACGGCGATGATGGCACTTTCGCAGCTGTCCAGTTCCACCTCCAGCTTGGTATCGGTGCAGCCGAGATACTGCCGCTTGCCATAGTCGTACAAATGATACACGCCGGGGTCCAGATACAGATCACCCTCCAGCCGCACCTCGTACCGGCAGCGCTTCTGCTGCAGGTTCAGCACGTCCACCACGTTGTAGCTCTCCCACGGGGTTTCCACGTTCAGATTGGTGATGAGGTGGCGCCGGCTGCTCTCGTGGTCATAGATGTCCATGGGGTGCACATCCATGGTGGGCAGACACCGGCGCAGCAGGTCCACGCGCTTTTCCGGCAGTTCGGGCAGCACGTCGCCGAAAGTCATGGGCAGGCCCAGCAGCGTATTGAAATATGCACGGGAGGCCGCCTGACGGTAGTTGTTGTACTGCTCGGACAGGATCACGTTGTCCGGGTCGTTATAAAGGCACACGTTGTGCAGGGGGTAGTAGCGCATGACACGCAGTACGCCCTGCTCGATGAATTCGTCCCATTCGAAGGTATCGCCGCCAACACGGGCGGCATCGAACATATCCGCCGCCCACAGCACGCCGCCGGGAGTGGCGGAGCAGGACAGGACGTAGGCGTTCTCGCCCATGCACTCTCTCGTCTTGGCGATCATGGCACGAAAGGCGTCCTTGGTGGTAACGGACGGGTCGTAGCAGTCCATATGGAACTTTTCGTTCTTCTCCACGCCGTCCCAGATGGTGTCGTACTTGATAGCCTCGAAACCCCAGTCCTTCACCTTGCCGATGGCCATGGGCAAAAACTCATTGAGGTACTTGGGGTGGGTGAAATCGTAGTAATACGTACCGCACCAGCCGATCTCCTCCCGCAGGACGACCTCGGGGTTCTGCTTGATGAATTCGTTTTTGCCCGGGTCGTTGGTGTAGCCGATCCACAGGGCGGGAGTAAAGCCGTTTTCCTTGATTTTCCCGGCTACGTAGTCAAGGCCGTTGGGGTACTTCTTGGGGTCGGGGTTCAGGGAGTCCACCCCATCATCCCGGATGCCCGCGTAATCAGCGTGGTGCCACTCCCAGTCGATCCAGATGGTGTCCGCGCCGTAGTCCTTCAGGTGCTTGGCCTGCCACTCGGTATTCTCCAGCACGGTCTGTTCGCTGGCGTTAAAGCCCACACTGTACCACGTCATCCAGCCGGCGGGCGGCTTTTTGTAGTCGCCGTTTTTGTTGATGGGGCCGTACTTGAAATGGTAGCGGTCGGCCATGATGTTGCGCTCCACATTGACATGGAATTTGCGCTCCCCGGCCTTGATACCGGTGGTCAGGGTAAAGCCGTACTCCTGCTTTTCCCAGTCGTAGCGCATCCGGTAGCGCTTACCGCCGGCCACCTTCACCGCGCTGTCGGTCAGGCGGTCAAAGAGCATATCGTCCACAGCGGATGCCGCCGGGCCGATGGCGGAGCGCAGGTGGCAGGCGTTCTCGATTGAGGACATTGGGAAGGTATGCTCCTGAACCTGCGCGCCCCAGCTCACCGTGCCGCACAGGTCCACGGTACACTCGGGGTCAGCGGTGAAGATAACGTCCACGCCGTCCGGATTAACGTTAACGGAAAGCTTAAAAAAAGAAACGACCTCGCTCTGGCGGGTCCAGGTGGCTCCGATGCGCCCTATTGAAGAGCCGCTGCTGCTCAGGGTAAAGTCCGCCGGGTCGATGACCATGTCCTTGTAGTAGAGTTTGGTCACACGCACGCCGGTCATGCACTTGCCGCCCGCCTCGCAGATGTCCAGCGTGCCGGTGTCCCGGTCAAACACCACGCTGTAGTCATTGTAGCTGCAGTACAGTTTATTGCTCATATTCAATTCCCCTTTCACTGGGTGTTCTGTGCTTACAGTACACCATCCGCTGCATCAAGTCAAGAAGTTTACACTTTCTTTATGGACATTTTCTCCATTTGCGGGTACAATACCAGTATCACCTCAAAAGGAGGCACGTTTATGCGTGGTATCTCCCGGCTGCTGAGCCGTTTTTGCTATAACCACCCCAACTTCGCCATCCCCAACCTGATGAAGTACGTCGTCTTCGGCAACGTCATCGTATGGCTGCTGGACATGTTCTCCGGCGGACTGGCCTCCCACTGGCTGTCCTTTGTGCCGGGGGCGATTTTTCAGGGGCAGGTGTGGCGGCTTGTGACCTTTGTGTTTGTCCCCTCCTTCTCCGACCTGCTGTATCTGGCTCTGTCCCTGTTCATGTACTACTTTTTGGGCGCTCAGCTGGAACGGATCTGGGGCACCACCAGATTCACCGTCTACTATCTGCTGGGCACAGCGTTGACCGCCCTGTGCGGTCTGCTTCTGTGGTTCACGCCCTTCCGCTTCTGGGCCGTGGTGGACATGGGTTATGTTAACCTATCCCTCTTTCTTGCCTTCGCCACCTTGTTTCCCGACATGCAGTTCCGCATCTACTTCATCATCCCCATCCGGGGAAAGTGGCTGGCGCTGGTCTATGTCATTTTGATCGGCCTTGACGTGTTCAAATATATCTCGCTGGGCCATTATCTGCTGGCGCTGACACCGGTGGTCTCCCTGCTGAACTGGCTGCTGTTCTTCTGGGAGGATTTGTTCCGGGGCGATCAGAAAGCTCACGTCCGGGTACAGCGCAGGGTCACGCAAAAGCCGGTGGACCTCCACGCCGCTCAGAAGCAGGTGCAGGAGCAGAAGGGTTACCTCCACAAATGCGCCGTGTGCGGCATTACCGACGCCATGGACCGAACCATGGAGTTCCGCTACTGCTCCAAGTGTGAGGGCTATTACTGCTACTGCGCCAGGCATATTAATGATCACACTCACGTGCAATAAAAAAACGCGGTGTGCCAATGGCACACCGCGTTTTCATTCTCATTACACAAGTCCAATCGCCATTTCCACCAGCAGGGCCACGATGACCACCAGCGCCGAAATGATAAAGCCGTGGAGCATGGGTTTGATGCCCGACTTTTTCATACTGGCAAAGGAGGTGTTCAGCCCAATGGCGGCAAGGGCGCATACCATCAGGAACTTGCTGATCGTCTTGGTATTGGCCACTACTTCGGTGGGGATGGCAACCAAACTCGCCACTACGGACATAGCCAAAAAGCCAAGGATGAACCAAGGGAATATCTTCTTGATGCTGAAGTTTGCCTTCAGCACCTCCCCCGTCTGACCGGCAGCTGCGGCCTGCTTCCTCTTCAGGCGCAGCTGAATAAATGCAAAGGCAACCACCGTGGGGATAATGGACAACGTGCGGGTCAGCTTGACCATAGTGGCGTAATCGCCGGCTCCCTCGGAAAAAGCGTATCCGGTAGCCACCACAGAGGAGGTATCGTTCACCGCCGTACCGGCCCAGATCCCAAAAGCCTGGTCGGTCATACCCAAGGCCCGGCCCATAATGGGAAACAGCACGATCATGGCCATATCAAACAGGAATGTGGCGGACATGGCATAGGCCACGTCGCTGTCCTCGGCGTCAATGGTGGGGGCGATGGCGGCGATGGCAGAACCGCCGCAGATTCCCGTCCCGGCAGAGATAAGGTTGGACAGCTTCCAGTTCAGTCCCAATGCCTTTCCAATAAAGTAGCCGCCGCCGAAGCAGGTGGCCAGGGTGAATACCATCACCAACAGGGACATCTTACCCACATTCACAATGGTGGTAATGTTCAGGGACAGGCCCAATAGGATGATGGCAAATTTCAGCACCTTTTTGGAGGTGAACTTCAAACCCGGAGCCAGCCATTTGCAGTTGCCCAGAATGCTGTTCATCAGCATGCCCAGGAACATGGCAATGACCGCACCGCCAATGAGGTGTATGGGTAGCAGTCCTTCAATCCACGTGGCAACAAAGGCGATAGCCACCGACAGCGCCAGCCCGGGCAGCAATTTCATAATACTCACAGTGCATATCCCCTCTGTCAGAACTTCGCCCCGCCGAACTCGGCAAGGACAAGGCCCTTGTTGCGCTCGGTGACCCACTGGATAGACCACTGGGAGGCAAACAGCAGCAGCTGGTTGCCCTTATAGTCCTCCACCAGCTTGGCATCGTTGGGCAGCAGCAGGTCTTCCTCTTTCAGCGGCTGGGCATCCTCGTCCTCACGGACCACCCAGCGCAGGTACTCATAGGGCAGGCCCTCTTTGTACAGCTCCACGTTGTACTCACTGCGCAGGCGGTACTCCAGTACGTCAAACTGCAGGGTACCCACCACGCCCACGATGACCTCCTCCATACCGGTGTAGGGGGTCTTGAAGATCTGAATGGCACCTTCCTGGGCGATCTGCTCCACGCCCTTCAAAAACTGCTTGCGCTTCATGGTGTCGATGGAGCGAATGCGCATAAAATGCTCCGGCGCGAAGGTGGGGATGGGGTCGAACAGGAACTTCTTGCCGGGAGCGCACAGGGTGTCACCGATAGAGAAGATACCCGGGTCGAACACGCCGATGATGTCGCCGGCGTAGGCCTCCTCAATGATCTCGCGCTCGGCGGCCATCAGCTGCTGGGGGCGGGACAGGCGCATCTTCTTGCCGCCCTGCATGTGATAGACTTCCTTCTCCGCGTCGAAGCGGCCGGACACCACGCGCATAAAGGCGATGCGGTCCCGGTGGGCCTTGTTCATGTTGGCCTGGATCTTGAATACGAAGGCGGAGAACTCCTCGTCAAAGCAGTCCACCACCTGCTCGCCCGCCCGACGGGGCAGGGGCGCGGTGGTCATGCGCAGAAACTCCTCCAAAAACGGCTCCACACCGAAGTTGGTCAGGGCAGAACCGAAGAATACGGGAGACAGCTTGCCGTGGCGCACCCGCTCCATATCAAAGTCGCAGGAGGCGCCGTCCAGCAGCTCGATCTCGTCCACCAGCTGGCTGTGCTTGGCCGCACCGATCAGGTCCGCCAGAGCAGGGTCGTTGACCTCGATCTCGGTGGCGGTGGCCGCCTTGGCGTTGGTGTTGGAGGTGAAGTGGATGACCTTGCGGTTCTGCCGGTCGTACACGCCCTTGAATTCCTTGCCGCAGCCGATGGGCCAGTTCATGGCGTAGGTGTCGATGCCCAGCTCCTTCTCCAGTTCCTCGCACAGTTCGAAGGGGTCCCGGGTCTCCCGGTCCATCTTGTTGATAAAGGTGAAGATGGGAATATCCCGCATGGCACAGACCTTAAAAAGTTTTCGGGTCTGGGCCTCCACGCCCTTGGCCGCGTCAATGACCATGACCGCGCTGTCGGCGGCCATGAGGGTGCGGTAGGTATCCTCGGAAAAGTCCTGGTGGCCGGGGGTGTCCAGAATGTTGATGCAGAAGCCGTCATACTGGAACTGCATGACCGAAGAGGTCACGGAAATGCCGCGCTGTTTCTCGATCTCCATCCAGTCGGAGGTGGCGGCCCGGGTGTTCTTCTTGCCCTTGACCTGACCGGCCTGGGCGATGGCTCCGCCGTAGAGCAGGAACTTTTCCGTCAGGGTGGTCTTACCTGCGTCGGGGTGAGAGATAATGGCAAAGGTCCTGCGGCGTTTGATTTCGGATTCGTACTGTGACAAAGGGTATCACTCCCTAAATATAATCATAATGACAGAGTATTTTACCATATTCTGTCCCCTGCCGCAAGGGAAAAGTCTTTCCCTCAAAAATCTATTAAATTTTTGTGAAAGGGATTGTATTTTTCCTGCATATCGTGTAAACTGTGAATAGAAAATCGTCAAGGGAGGAGTCAACCATGAAAGTTGCCCGTTTCGTGCTGAAGGTGGTCGCTGCATCTTTGATCGCCGCCGCTGCCATTTGTGCCGTTATTGCCTATTGGGACAAGCTGGTCACCTTTGGCAAGTCCCTGTGCGGCAAGGTTCGTGCCGCCCGTGAGATCGTCTGTTGCGACGAGTACGAGGACTACGTGGAATAATCAATTAAAACACCGCCGATCATTCGGCGGTGTTTTTGCGCCCTGCCGCTTGCGAAAGCGGTCGGGTTATGGTAGAATAGCTGGAAACCGTTGAAGGAGTGTTTTGTATGCGGCATTTGATTGATTTTGGTGATATGTCCCGTGCGGAATGGGATGCCATCTACGCCCGGGCCAGTCAGATCATGGACGACCCGACCGCCTTTACCGACTTGTGTCACGGTAAGATTTCCTGCAACCTGTTTTACGAGCCGTCCACCCGCACCAACTTCTCCTTCCAGACTGCCATGATGCGCCTGGGCGGCAAGGTGTTCGGTTTTTCCGACCCCAACTCCTCCTCCGTGTCCAAGGGCGAGTCGCTGAAGGACACCGTCAAGATGGTCTCCGGCTACGGCGACGTCATCGTCATGCGTACCCCGTGGGAGGGTTCTGCCAAGGCCGCCTCTCTCTACTCTCACATTCCCGTCATCAACGCCGGTGACGGCGGTCACATGCACCCCACCCAGACCATGGCCGACCTGACCACCATCACCCGTCTCCACGGCGGTGTGGACGGTCTGTCTATCGGTCTGTGCGGCGATTTGAAGAACGGTCGCACCGTCCATTCCCTCATCAAAGCCATGGAGAAGTTCAAGGGTGTCAAATTCTTCCTCATCGCCCCCCGTGAGCTGGCTATTCCCGAATACATGCGCGTATTCATGCGTGAGCATAATATCCCCTTCACCGAGGTCACCGGTCTGGAGGCGGTCATCCCCCAGCTGGACGTGCTGTACATGACCCGCATCCAGCAGGAGCGGTTCTCCGATCCCGCCGAATATGAGCGCAACAAGGGCATCTACATCCTCACCCGCCGCAAGCTGGATCGCGCCAAGCCCGACATGCTGGTCATGCACCCCCTGCCCCGGGTGGATGAGATCACCATCGATGTGGACGACGACCCCCGCGCCGCCTACTTCCAGCAGGCCCGCTACGGCATGTTCGCCCGTATGGCTCTGCTGTCCGATCTGGCCAACCAGCCCCGGCAGGAAGTGCTGGACGCCGTGGAGATCGGCACAAAGCCCGTTTGTACCAACCCCCGCTGTATCACCCAGACCGAGCGCTACCTGCCCCCGCTGGTCAAGCGCAACGGCGGCGTGGAGTGCTGCGCCTTCTGCGACGCACATCTGGAATAAGACCGAAACCGGGACTTTTGCCCAGGGCAGAAGTCCCGGTTTTCTCGTCCCCGCTTTCTCCCCAAAAAAGTTCGCAACCGCCCTGAAAACATGCTTGACAAAGGGCGGCGGGTATGCTATTATTTCAAGGCTGACACAAGAATAGCTTCCTACGCGGGTGTAGTTCAATGGTAGAATCCCAGCCTTCCAAGCTGGTCGCGTGGGTTCGATTCCCATCACCCGCTCCATTCATACGCGCCTGTAGCTCAGGTGGATAGAGCAACTGCCTTCTAAGCAGTGGGTCAGGGGTTCGAGTCCCTTCAGGCGTGCCATTTCTCTGGTCCGCGCAGTCCCGGCGCATCAGCCTTCGCCATTCGGCTCGGCTTCTGCGGAAGGGACCCGAAACTGTTCAACATGCCCCCGGCATATTGAACGGGCGTTTCGGCTTCAGGCGTGCCATTTTTAGGCGTACCGCCTCTCTTCTTGTGCCGCAACCTAATATGGTGGGTATAGCTCAGTTGGCAGAGCACCGGATTGTGGTTCCGGGTGTCGTGGGTTCGAGCCCCATTACCCACCCCATTAAGATCTCAGGGCGGAAGGGTCGGAGCAGCCGCTCCGACCCTTTGCTTTTGAGCGCTTACCGAAATCCTCTATACAGGGGTGTAGCCAAGCGGTAAGGCACGGGACTTTGACTCCCGCATTCGCTGGTTCGAGTCCAGCCATCCCTGCCAACGCGTCGTCGCGGATTGCGTATCGTTCGCTTCACCCTGCGGGCAAAGCTCATTCACTCCATCGCTCCTCCTTTTCAAATCCCAACCGCTTCGCTGGGTTGCGATTTGATTTTTGGGCAACAGCAAACGTTTTCCGCTTTTGTATAATATGTTTGACCCAGTAGCTCAGTCGGCAGAGCACCTGCCTTTTAAGCAGGGTGTCCGGGGTTCGAATCCCCGCTGGGTCACCAAAAGGAAAGACCACCATCGAACGATGGTGGTCTTTCCTTTTGGCAATCGGGGCTGAGTTACCCCGGCCGGGGTTCGACACCCGCCAGCAGTCGGGCGTGCCGGAGCGCAACCACCGCTTGCGGCGGCTCTTGGCGCGGAGGTATCCCCGCTGGGTCACCAAAAGAAGAGTCGTAGTTTTGATCAAAGTTGTGGCTCTTTCCTCTTATAATCTTGTTTTTTTACAAATTGATGATATAATAAATGCACTATTAAACTTAGAGGAGGATGTTGTGAAAAACATAACATATATTGATTTGTTTTGTGGTATCGGCGGCATCCGCTTGGGAATGGATTCGCAAGGATTTAAATGTATTTTCTCCAGCGATATCAATACGGAATGTCAGCGTACCTATAGCGAGAATTTCGGAGAAAAGCCATTTGGAGATATAACTCAAATTGATGAGAAATCTATTCCAGACCATGACATCTTGTGTGCCGGATTTCCTTGTCAGCCGTTTAGCATTTCCGGCAAGCAAAAAGGTTTTGATGACACCAGAGGAACACTGTTCTTCGATATTTGCAGAATCCTCAACGAAAAAAAACCCTCTGTTGTATTCTTGGAGAATGTAAAACATCTCGTACATCATAACGGCGGCAAAACTTTGCAAACTATTCTCGAGAAGTTAGAGAACCTTGGTTACTCCGTATCTTGGAGAGTTCTTAATGGCGCAGATTATGGTGTGCCTCAAAATCGCGAGAGAATTATCATTATCGGTTCTTTGCATGGCAGATTTGATTTTGACAAGCTTAAAACCATTCCGAGGGGGCGTTTGCTCGAGTGTCTCGACACTGAAGGCGAATTTGAATATCTCGACTCTGCAGACTATACACTCATTGAACATCCGAAACAGCAACTTGGTTCTGGTTTAATTTTTGCAGGTTACAGAAACAAGTCCATCCGAAAAGTGGGCGTAAGACCTGGCACAAAGCATTTGTCTCGTGTTCATAAGCAACCGAATCGCATTTATTCCGTGCTTGGCATTCATCCGACATTGCCCTCGCAAGAATCATCTGGCAGGTATTTTGTTCTGACCACAGAAAATCGCGTAAGAAAGCTGACCATTAACGAGTGTTGGAGAATTATGGGCTTCCCAGAAACCTATATCAAAGTGAGTTCCATTGGCGAACAGTATAAGCAACTCGGTAATTCCGTTTGTGTACCCATGATTAAAGCGGTTGCCGAGGAAATCAACAATCAATTCTTTGGAGGTGAGCAGAGTGCCGAATCATAATGAAGTGTTGGACAACGTATATGCCAGAGCGATGGAAGCAGTCGCTGCCAATGACCTAACCACAACATTGCCAAAGGCAATCAAAGAACAAGTAGACTTGCTTGTTTCTCGTTCCGAAACCAACAAGGGTATGATTGCAGTATTGACCACTCTACTCGTTCATAAACAGGTTGATCCTCAACAGGATATTAGATATCATCAAGCACAACTCCCAAATGGTTTTGCAGGAAGAGGAATCGACCAGAATTATATCACTCCGTTTATGAAGAGTGTGTGTTTTCCTGCGATGGCAGAATCTGGATGGTTAACTCGTTCCTTGGAACAGGCGCACCCTTATGACCTCAATTATCCTGGCAAAATCAAACCAGACGCCGTAAAAGTCGCTTTTTTGAACATCATTGACCAAGTACAGGTACACTGTCTATGTGCTGATGATGTGTTGTTCTATTTTTTCAAGCTGCTTGTGAAGCAAAGAGATGATTTGAACATCGAACTCGCAAAACCACATAGTTTGTCCATTTCCAAAATCATCAAATTGCTTGAAAAGCATTTTACTCACAAATATTCCTGTGCAGGTGCCTCTCGTTTGCCTACTTTGGCAATTTATGCAGCATACCAGTGCATGATGAGACAAGTTGCGCGGTTCAATGACAAACAACTGTGTCCTCTGGAATCCCATAACTCTGCTGACACCCAGTCTGGCCGCATTGGTGACATTGATGTAAATAACGACAATGGCACAGCCTTTGAGGGTGTAGAAATTAAGCATGAAATCCAGATTACACCTCAACTCGTCAGAGATGCATATGAGAAATTCAAAGTGTACAATACCGACCGTTATTATCTGCTGACCACTGCAAATATGGATTCTGCAGACTGGGATGCAATTGAAGCAGAAATCCAAAGAATTGCCCAGATTCATGGTTGCCAAGTAATCGTGAACGGTGTTTATACCACGCTCAAATACTATCTTCGCCTTGTGACAGATCCTGCCGAGTTTATTGACAGATATGTTGAATTGCTCAAGGTGGACGAAGCAATCAAGTTCCAACATAAAGTGGCATGGAATGATATTATCACTCACGAGCTATGAAATAACCATTCAAACAAATAAGTTCGCCGTGAACTAGTTTGTTAATGTACCGGTTAAAGTCATTGTAATTAGAATTAGCCGTTAGTAAAAAGAAAGCACCGCCTCTCGGCGGTGCTTTCCTCTATTATTGCACAGAATAGACTTCTTTGCCATTAACCATAGTCATCTTGATATTAATCCCCTCGTCAAACAGGGTCACGTCGGCAAAGTAGCCGGGGGCCAGCCTGCCCACATTCTCCACGCGCAGGAACTTGGCCGGGTTCTCGCTGGCCATCTTGACGGCCAGGGCCACGGGTACACCGGCCATATTGACCATGTTGCGTACCAGTCGGTCACCGTAGGCAATGCTGCCGGCGAAGGCACTGCGGTCGGGCAGCTTGGCCACGCCGTCCTCGATGAGCAGGCCATCCACGGTGGCCCCCTCCGGCATGCCGGCGGCACGCATGGAGTCGGTGACCAGCGCCACCTTGTCCGGCCCTTTCAGCTTGTAGACCAGCCGCAGCAAATCGTCGGGCAGATGACAGCCGTCAGCGATGATCTCCACCGTCATATCATCATTGAGATACGCCTCCTCGATGATACCGGCATGGCGGAAAGCGTTGATGCGGTGGACGGTGCTGGTGCAGGAGTACAGGTGGGTCACGTGGGTGAAGCCGTTTTCAAAGGCCTTATGGGCGGTTTTGCAGTTGGCGTCGCTGTGACCGATACAGGCCAGGATCCCATGCTGACGCATGAACTTGCCAAACGCTTCTGCTCCCTTGCGCTCGGGAGCGGCGGTCCAGCTGAGCAGATGGTCGGTCATGGCCACAATCTGCTCATACTCTGCCGGGTCGAAGTCCCGGATGTGGCGGGGGTCCTGAGCGCCCTTCTGACTCATGGCGAAGTAGGGACCCTCCAGATGAATACCCAGCAGCTTGGCACCGGGAACACCAGCGGCCAGAGCTTCCTCAAACTTCTCAATGGCCAGTTTCATACTCTCCAGAGAGCTGGCGGCAAGCGTGGGGGCGATGGCAGTAGTACCATGCTGTGCCACGGCGGCAGAGATGCCCTGATAGGCCTCCACCGTGCCGTCCAAAAACTCATGGCCCGCCGCGCCATGCAGGTGCATATCCACAAAACCGGCAGACACGTACAGTCCCTTGGCGTCGATCTCCCTGTCAAAAGGCAGGTTTTCGTCGGTCAGGGCGAGAATTTTATCGTCCTCGATGTACAGGTTGGTCTTCTGCTCCCTGCCGTCGGCAAGGATGATGCCGTTGCTGATTTTGGTGATCATCCGAAATCCTCCGCGCGAACCAGTGCGCTGCTGTCGGCGTCACAGTACAGGATGCAGTTTTCCTTGGTGCGCAGGATGGTGGCGGGACACTCTTCGCTGACCGTGCCGTACAGGGTGCGGCGGACGGCCTCGGCCTTGGTGGAGGCGGGGACGATGCAGAAGTGGTAATCCGCCCGCATCAGGGTGGGGATGGTCAGGGTCAGGGCGTACTCGGGTACGTCCTCGAATTTGGCAAAACAGCCGTCGTTGACCTGCTGCTGGCGACAGGTGTCGTCCAGACCCACAGGCTTGATGATGGCCCGATCCTCAAACTCCGCCACATGGGGGTCGTTGAAGGCGATGTGGCCGTTCTCGCCGATGCCCATGACCACGATGTCGGTAGGATAGGCGTTGAGCAGGTCGCCATAGCGCTTGCACTCGGCGGCGGCATCGGTGGCAGAGGCGTCAATGCAGTTGACACTCTTGAAGGGCAGCTTTTCAAAGATAGCGGCTTTCAGGAAGTTGCTGAAGCACTGAGGCGCGCCGGCAGGCAGGCCGATGTACTCATCCATGTGGAAGGCATTGACCCGGGACCAATCCACGTCGGCGGTCAGCAGCCCGGCCAGCACCTCATTTTGGGAGGGGGCGGCGGCGAAGATCATGTTGACCTCCTCCTTTTCCGCCAGCAGCTTATTGATGCAGGCTGCCACGTCGTCGGCGGCAGCAGCGCCCATCTCGGCCCGGGTAGGCATGATTTTGACATCGAGACAGTCTTTTTTGAAATTCACCATGACACTCGCTCCTTACACGCCGCTGTACGCGGAGAATCCGCCGTCCACGGGAACGACGATGCCGTTGACAAAGCCGGAGGCCGGGCGGCACAGCAGCCACAGCAGAGTGCCTACCAGCTCTTCCGCCTGACCGAAGCGACCCATGGGGGTCTGGGACAGGATCTTCTCGGAACGGGCGGTGTAGCTGCCGTCGGCGTTCATCAGCAGACTGCGGTTCTGATTGGTCAGGAAGAAGCCGGGGGCGATGGCGTTGACCCGGATACCGGTGTGGGCAAAGTGTACCGCCAGCCACTGGGTGAAGTTGGAGATGGCGGCCTTGGCACCGGAGTAGGCGGGGATCTTGGTCAGGGGGGTAAAGGCGTTCATGCTGGAGATGTTGATGATACTGGCATCTTCCTTGTCCAGCATATCCTTTGCAAACACCTGAGTGGGCAAAAGCGTACCCAGGAAATTCAGGTTGAACACGAACTCCACCCCGGCCTTGTCCAAGTCGAAGAAGGTCTTCATCTTGCCCAGATTTTCAGGTGCAAAGAACTCGTCGTCGGTGGTGGCTTTGGGGTTATTGCCGCCGGCACCGTTGATGAGGATGTCCACTGAGCCAAAGGTCTTGTTGACCACGGCCTTGGCCTTGGCCAAACTCTCGGTCTCCAGCACGTTGGCAGATACGCCCATGGCGGTGCCGCCCTCAGCCACGATCTCATCGGCCACCTTTTGGGCGGCGGCCTCGTTCAGGTCAAGGACAGCCACCTTAGCCCCGGTCTGGGCGATGGCCCTGGCGAACATGGAACACAGCACGCCACCGCCGCCGGTAACAACACACACTTTATTGCTCAGATCAATTTGAAAGGGCAGTTTCATTTCTTCAGCTCCTTTTCCGCGGCCTCGAACAGGCCGTTGAGATAAGCCGCACCCAGCGCGCGGTCAAACAGGCCGTAGCCGGGTTTGCCGCTCTCGCCCCAGATCATACGGCCGTGGTCGGGGCGCACATAGCCGTCAAAACCCTTCTCGCAGTAAGCCTTGACAATTTCGTAGATGTCCAAAGAGCCGGCGGCGGACAGATGGGCCGCCTCCTCAAAGCAGCGCTCACCGGTGATCTTGATGTTTCGGATGTGGGCAAAGTGGATGCGGTCGGCAAAGGTACGCACCAGATCGGCCACGTCGTTGTTGGGGTCAACGCCCAGAGAGCCGGAACACAGGGTCAGGCCGTTATAAGGGCTGTCATACAGCTTCAGGAAACGGCGGATGTTGTCCTTGTTGGTGATGATGCGGGGCAGGCCAAAGATACTCCACGGGGGGTCATCGGGGTGGATGGCCATTTTGATTTTGACCTCCTCCGCCACCTTGATGACCCGGTCCAGGAAGTACTTCAGGTTGTTCCACAAATCCTCCTCGCTGATGCTCTTATAGACATCCAGCAGGGCCTTCATACCGTCCTTGGTGTAGCTGGCGTCCCAGCCGGGCAGGCTCAGCTCGCCGGCCACGGGGTCCATCTTCAGCACCGTGTCCTCGTCATACATCAGGGCGTTGGAGCCGTCAGGCAGGTCAAAGGCCAGATCGGACCGGGTCCAGTCGAACACAGGCATAAAGTTGTAGCACACGCAATCCACCCCGGCCGCAGCCAGGTTGCGCAGAGTGGTGCAGTAGTTTTCAATGTAGCGGTCCCGGTCGCCGCAGCCCATCTTGATGTCCTCGTGGACGGGAACGCTCTCGATGACGGACAGCTCCATACCGGCATCCTCCACCGTCTTTTTCAGCTTCAGGATGCGTTCCAGAGGCCAAGCTTCACCCACAGGAATGTCATAGATAGCCGTGACGATACCCTTCATGCCGGGGATCTGCCGGATTTTTTCCAGCGTGACGGGGTCGTCTTCGCCATACCAGCGAAAAGTCATTTTCATATACAGTTCCTCCTTTTGTTGAGAAGACTATTATGTAATAATGCAGTATAATCATATCGCAATATACTCAAAAAATCTATATAACTATTGTCATCCGTATTGCATTTATTGTCAATTTATGTTATGGTGAAGTCGGTGATGGTATGAAAGCGCCTTCTTACAGTGTCCACACGCGCATCATTGCGCAGGCGAATAATGACAACTTCTTCCTCCACAATCATGATTTTTACGAGATCTACATGTTCACCAAGGGTGACTCGGAGTATATTGTGGAGGGAAATACCTATACGCTGGAGCCGGGGGATATCATACTTATCCGCCGCAGCGAGATGCACCGGGTCTTTCACAAGAGCGAAACGGAGTATGCCCGTACGGTGATCGAGCTGTATCCCGCCTTTTTCAATGAGAACAACTGTCCTGAGTACGAACTGCCGTTTACCGACACGGAGAAAGAAGGCAACAAGATCAGTGCGGAGCTGGCCCGCAAACTGGGTCTGAGCGATGCCTTCCGTCGGCTGGAAACCTACACGCAGGAGGCCAACGGTGCCGACACTCCCGTGTGCCGCAGCACCATCATCGAAATTCTGTATCTCATCAGCAAGATCAGCACCTTTTTGGGTGACGACACCCACGACGATCTGGTCAAACAGATCCTGCTGTATATCAATAACAACTTCACGGAAAACGTCAATCTTGACAGCCTGTCCGAGCGGTTTTTTGTGTCGAAATATCACATCTGCAAGATATTCAAAAACGGAACCGGCCACACCGTCCACTCCTACGTCACCCGCAAGCGCATTACCCGGGTGCGCGAACTGCGCAAGCAGGGCAAACCCATCGGTGAGGCGGCCTATCTGTCCGGCTTCGGCAACTACACATCCTTCTACCGGGCTTACCTGAAGGAGTTCGGCACCCCCCCGGGAAAAATGGACAAATAACATTCGGAGGTCATTTGATATGAAACAGACATCCTTTGTTCAGATGCTGAAATTCACCCTGTTCTCCATCTCTGCCGGTATCATCCAGACCGTCAGCTTCACCCTGATGAACGAACTGCTGGACTGGCCCTACTGGCCCGCCTACCTCATCGCTCTGCTTGCCTCCATCGTGTGGAACTTCACCTTCAACCGCCGCTACACCTTCAAGTCCGCCGCCAACGTCCCCGTGGCCATGGCCAAACTGCTGGGCTTTTACGCGGTGTTCACTCCCCTGTCCACCTGGCTGGGTCAGCTGGCAGAAAACGCAGGCGTGAACGAGTATGTCATTTTGATTGTCACGATGCTGTGTAACTTCGTGCTGGAGTTTCTCTTCTGCAAGCTGGTGGTCTACCGCAATCAAGAAAACACCCGCCAGGATTAACCGGATAGAAAAAGCACCGTCTGCGTTGCAGACGGTGCTTTTTCTATCCTTAAAATCCGATGTAGTCCAGCCAGTCCAGCACCAGCTTGTTCCATTGGTGGTTATGCGCCCGCTCCTTGTCCGTGCCGCGACCATCCACGCACAGGCCCATACCGTGAGGCCCGTCGGGGAACACGTGCAGTTCCACGGGGATACCGTGGGCATTCAGGCTCTTTGCGTACTGCAAACTGCCGGCTACAGGAACCGCCTCGTCCGCGGCGGTGTGCCAGATAAAAGCCGGGGGCGTGCGGTCAGAAACAATGCGGTCAGGCTCCACATCCTCGGCAAGGCGGGCAATCTTATCCCCCAGCAGCATCTCGCCGGTGCCGATGTGGGCAATACCACGCCCCAACAGGCGAATGACGGGATAGCACAGAATTTGAGCGTTGGGGATGAAGTCCTCCTTGGAGATCTCGTCCGGCTGACCACAGTCAATCTCCTCAAAATAAGTGGAGGTCATAGCCACCAGATGCCCGCCGGCAGATGAACCGGCCAGGGCCACCTTGTTCTTGTCGATTCCGTACTCTGCGGCGTGGTGACGCACCCACTGCACCGCCCGGCGTGCATCCTGCAAGGGGGCGGGAAAACGATGGGGATTCACGCGGTAGTCCACCACGAAGGCGACAATACCGTTGTCGGCAAAAAACCGGGCGTAGGCATCCCCCTCATGGTCGGCACGACCGTTGTAAGCACCACCGGCAAAACACAGCACGGTGCAATTGTGGCTTTTATGTTCGGGGACATAGGCGGTGATGGTGGGGATTTCCTCACATAAACCTGGCGCAACATCCCAAAGTTCGAATTTATTAACGTTCATATGATCACTTCCTTAGTCTTTGTTATACCATATCCGCTCTGCAAAAACAAGCTTTCCCGCGCAATTTCAGCTCGACAAATCCCCACCGCTGTGCTATATTATGTTGTCGTACCCATCCCGTATAAGGAGGCTTTCTTTATGAAAAATCAAAAACTTCGTCTGCTGGTGCAGACCGCTCTGTTTGCGGCTATGACCACCGTGGCCACTATGATCATCCAGATCCCCGTCCCCCCCACCGGCGGCTACGTCCACCCCGGTGACAGCGTTATTCTGCTGTGCGCCTGGTTACTGGGTCCCATCCCCGGTGCCGTGGCCGGTGCTTTGGGTGCCGGTTTGGCCGATGCGCTGTCCGGCTATGCCCTGTACGTCCCCGCCACCGCCGTGATCAAGGCGCTGATGGGTCTGTGCGCCGGCGGTCTGTTCCTGCGCATGAAAAACCGCACCACCGGCCGCGTGATCGGCGGCGCCGTGGCCGGCATCGTTATGGTGCTGGGCTACTTCGTCTACGAGGCGTTCATTCTCGGCTTCGGTCTTGGTGCCGCGGTCGGCATCCCCGCCAACCTGTTCCAGGCCCTGTTCGGTCTGGCCGCTGCTGCCGCCCTGCTGCGCCCCATGGATCGCCTGACCCGTGCCAAATAATTCCACGAGGTTTTTATGGACTACAATTACCACACCCACACCGTCCGCTGTAATCACGCCACCGGCACGGACGAGGAATACATCCAGCGCGCCATCGCCTGCGGCATCACGGACATGGGTTTCTCCGACCACTTCCCCCTGTCCTTTTCCGACGGACATGAGTCCGGTTATCGCGTCCCTGTCAGTCAGGTGAGCGAATATGTAGCCTCCATCTCCGCTCTGCGTGACAAGTACAAAAATCAAATCGACCTCCACATCGGCTTTGAGATGGAATACTACCCCAGCCGGTTTGACGAGATGATTGCCGCGGCCCGGAAATACGGCGCAGAGTACCTTTTGCTGGGTCAGCATTTCATCGGTGAAGAGTGGCCCAACGGATTCTACGTCACCCTGGGCAGTGACAGCACTGACCAACTGAAGGAATATACCGACTGCGTGGTGGCCGGTATCGAGAGCGGCTTGTTCACCTACGTGGCCCACCCCGACCTGTTCCGCTATACCGGCAATGACCACGATTTCTATCATGAACAGGCTGTGCGTATCTGCAGGGCATCCATCGCCCATAACGTCCCGCTGGAGATCAACCTGCTGGGCCTGCGTGCCGGGCGGTTTTATCCGCAGAATGCGTTTTGGTCCATCGCCGGAAAAACCGGCTGTCCGGTCACCTTCGGATTTGACTCCCACGCGCCCGAGGACGCCTTCGATGAAGCCTCCATCCCCGTGGCCGAGGAGCTGGTACGCAAGTTTGATCTGAACTACATCGGCAAGCCTGAACTGATCCTCCTGAAATAAGCGCGAAAAAGCCGTGAGCATCGCTCACGGCTTTTCTTCATTCCACAGGTACTACTTTCAGATGCAGCTTCTGCATCCACCGCTCCACCCGCTCACGGGGCAGCAGAAGGTTGACGATCAGCGCCACGGCAAAACCCACGCCGGTGTCAAACATACGGTTCAGAGAATAACTCACGTAGGTGGCCACCGGGGTGTTGAACAGGATAATGCACAGCACCACACCACCGGGCTGGATGCCGCCGGGCCACTTGAAGATCCGGCAGGCCATAATCAGCAGCACCACACCCAGAAACAGCAGCGGGGCCAGCATCAGATTGGTCTGCCCATCTGGGTAAAAGCAGATGTGGATGCGGAACATGGCCATGCCGATAAGGCCGCCTATGATGGTACCGAAAAAGCGGTTGCCGCCGCTGAGCCAGGAGTTGCCCATGTCCGTACCCAGTCCAAAAATAGCGCCGATACAGGCAAAGGCGGGACTGCGGTGAAAGGGCAGATACAGCAGGGCGCACAGGGTGGCCGCAAAGGCAGTTTTCACATTGCGCATACCCACATGCAAATAAGTTTTCATAAACCGGGACATTTATATCATCCTCTTCCAACAGAATGCGGATTTGATTATAGCACGCCCAATCGGTTTGTCCAGCCTTTTTTTATTTTTTGGAGACAATACTGTTTTTACCGGCTATTCTTTCCCGCCATTGTTGCTTTTTTATGTTGCAATGGCCTGTGGGGTCTGTTATACTGTACCCGAAACAAGTTAAAAACCAACATTTCTTACGGGCCTGACCCGCCTGCAAAAAAACAAACTGAAATGAGGTAATTTTTATGGAACATTATATTGTCGCCCGCAATGCAGACAGCCTGTTCCCCTATCAGGGCTGGCCCACCATCGCCCGTGACGGCAACGGCGTGCTGTACGCCGCCACCTCCGGCCACCGTCTGGGCCACGTGTGTCCCTTCGGCAAGAACTACCTGTACATCAGCCGTGACGAGGGCAAGACCTGGTCTGTCCCCCTGGTGGTCAACGACACCGCCCACGACGACCGCGACGGCGGCCTGTGCGCCTGGGGTGACGGCAACCTGCTGATCACCTGGTTCCACAACACCAAGCAGCTCTACCGTGACCGCGCCTTCCTGGCCGAGGATCAGCCCATCAACAACGGTGCTGCCGCTGCCCCCATTTCCTATGCCGCCTACGACATGTGGGATCAGCTGCCCCCCGAGCGCATGGTCGAGGGTATGGCCTTCACCCGCCGCTCCCACGACGGCGGCATGACCTGGGATGAGCCTACTCCCGTTCTCTTCTCCGCGCCCCACGGCCCCATCCGCACCCCCAGCGGCCGCATGCTGTACGCCGGCCTGACCTCCAGCAGCCTTGTTACGGAGGAAAACCCCGAGCGCCGCATCGTCCTGATGGAGAGCCATGATGACGGCAAGACCTGGGATAAACTGTGTGTGGTTCCCCGTCTGCCCGATGCCGACATTTCCGACCCCTGCGAGCCCCACTGTCTGGAGCTGCCCAACGGCGAGATCCTGATCGTTATCCGTGCCTGGCGCACCGAGTCCAAGAAGCTGAACCTGTATCTGACCCGTTCCACCGACGGCGGCAAGAGCTTCGAGGTTCCCCAGGCCATCGAGGGTCTGTACGGCGCCCCCGGTCACCTGATGCTGCACTCCTCCGGTGCCGTTATCCTCACCTACGGCGTGCGCTTCAGCGACACCAAGCCCATCGGTTCCTACGCCCGTGTCAGCTATGACAACGGTCACACATGGGGTGAGGAATTCATGGTTGGTAAGCCCTCTCCCGTCTGGGATCACGGCTACCCCTCCACCGTGGAGCTGTCCGACGGCAGCCTGTACACCCTGTACTATCAGCGCGCCTACGACACCGACGAGTTCAACTCCCTGTTGGGCTGCCACTGGGAACTGCCCGAAAAGCCCTGAACAACGTAATACATACTTTGAACGGAGCGGTGCCGCGGCACCGCTCCGTTTTTTCTTTTTCCCTCCGTATGCTTGCATTTTGGGAAAATAGTAGTATAATACTCCTACTTGAATAGAACTCGGTCCGCCACATCTATGGCAGGTCCAATTGGAGGAATTTTTGTGAACAAGACGAAGAAAAACCCCCTCAGTCTGATTATCGGCATTTTGGCCGTCATCGCCATCGGCTGGTGGTGCGGTTCCTGTCTGGGTGCTGACGGCGCCACCATTGAGAACACCTTCAAGGTGTCTTCCACCGTGGCCCTGCTGGCCAGCATTTTCGTAATTGCCGCTCTGGGCTACCTGCTGGGCAGCATTACGGTCAAGGGCGTATCCCTTGGCACTGCCGGCGTTTTCCTGGTGGCTATCCTGTTCGGCTATCTGTGTACCCTGCCCGGTCTGCAGAACATCCCCGTGTTTGACGCTTTCTTTATGGCTGACTCTTCTGCCACTCTGAACGGCTACTTCTCCAAGGTCATTCAGAATGTGGGTCTGGTCCTGTTTGTTGCCGCTGTCGGTTTCATTGCCGGCCCCAACTTCTTCAAAAACCTGAAGAAAAACGCCACCTCCTTCGTGCTGCTGGGCGCCATCATCATCCTTGCCGGCGCCGGTGTGGCTGTCCTGTTCGCCCTGATTCCCGGCATCGGCCCTGAGTTCTCCGTGGGCGTGCTGTCCGGCGCTCTGACTACCACCCCCGGCTTCTCCGCCGCCGTCGAGGCTGCCGAGAGCATCGGTCACTCTACCGACATCATTACCCTGGGACACGCCGTGGCCTATCCCTTTGGTGTCATCGGCGTGGTGCTGTTTGTCCAGCTGATGCCCAAGTTCCTGAAGGCCGACATGACCAGAGAGCGTGAGCTGCTCCGTGCCGGCGTTGAAGAACAAGCCGAGGAAAAGAAGGGCCTGTTCTGCTGCGATCCCTTCGGTCTGACCCCCTTCGCTCTGGCTGTCATTGCCGGCCTGATCCTGGGTTCCATCAGCATTCCTCTCACCGGCGCCGGTTACGCCGGCCCCTGCTTCAGTCTGGGCACCACCGGCGGTACCCTGATCATGAGTCTGGTGTTCGGCCATTTCGGCAGCTTCGGCAAGTTCTCCCTGAAAGTACCTGAGACCACCGTCAAGGTGTTCCGCGAGTTCGGCCTGATGCTGTTCCTGATCGGCGCCGGCGTCAGCGGCGGCGTGTCTCTGGTCAGCGAGATCGGCAAGTCCGAGCTGGGCGGCATGATCGTGGTGTACGGCCTGATCGGCGGCGCTCTGATGACCCTGATCCCCATGATCATCGGCTTCGTCATTGCCAAGTACGCGCTGAAGCTGAGTCTGCTGAACAGTCTGGGTTCCATTACCGGCGGAATGACTTCCACCCCCGCTCTGGGTACCCTGATCAACACTGCCGGTACCGACGACGTGGCGGCCGCCTACGCCTCCACCTACCCCATCGCACTGGTTTTGATCGTGCTGGCCTCCCAGCTCATCATCACCCTGATGGCCTGAGCAATCAAACGGAAAACGCCCCCGATGCAGCTGCATCGGGGGCGTCTTTTTGCTTCATTTTTACTTGCGCAGGTCGGCCAGCAGCTTGCCGGCGCCGTCGATAATGTCCTGAGCCACGGTGGACACGTATCGGGAGCTTCGGGCCTCGTAGCCGCCCTCCTCAAACGCATCCCTCATGGGGAAGTAACCCTCAAATCCATTGGTAATGCAGGTAGGCAGGATCAGATCCCAGCCCTCGTTATCCTTGATACCCACGCCGATACCGGTAAAGGGTTCACCGGGGACACCGACGAAGGCTACATTTCCAATTCGCACACCGGTCAGCTCCAGCTTGAAGGTGTCGGGACCGTTCTCCAACATGCACATACGGGTGGCCTCGGCCACCACGGTGGTCAGCTCCATAGCCTCGTAGGGAATCAGATCATCCCGACCCTCGTCATGCAGGCGCTTGTATTCCCGGGCCAGAGGCATCTCCTCAGGCTTGGGCTTGTTGGCCACCACCTCAACAAAGTGGTGGGCGACCGCGACGCTGTCCACGTCCACATACTCCACCTTGTCATAGACCTGCAGAATGGTACCCGCCAGAGCGCGGCCCACGAAGCGGGCCATGCCGGGGGACTTCATCTCGTCATCAAAGCTGATCTCAGTGTCGTTCATATCGCCGCCGGAGGGGTGTACGTTGGTACTGCCCACGTCACCCTGGGCGCCCACCAGGCACATGACCTTGGTGCCGTCCAGCGTCTTTTCAATGGTCTTGCGGGTCCAGTGGGGCCAGTCGGCACTGAGCAGCTCGCCATTGACGGTATCGGCGTGGACGCCGTAGTTCAGGATGACCACGCTCTCGCCGCCCTCACGGTCAAAGCGCAGCACGTTGACACGCTGATCCAGCTCACCGATAGGATGGTCGATATTGGGGTCGTCGATGGGGGGGCAGGTCATAGTGCTGCCGTCCTTCATCTTGTAGCGGCGGATGTAGGCCACACGGTCAGGGGCGTGACCCACGGCAAAGCCCATGCGGGCGGGCTTCATGTCGGCAATGGCCAGCACAGCCAGATCGCACAGGCGTGCTTCCAGAAAGTCCACATATTTGCGCAGCTGCTCCGCATCCATGGGGAAGCGGTCGGAGTACAGCAGCATGGGACCGGTGTGGGTGTGAGTGGCGGTCAGGTAGATGTTTTCCGCAGGAATACCAGCCGCCTCGGACATAGCGGCGCGGAAGCGGTCGCACAGCTCCGCCTCGATACCGCACAGATCCGTGCTGACCAGCAGCGCGGGAGCCTCACCACAGCTCAGGGCAAGGGCGCTGGCCTCCAGAGGGTCCAGGATGCCCTTGGCGTAGCGGGCAATGTAGTAACCGCGCACGGCGATGCCAAGGGGTGGGGTAATATCCGTGCGGGCATATCCGGCTTTCAAAGTGTTCATACGAAACTCTCCTCTTTCCAAAGAGAGGCGGCATCCACCAGGGCGGATGCCGCCCTTTGCTTGTCTGTTTACTTGCGCATCTCGGCCAGCAGCTTGCTGCCGCCGGCGATGATGTCCTCGGCCACGCCGGAGACGTAGTTAGAGGAACGGGCCTCATAGCCGCCCTCGTCAAAGGCGTCCTTCATGGGGAAGTAGCCCTCGTTGCCGTTGGTCAGACAGGCGGGCAGGATCAGATCCCAACCCTCGTTGTCCTTGATGCCAACGCCGATGCCGGTGAAGGGCTCGCCGGGGATGCCCACGAAGGCAACGCCGCCAATGCGCAGGCCGGTCAGCTCCAGCTTGAAGGTGTCGGGACCGTCGGCCAAACGAACCATACGGCCGGCCTCGGCCACCACGGTGGTCAGCTCCATAGCCTCGAAGGGAATCAGGTCATCGCGACCCTCCTCATGCAGCTTGAAGTACTCCCGGGCCAGGGGCAGCTCCTCGGGGGTGGGGGTGTTGGCCTTAACCTCTACAATGTGATGCAACATGGACACCTTGTCCACATCCACATACTCCACCTTGTCATAGACCTGCAGGATGGTGCCGGCCAGGGCGCGGCCGATAAAGCGGGCCATGCCGGGGGACTTCATCTCGTTGTCGAAGCTGATCTCGGTGTCGTTCATGTCGCCGCCGTCGGGGTAGACATGGGTGCTGCCCACGTCGCCCTGGGCGCCCACAATGCACAGTACCTTTGTGCCGTCCAGGGCGGCAGCCACGGTCTTGCGGACCCAGTGGGGCCAGTCGGCACAGATGAGGTCGCCATTGACACAGTCGGCGTGAACGCCGTAGTTCAGCACTACGATGCTCTGGCCGCCCTCCTGGTCAAAGCGCAGCACGTTGACACGCTGATCCAGCTCGCCAATGGGGTGGTCGATGTTGGGATCGTTGATGGGAGGGCAGGTCATGGTGCTGCCGTCCTTCATGCGGTAGCGGCGGATGTAGGCGATGCGGTCGGGGGCGTGGCCCACGGCAAAGCCCATGCGGGCGGGCTTCATATCCGCGATGGCCAGCACCGCCAGATCGCACAGACGCTCCTCCAGGAAGGTCACATACCGGGCAATCGGTTCCTCGTCCGCCTCGAACATGTCGGGATAGACACGCATCAAGGGGCCGGTATGGGTATGGGTGGTGTGCAGGAAGATGTTCTCAACCGGGATGTTGGCAGCCTTGGCCATAGCAGCGCGGAACCGGTCCACGATGTCGGCATCGATACCGCCGTTGTCCACGCCAATGAGCAGGCAGGGTGCCTCACCACAGCTCAGGGCCATGGCATGGGCCTCCAGATCGTCCACAAAGCCCTGGGCAAAGCGGGGCACAAAGTAGCCGTAAATGCCGATACCCAGAGGGGGATTGATGTTTACGCCGGCATAGCCGACTTTCAGAGTATTCACAGTTAGTTCCTCCTTTCAGGGGGTGGGGTAAATTGGCGGCTTACAGCTCGCCGACCTTCTCCATGGCGGCACGAATCACGGCCACATTCTCGGGCTTGATGGGGTCATTGAGGTCGGGGGCGTGGTCGCCGGTGTAGCCCATCATGTTCATCGCCTCGCTGGCGCAGGGCCACAGATCGTGGGCAGCCATGGTGTCGCGCAGGTACAGAATGTTGTTCAGGCAGGTGGCGGCGGTATCGTAATCGTTGGCAGCCATGGCCTTGAACATCTTCTCGGTATTCTTGGGGGTCAGGGGCAGCATGCCGTCCAGGCAGTTCTTGATGCCCCACTTGTAGGCCACGTCGAAGGTATCCAGGCCGGAGTAGACCATGATGAAGTCCTCGGGCACCTCGGGGTTCAGGGTCAGCTTACGGAACATCTGGGTGTCGGCGGACTTGATGCCGATCAGGCTGGGGATCTCCTTGCGCAGGTTCAGCACGAAGTCGTAGGTGAACTTGAACTGAGTCACGCCGGGCAGGTCATAGACCATGATGTTGTGCTTGGTAGCCGCGGCAATGCCCTTCAGGTAGTTCTTCACCTGATGGGGCTTGCAGGCGCTGTAATAGGGAGCGGTGAACACGAAAGCGGCCACGTCCAGATCCTCCATGGCGGCAACGCGCTCCTTGGCGCGGCAGATGGACACGTCCATGGCGCCCACGAACACGGGCACGCGGCCGGCAGCGGCGTCGATGGCCACACGGGCAACCTCAACGCAGGTGCTGGGACGGATGAAGGCCTGCTGGCCCATGGAACCCATGCTCAAAAGGCCCACGGCGCCGGCCTGAATCATGTCTTCAATCTGCTTGCGGTAGCTGGCCTCGTCCAGGTTGCCGTTGGCATCGATGGGAGTCAGCAGAGCGGGAACAAATCCGGGTTTGAGTTTCATAATAAGTACCTCCAAAAAATTATTTCTTATATGTTAAGGGTTTTTTGCTTACAAATCAGTCGGCGACCACTTCGCCGAGGAAGATGACCTGCTGCAGCTTAAAGTCGGCATCCAGCAGGACGAAGTTGGCCTGCTTGCCGGGGACGATGGAGCCGACCTCTTTATCCACGCCGATGGCCCGGGCGGGGGTGGTGGCGGCCATGCGGAAGGTGTCGGACACGGAGGCGCCGGTGTGCTTCATGAAGTTGACGAAGGCCAAATCCATGGTCAGGCGGGAGCCGGACAGCTCCTCCATCTCGTTGTAGTTCAGGTCGATGGTGCTGCGGAAGTGGTCGGCGGGATAGTCCGCGGGGTCATAGTTACAGATGGTGCTGTCGGTAATGATGGCAATGCGCTCAGGCCCGGCGATCTTGAAAGCCAGCAGCATGTCCGTGGGCTTAACGTGAACGCCGCGGCTGTCGGGGATGATCTCATAGGTCAGCTCCGGGCAGACAAGGCAGGAGGCGGCCATGCTCTCCTGAACTGTGCCGGTGTACCTCCAGGCGTCGTTGCCGTGGCAGCAGCCCATGGCATCATACAGGTGGGTGGTGATGGTGGCACCCTTATCCACGGCGGTGCGCACCTGGGCGGGAGAGGCATTGGAGTGGCCGATGGCGGTGGGGATGTCCTTTTCCCGCAGGAAGTCACCGAAAGAGCCGTCCACATCCATCTCGGGGGCGTACATCCACTGGCCAACTTTGCCGTGAGTGGCCTCATACAGAGGCAGATACTCGGCGGGGTTGGGGCCGGAGCGGGCAAATGCCTTGCTGTTGGCGCCCCGGGCCGGGTTAATGAAGGGTCCCTCAAAGGCCACGGCGTACACATTGGGCAGCAGACCCGCATCGATCTTATTCTGCACGTTCTTAGTCTTTTCCAGCAGGGAGTCGGGGGTCTGGCCGTAGCTCATGGTAGCCACCATGGTGGTGGTGCCGTGACGCAGGTGGTGGCGGGCGGTCTGCTCAGGACCGGTCTCCCAGCGCCACTTACCGCCGTCGCCGTGGACGTGAATGTCCACGAAACCGGGGCCCACCCACATGCCCTTGGCATCCAAAATCCCGGCGCCGGCAGGAATCTCCACATCCCTGCCCACGGCAACAATGCGGCCATTCTCATGCAGAATGGTGGCCCTGTCCACCACGCCGCCGGGCAAAACTGCTTTTGCGTTGATGATTGCGTTCATATAAAACTCCTCCTTTGAAGAAGTCAGTTCTTGATCAGTTATCCACCACTTCGCCGCGGAAGATGACCTGCTGCAGCTTGAAGTCCGCATCCAGCAGGACGAAGTTGGCCTGCTTGCCGGGGACGATGGAGCCAACCTCCTTATCCACGCCGATGGCGCGGGCAGGGGTGGTGGCGGCCATGCGGAAGGTGTCGGACACAGAGGCGCCGGTGTGCTTCATGAAGTTCACGAAGGCCAGGTCCATGGTCAGGCGGGAGCCGCACAGCTGTCCGCGCTCGTTATAGTTCAGATCCACGGTGCTGCGCAGGTCGTCGGCAGGATAGTCGGCAGGGTCATAGTCACAGGTGGTGCTGTCGGTGATGATGGCAATGCGGTCGGGGCCGGCCAGCCTGAAGGTCAGCATCATCTCCGTAGGCTTGACATGGACGCCGCGGCTGTCGGGGATGATCTCATAGGTCAGCTCCGGACAGACAAGACACGAGGCGGCGACACTTTCCTGAATGGTCCCGGTGATCTTCCAGGAGTCGTTGCCCCGGTGGCAGCCCATGGCGTCGAACAGGTGGGTGGTGATGGTGGCGCCGCGGTTCACAGCATCCCGCACCTGAGAAGGAGAGGCGTTGGTGTGTCCTACGGCAGCGGGAATCCCCTTCTCCCGCAGGAAGTCACCGAAAGCGCCGTCCTTGTCCATCTCGGGGGCGTACATCCACTGACCGATCCTGCCGTGGGTAGCCTCGTACAGAGCAAGGTACTCGTCCGCATCGGGACCGGAGCGCGGGGCGGCGTCGCTGTTGGCGCCCCGGGTGGGGTTGATGAACGGACCCTCAAAGGCCACGGCGTATACGTTGGGCAGCAGACCCTTGTCGATTTTATCCTGTATATTTCTGGTTCGGGCCAGCAGCTCTTCCGGGGTCCACCAGTAAGCAATGGTAGCCACCATGGTGGTGGTGCCGTGGCGCAGGTGATGGGGTGCGACCATCTCGGGGTTTTCCTCCCAACACCAGGCTCCGCCGTCGCCGTGGACATGAATATCCACGAAGCCGGGACCTACCCACATGCCCTTGGCATCCAGAATTTCAGCGCCGGCGGGAATCTCCACATCTCTGCCTACAGAAACGATGCGGCCATTCTCATGCAGGATGACGGCGTTGTCCATTACGCCGCCGGGCAGCACTGCCTTTGCGTTAATAATTGCATTCATATGAACATCTCCTTTGAAGAGGTCTGCTGTCAGTCCGGTCGTAGATCCAGCGGATTTACGCCGTTTTTTCGCTGTTCCCTGCGGTAGGATTGGGGCGGAATTCCAAAGTGGTTGGAAAAGGCCCGGTAGAACGAAGTATCCGCGGAGTAGCCGCACAGAGTGGCGATCCTGTGACACGGAAAGTCCGTACTGCGCAGCAGCCATGCGGCGTAATCCATCTTGGCAAGGCGCAGTTTTTCCCGGAAACTCATACCGTAGTACTGCCAGACGAT
This sequence comes from Oscillospiraceae bacterium, assembly GCA_017416685.1. Lineage (GTDB taxonomy): Bacteria > Bacillota > Clostridia > Oscillospirales > Oscillospiraceae > Lawsonibacter. The sequence goes on from JAFQBN010000012.1 coordinate 35,363, forward strand.
GCGGTTGAGCTTGTGCCGGGAGATATTCAGCTGTCGCGCCAGATCTCCTTCCGTTCCCAAGGCATTGGGCCAGGGAGAAAAGAAATGGTCGATGCCGATGAGCAGTGCCTGTTTGGGGGTGCGGCTGTTTGCTTCCACAGCCGGCATTGTGCTGTTATCCGCCTGGCGCAGAATGTCTACCATCAGCTGGGTCAGCTTGGCCTGCACCATGTCGGCGTAGTAGGGGGTCGCGCTTGCCGCTTCCCGATTCAGGCTGCGGCACAGCGCAACGGACTCGTCAGACAGGTTAAGGGCTCTGCCGCTGAGGTCCTGCAGCTGCTGATCCAAAAAGCTGCCCGCCAGGGTGTCCAGCATAAAAGAGCAGCGCTCGATATCCTCTGTGGCATCATGGGGCGCGTGGAACTGTCCCCTGCGCACCACAATGGCCTGCCCCGCAGACAGCTCGTAGTCCGCCCCTTCTACATCCAGTCCGCAGCTGCCGGACAGGATAATATGCACCTCATCCCGGATGTTGCTGTGGCGGCGGGAATCCCACCCCCGGCAACAGAATCCGGTCGGGGTATAACGGATAAAGGTAATGCCTTCACCGGACAAAGACAGATTGACAGATGCCATACGGTTTTTCGGAAAGTGCATGATCCGTTTCCCTCCCCTGTCACGACTTGCGGCACAGCCGCTTCCCCACGCGGGCATACTCCCGCACTTTCACACTAAGTATATCTCTTTATCCTTTCATTTTCAACTGTCATTTTGGTGCAATTAAAAATTTTTCCGCTCAAAACTCCTGTGTTTCCACCGCTTTTTCCTATTGTGAAACGTCGGACTTTGTGATACACTGTTTGGGAATGTATCCCTCCCTCTTTGCGGGAGCGGTTGTAAGGAGACGTAACAGTATGAAACTTGGTATCGTGGGTCTGCCCAACGTGGGCAAAAGCACCCTGTTCAACGCCATCACCAACGCCGGCGCCGAGAGCGCCAACTACCCCTTCTGCACCATCGACCCCAATGTGGGCATGGTGGCCGTCCCCGACTACCGTCTGGACAAGCTGTCCCAGATGTACAACCCCAAAAAGACCACCCCCGCTGTCATCGAATTCGTCGACATCGCCGGTCTGGTCAAGGGCGCCAGCCGGGGCGAGGGTCTGGGCAACAAGTTCCTTGGCAACATCCGCATGACCGATGCCATCGTGCATGTGGTGCGCTGCTTTGATGATGACAACGTCATCCACGTGGAGGGTTCTACCGACCCCCTGCGCGACATCGACACCATTGATTTGGAGCTGGTCATGGCCGATCTGGAGATGGTGGACCGCCGCATTGACAAGGCCAAAAAGGCCGCCAAGGGCGACAAAAAGTTCCTGCAGGAGGCCGCCGATTTCGAGGGTCTGCGCGACTGGCTCAACGACGGCAAGTCCGCCCGTACTTACGAGGCTGTGGACATCGCTGCCGAGTATCCCGACTGCGAGCTGCTCAGCCTGAAGCCCGTGATCTATGCCGCCAATCTGGACGAGGACGGCTTTGCCGACCCCGCCGCCGTCCCCTATTACAATCAGGTTGCCAACCGCGCCGCCGAGCAGGGCGCGCAGGTCATCCCCGTCTGCGCCAAGCTGGAGGCGGAGATCGCCGAGCTGGATGCCGAGGAGAAGGCCATGTTCCTGGAGGATCTGGGCATCGCCGAGTCCGGTCTGGACCGTCTGGTCAAGGCCAGCTACTCTCTGCTTGGCTTGATTTCCTACCTGACCTCCGGCGAGGACGAGTGCCGCGCCTGGACCATCACCCGCGGGACCAGAGCCCCTCAGGCCGCCGGCAAGATCCACTCCGACTTTGAGCGCGGCTTCATCCGTGCCGAGGTGGTGTCCTACGAAGATCTGATGGCCTGCGGCACTATGGCCGCCGCCCGGGAAAAGGGCCTGATCCGCTCCGAGGGCAAGGAGTACGTGGTCCAAGACGGTGACATCATCCTGTTCCGCTTTAACGTGTAATCTGTCCCATGAAGAAACTGTTTTTCATTCTTGCGACAGTATTCGCCATTACTGGCTTTGCCGGGGCCGGATATGTCCTTTACACCGGTGGGCAGGCAAGCCCGGGACTCGGCTTGATTCCCATGCTGTTTGCGCTTATCTGCATCCAAATAGCCAGGCACAAATCATAACAATAAATATCGCCCCGCGCCATCAGGCGCGGGGCGGTTTTTTATTCTTCCTCTCCCTCCACGGCGCTGGCCGGGCCGATAGCCCCGCCGCCGAAGCGATGGCGGATCGCGTCAAGGGTATGTCCCAGCCGTTCCTGCCTGTCCCGCCGTTGGGTGTCCTGCCCGGCGGCAAACAGATCCAGCTGCTCTGCTGCCTGTGCCGCCGGAATGAGGTTTGCTGCGGTCACGGTAATGGCGCGGATAGGTGCGGACAGATTCCAGTTTTCCCGGATCAGCTCCATCACCATATCCGCAAGCTCCGCGGTCACAAAGGTGGGGGCGGCCAGCCGCCGCTGGCGGCTGAGGTCATGAAACTCAGGGCTGCGGATGGTCACCTGCACCGTGGTGCATTTCAAATCATGGCCGCGCAGGCGGTGTGCCACCCAGTCGGCCAGCACCGTCACGCCGGAGCGTACCGCCTCCTCCCCCACCAGATCATGGGGAAATGTCATGCCGTTGCCCACTGACTTGGGCGGCACGTACTGACCCGCCGGACGCACGGGACTGTCGTCCACGCCGTTGGCGTAGTCATGCAGCTGCAGGCCGTGCTGGCCAAGCAGCTGCCCCAAAGCATCACGGTCAAAGGCCGCCAGCTGTCCGATGGTGGTCACGCCGTAGCGCTCCAGCTCCTTCGCCGCCGCCCGACCCACAAAAAGCAAGTCACCCACCGGCAGGGGCCACACGATGCCTTCCACATCTTCCCGCCGGATCACAGTGGTGGCATCCGGCTTTTTGTAGTCGCTGCCCAGTTTGGCAAACACTTTATTGAAGGACACCCCCACCGAAACGGTCAGACCCAGTTCCTGACGGATATGATTTCGGATGCGATCGGCCATAGCGCGCCCATCTCCGCCAAACAGGTGCAGTGTCCCCGTTACGTCCAGCCAGCTTTCATCTATACCAAACGGCTCCACAAGGTCGGTGTACTGCTCATAAATGGCGTTGACTTTGTGGGAATACTCCTCGTACAAGCGATGGTGGGAGGGCAGCAACACCAGATCGGGACACTTGCGCTTTGCCTGCCAGATGGTCTCCGCCGTGCGCACGCCAAAGGCCTTGGCCGGCTCGTTTTTGGCCAAAATAATGCCGTGGCGCTGGGCAGGGTCACCGCACACCGCAACGGGCAGGTGGCGCAGTTCCGGACGGCTCAGCAGTTCCACCGACGCAAAAAAGCAGTTCAAATCACAATGAAAAATCACCCGGTCCATCTCCGCGCCCCCTTTCGTTTTTTCTTATCATACACCCGCCGCGGTCTAAAGTCAAACGAATGTTCTATTTTTCTATTGACTTCTTACCGGGAATGGATTACAATGATCCCATCATCTGTTAAGGAGGGCAGCCTATGGACCGTGAGCGTACCTGTTGTTTTACCGGGCATCGGCCGGACAAGCTGCCCTGGGGCTGTGACGAAAGTGACCCCCGCTGTATCGCCGTGATGGATCAGCTTTCCGCCGCCCTTGGCCGGGCCTATGAGGCCGGCTGCCGCCACTTCATCTGCGGCATGGCCCGGGGCGGGGACCTGCTGTTCTGCCGGGCGGCGCTGGACCTGCGAGATCGCAGGCCCGGTGTCACGGTGGAGGGGGCTGTCCCTTGTGAAAGCCAGGCCGACCGTTGGCCCGCCGCTGAGCGGCAGCGCCGGGCAGAACTTTTGGACCGGTGCGATTTTGAGACCATGGTGCAGCATAATTACGACTGGAACTGCATGATGCGCCGCAACCGTTATATGGTAGACCGTTCCTGCCGCATCATCGCCCTGTACGACGGCATCCCCAGCGGCGGCACCGCCAGCACCCTCGCCTACGCCTTGAAGCACAATTTGACTGTCGATATTATCCGTCCGGAGTGAGTACTGTGGAAAAAGTTTTGATGCATATCTGCTGCGCCCCCTGTGCCAACCGGCCCATCGCCGCCCTGCGCTCTGAGGGCATCGAGCCGGTGGGTTTCTGGTACAACCCCAACATCCATCCTTATACGGAATATCAGTCCCGCAAGCACACCCTGGAGGACTACGCCCGCCAGATCGGCATGAAGCTGATCATCGGCGGCACTTACGACCTGCGGCCTTTCCTTGCCACTGTGGCCAATTCCCCCGACACCCGCTGCGGTTACTGCTACCGCTGCCGCATGGAGGCCACGGCCAGATACGCCGCCGAGAACGGTTTTTCCGCATTCACCACCTCCCTGCTCATCAGTCCCTATCAGGACCACGAAGCCATCTGCGCCATCGCCCGCAAGGCAGCAGAGCAGTACGGTGTGGAGTTCCTTTACCGGGACTTCCGCCCCCTGTTCCGAGAGGGCCAGGACTTCGCCCGGGAGCATGGAATGTACATGCAGAAGTACTGCGGCTGCATCTACAGCGAAGAAGACCGCTATAAAAAGCGCAAAAAGTAACAAAAAAAGAGAGGCAAGCCGGTGGCTTGCCTCCCTTTTTTGTTATCAGATGTTGTTCAAAGCCTCAAGACGCTCCACCTGAATGTCGGCGGTGATCTCGTCCAGCCAGGCAATGGTATCCTCGTTGGTCAGAGCGGCCTCCACAGTGGTCTTCCACACAGGTTCACCCTTGGCGCTGTAGTACAGGATGTGCCAGCCCTTGGTGCTGCTCTGTGTGTTCTTCACCAGACCGGTGTCGCCAACCTGACGCTCGGGATCAACGACCCAGTTGGCAAAATCCTCGATGAAACCGGTGGAGGAGGACACGCCCTCGTACAGGCCGCCGTTGGCAGCGGAGCCGGGATCGGCGCTTTCGGCCTTGGCCAGTTCGGCAAAGCTCTCCTCAGTGGCATCGCCGGCCTGCCAGTTGGCCAGCATCTCTTCCGCCTTGGCCTTGGCGGCGTCGTACTGGGCCTCGGTGGGGGCAGTAGCGCCCTCGTCCTGCTCGGCAGCCACCAGGATGTGGCGCACGTCACCGGCAACTTCGTCGTCACGCTGGCGGCCCAGGAACTTGACCACGTAGGTGTCAGCCTCCAGCTGGACCAGGCCCACATCGCCGGCCTTTCGGCCGTCTTCCTTCATCCAGCTGTCCAGAGCCACCATGACGGTCGCGCCGGAAGCGGTCACATTCTCGTTGGAGGTAACAGTCTCATCCTCGGCCAGCTCGGCCACCAGCTCGGCAAAGTCGCCGCCGCGGGCCAGCTTGGCGCGGAACGCCTCGCCCTTGGTGTAAGCCTGGGCCTTGGCATCGGCCTTATCCTTGTCGGTGGGGTCGACCTTGTTGCCGTCCTCATCAGTCTTGGCCTCGGGAGCGCCGGAGAACTTGGCAAAGGAGTAGGTGAACAGATCCAGCTGATCAGCGTGGTCGGCGTAGTAGGTCTCAAGCTGCTCATCGGTGTAGGTCAGCTGCTCGGTGTAGTCGGCAGCCATCTCGCTGGCCAGAGTGCTCTCAGTCAGCAGCTGCTTGTACAGGCCCTTGCTCATACCGCTGCCGTAGGCCGCCTTCAGGTAGGCGGTGCTGCTGGCGAAGCCGCTGCTGGCAGAGGTAGTGGCCAGAGAAGCCATGCTGTCTTTGACACTCTGCTTGCCTGCATCAGACAGCTTCACGCCGTCAGCCTTCGCCTTGGCCACCAGAGTCTTGACCTCGGCCAGGCCGTCCACAGCCTCGTCCACAAAGAACTCGTGCCAGGTCTTGCCGGTCTCGGCATCATACACCTGATCGGCGGGGTCCTTCTGGGGGTCATAGTTGGGGGCGCCGCCGAGCATGGCGGAATAGTAGTACTGCATCAGCATGTTGTTGTAGAAGTAGCCCACTTCTTCGGCAGAGTAAGCCTCGCCGTTCACCTTGACGGCGTCGCTGTTGCGGAACATTCCGGAGTTCCACATCAGCAGGGCAGCCACCAGCACAGCGCACACCACACCGATGACGGTGTAGGCGACATGCTTGCGCTTTTCCTGGGCGGCCTGCTTGGCAGCCGCAAACTGCTTTTCGTTCAGTTCCTCCACCTTATCCTGGCGGACTTTCTTTTCACGGGATGCACTCATGTTGTTTCATTCCTCTCATTCGTTGGGGTATTTGCTGGACAACCAACTTTTTGTATTATACAGGATATATGTCCCGGTTGCAAGGGGAATTTCCCGTTCGCGCCCCCTTTTACACACTATTCACAATTAAAAACGGGCCTGCGGTGCAGACCCGTTTTCAGCAATTACATTTTCTCCGGAGCAGCCACGCCCAGCAAAGTCAGACAGTTTGCAATAACATTGCGCACACTGTCGGCCAGCTTCAGACGGGCCGACAGCACCGCAGGCTCTTCCCCCTTGATCCGGCAGGCGTTGTAGAAGCGGTGGAAGTCACCGGCCAGACTGACCAGATAGCGGTTGATGCGGCTGGGATCATAGGTCTTGGCCGCCTGATGGATCTCATCGGGCAGCTGGCTGAGAGCCTTGATGAGGGCCCGCTCGGCGGGGTCGGTCAGCAGGTTGGCATCAATAGCGACCGCAGACTTGACCTGCTCGCCCTCGGCAGCCAGATTGGCGATGAGAGAGCAGATGCGGGCGTGAGCATACTGCACGTAGTAGACGGGGTTTTCACTGTCCTGCCGCACGGCCAGGTCCAGGTCGAAATCCAGAGGAGTGGTGGAGGACCGGGAGTTAAAGAAGTAGCGGGCCGCATCCACGCTGATCTCGTCCAGCAGGTCGTGCAGGGCGATGGCCTTGCCGGAGCGCTTGGACATACGCACGGGCTTGCCGTCCTGCAGCAGGTTCACAAGCTGCATCAGCACGATGACCAGCCGGTGAGAGCCGTCCAGTCCCAAACCATCCAGCGCCGCCTGCAGGCGGGCCACGTGGCCGTGGTGGTCGGCACCCCAGATGTTGATGGCGGTGTCGAAGCCGCGCACATCCAGCTTGTTACGGTGATAGGCGATGTCAGCGGCAAAGTAGGTGTAGAAGCCGTTTGCCCGGCGCAGCACGTCGTCCTTCAGGTCCAGCTTGTCCACCTGCTCCTGGGTCTTGCCCTCCCGCATGAACTTCTCCTTCAGCAGGCGGGTGGTATCCAGCCACAGGGCGCCGTCCTTTTCATAGGTCCAGCCCTTGTCAGAAAGCATCTGCACGGTCTCGGCCACGTAGCCGCTGTTGTGCAGCTCGGACTCAAAAAACCACTGGTCGTACTCAATGCCGTAGCGGCGCAGGTCGGCCTGCATATTGGGGATATTGACCTTCAGGCCGTACTCCGCCATGCGGTCCAGCCGCTCCTGCTCGTCAAGATCCTTCCAGCCCTCGCCGTTTTCCTCGTAAATGGCCTTGGCCAAAGCCTTGATGTCGTCGCCGTGGTAGCCTTCCTCGGGGAATTCAAAGCCGTCCTCGCCCAAAATCAGCTGCATATAGCGGGCGTTGATGGACACGGCAAATTTATGGATCTGGTTGCCGGCGTCATTTACATAAAATTCCTTCCACGTGTCGCAGCCGTCTTTAGCCAGCACATTGGCAAGGGTATCACCCAGCACGCCGCCCCGGGCGTTGCCCATGTGCATGGGACCGGTGGGGTTGGCGGAGACGAACTCCACCATCACGCGGCGCCCGGCGCCCTCGTCGGTGGCACCGTAGTTTTCGCCCTCGGCCTCGATGGCGGCCAGCACGTCGCCGTACCACTTGGCGCCCAGAGTGAAGTTCAGAAAGCCGGGACCGGCGATCTCCACCTTGTCGAAAAAGCTGCCCTCCAGCTCCAGATTGTCCACGATGGTCTGGGCGATGGCACGGGGGGCCATGTGCAGGGCCTTGGCCCCCGCCATGGCGAAGGAGGACGCGTAGTCACCATGGGCGGTGTCCTTGGGGATCTCGATGGTGGCCTTCACCTCGGCTCCGGCGGGCAGAGCGCCGGCAGCGGCAGCCTTCTCGTAAGCGGCGGCGGTGAGAGCAGCCACCTGCTCCTTGGCCAGTTGGATCATATTACTCATAGTTCTATCACCTTTTCAGATGTTTTTTACGGTTAACAGGGAATATTCATGCCATTCGGCACTTTTTTCACATTGATGCGGAAGATGTTTCTGCCGGTGACCGCGTGGTCGATCTCGATGTTGTAGTCGATCTCGATCTCGCCTCCGTCCTCACCCAGCTCGGCGTACAGATGGCGGGTATTCACACCCACGGTCATGGCGCCATAAGGTGTATTGTACATGGCAAGGTGGCGCCGCCCCTCCTGAAACACCATTTGGGTGTTCACCTGCCCGGTGCGCAGCATAGTGACCCGCTCCGGCTCCACCTGAATGGTGGTCAGAGTACCCTCCAGTCCGGTCAGCTCGCTCTCCTCATACTGCAGGGTAAGCATGCCGCCCTCCCGGTCCAGGCTGCCCCGGGTGACCAGCTCAATGCTGTCCTTGTCGGCAGCTTCGAACTGCTGGATGCCTTTTACGCTTATCATAACTTCCTGCGCCATACCGGAACCTCCTCCCTTTGGTGCATACGCGGACATTATATACCAAAAATCCTCGCTATACAATATAATATTTCCCCACAGGAAAAACAAGGGGTATTTTCCACACAGTTTTCTCCCGGAACATTTGACAAACCGACAGGTTTCCTATAATATATCCTCAAAACCCCCAAAGGCAGGTGAATGCCATGAAAATCGAACTGACCAACAAACAATTCCGTCGGTTGCTGGATCTGGTATATATCGGCAACTGGATCCTGAACTCCACCCGGGGCGAGAACCGCTTTGCCGACTATGACGAGGTGGAGTCTTTGCTCTTCGCCCGGGCCGCTGTAGAGGGCATGCCCTCTCTGGCCGAGCTGTACGAGGGCGAGATCATCCCCTCCCGCGCCTTTGCCGAGGGCGGCATTCACGAGGCCATCGCCGAATACGAAAACAACGTCTTTTTCGATATTCTGGCGGAAGAGCTGGCCCGTCGGGACATGGACGACCCTCCCATTGATGAGAGCAACTATGCCGAGCTGACCAGCCGCATTGAAGCATACATCACCGAATTTGAGCAGCACGGCATCGAAAACATTCTGGTGGACACCGACCGCTGACATAACCAAAAAGCTGCACAGGCTACCGCCTGTGCAGCTTTTTTATACCAGTTCTCCCCCGGCCACGCCCTTTTCCACGCCCGTCAAACGGACATCTGCCACACGGTTGTGGAGGTTTGCTCCCTTCACCGCTACGGGAATATAGTTGGGGGTGTGACCCCACCAGAGGCCCTCCCGCTCCTCTTCAAACAGCACAGGAACGGTGCGTCCCACAAAGCGGTTCAGATACGCCCGCTCCATCTCCTCCGCCACCTGCGCCGCCGCGTGGGCGCGGTCTGCCTTCACGGCATTTGCAATCTGACCGGGCATCTTAGCCGCTGGAGTTCCGGGGCGTTTGGAATACGGAAACACGTGCATTGCGGAAAAGGCGCAGGTGCGGATAAAGGTCAGGGTTTGGGCAAATTCCTCCTGCGTCTCCCCGGGGAAGCCCACGATCAGGTCGGTGGTAATGGCCGGGTCATCAAAATACTGCCGCAGCAGCCGGACCGACTGCAGATACCGGGCGGTATCGTACTTGCGGTTCATGCGCGAGAGTACACTGTCGCAGCCGGACTGCATGGACAGATGGAAGTGAGGGCAGAGGTTGGGCAGCTTGGACATCCGGGTGCAGAATTCCTCCGTAATGGTCCGGGGTTCCAGGGACCCAAGGCGGATGCGGCACTCCGGCGCAGCGGCACAGATGGCCTCCACAAGGTCGGTCAATTCCTCCCCGGTCTTCAGATCCCGACCCCAGGAGGAAATTTCAATACCGGTCAGCACGATTTCCCGATACCCCTGCTCCTGCAGGCTTTTGGCCTGCTGCCGTGCGGTTTCCAGCGCCAACGAGCGGATACGCCCCCGGGCGTAGGGAATGATGCAGTAGGAACAGAAATTGACGCAGCCGTCCTCCACCTTCAGCATGGCACGGGTGCGGCCCTCCAGTCCGCCGGCGGGCAGCACCTCAAACGCGGTGCGGGTGAAGGCGTCATCCAACACGGTGATGGGTTTGCGCTCCGCCGCCGCCTGCTCCGTCAGCTCCACAAAGGCAAGCCGGTCGCCGGTGCCGCCCACAAGGTCGATGCCCAGTCCTGTCATATCGTCCGGATGGGTCTGGGGATAGCAGCCGCACACCGCCACCACGGCATGGGGGTTCTCCTTCCGGGCGCGGCGGATGACCTGTCGGGACTTCTTATCGCTGACGGCGGTGACGGAACAGGTGTTGATGATATAGGCATCCGCCGGTGCGTCAAAGTCGGTCAGGGTATGGCCCCGGCGGACAAACTCCTGCTCCAGTGCCTGAGTCTCATACTGATTGACCTTGCAGCCAAGGGTATAGAATGCAATTTTCACGGCCGGGGACACCTCCTTTCCAGCAGATCTGTCGGGCTAATTATAAAGGAAACCCACCGCTGTGGTCAAGAGGTGGTATTTTTCTCCGCTTGTGTTGCAAACCGCTGCCGTTTGGGGTATGATATGCGCAGTAAATCACAGGCAAGGAAGTGCTGCTTTGAATATTTATCTCGACTTATTCCTCACCTTCGCCCGCATCGGTGTATGCACCTTCGGCGGCGGCATCGCCATGCTGCCCATTTTGCAGCGGGAGGTCGTGGACAAAAAGGGCTGGGCCACCGGTGAGGAGCTGACCGACTACTACGCCATCGGTCAATGCACCCCCGGCATCATCGCCGTCAATCTGGCCACCTTCATCGGCCATAAGCTCAAGGGCGCCTTGGGCGGCATCCTCGCCACCATCGGTGTGGTGTTCCCCTCGGTGGTCATCATCACCCTGATCGCCGCGTTTCTGCGCAGCTTTGCCGAAATTCCCGCGGTGCAGCACGCCCTGACCGGCATCAACGCCTGCGTGCTGGCGCTGATCGCCTTCAGTGTACACAAGCTGGCAAAGTCCACCCTGAAGGATATTTGGTGCTGGCTCATCTTCGCCGTGGTGCTGGTGTGTTCTTTCGTATTCGGCCTGTCCCCGGTGACCCTTGTGGTTGCCGCCGGTCTGTCCGGCTGGCTCATTCGCCGGCTGACCAAGGGCAGAAAGGCGGGTGACCGGGCATGATGTTCCTGCAGCTTTTTTGGGAGTTTTTCAAGGTCGGTCTGTTCGCCGTGGGCGGCGGCCTCGCCACGATTCCCTTTTTGGAATCTATGGGCAGCGCTACCGGCTGGTTCACCCCGGCCGACCTGACCACCATGATCGCCGTGTCGGAGTCCACCCCCGGCCCTATCGGGGTCAACATGGCCACCTACGTGGGCTTTCAGGTGGGCAGCATTCCCGGCGCGGTCATCGCCACCCTGGGGCTGATCACCCCCTCCGTCATCGTCATTCTGATCATTTCCGGCTTTTTGCAGAAGTTCCGCCAGTCCAAAACCGTGGACAGCGTGTTCTACGGCCTGCGCCCGGCCTCCACCGCCCTGATCGCCGCAGCGGGACTGAAGGTGGCGCTGGACGTGCTGGTGACGGTGGGCAGCACACAAACGCACGCCTTTGCCATCAGCTGGCCCCTTGTAATTTTGACAGCAGCCGTGTTCCTTGCCATGAAGATCAAGGCTTTGGGCAAGCTGCACCCCATCGTGTTCATCGGCATTTCTGCCCTTGCGGGCATTCTCTTCAAACTATAAAAAGACAGCCGCTTCCACACGGAAGCGGCTGTCTTTTAATGTGCGTTTTTCCCCACCCACTCGGTGTGGAATTTGGAGTACATAATCTTCTGCTCGCTGTACAGCCCATGATAGCCGGAGGTCATATAAGCCACCGCACAGGCAAGGGCAAACAGGGGCAGACTCTGTCCGCCAAACAGTTCAAAAGCCAGCAGGGTGGATGCCATGGGGCAGTTGGTACAGCCGCAGAACAAGGCCGCCATGCCCAGCGCCGCGCCAAAGGCGGGGTCCATACCCAGCAGAGGGGCAGCCGCGCAGCCAAAGGTGGCGCCGGTAAACAGTACGGGGACGATCTCACCGCCCCGGAAGCCGGCACCCAACGTCACCGCCGTAAACAGGATCTTCAGCAGGAAGGCCCAGGGTACAGCCTGTCCCTGCTCCACAGCCAGGCCAATGATATGGCCGCCGGCACCGTTATAATCCTGACTGCCCACCGCAAAGGTCAGACCCAGCACCAGTACGCCGCCCAGCGCACCGCGCAAGGCGGGATGGATGGGAATTTTTCCGTATAGTTTGGGAGCCGCGTGGACCACCCGGCAGAACAGCACCGACACCAGCGCACACAGCACACCCATCGCCGCCGCCTGCCCAAGGGACAGCAAATCGGTGGCGGGAATGGCGGCCACAGCGTAACCTGCCGCCGGGGCGCCCAAAAGCTTTGCAACCTCCAGCGCCACCAGTGATGCGCACAGGCAGGGTACCAGCGCCGCGTGGTACATCACGCCCACGCTGACTACCTCAAGGGCGAACACCGCCGCGGTCAGTGGCGTGCCGAACAGTCCGGAAAAGGCGGCGGACATGCCGCACATGACCAGAACGCGCCGTTCCCTTTCGTCCAGACGCAGCGCCCGTCCAAGCTTGTCTCCCACAGAGCCGCCCAGCTGCAGGGCCGCGCCCTCACGACCGGCGGAGCCGCCCACCAGATGAGTCAGGATGGTAGACACAAAAATCAATGGGGCGGTACGCAGCCGCACCGGCTGGGCAGTACGCACGCAGACAAAAATCTGATTGGTACCCCGGTCGTGGGCCATGCCGCACGCCCGGTACAGCAGCACGATAGCCGCACCTGCTGCGGGCAGGAACAGCAGCACCCAAGGATGATGCACACGCAGTTCGGCGGCCAGCTCAATGCCGTGGTGGAACGCCACCGACACCGCGCCAAGGCCGGCGCCCAGCAGGCTTGCCAGCACCACCCAGCGCAGGAAGCTGACCAGCAATCCGGCGGCCTGCCTGCCCTTTGCATAGTATTCGTTCAAAAAAGCACTCCCTTTATGGGTCAAATTAATTCAAACCAGCGAAGATTATAGCACATAAATTGGAATTGTCTAGGTTCAATTTTGCCCAATTGTGTGGTATAATGCAGACGCATCTACGCTGAAACGAACAAGGTGAAGGTTATGATTAAAGCCATTTTCTTTGATATTGACGGCACTCTGGTCCCCAGCGGCGGCCAGCATCTGCCCATCGAGACCCTTGCCGCACTGCGGACGCTGCGCACAAAGGGTATCCGTCTGTTTGCCGCCACCGGGCGGCATATCAGCATGCTGGACGGCATCCGGCAGGACTTTGAGTTCGACGGCTATGCCACCATGAACGGGCAGCACTGCACCTTTGCCGGCCTCCCCGTGGCCCGCAATCCCATCCCCCCGGAAGGTGTGCGGGAAATCGTGGCGGCCGCTGGGGCCGAGCAGTTCTCCTGCATCTTTTTGGAGGCAGAGGAGCTGTGGACCAACATGTCCAACGACGCCGCCCATGCCTTTTTGGAGGAATTCAACGTCGCCACACCGCCCACCATGCCGCTGGAGCGCGCCTTGGAGCGCGAAATCTATCAGGTCATCGTTCTCCTGTCCCCCGAACGGGAGCATCTGCTGCTGGACCGGGCCACCCACCTGACCACCACCCGCTGGCATCCGGGTTTTCTGGATGCCCTTGCCCCCGGCGGCGGTAAAGCCTCCGGCGTGCAGTCCATTTTGGACCATTTGGGTCTGACCGCCGATGAAGCCATGGCCTTTGGTGACGGCGGCAACGACATCTCCATGCTGAAACTGGCCCGCATCGGTGTGGCCACCGGCAACGCCGGCGACCACGTAAAAGCCGCGGCGGACTACGTCTGCTCCCCCGTGGAGCAGCAGGGCGTACTGGAAGCATTCCGGCACTTTGGCTTGATTGAATAAAGAAAGTCCAAATCCCAAAGGGGATTTGGACTTTCTTTTTCAGGTATCATTTTCGCACGTTCGGGGCACGTATTCCTCCCAGGCGCAGCCAAACATTTCCCGCAGGGCGTCTTTTGATACTTTCTCCCGCAGCGCCACATATTCCTTCGCCGATCGGCAGGTATCCTCCGGGTCGGAAAACAGTCCGGGCCGGCCGCAGGCGTGCATATACTCATTCACCGCCCGAAAGCGCACTGCACTCTTTTCCACCTGCCGGGCAATTTCCTCGTCACCGTAGCCCAGACTTCTGAATGCGGGATACCCGATGGGTTCTTCCATCAGCTTTTCCATTTTTGCGGCGATGCAGTTGTCCATCCGCCGGAAAATCTCCTGCCTGTCGTCAAAAGGCAGCCCTTTTATATAAAAATCAATCGGTCTGTCGTTCATAGTTCCTCCTGCAGCTAAAAACACCCTTTGCCAGCCCGGCAAAGGGTGTTTTTGGTGCGGCTGACGGGAGTCGAACCCGTACGCCCGTGGGGCACCAGCACCTCAAGCTGGCCAGTCTACCAATTCCAGCACAGCCGCAAATACAGCCCACGCAAGGCTGCTTCGCTATTATAATGTGCTTTGTTTCATTTGTCAATCTTCTTTTTCCTCAAAAAGCCGGGGCGAACGCCAAGTGCCTGCAGCGCAGCCACATAAACCACCGCGCCAAACAGCACAGTCGCTCCGACCAAAGGCCAGCCTGCCAGTCCCGCTTCCTCCAGCCGGTTCATCAGCAGCCGGGCGGTCTGTCCCGCCAGCAGCGCCCCCAGCCCCGGCAGCGCCGCAAGGCGCGTCAGACCCGTTCCGGTTCCCATACACCGGCGCACTGCCCTGCTGCAAAGCAGCACACCCAGCACGCCCGACACCGCCAGTCCCGCGGCAAATCCCTCCAGACCGCCGCCGGGTCGCCCCATGACCAGCAGTGTTACCGCCAGCTGCACCACATCGCACACCAATGCGATGGCCGCCGCCGCTGCCTGCCGTCCCGAACCGTTCAGCGCCCCGGCAAGCACCATCTGCACCGCGCCGCAGGCCACGCTCAGGGCCAGCAGAGGCAGGAACTGTCCCACCTCGTCATGACCGAACAGCAGCCTGCCCAGTTCCGGCCCTGCCACACACAAAAGTGCCATGCATGGTTCTATGACAACGCACACCACTTCCAGTCCGCGGCGCACCACCCCTGCCGCCCGGTCCCGCCGGCCAAGGGCGCAATACTGTGCCACCTGGGGCATCATAACCAGATTCAGCGCACCCAGAAACAGGGTCGGCACCGACAGCATGGGCAGGGTCATACCCCCGATAACACCAAAGGCAGACATGGCCGCCTCCCGGCTCATCTTCCCGATGAGCATCCGGGGCACGACCGCTGCGTTGACCGCCCCCATCAGGTTTCCCAGCAGTGCTGTCGCCCCTACGGGCAGAGCGATGGACAGCATGGTCCTGCCCATACCCTTCCCCTGTGTTCCATCCCCACTACGTCCCTGCCGCTTCCGGTACACCAGCACCAGCGTCACAGCGGAAAACACCTCGCACACGATCATACCCAGTACGATCAACCCCACCGTATTCTCGGCATTTTGGGGCAAAAACACCGCCAGCAGACCCAGTACCGCTCCGGTACGGATAAATTGTTCGGTCAGTTCGGTCAAAGCGGGCGGGCGAACCTGTCCAATGCCGTAGAAATAGTGCTTATGGATGTTTTCAACCGCGGTCAGGGCCACGCAAGGCAGCAGCAAAATGAGTCCCAGCTGAGTCCGGGCATCCCCAAGCAGGTATACGGAAACAGGATCATACAGCAGCAGCGTCATTGCCGCCACAGGGATCATCAGCCACCCAAACACACCAAGCGCCCGGGGAACGACCTGTCCCGCCGTCCCGCTCTGCCCCAGCGCAGCGTGTTTGGCCGACAGGGTAGCCACCGCCGCTGTCAGTCCCACCGACACGACGGACATCATCACCGAATAGACCGGCATGACCAGCTGGTAAAGGCCCATGACCTCCGCACCCACCATGCGTGAAAGGCCCACTCGATAAAAAAATCCCAGCACTTGGGATACAATACTCAGTGCCGTGAGAAATACTGCACTGCGCCGCGCCGTGTCGAGGCTCAACGTCCTCCCTCCCTTTCGTACCGTTTCCCTCTACTGGTATTCCGCGGCAGCCGGCACTATGCGTTTTTGCGCTTATTGCCAAAAAAGTGGCACATCTTTGCTTTTCGTCCGACAGCTCTTGCTCAACGCGGGGAAATACGTTATTATTATGATGTGATAATTTCGCTCAAGGAGGGCTTCATATGGCTTTTGTAGAGTTTGAACAGCGTGGTCACGTAGGTCTGATCACCATCAACCGCCCTGAGGTACTGAACGCGCTGAATGTACAGGCCCTGCGGGATCTGGATGCCATTCTGGACCGTGTGGAGAACGACGAAGATATTTACGTGCTGGTCGTCACCGGCGCAGGCCGCGCTTTCGTGGCCGGTGCCGACATCGGCGAAATGGTGGACTTCACCGCCGCCAATGCAAAATCATTCAGCCGCCGCGGCAACAACGTGCTGCTGCGTCTGACTCGCTTCCCCCGCCCCATCATCGCCGCCGTCAATGGCTACGCACTGGGCGGCGGGTGCGAACTGGCCATGAGCTGCGACATCCGCATCGGCAGTGAACACGCCAAATTCGGTATGCCCGAGGTAGGCCTTGGCATCACCCCCGGCTTCGGCGGCACCCAGCGGCTTGCCCGCATCGTGGGTATGTCCACCGCTACCGAGCTGCTGCTCACCGGCCGCACCATCGATGCGCAGGAGGCACTGCAGATCGGCCTTATTAACCACCTGTATCCTGCCGACGAAATGCTGGAGCGTGCCTTTGAACTTGCCGAGGTCATCGCCTCCAAGGCGCAGGTAGCTGTCCGTCAGGTCAAGCAGGCCATCCGCATCGGCACGCAGATCGACATGAGTTCCGCTTTGGCCTTCGAGGCGGAGGCTTTTGGCCTGTGCTTCTCCACCGAGGATCAGAAGGACTCCATGCAGGCTTTCCTGAAAAAGGAGAAGCTGTCCGAATTCAAAAACCGTTAAGTTTTTCCCCGCAGAGCCGGGTTTGTAACATTCAGTCGCGATTTCCCTTGTTTTTTTCGAAAAAGTTTGCAAAAACTGTGCATTTTCCCAACAGTATTTTCTTGCACAACGGTTCAAAATCCGTTATAATGAAGGTTAGTGTGCTGTACTGTTTCGGTTTCGGTTTTGCCCGCAACCACGGGCCGCGGCTCGGGGTTGCGCTTTTTCGGACTTCGACTTGTTAATTAAATAACATGACATCCCCTAAGGGAGAAAAGGAGCAGTACATGAATCAAATCGTTGTCATCGGCGGCGGCACCATGGGTTTGGATATTGCCACCGTATTCGCCCGCACCAACCATACGGTCGTTGTGCGTGAGATCAACCAGGAGCTGGCCGACAAGGCCCGGAGCCGCTTAGAGGCTTCCCTGACCAGACTGGTGACCAAGGGCCGGCTGGACGAGGCCGCCAGGGCCGCCATTCTGTCCGCCATCACCTTCACCACCGACATCGGCCTTGTCGCCGATGCAGATTTGGTCATCGAGGCCGCTGTGGAGAAGCTGGAGGTCAAGCAGAGCATCTTTGCCGAGCTGGACAAGCTCTGCAAGCCGGAGGCCATCTTCGCTACCAACACCTCTTCCATCTCCATTACCGACATTGCCGCCGCCACCGGGCGCGCGGACAAATTCATCGGTATGCACTTTTTCAACCCCGCCACGGTGATGAAGCTGGTGGAGCTGATCCGCGGCATCCACACCTCACAGGCCACCTTCGACACCGTTGCACAGCTGTGTGCCGACATCGGCAAAGAAGCGGTGGAGGTTGCCGATTCCCCCGGTTTCGTGGTCAATCGGGTACTCATCCCCATGATCAACGAGGCCATCGGCCTGCTGGAGGCCGGCGTAGCCAGTGCCGAGGGTATTGACACCGCCATGAAGCTGGGCGCCAACCATCCCATCGGTCCTCTGGCATTGGGCGATCTGGTGGGACTGGACGTGTGCCTTGCCATTATGGATACCATTCGCAGCCAGACCGGCAGCAGCAAGTACGAGGCTGCCCCCCTGCTGCGCAAAATGGTGGCGGACGGCACGCTGGGCCGCAAGACCGGCAAAGGCTTCTACGACTACAGTAAGTAAGTTCAAGTGGAAATAGACAGATCGTAATTAGGAGGAGAAAACTATGGACTTTCATCTGACCCGAGAGCAGGAGATGATCCGCAAGATGCTCCGCGAGTTCGCGGAGAACGAGGTCAAGCCTCTGGCTCAGGAGGTTGACGAGGAAGAGCGCTTCCCCATGGAGACCGTGGAGAAAATGGGCAAGCTGGGCCTGATGGGCATCTACTTCGACAAGAAGTACGGCGGTGCCGGCGGCGATGTGCTGACCTACGCCATGGCCGTGGAGGAGCTGAGCAAGGTCTGCGGCACCACCGGTGTTATCCTGTCCGCCCACACCTCTTTGTGCTGCGCCCCCATCTACGAGAACGGCACCGAGGAGCAGAAGATGAAGTATCTGCCCGACCTGCTGTCCGGCAAGAAGATCGGCGCTTTCGGTCTGACCGAACCCAACGCCGGTACCGACGCCTCCGGTCAGCAGACCACCGCCGTGCTGGATGAGTCCGGCGAGAACTACATCCTCAATGGTTCCAAGTGCTTCATCACCAACGGTACCGTGGCCGAAACGTTCGTCATCTTCGCCATGACCGACCCCAAGCTGGGCAACAAGGGCATCTCCGCCTTCATCGTGGAGAAGGCTTTCCCCGGCTTCTCCGTGGGCAAGCATGAGAAGAAGATGGGTATCCGCGGCTCTTCTACCTGCGACCTGATCTTCGAGGACTGCATCGTACCCAAGGCCAACCTGCTTGGTAAGGAGGGCGAGGGCTTCAAGATCGCCATGAAGACTCTGGACGGCGGCCGTATCGGCATTGCCGCTCAGGCTTTGGGCATCGGCGAGGGTGCCGTGGACGAGGCCATCAAGTACACCCAGGAGCGCGTCCAGTTCAAAAAGCGCCTGTCCCAGTTCCAGAACACCCAGTTCCAGCTGGCCGACATGCACACCCGCATGCAGGCCGCTCAGTATCTGGTCTACGCCGCCGCTATGAAAAAGCAGAATCACGAACCCTACTCCATGGACGCCGCCATGGCCAAGCTGTTTGCTGCCGAGGCCGCTTCCGATGTGACCCGCCGCGCCGTGCAGCTGTTCGGCGGCTACGGCTATACCCGTGAGTACCCCGTGGAGCGCATGATGCGCGACGCCAAGATTACCGAGATCTACGAGGGTACTTCCGAAGTCCAGCGCATGGTCATTTCCAGCCATCTGGGCGTGAAGTAAGAAGGAGGCAGAGGAAAATGAAAATCATTGTTTGTGTCAAGCAGGTCCCCGATACCTCCGGCAAGGTGGCTGTCAATCCCGACGGCACCCTGAACCGCGCCTCCATGGCCACCATCACCAACCCCGATGACCTGAACGCCGTCGAGGCCGCTCTGACCCTGAAAGAGCAGACCGGCGCCGAGGTGGTGGTCATCTCCATGGGTCCCCCTCCCGCCGAGGGCATGCTGCGCGAGCTGATGGCCCGCGGCGCCGACCGGGCCGTACTGGTGTCCGGCCGTGAGTTCGGCGGCTCCGATACCTACGCCACTTCTCAGATCCTGGCCGCAGCCATCAACAAGATCGGACTGGAGGACGAGGACATCGTCCTGTGCGGCCGTCAGGCCATCGACGGCGACACCGCTCAGGTTGGCCCCCAGATCGCCGAGAAGCTGAACCTGCCCCAGGTGTCCTATGCCGCCGAGATCGTCAAGGACGGCAAGACCCTGACCGTCAAGCGCATGCTGGAGGACGGCTACATGACCGTCAAGGTCAGCACTCCCTGCCTGCTGACCTGCATCAAGGAGCTGAACGAGCCCCGCTACATGAGCGTGTCCGGCATTTTCGAGTGCTATTCCAAGCCTTATGAGGTCTTTGATTACGAGACCCTGAAGGACGATCCCCTGATTGATGCCACCACCATCGGTCTGAAGGGTTCTCCCACCAACATCTTCAAGTCCTTCACTCCCCCTCAGAAGGGTGCAGGCATGATGATGGAGGGTGCTGACAAGGCCACCTGTGAACAGCTGGCCGCTCTGCTGGCCGCCAAGCACCTGATCTGACAGAAGGGAGAGAGAAATATGTCTAACTTTAACAGTGCCGCCATCGAAGAATTCAACGGCGGCGTTTGGGTATTCTGCGAACAGCGCCAGGGCGAGATGATGTCCACCTCCTACGAGCTGATCAGCGAGGGCCGCAAGCTGGCCGACGAGCTGGGCTCCAAGCTGTACGGCATCCTGCTGGGCGACAAGGTGGAGGGTCTGGCCCGCGAGCTGGGCGGCTACGGCGCCGACGGCGTGTATGTGTGCGAGTCTCCCCTGCTGAAGGACTACACCACCGACGGCTACACCAAGGTCATCTGTGACGTGGTGGAGCAGTACAAGCCCGAGGTCATGCTCATCGGTGCCACCAACATCGGCCGCGATCTGGGTCCCCGCTGTGCCGCCCGTCTGCACACCGGCCTGTGCGCCGACTGCACCCATCTGGACATCGATGTACCCAAGTATAAGGAATTCCTGCGCTCCTCCTCCACTCTGGCTTCCAACATGATCGATGCCATCAAAGAGGATGACCGCAATCTGAAGATGACCCGTCCCGCTTTCGGCGGCCACCTGATGGCCACCATTATCTGCCCCCGCTTCCGTCCCGCTATGGCCACTGTCCGTCCCGGCGTTATGAAGAAGAACGCCTTCGACCAGGCCCGCGCCGACGCCTGCCAGATCATCAAGCCCGAGTTCTCCCTCACCGCCGCCGACATGAAGACCGAGGTCACCGAGGTGGTCAAGGCCGCCAAGAAGCTGGTTGACCTCATCGGCGCCGATGTTGTCGTCTCCGTGGGCCGCGGCATCTCCAAGGATGTCCAGACCGGTCTGAAGCTGGCCGAGGAGCTGGCCGAGGTGCTGGGCGGCGTGGTTGGCGCTTCCCGCGCCGTGGTGGACTCCGGCTGGATCTCCGCCGACCATCAGGTCGGCCAGACCGGCAAGACCGTCCACCCCCGCATCTACGTGGCTCTGGGTATCTCCGGCGCCATCCAGCACAAGGCCGGCATGCAGGACGCCGAGTGCATCGTCGCCGTCAACAAGAACGCCGCCGCCCCCATCTTTGAGTGCGCCGACTACGGCATCGAGGGCGACCTGTTCAAGGTTGTGCCCATGATGATTGAGGCCATCAAGGCCGCCAAGGCTGCCAAGTAAATCCAGCAACACTATAAAACGCCCCGTCCACACATACGGACGGGGCGTTTTTTCGTTTTCACTCCTCCTCTCTGCCCCGCATAGGATGGCGTACAACACCGTAGGGGGAGGTCTTTTCCATGAAGAAACCATACACATTCTGGGTGCTGGGCGGCGATATGCGGCAGGTATACCTGTCCCGCCTGCTCCGCGCCGACGGACATTCGGTTGCCACCTACGCCACCGGGCAGACCGATGCCGCCGATTTGGACGGCCTGACCCGGGCCGACTGCGTGATTTTTCCCCTGCCGGTGTGTTCCGCTCCCGGTCTGCTCTCCGCGCCGCTATCCGGGACCGACCACCCCATCGACCCACTGCTGGCCCGCCTCCATCCGGGTCAGCTTCTGTGCGGCGGCCGCCCTGATTCCGACACCCTGAGCCGCTTTGCCGTCCGGGGTCTCGCTCTGACGGACTACTTCGCGCTGGAGGAACTGACGGTATCCAATGCCATTCCCACCGCCGAGGGTGCGGTGCAGCTGGCCATGGAGCATCTGCCCGTCACCATCCACGACCTGCCGGTTCTGGTTTTAGGCTACGGCCGGGTGGGCCGGGTGACCGCCCGGCGGTTTGCCGCTTTGGGTGCCGCAGTCACCGTGGCTGCCCGCAGACCGGAGCAGCAGGTCTGGGCGCAGACCGAGGGCGTCTCGGCCCGTCCGCTTCCCCTGTCCCACAAGGATCTGGAGCAATTCGGTCTGGTGGTAAACACTGTCCCCGCTCCTGTTCTGGACCGGGATGTGCTGACCCGGCTGAGCGACAGTTGTCTCATCATCGATTTAGCCTCTGCGCCCGGGGGACTTTCTCCCGACTGCCGCAGTGAATGTTCTGCCCGGGTCATCCACGCTCTGGCTCTGCCGGGCAAGGTGGCCCCCATGTCCGCGGCCGGCTACATCCGGGATGCCGTCTATCGCCTGCTGGCCGCCGCTGAAAACAACCCTTGAAAGGAAGATCGGTTTGGAAGATAAAACCATTGGTTTTGCCATTTGCGGCTCTTTCTGCACCCACAGCCGGGCCATTGCCGCGCTGGAAGCAGTGACCGCTCAATACAGGCACGTTGTCCCCATCGTTTCGGAGATCGTGTCCGTCACCGACACCCGGTTCGGCACCGCCAAGGATCTGCTGGAACGCATGACGCAGCTGTGCGGCCAGCCACCCATGGCCTCGGTCAAAGAAACGGAACCCATTGGTCCCAAAGGACTTTTGGACCTGTTGGTCATCGCCCCCTGCACCGGCAACACCCTGAGCAAGATGGCCGCCGGCATCACCGACAGCTCCGTGACTATGGCCGCCAAAGCCCAGCTGCGCAACGGTCGCCCGGTGGTGGTGTGCGTGGCCTCCAACGACGGATTGTCCGGCTCCGCCCCCGCCATCGGGCAGCTGATGATGCGGAAAAACATCTATTTCGTCCCCTTCGGCCAGGACGACCCAAAAAGCAAGCCCACCTCGCTGGTGGCGGATTTCACTCAATTACCCATTACCATTGACCACGCATTACAGGGAAATCAGGTTCAACCCGTGCTTCTTCGGGCATAATTCATGCGGCCATCCATTTGGTGGCCGCATTTTTGTGCATCCCGCTATTGACTTTCCTGTTCGGGCGCAGTACAATCATTTTGTCTCAAATAAGACAGTTTGAGGTGATGTGTGATGGACTGCAGCCTTCCCGCAAGGCAACTGAATCTGTTGACCCGCTGTCCCCTGCTCGCCGGCTGTGACAGGCAGACCATAGATTTCGCCCTGTCCGATGCCGGCTGCTCCATGGCAGATTTCGAAAGCGGGCAGATCCTCTACCAGCCCCACAGCTTTTCCCGCAGTCTGGGAATCCTGCTGTCGGGCAGCGTGCGGGTGACCCGGGATGCACTGGTCATCAGCGTGCTGTCCCCCGGCGAGCTGTTCGGCGCCGCGGCATTATTCAATGACCGGCCCGACTATGCCACCACCCTGACCGCCGCGACCCCCTGCCGGGTCCTGCTGCTGAAACAGGAGCTGATCGGCCGCCTGATGGATTTCGACACCCGGGTGAGGGACAACTACATCCGCTACCTGTCCGGTCGTATCCGTTTCCTCAGCAGCAAGGTTCAGTCCCTCGCCGCCGCAGGAGTGGATGGCAAGCTGGCCCGCTTTCTGCTCAGTCGGCTGACTCCGGATCAGCCGAATCTGGTCTGTCCGGCCACGGAACTGGCCCAGCGGCTGGGCATCAGCCGTGCTTCCCTGTACCGGGCCTTTGAGTCGCTGGAAGAGCGCGGTCTCATCGCCCACAGAGGCCGCCGGGTGGAGGTCATTGACTTCGCCGGTTTGGAATCCTATCCCCTTTAACCTGTCAACTTTTTGAACCAAAGAAAGGATGTTTCAACATGAAAAAACGTATTCTCGCTTCCCTGCTGTGTGCCGTGATGGTGCTGGGTCTTTCCGCCTGCGGCAAGCCCGCCGCCTCTTCCGGTTCTGTATCCGGTGACATCTCCGGCGACGTCAGCACCCCCGCTCCCGAAAAGCTGGCCAACGTCATGGCTCTGTCCGGCCCCACCGGCGTGGGTATGTCCAAAATGATGACCGACAAGGCCGACACCTACAACTTCACCGTGGTGGCCGACAACAGCGAGGTGGGCGCCGCCCTCACCAAGGGCGAGGTGGACATCGCCTGCATCGCCACCAACGTGGCCGCCAATCTGTATAACAAGACGAACAGCCTCACCGTGCTGGCCGCCAACACTTTGGGCGTGCTGTATATTCTGGACAAGGACGCCAGCGTGACCGATGCAGCCTCTCTGCGCGGCAAGACCATCTTTGCCACCGGTCAGGGCGCCAATCCTGAGTTCGTTCTGGACCGTCTGCTGACCGAAAACGGCCTTGACCCCGACAAGGATGTGGACATCCAGTGGATGACCGCGCAGGAGGTCACCGCCAAGATGGTCCAGTCCACCGACGGCGTGTGCATGCTGCCCGTTCCCGCCGCCACCGCCCTGATGCTCAAGGACTCCACCGTGCGCGAGGCCATCAACATCTCCGCCGCCTGGGACGAGATTTCCGAGTCTCCTCTTGTCATGGGCTGTGTGGTGGTGCGCAACACCTTCCTGCAGGAGCATCCCGAGGTCGTAGAGCAGTTCCTGACCGATTACGAGGCCTCCATCAACTATATGAATGACCCCGCCAACCTGACCGTGGCCGCTGAGCTGGCCGCCGCCCACGGCATTACTGCCAACGCTGCCATCGCCGCCAAGGCCATTCCTCAGTGCAATCTGGCCTTCATCAATGGCAGCCAGATGCGCGATGCTATTCAGGGTTACTACGAGATCCTGTTTGAAGCCGACCCCGCCTCCATCGGCGGCGGTATCCCCGACGATGCGTTCTACTATATCCCCTAAGGGCTTTTTCCGGGCCGCAGCAGCCGTCCTCTTCTGGCTGCTGGTGTGGCAGGCTGCAGCCCTGCTGGTCGGGTTTGAACTTCTCCTGCCCGCTCCGCTGACCGTGTTTGCCCGGCTGGGCGAATTGGCTGTGACCACCCAGTTCTGGCAGACCGCCCTGCTGAGCCTGGGCCGTGTGGCCCTGGGCCTTGTGTGGGGCATCGTCCTGGGCGTGGTGCTGGCGGCACTCAGCTGCACCTTCCGCTGGGCAGACACCCTTGTGTCTCCCGCCGTGGGTGTGGTTCGTGCCACCCCCGTGGCCTCCTTCATCCTGTTGGTGCTGCTGTGGACTCAGCGGGGACAGGTCCCCGTCATCATCGCTGCTCTGATGGTGCTTCCCATCGTGTACGGCAACGTGACCCGGGGCATCCGGGAAACCGACCCCAAACTGCTGGAACTGGCCCGGGCCTATCGCTTCTCCCGGTGGAAAACCGTCCGTTTGGTCATTCTGCCCGGCGTGCGGCCCTACTTCTTCAGTGCGGTGACCACCGCGCTGGGCCTTGCATGGAAGTCGGGTGTGGCGGCGGAGGCCCTGTGCTGGCCCAAAGTGGCCATCGGCACCGAGATTTACTACACCAAGCTGAATTTCGAGACCGCCGACCTGTTCGCGTGGACGCTGGTGGTCATCCTGCTCAGCCTTGGCTTGGAGCGGCTTGTCTCCCTCGCCGTCCGCACCGCAGAAAGGAGGGGGCAGCATGATTGAGCTCAGGCACGTGCGTGCCGCTTACGGAGAGAAACCGGTGCTGGTCGATTTCTCCCTCACCCTGCCCGAGTCCGGCGTGACCGTGCTGTCCGGCCCCTCCGGCTGCGGAAAGACCACCCTGCTGCGCCTGCTGGCGGGTCTGGAGCTGCCGCAAAGCGGCACCATTTCCGGCATCGACCCCAAACGCACCACCGTGCTGTTTCAGGAAGACCGGCTCTTTCCCCACCGCACCGTGGCCCAGCATCTAACTGACGTACTGCCCCGAAATCGGCAGAACGAGCTTGATGATTGGCTTCGCTTTGCCGAACTGAGCGGGGAAGCCAATCAACTGCCCTGCCAGCTGTCCGGCGGCATGTGCCGCCGACTGGCTCTGGCCCGCGCCCTGGCTCTGGGCGGCAACCTCTACCTGTTGGACGAGCCGTTCACCGGCATCGACCTGCCCCGTCGGCGCAGGCTGATGACAGCGCTGCGCGACCTGAAGGCTCCTGTGGTACTGGTCAGTCATGAGCCGGAGATCGCGGAGCTGGCCGACCATGTCATAGGACTGGACGGTCCTCCCTTACAAGTAAAATTGTGATGAAAAATCCGCAGCCGCCTGCCCGGCTGCGGATTTTTTGTCTTTTTCTTAATATAATGTATAAAAAGGCTTGCACCGGCTTATGTTTTATGGTATAGTACTGGTGTAATTTAAGGTAGTATTGGACAGAGTGGGGTTTCGGCTCCGCTCTTTTTGATTGAAAAAATCGGCTGCCAAGGCAGCCGGAACAGGAGGTCTTGCCCATGGCAAAGGTCACCGACCTGACCGCACAGCTGGCTCAGCCGCTGGTGGAGCAGGCAGGCTGCACCCTCTGGGACGTGGAGTACGTCAAGGAGGCCGGCAGCTGGTTTTTGCGCATCTATATCGACAAAGAGGGCGGCGTATCCATTGAGGATTGCGAGGCGGTCTCCCGCCCCCTGTCCGACAAGCTGGACGAGGTCGACCCCATTGAGGGCAGCTACACGCTGGAGGTGTCCTCCGCCGGTGCTGACCGCGCCCTGAAAAAGCCGGAACAGTTCCGGCAGTTCATCGGCACCGAGGTGGAGGTCAGGCTCTACCGCCCCCGCGACGGCCGCAAGGAACATGTTGGCATCCTGACCGAGTACGGCGAGGACGGCTCCGTCACGCTGGACTGCGCCGGTGTCACCACCACATTCGAGAAAAAAGAGATGGCACAGGTTCGCCTGTACGTCTCCTTCTAATGGAGGAATTACTATGGCTAAGAGAACCACCAAGAAGGCCGCTAGCGCCGAGATGGACGGCAAGGAGTTTTTTGCCGCCATCGCACAGATCGAAAAGGAAAAGGGCATCAAGCCCGGCTACATGATGGAAAAGATCACCCAGGCCATGCTGTCCGCCTATCGGCGCGACCATGAGGGCGTGGGCGACAACCTCACCATGGAGACCGATGAGGAAAAGGGCACCGTGCGCATGTTCCTGAAAAAGGACGTGGTGGAGACGGTGGATAACCCCGGTACTGAGATCAGCCTGGAAGAGGCGCAGCTGGCCCTGCCCCGCGCCCAGCTGGGCGACGTGATCCGCATGGAGATCAAGCCCAAAAACTTCGGCCGCATCGCCGCCCAGACCGCCCGTCAGGTCATCATTCAGGGCATCCGCGAGGCCGAGCAGGGCATGATCTACGACGAGTTCACCTCCAAGGAACACGAGATCCTCACCGGCATCGTCACCCGGGTGGATCCCCGCACCGGCGCCATCTCCCTGCGCATCACCAGCGGCGGCGAATACACCGACGCCTACCTGACCGCCAATGAGCAGGTCAAGGGCGAGAGCTACGGCGAGGGTTCCCGTCTGAAGGTCTACGTGGTGGAAGTGCGCAAGGCCACCCGCGGTCCTCAGGTACTCATCTCCCGCACCCATCCGGGCCTTGTCAAGCGCCTGTTCGAGCTGGAAGTGCCTGAGATCTACGACGGCACCGTGGAAGTCAAGTCCATCGCCCGTGAGGCCGGCAGCCGCACCAAGCTGGCTGTATGGTCCGCTGATCCCAACGTGGATCCCATCGGTGCCTGCGTGGGTCCCCGCGGCGCCCGTGTGAACAACATTGTGGCCGAGCTCAAGGGCGAGAAGGTGGACATCATCAAGTTCTCCGACGACCCCGCCGAGTATATTGCCGCCGCCCTGTCCCCCGCCGACGTCATCAGCGTCACCGTGCTGGAGGAGGGCAAGAGCTGCCGTGTCATCGTCCCCGACGACCAGCTGTCTCTGGCCATCGGTAAGGAGGGCCAAAACGCCCGTCTGGCCGCCAAGCTCACCGGCTGGAAAATCGATATCAAGCCCGAGTCCGCTCCCGAGGAGGAACTCTCCCCCGCCGAGGACGAGGCTGAATAATCCCTTTTCACTTCAAATGCAGGGAGGTGTCCCATATGCCGAAGAAAATACCCATGCGTCAGTGCCTTGGCTGCCGTGAAATGCTGCCCAAAAAAGAGCTGATCCGCGTGGTGCGCTCTCCCGAGGGCGAGGTCAGCCTTGACTTCAGGGGCAAGCTGCCCGGCCGGGGCGCCTACGTGTGTCCCAGGCAGGAGTGCCTGGCGCGCGCCCGCAAATCCCGGGCGCTGGAGCGCGCATTTGAGCTGTCTCTGCCCGCAGAGGTCTACGACGCGCTGGAGGCACAGATGAAGGAGGTGCCCGCAGATGGCCAATGACCCCATCTTACATCTCATCGGCCTTGCCAAAAAGGCCGGCCGTCTTGAAGTGGGGGATGAGCCTGTGGGCGCCGTGTGCCGCGCCCGTCAGGCCAAGCTGATTCTGGTGGCCGGCGATGCTGCCTCCAATACCTTCCGCCGTGCCGCCCATTTTGGCGAGGCGGGCAACGTGCTGTGGCTGTCCCTGCCCCACACAAAAGAGGAACTGGGTTTCACTCTGGGCCGCAGCAGCGTGGCTATGCTGGCCCTGACCGATGTCGGCTTCGCCGCCTCCATCGTTAAGAAACTGGCCGCCGCTGACCCGGAGAAATACGCTGCAGCTGCCGCCGCGCTGGATACCAAGGCCACCAAGGCCCTCCAGCGGCAGAAAGAACAGCGCCAGCATGAAAAAAACCTGCGCCAGGGCAAACACAAGCCCTGGGCCCCGCCCCCTCCCCCGAAAAAGGAGAATCCAACCGTGGAGAAGAAACCCGCTCCCAAGTCCGCAGTCCCATCCCGCAAGCCGGGTCCGGTGGGTCGGCGCATGAGCGGCAAGATCGTCCGCTCCAACCCCGTAAACAAAGCACAGGAACCTAAGAATCGAGGTGGCTTTCAATGATTAAATACCGCGTCCATGAAGTGGCAAAGGACTTCAAACTCAACTCCAAGGACATCGCCGAGATCATGACCAAGTATACCGAAACTCCCAAAAACCATATGCAGGTGCTGGGCGATTTCGAACTGGCCGTCATTTTCGAGGCCATCACCCAGCGCAACCAGATCGAGTCCATCGAGAGCATCTTTGCCGACGTGTACCACGAGCCCAAGGCGGCCGAACCCGCTCCCGCTGAGGAGAAGCCCGCCGAAAAGCAGGCCGATGCTCCCGCCAAGGCCGCGCAGTCCAAAGCTGAGGTCAAGGCCGAACCCAAGCAGGAGCAGAAACTTCAGCAGCCCACCACCCGCGTACCCGAAAAAAAGGTCGTCGACACCCGCAAGGGCGGCAACGTCAACCTCGACAAGTACGACGAGCGTCTGGAGAACTTCACCGACCAGCGTCATCAGGACCGGGGCGGTAAGCAGAAGATCCAGAAGGGCGGCAAGCAGGGCCGTCAGCCCCAGTTCGGCAACAAGCGCAAGCAGGAGGAGGCCGAAAAGCTCCGCCGTCTGCAGCTTGAGATCGCCAAAAAGACTCCCCTCACCGTCAAGATCCCCGACGAGATTGCCGTGGGCGAGCTGGCCAGCCGCATGAAGAAGACCGGTGCCGAGGTGGTCAAGTGCCTGATGATGAACGGCGTTATGGCCTCCCTGAGCGAGATCATCGACTTCGACACCGCCGCCTTCGTAGCCGAGGAACTGGGCTGCAAGGTAGAGAAAGAAGTCATCGTCACCATCGAGGAGAAGCTCATCGACGTGTCCGAGGATAAGGACGAGGATCTGCAGGACCGCGCCCCCGTGGTAGTTGTCATGGGTCACGTGGACCACGGCAAGACCTCCCTGCTGGACTACATCCGCAACGCCAACGTCGTTTCCGGCGAGGCCGGCGGTATCACCCAGCACATCGGCGCCTATCAGGTAGAGGTGAACGGCAAGCCCATCACCTTCCTGGACACCCCCGGTCACGAGGCCTTTACCGCCATGCGCGCCCGCGGTGCCATGATCACCGACGTAGCCATTCTGGTGGTGGCCGCCGACGACGGCATCATGCCCCAGACCGTGGAGTCTATCAACCACGCCAAGGCCGCCGAGATCCCCCTGATCGTCGCCGTCAACAAGATGGATAAGCCCACCGCCAACCCCGACCGCATCATGCAGCAGCTGACCGAGTACGAGCTAGTGCCCGAGGAGTGGGGCGGCGACACCATTATCTGCCCCATCTCTGCCAAGACCGGCATGGGCATCGACAACCTGCTGGACATGGTCACCCTGACCGCCGAGATGCGCGAGCTGAAGGCCAACCCCAACCGCACCGCTCACGGTGCGGTCATCGAGGCCCGTCTGGACAAGGGCCGCGGCCCTGTGGCCACCCTGTTGGTGCAGAACGGCACCCTGAAACAGGGCGACGTCATCATCGCCGGCACGGCTGTGGGCCGCGTGCGCGCCATGACCGATGCCAAGGGCAACAAGCTGACCCAGGCCGGCCCCTCCGTCCCCGTGGAGATCATCGGCATGAGCGAAGTGCCCGGTGCCGGTGACGACTTCCACGCCGTTGCCGATGAGCGCATGGCCCGCGAACTGGTGGAGCAGCGCAAGCACGAGCAGAAGGCCAACGTGGGCAGCAATGTGGGCAAGGTCACGCTGGAGGACCTGTTCAGCCAGATCCAGGCCGGCGACATGAAGAACCTGAACATCATCGTCAAGGCCGATGTGCAGGGTTCTGCCGAGGCGGTCAAGGCCTCTTTGGAGAAGCTGACCAACGAGGAAGTCCGCGTGCGTGTCATCCACAGCGGCGTGGGCGCCATCAACGAGTCCGACGTCACTCTGGCCGCCACCGCCGGCGCCATCATCGTTGGCTTCAACGTCCGTCCCGACTCCAACGCCAAGGAAACTTCCGTCCGTCTGGATGTGGATATGCGTATGTACCGCGTGATTTACGATGCCATCAACGAGATCGAGGCCGCTATGAAGGGCATGCTGGCTCCCAAGTTCCGCGAAGTGGAGCTGGGCCGCGCCGAGGTGCGCAACGTCTTCCGCATCACCAACGTCGGCATGGTCGCCGGCTGCTACGTGGTGGATGGCAAGATGCAGCGCAACGCCCAAATGCGTCTGCTGCGCGACAACGTGGTCATCTACGACGGAGCCATCGCCTCCCTGCAGCGCTTCAAGGACAGCGTGAAGGAAGTGGCCTCCGGCTACGAATGTGGTATCACTTTTGAGAAGTTCCAGGATATTAAGGAAGGCGACATTATTGAGGCCTTCATTATGGAGCAAATCGAGGTATAATCCAATAACAGCACCATCGTTGGGGCGGGCGTTTCGCCCGCCCCAGTTTGTTTTGAAGTAACCTTATTTCGCCCTGCGGGGCGGGATGAGCTTGTTCCGCCCCCGGGCGGGTGTCTTTTGTAACGCCACAAAAGACACGAAAAGGGCGCATAGAAACCAATGGTTTCTATGTACTTCCTTTGGGCAACCTCCGTGGGGTCGCACCCACACGGTCGGCGGATACCTCTGACCCATCCAGCGCCGATTAGGCTGCCGCATTGCGTACCATCTGCAAGTCTTTCTGTCTAACGAACTCCGCCGACTTGTAAGCAAACTTTAGGTTTTGCGTAGGGGGCGGCGTCCTCGACGCCCCGCCATATCTCTTATCTCATATCTTATACCTCAATTAAGGAGATTTTTACTATGGCAAGCAATCGTATCGGCCGCATCAATGAGGAGATCCAGCGCGAGCTGTCCGATCTCATCCGCGCCGTCAAAGACCCCCGGGTGACCGGTCTGATCTCCGTCACCGCGGTGGACACCACTCCCGATTTAAAATTCTGCAAGGTCTATATCAGCGTGCTGGACAAGAGCGACGTCAATCAGGTCCTCAAGGGTCTGAAGTCCGCCGCCGGCTGGCTGCGCCGGGAGCTGGGCCGCACTCTGAATCTGCGGGCCACTCCTGAGCTGACCTTCGTCCGGGACGACTCCATTGACCAGGGCGCTCACATTCTGGACCTGCTGCGGGACCCCAATGTGGTCAAACCCGCCAACCCCGCCAACGAACACATCGTACTGGAGGACTGATTATGGCTCAGCTGACCTGCGCCCAGGCGGCAGACCTGCTGCTTGGCTGGGACAACCTGCTCATCCTGACCCACGTGCGCCCGGACGGTGACACCGTGGGCTGCGCCGCCGGCCTGTGCCGCGCCCTGCGCGAGCAGGGAAAGACCGCCCACATCCTGCCCGACCCGGGTACCAGCGGCATGTTCACCGACTATCTGGAGGGTCTGCTGGCCCCCGCCGGATTCACCCCGGACAAGGTAGTTGCGGTAGACATCGCTGCCCGCTCCATGTTCCACGAGGCTGCCAAGGCCTATTTGGACCGGGTGGACCTGACCATCGACCACCACGGCTCTCAGGAATTCTACGCTGCCGACACCTGTGTGGAGCCTCACCGGGCCGCCTGTGGTGAGCTGATTTACGAAATCGTCCGCTGCTGGGGACCCATCAGCGCCGAGGTGGCCTTACCCCTCTATGTGGCGGTATCCACCGACTGCGGCTGCTTTGTGTACAGCAACACCAGTCCTGCCTGCCACCGGGTGGCTGCCGACCTTTTGGAATGCGGCATTGACTTCATGAGCGTCAACCGCCGTCACTTCCGGGCCAAGTCCTTCAAGCGTATGAAGCTGGAAAGCATGTTGGTGGACAGCATGCAGCTGTTTGACAACGGCACCATGGCCATGGTCACCCTGACGCTGGACATGATGGACCAGTTGCAGGCTACCGAGGAGGACGTAGACAACATCTCCGCCTTCGTGGGACAGGTGGCCGGTGTGAAAACCGGTATCACCGTGCGCCAGATGGAACCCAACTGCTGCAAGATCTCCGTGCGTACCTACCCCGCTGACCTCAACGCCAGCGAGGTGTGCGCCAGGCTGGGCGGCGGCGGTCACGTTGCGGCCGCCGGTGTCACCCTGAACATGGGCGTGCAGGAGTCCTGCGATGCCATCATCGGCGCCGTCCGCGCGGTGCAGAACGCCAGGGGGTGACCCCATGCCAAACGGTATTATCATTATCGACAAACCCGCCGGTTGGACCAGCATGGACGTATGTGCCAAGCTGCGCGGCATCCTGCGGGAAAAGCGGGTGGGCCACGCCGGCACCCTTGACCCTATGGCCACCGGCGTACTGCCGGTGTTCATCGGCCGGGCCACCCGGGCGGTGGAGTTCGCCGACAAGGGTGACAAGGAATACATTGCCGGATTAAAGCTGGGCCTCACCACCAACACACAGGACACCTCCGGCGAGGTGCTGGAACAGCATCCGGTTTCCGTAACGCCGGAGCAGCTGGAGGCCGTTCTCACTCAGTTCCGGGGGGATATTTTGCAGATCCCCCCCATGTACTCCGCCATCAAGATCAACGGCAAAAAGCTCTATGAGCTGGCCCGCAAGGGACGTCAGGTGGAGCGTCCCGCCCGCCCTGTCACCATCCATTCCCTGACGGTGGAGGGCCAGCCCGCCCCGGAGGAATTCATCCTGCGGGTGCGCTGCTCCAAGGGTACGTATGTGCGCACCCTCTGCCACGATATCGGTCAGGCACTGGGCTGCGGCGGCTGCATGAGCAGTCTGCGCCGCACCATGGCCGCCGGTTTCACCCTGGAGCAGGCCGTCACGCTGGAACAGGTTCAGGCCGCTGCCGACCCCGCTGCGCTGCTGCTTGGGACAGACAGTCTGTTTGCCCATCTGCCTGAACTGATCCTGTCCGAGGAACCTGAGCGCAAACTGCGCAACGGCATGACCCTTGTGATGCCCTGCGTTGCACCCGGTGAGTACCGGACTTACGGACAGGGCGGTGAGTTTCTGGCCCTGTGCCGCAGCGAAGGCGGCAAGCTGACCACGGTCAAAAGCTTTTTTAACGTCTGATTTCGCCGAGAGGAGGGCGACACCGATGAATACCACTCCCCGCCGCGTGATCGCCCTAGGCTTTTTCGACGGCGTACACAACGGCCACGGCGCCCTGCTGCGCCGCGTGACCCAACAAGCCGCCGGGCTGAACGCCATCCCCGCAGCCTTCACCTTCGACGTTCATCCGGAAAGCCTCATTTTTGGCCGGACCACTCCCACTCTGACCGATCTGCCCCAGCGCCGGGAGCTGATGGAGCGGCTGTACGGGATCCACGACGTGATCGTGGCCCACTATGACCACGAATTCATGCGCACCCCGTGGCAGAATTTCATCACCGACTATCTGGTAGCTCAGTGGGGGGCCGTTCACCTTGTGGTAGGCCACGACTTCCGTTTCGGCTACCGGGGCGAGGGCAATCCTCAGCGGCTTATGCGGCTGTGTCAGGAACTGGGCCTCGGCTGCGACATCATCCAGCCTGTGGTTCAGGACGGCATTACCGTATCCTCCACCTACATCCGCACATTGGTGGCTCAGGGTGAGATGGAACGCGCCAACAGCTTCCTCGGTCATCCTCACGGCCTGTCCGGTACGGTGGCCCACGGAAAAAAACTGGGCCGTGATTTGGGTTTCCCCACGGTCAACCTGACCTTCCCCGAAGGAGTCCTTGTCCCCGCCCGCGGTGTGTACGCTACCCGAGCAACGGTAGACGGCAGCACGTACGATGCCGTGACCAACGTCGGGGTGCGCCCTACAGTGGATACCGAAGGCAGTGTCACCGCCGAGAGCTTCCTGCTGGACTTTGACGGCGATCTGTACGGCAAGACCCTGCGCCTTGACTTTTATAAATTCCTGCGCTCCGAGCAGCAGTTTTCAGATTTCGATGCCCTGCGCCGGGCCATCGGAGAAAATGTGCAGCAGGCCCGGACTTATTTCCGATTTTCGGACAACTAACCCTGTCAGGAGGTTACTATGGAACGGAAGACTTTTCGAAATACCGCGACCCTCATCTGCCTTGCCGCAGTCCTGATCCTGCTGATCCTGCGGCTGGACGGCGTGCTGGCCATTCTGGGTCATATCGGCCACACGCTCAAGCCGGTCTTTTTCGGCTTTGCGCTGGCCTTCATTCTTTCCCGACCCTGCAATTTTTTCGAGCGGAACTACCGCCGCCTGCTGCCCCGGGCCAAGTCCGGTCTGACCACGGCGCTGGCGGTCCTGACCTCCTATGTGCTGCTGCTGGTGATCATTGCCCTGATTTTCACCATGATCCTGCCTCAGCTGTACGAGAGTATCCGCGGCCTTGCCACCCGCATCTATGCCAACCTGCCCTCCATGCAGACCGCCTTTAACGACCTGCTGGCCCGCTTCAATTTGGACAGCACCGAGCTGGTATCCAAACTGCCCTCTCTGTCCGAACTGGCAGAGCGTTTGCTGGATGCCCTGTCTTCCACCCTGCCCCACCTGCTGTCCTTCACCGGCAGTCTGTTCTCCAGCTCCGTCGCCCTGATCACCTCGCTGGTACTCAGCGTGTACATGCTGGCCGGGCGCAGACGTCTGGTGGATCAGGCCGGGCGCATTCTGCGGGCCTACACCTCACCCGCCATCGCCCGCACTACCGGCCGTATTGCCCAGCTGACTGCAGATACCTTCACCAACTTCGTCTCCGGCCAGCTTCTGGAGGCTGCCATTCTGGGTGTACTGTGCTTTATCGGTATGGTCATCCTGCGCCTGGCCTACGCCCCCCTCATCAGTGTCATCATTGCCGTCACCGCCATCATCCCCATCGCCGGCCCCTACATCGGTGCCGTGGTGTCCGCCCTGCTGCTGTTGATGGTCGCGCCCCCGCAGGCGTTGATCTTCCTGATTTTTATCGTTGTGCTGCAGCAGGTGGAGGGCAACCTCATCTACCCCCGTGTGGTAGGCAGTTCCATCGGTCTGCCCGGACTTTGGGTGCTGCTTGCCGTGCTGATCGGCGGCGGCCTGTTCGGCCTTTTGGGCATGCTGCTGAGCGTTCCCGCCGTCTCCGTGTGCTACACCCTGCTGCGGCAGGATGTGAACACCCGATTGAAAGAGTGAGTGCGATGAACCGTTCCGCCGCCCAAGTCTGCGGCCGCTTCGCCCCCAGCCCCAGCGGGCGGATGCATCTGGGCAACCTGTGGTCCTGTCTGCTGGCGTGGCTGTCCGCCCGGAGCGCGGGCGGGCGCATGGTGCTGCGGCTGGAGGATCTGGACCCCGACCGCTGCCGCCCGGAATTCTGTCAGCAGGTCATGCGCGATTTGGACTGGCTGGGTCTCGACTGGGACAACGAGCCGGTCTGGCAGAGCCGGCGCAGCCACATTTATCAAGAATACTTCCACATGCTGGAACAGCAGGGTCTCATTTATCCCTGCTACTGCACCCGCAACCAGCTGCTGGCCGCTTCCGCTCCCCATCGCAGCGACGGCATCGCCGTCTACGACGGGCGCTGCCGCTCCCTGACCGCGGTACAGCGGCAGGAGCTTGCCGCCGGTCGCCGACCCGCATGGCGCATCGCCGTCCCGTCGGAGGAGGTCGGCTTTGACGACCTGTGCCGCGGACATTACAGCCATCGGCTGGACACCTGCTGCGGCGACTTTATCCTGCGCCGTTCCGACGGAGTCTACGCCTATCAGTTGGCGGTTGTTGTAGACGATGCCCTCATGGGAGTCACCCAAGTGGTGCGGGGCAGCGACCTGCTGGACTCCACCCCCCGTCAAATCTGGCTTGGGCAGCAGCTGGGCTTTGCCACCCCGGAGTACGCCCACGTCCCCCTGCTGCTGGCTGAGGACGGACGCAGGCTTGCCAAGCGTGACCGGGATCTGGAGCTGGGTCAGCTGCAGCAGCAGTATACTGCCCCCGAACTGGTAGGCATTCTGGCCCATCTGGCGGGCCTGATCCCGGAACCTGCCCCCATCTCCCCTGCCGACCTCGTCCCCCTGTTCCGCTGGGACAAGGTACCAAAGGACGATTTAACTTCACCTAAGTTAATATAAAAAACCGCGAACCCGAACGGGTTCGCGGTTTTTTGTTTTACTGCTTTTTGCGGTCCAGACGGAACATAGCCGACAGGATGGAAATAATGGCAAAGGTTTCGCACACGGTGCCGCCGATGGAGCCGTTGCACACGTTGTATACCAGCCACAGGGGGGAGCTGAAGAACCACAACAGCCGCAGGCCCTTGGCCCCGTCGGCCCGGAAGGAGAAGGTGGACAGGGTCATGCCCACCACCGGCAGGATCTCCAGAATGAAGCGGTAGGCGGTGGGTTCCACACCCAGCCACAGGAAAGAGGCGGGATAGCAAGCTGCACTGACTGCAATGAAGAAGATCAGCCAGGCCGCATGGTCGGACTTGAATTTTTCCTTGTTGCTGTACACAAACGCCCGGAACACCGCCACCGCATTGAGCAGCGCGCCGGTCATGGCACCCACCAGATAGAAGTGAATGCAGAAGAACAGCGCGCCGAAAAACTGCATCACGATAATGCTGCGCTGCTTCTTGCACTGGAAGGACAGAATGTTGAACGCCATGGCAATAATGCCGATGCCTTGAACGATAATATCTTTGATTTCCATGCTGACATCTCCTTTTTCAATCATGTACACTTTACCCGCTTTGTCCTTTTTTGTCAATAGAAAAGCCGGGACTTTCAAGGGAAAGTCCCGGCTTTTTGTCTTATTCCAGCACCCGGCGCAAATTGTTGAAAAACAGGTCTTCCAGTTCCGCCGTTCCATAGCCGTGGTCGGCCAGCGCCTGCCAAAGCTTTGGCACGCTCTGCACCCCGGTCATTCCTCCGGCCAGCCTGTCGCACCCATCCAAATCACCGCCCAGACACAGATGCTTGGCCCCTCCCAGATCCATAAAGTGGTCAATGTGGGCAATCAAATCCTCCATGGCGGGTCGGTCTGTGTCCCCCACAAACCGAACCCAGAAGTTGATACCCACCACGCCGCCGGTCTGCACGATGGTACGGAACATATCGTCGGTCAGGTTGCGGGTATGGTCACACAACGCCCGGGCGTTGGAATGGGTCGCCACGATCGGCTTTTGCGTTATGTCAGCCAAATCCCAAAATCCCGGGTCGGACAGGTGGGAAACGTCCAGCAGGATATTCCGTTTCTGGGCCTGACGGACAAATTCACGGCCCACATCGCTCAATCCCCGCTCCCGGTCCTCCACGTTGCTGCCGGACAGGGCGTTGGCGTGGTTCCATGTTGGATTGACACAGCGCACCCCCACCTCCTGCGCCCAGTCCAGCTTATCGGGGTCGCAGTCCAGCAGTTCGCCCCCCTCCACGCTCAGCACGGCGGCGATCCTGCCCGCCTCCAGCGCAGCGTCAATTTCCGCCCCGCTGCGGCACCCGGCCATCACACCGGCATGCCTTTGACAGGACTCGTCAAACAGCTGCTGCTGCCGCCGACACATGGCGAACAGACCTCCCTCCACGGGTATGGCGCTGTCGTGGTAGATGGCAAAGATCTGCCCCGCCTTTTGAAAGGCAGACAGCCGCTTCAAATCCAGCTGACCGTCATTTTCCCACAGGCAGGTGTCACGCTCCAAACAGCGGGACAGTGTGTCGCAGTGGGCATCAAAATACGGTATGGTATTCATAGACATCCTCCGTTTTTGTTCCTGCAATATGATATGCCGCCCTCCGTTTTGATAGGACAGAGGGCGGCTTTTTCACTTTACTTTATCTCCAAACAGCCGCAGGGCATTATCCCGCAGGATGTTTTGCTTATCCTGCTCACTGATAAGAGCATACTCCACCCGCCCACGCTGGAAGCCGGGGGAATAGGTATCCGTACCGAACAGGATGCGTTCCGACCCGATGCGTCCTACCGCATACTCCAGCAGCGCGTTTTTGGAACTGGCGATACCGGAGGTATCTGTCCACACGTTGCCGTGGCGGGCATTGGCCACCGCATCCACATAATGCTCGTCCCCCAGATGGGCGACAATAAATGTCACGTCGGGGTAACGGTCGGCAATGGGGAGGATATAGTCCGGCTGCTCCTCCGGGTGAATGAGTACCACCGCCCGCCGCCCGGCAGCAAAGGAGAACAGCTTGTCCGCATGCTCGGGCAGCGAATATTGGTGGTACAGGGGGTGGAGCTTGATGCCCACGCATTTTTCCCCGGCCAGCATCCGCTCCGCCTGCTCAAAGGTCTTCGGGATGCGGGGATCCATGACTACCCACTGGTACAGGCGCTCTTCCCGCCTCACAAGGTCAAAGAGGTATTCGTTTTCTTCCACGATATACTCCGTGGTACGGACACTTGCAAAGGTGGAGCAGAGCATCTTCCCGATTCCCGCCCCATCGTTGACCCGATAGAGCCAGTCGGGCATAGCGGAGTAAACCGGGGTCTGCTCCGCCGAGGCATCCTCCGGATGTCCGTGGTTGATGTGGGTATGGCTGTCAATGGCGATCAAATCCATACGCCCACCGCCTTTCTTAAAAATTCAATCGCGTGGACAGGTTGCCATGGGTGTGCAGGCTGACCGCCTTCTCCATAAAGGGAACGGTCACATCAAAATGCTCCGCCAAACTATAAAGGTCGGTACAACCCCGGGCCACGGCGGCGTCCAGTTCCCGGGCGGGAACCAGCTGCTCGATGGCCCACTTGTCCGCTTTGTACTCGTGCTTGGCGACCAAATCGTAGGGGCTGCTCACCCGGTGGGTGGCCCCGGTAGCCACATGGCCGCCCTCATGGGCTACCACCACCCGCTCTTCCGCGCTGGTGTGGATATTGTCGAAGTCCATGAAAATGGCGTACCGGCCGTCCAATTCGATGGTTGCGGCCTGCCGGTCGTCCAAATCCCAGTGGTAAAACCTGACCCCCGCGCGGTTCAGTTTGTCATACAGGGCCAGCGTTTTATCCATAGTCAACCTTCCTTTCCGTTCTGCAGCTCCTTGTTAAAGAAGCGCGCCATTTCCAGCAGCATCTGCTTCTTCTCCTCAGGCAGGTCGCGGGATTCATTGTAAAGCGCGTAGGTGAAATCGTCGAAGTCCAGTTGCTTTTTCGGTTCGTCCCGCATAAGAGA
This sequence comes from Oscillospiraceae bacterium, assembly GCA_017416685.1. Lineage (GTDB taxonomy): Bacteria > Bacillota > Clostridia > Oscillospirales > Oscillospiraceae > Lawsonibacter. Next base: position 75,109 of record JAFQBN010000012.1, read on the forward strand.
ACTGATGTCGATGTGCAGGGCATCGCAGATCTTCACCATGGTTCCGGTCCCAATGCCGTCCACACCGCGGGTAAACATATTTCGGATGGTGGTGGCAGGCACACCGATCTGCTCGGCAAATTTGGAGATGTTTCCGTACTGCTTGGCAATTTGTTCCTTCAGATATTCCACCTGGGACATATTGCTTCCTCCCATCTGTTACAGCGTTTTCCGCTGTTTCTCTGACCCCATTGTAACGCAATTGAGTTTTAATTGCAAGCACATTTTTACTTAATTGAGTAATTTTTTTATTTTCCCTCTTGACATATTACTCAATCGAGTGTATATTGCACTTGTAGCTACTCGATTGAGTATTTTCGCTCAGTGGTGAAACTCAATTGAATTGTTTGTGCCTACAGAATATCAAACCGACAGTACCATAATCCGGACAGAAAGGAGTGTGCCATGAAGTTTATTGTGCAAGGAGGTGAGGACGAATGACACCGGGAACTATGGGACTGCTGCCCCCTCTGCGGGACAGTCAGCAGTGTCCTCCGGCGGGGTTGTGTCCCCGCTGCTGCGGGGAGTTCTACCCCGGGGAGGCCCGTTTCGTATGGGATGGCGTGCCGGTCTGCACCGACTGTTTCCGCATGGCGGCAGGTCATTGGCTGGAGCGCTTTCCCATCGAGGCGGCACTGGCCCTGCAGGTGCAGGTGCTGCTACCGGAGAGGGGGTGGCTCACTTGACCCTGAAGGAATTGGCGGTGGAATACCGTCAGGGCGCTCAGCTTTTGGCCGGGCGCATCCGGGAACTGGCCGCCCGGCGCAGCAGGACCCACGACAGGACGGAGCAGCTTGTGCTGGAGGGGCGGATGGCACCTTTGATCGAAATGCGCCGTCAGGCCCAGCAAACTGCCCGGGACTGCGAACGCTATTACAACACAGGAGGTGTCTGCCGTGGCAAAACCACGCTACCGCCGGGGTAACCCCTACAGCCGGGACATGGCCGCCTATATGCGCCAGCTGTCCGAGCAGAATACCAATACCAACAGCATGGAACAGCTCCGACACAATCTGGTCCGATGTCTGAACGAGGACATCACCCCACGCCAGCGGACTATGCTGACCATGTACTACGTTCAGCAGCTCAGTCAAAAGGAGATCGCACGGCAGCTGAACGTGGACCGTTCCACCGTGTCCCGCACGATCCTGCGGGGGGAGCGGCAGCTGCAGCGCTGCCTGCGTTACGGCGCGGAGCGTTATCTCAAACACATGAAATAAGGAGGAACCTATGATTCAATTCAACAACTGGCAGATCTGGGCCGACCCGCGGCTCACGCTGCAGCAGAATGACCATCTCAGCCGGGAGCTGACCGTTTCCGGTCCCCTGCCCGAGGGCTGGGACTGGACCATGCTGGTACAGGTGGACGGACAGATGGACATCTGGCCCCTGCAAAAGAATCCGGATGGCTGTGCATCCATCCTGCTCACTGCCCAGCAGCTCGGCCCCGGCGGCTTCTACCGCATGCAGCTGCGGGGAACGAAAGGAGATGTCACCCGCCACACCAACGTCATCACCCTGTTTGTCCCCCGCTCTCTCTGCGGGGACAAGCAGTGGCCGGTGCTGCCCACCGAGTTCTCTGAGCTGGAACGGCGGGTGAAAGGCTATGCCTCCCACCCGCCTGTGGCGAACGACCACGGCTATTGGCAGCTTTGGGACGGCGAGAAGTACACGGACAGTAGCGTGCCGGTCACCGGCGGCATCCGGAGCGTGTCCTACAATGCCGATACCTGGCGCTGGGAGGTCCTTTACATGGACGGCCGAATTGACAGCTTCCCCGGTCCCAGCCCCATCGAGGGCGACAAGTTCACCATCCACCGCAACAGCTTTGAAAGCTACCCGGTGGGTGAGGACACCTTTTTCAGGGCCGACCCCCGGTATGAATACTTCGACGACCACCACGGCGACGTCAACAGCGACAGCTACGCTACCTACGGCATCGCTGAGGTGGACGGCAGCAAGGTGCTGAAGCTGCGCTGTGTGAACAGTACCACCCACAAATTCGACACTATGGAGCCTGTGGTGGGGGCATACACCGTCGGTCTGGACTTCAAGCTGGAGACCACCGTGGCCGGTTCCCGACCCGGCATCATGGTCAACCCGTTCAACGAGTATCGGTTCGACCACCAAAGCGGCACTATCACAGCAACCGTCCGGGCCGGAGATTATGCCCGCATTACTGACACAGGCACCACCGGCAGCCAAATGGTCTACTGGATGACGAACAAGGACGGCACACGGTTTATCCCAAAGGAAAATCTGTGGTACTCCATGCAGGTGCGAGTTGAGCTGGGGCGCATGGTACTGCGCCTTTGGGAGCGCGGGGACGAGGACACAGCTTTGGAGGTCGTGTGCGAGACTGCCGCCATCGGACAGCGAGCCATGGAGTTTGCGAAATATTGGGCCGTTTACACCTACGCGCCCGGCTCCGCATCTCAGCCTGTTCCAACCGGTGAGCATACCATTTGGCTGGATGAGCTGAAGGTGTGGCGCGACCTGACCGGCTCAGCCGGCAAAGACGGTGAGGACGGCAAGGCCGGAACAGGTCTTGCCGACTGGCGGTACAACGCCGACACGTGGCGCTGGGAGCAGGTCTATACCGACGGCAGTATCAAGACTTTCCCCGGCGACAGTCCCATAGACAGCCGGTTCACCTTCTTCAGGGACGACTTCGAGGGGTACGCCGTCGGGGAGGATAACTTCCTTGCACAGACGGACCACTGGCAGGGTGCCGCCAGCAGTGCCATACATTACGACGTGGTGTCGGACGGCGTGCAGCGCTGTTTGCGGTTCCGGGTGAATGACAGTTCGTCCCGCGCTGTGGCTACTTTGAACTATCCCATTTCCGGCAGGGCGACTGTCCAGTTCGACTACAAGCCAACCCCGGCGGACAACAGCGGAGGACTCACCGACCTGCTGGATATTCGGGTGTTGGGCAACACTGTGCGTGCCGGTGTGAACTTCTACAACCAATGCTACATCCACACCCCTGCGGGCGCCGGACCCATTCGCGATGCGGCGGGCAATATCTACCGCATGGACGAAAGCATTTGGTATCGGGTGAAGCTGACCGCCGAGGTGGGCCGCGTGACCATGAAGGTATGGAAGCGGGACACCGAGACAGAGCCGGACGGTACCAACGGCGGCGTGACCGTGCTGGAACACGCCATCGTTACCGAGGAACTGCTGCAGGCCGAGCGGCAGCTGCGGTTTGAGTTTGGCCCCATGAACTACACGAGCGCAGCCGGCGAGCATGTTGCCTATCTCGACAACGTGATGGTGTGGCGTGACCTGTGGACTGAGGCCGACAGGGACGAGATCGTCAGCCGGGTGCTGGCTGCACTGCCCGCCAACAGCAAGGAGGTAAATCAATGATCGACCTGACACCTTTGTTCAACGCTGTCATTGCCGCAGCCGCCGTGGCCATCAGCGTATTCTTTATCCCGTGGCTGCGCAGTAAAACCTCCGCCCAGCAACGCTCCGACCTGCTGCGCTGGGCGGACATCGCCGTGGCGGCGGCACAACAGCTGTACCATCAGTGCAGTGGGCAGACCCGGCTGGACTACGCCCTGTCCCTGCTGGCCGAGCAGGGGTTTGACGTGGACCTGCGGCAGGTGCGGGATGCGGTAGAGGCCGCGGTGCTGAAACTGCACGCCGCCGGGGAGGCTGCCCAATGACCGCCGAACGAATTTTGGCCGTTGCCCGGGATGAGTTGGGCGTAACGGAGCTGCCTGCCGGCTCCAACCGCGTGAAATACAACGCCGTCTACTATGGCCGGGAGGTATCCGGCAGTTCCTACCCATGGTGCTGCGTGTTCCTGTGGTGGGTGTTCCGGCAGGCCGGGGCGGCGGACCTGTTTTTCGGCGGCAAGCAAACCGCCTACTGCCCTGCCCTGCTGGATTTCCACAGGAAGCAGCGGGTGACAGACTACCGGCCCGGGGACATCATTTTCTTCAACTTCAACGGCCGGGGCAGTGCCGCCCACGTGGGTCTGTGCGAAAGCTGGGACGGCAAGCGCATTACCACCATTGACGGAAACACCGGCGCCGGCAACGAAGCCAACGGCGGCGCAGTCATGCGCCGTACCCGGGACAGGAAATACATCGTGGGGGCCTATCGCCCCGCTTACAGAAAGGAGGATACTGTGACGCAGGAACAGTTTGACGCCATGCTCACCGCCTGGCTGGTTCGACAGGCCGCACAGCCCGCCAGCAGCTGGAGCCGCATGGATGAAGCAAAAGCCGCCGGCATCACCGACGGCACCCGTCCGGGCAGTTTCGCCACCAGAGAGGAGGTCGCCACCATGATCATGGCCGCCCGTTAACGGGCAGGCGCGGGGCGTGCGAAGGGGGCGCGCCCCGCGCCTTACCGGGGGATATTTTTTCAAAAAGGCTTTACAAATACGCCCGGGTGCTTTATAATATGCTTTGTTCTGTTTGGGCCTATAGCTCAGCTGGGAGAGCGTACGGTTCGCATCCGTAAGGTCGTCGGTTCGATCCCGATTAGGTCCACCAAAAGGCAGTCGCCCGTCCGGGCGGCTGCCTTTTCTGTTTCTCAGCCCTCAAACACATCAAAATATACGCAAAAAGCGGCAAAACTTTCCCCATTTATCCATGAATTCCTCGTCATCTTCTGCTATACTATAAAAAACTCAAAAGGGAGTGACAGTATGGGTAAAAAAGAATGGAGCATCGTGGACGGTTACCGTCCCCCCCTGCACAAGGGTGACTCCAAGGACTATCGCGGCCACGAGTGCGTGGTCATCCTAAACCGCAATGAGCAGGACGCCCACTGCCTGATCGACATCTACTTCGAAGATCGTCCCCCGGTCAAGGGCATCCCCTTCACCGCCCCGGCGGAGCGGGTCAGCGCCTTCTACACCGACGACGAAAGCCTGTTCGGCGGTATCGGCCTTGACATCATGGTGCAGTACTCCATGTACATCCGCAGCGACGTGGATGTGGTGGTCCAGTACGGCCGCATGGACGTCAACCAGGACAACCTGGCCTACATGGTCACCATGGGGTACGGAGAATAACAAAAACCCGGACGGAATGTTCCGTCCGGGTTTCCTTTTAATCAAAGGCAAGACCAAAGTAGGCCAAATCGCCCGACCATTGGGTCGGTTTGTCAATTAACCATCGGTACATGGCAAAGGGTTTCCCCACCTGTCCCCCTCGGCACGGGGTGCGCATCAGCCACCGTTTGGCAGATATGGTTTTTACAAGGGCAGTCAGGATGGCGGCGTGTTCGCCTACGGGAGCAAGCAGTTCTTTGACCACTGCCGTATCCCCCGCCCGCTCCACGCAGGCACAGCCGCTGCCTACCCGGAACAGGCCGCCCCCGGACAGGCGGCACACCGCCAGCTGATAGGCAAGTGCCTGCGCCCCGCAGGCCACGTGAGCCGTACCGGACAGAAGCTTCTCCCGCAGGCTGCCGTATTCCTGCCACTCCACCGCCACGATAGGCAAAGGAGTTCCCGCTGTGTCGGGAACGACCTCCCGCTCCACAAGGGAAAACTGTTCCTCAAAGCCGTTGGCGGCAAAGAAGTTGTGCAAACTGTCGCTGGCCGGCACGGTGGTCAGGCAGGCAAATCCTCTGCTCTGCAGCCACTCCCCCGCCCATTTGAGCAGCATCCCGGCATATCCTTTCCCCCGGCAATCCGGATGGGTGGCCACGGCATAGAGATAAGCGCCCGGCCACTGTCCGCCGTCTTCGGACACAAGGGGCATATCAAACCAGGCGGTCATGGCCTGCACACCGCCGGCATCCTCCAGCACCAGCACCTGCTCCGGGTCGGGGCAGGCGGTAAAAAAGCAGTCAATATACTCATCGCTGTCCCCAAAGGCCAGCTTCCAAAGCGCGCGCAGGCGGGGGCGGTCCTCCGCCGCAGATGTTCGCATTTGTATCATACGTCCTCCTATAAAAATACCCCCACTTTGTGGGGGCATTTCATTATACCTCAGGGAAGATTTCGCTCTTTTTCGGCAAAATAGCGGCACAAATAAGGTAGCCCCAAAACCCCACACTGGCACACAGGGTCAGAAACACCCAGCCCACACGGACCAAAGAGGGGTCAATACCAAAAAACTCCGCAATGCCGCCGCAAACGCCACACACCTTGGCGTCGGCATCTTCGGTTCGGTACAATCGTTTCTGCATGGGAACACTTCCTTTCACACCATTGTATTCTTATTTCTGCTCCACCGGCACCAGCTGTCCGTCCGGGCCAAAGCAGACCCGCTGGATGTCGTTTCCGGTGTTCTTTCTGATGTCGTCCAGCCGGATACCCTCGGTAATGGTGGATACCAGAGAATATGCCACGCCGTGACGCTTGGCGCGGCCGGTGCGGCCCACACGGTGGATGTAATACTCATTCTCGTCGGGGATGTCGTAGTTAAAGACCACGTCCACATCGTCAATGTCAAGACCCCGGGCGGCCACGTCGGTAGCCACCAGCACCCGCATCTGTCTTTCGCGGAACTTCTGCAGAGTCTTTTCCCGGACCCGTTGCTGAATATCGCCGTGGATGGCTTCACAGCTGATGCCCCGCATACGCAGCAGACCCGCCAGCCGGTCTGTCATGTTCTTGGTGTTGCAGAAGGCGATACCCAGTGCGAAGTCGCCCAGTTCCAGCAGTCGGGCCACCACGTCCGCCTTTTCATTGCGTTCCACGTCCAGGCGGTACTGGGCAATGTCGGGCTTGTTCTGCTCGTCGGCACGGACAGTGATCTCCACCGGGTCCCGCTGATAGACCCAGGAGATGTCCATAACTTCCCGGGAGATGGTGGCGGAGAACATACCCATGTTCCGGCGGTTCTTGATCTGGTCAAGGATCCGGGTCACGTCCCGGACGAAGCCCATGTCCAGCATACGGTCCGCCTCGTCCAGCACCACAGTCTGCACCTTATCAAGGCGCACGGTGCGCCGCTTCATGTGGTCCATGAGTCGGCCGGGGGTGGCCACTACGATCTGAGGCCGCTTTTTCAGCTGGGTGATCTGCTTGTCAATGGGCTGACCACCGTACAGGCATACGGTTCGCACGCCCTCTTTGAATGCACACAGATCCCGCAGTTCCTCCTGGATCTGGATGGCCAGTTCCCGGGTAGGGGCCAGCACAAGCCCCTGCACCTCATCACTCTCCGGGTCGATATGCTCTACCATGGGAATGCCAAAGGCAAAGGTCTTGCCGGTTCCCGTAGGGGCCTTGGCAATGACGTCCTTCCACTCCAAAAAGCAGGGGATGGCACCGGCCTGCACAGGGGTAGCCTGCACGTAACCCTTTTTGTCGATGGCACGCATGATCTCGGCCGACAGGCCAAGCTGGTCGTAGCGCACCACGTCATTTACGATTTCGCCGTTGATTTCCATAAATACAGTCGTTCCTTTCCGGTGTGTCGATCCAAGGCCTTCCACTCACAGACACACGGTCCGAAACGCCTTTCCCCGGCGCGGCCTCAAATCACAGGGCAGTTTCCCACCCGTTTGCTGTATTCTACCACAATCCGCTCCATTTTGCAATCGTAGTCATTGGATACAGTTTTTCAACACAAAATTTCCTGTTTTCCTGCAAATTTATGCTGTTATTCCTATGGATTTTGTGTTATACTGGTGCAACTGTGAGTTTATATTTGATGAAGGAGTACACACCATGATCACGGTTACCGACCTGAGTTTGAATTACAGCGGCACCCCCCTGTTCTCCCACGTGGATCTGCAGTTCGCCCCCGGCAACTGCTATGGCATCATCGGCGCCAACGGCGCGGGCAAGTCCACCTTTCTGAAGATCCTGTCCGGCGAGCTGGAGTCCACCACCGGCGAGGTACACATCCTGCCCAACACCCGCATGTCTGTGCTGAAGCAGGATCAGAACGCCTATGACGCCTATAACGTCATGGACACGGTCATCATGGGCAACCAGCGACTGTACGAAATCGGCAAGCAGAAAGAGGCCCTCTACGCCAAGGAGGAAATGACCGACGAGGACGGCATGCTGGCCTGCCAGTTGGAGGAGGAGTATGCTGAGTTGGGCGGTTGGGAGGCAGAATCCGACGCCAGCCGCATCCTGCAGGGTCTCGGCCTTGGCACCGAGCTGCATTACAACGATATGGCTACTTTGGATGCCAGACTGAAGGTGAAGGTGCTGCTGGCACAGGCACTGTTCGGCAACCCCGATCTGCTGATGATGGACGAGCCTACCAACAACCTGGACATTGATGCCGTCAACTGGCTGGAGGACTTCCTGCTGGACTTTGAGGGCACCGTCATCGTGGTTTCCCACGACCGTCACTTCCTGAACACCGTATGCACCCACATTGTGGACATCGACTATAATAAGATCAAGATGTATGTGGGCAACTACGACTTCTGGTACGAGTCCTCTCAGCTGGTGCAGCAGCTGGTGAAGAACCAGAACAAGCGCAACGAGGAAAAAATCAAGGAATTGCAGGACTTCATCTCCCGCTTCTCCGCCAACAAGTCCAAGTCCAAGCAGGCCACTGCCCGCCGCAAGCTGCTGGACAAGCTGACGGTGGAGGAGATGCCCGCTTCCTCCCGCCGCTACCCCTGGGTGGGCTTCACCCCCGACCGCGAGGTGGGCAAGGACATCCTCTTCGTCACTGACGTGTCCAAGACCATCGACGGCGTGAAGGTGCTGGACAAGGTCAGCTTCATTGTGGAGCATGGCGACAAGATCGCTTTCGTGGGCGACAACGAGAACGCCCACACCGCCCTGTTTAAGATTCTGTCCGGTGAGATGGAACCCGACGAGGGTACCGTCAAGTGGGGCCAGACCGCTACCTTCTCCTACTTCCCCAAGGACAACACCCCCTACTTCGACGGCTGCGACGATAACCTTGTCCAGTGGCTGCGCCAGTATTCCCCCGACCCCCAGGAGCAGTTCCTGCGCGGTTTCCTGGGCCGCATGCTGTTCTCCGGTGACGAGGTATACAAGCCGGTCAAGGTGCTGTCCGGCGGTGAGAAAGTGCGATGCATGCTGTCCCGGATGATGATGTCCGGCGCCAACGTGCTGATGCTGGACCAACCCACCAACCATCTGGATCTGGAGTCCATCGCCGCCCTGAACAAGGGTCTGGAGTCCGTCAAGTGCAACATTCTGGTGGCCTCCCACGACCACCAGCTGATCGAGACCGTGTGTAACCGCGTGTTCGACTTCACCGCCGAGGGCAAGCTCATCGACCGCAAGATGACCTACGACGAGTATCTGGAAAGTCAGAAACCGCAGGCGTAACAAGCACAAAAAATCCCCGGCCGTTGGGCCGGGGATTTTTTATTTCTGTTTACAAACCTCGATAAAGTTTTTGAAGAATTCCTGCTCGATGGGGTCACCCACGTGGAAGTTCTGCTCTGGGTGCCACTGGACGGCAAAAACCTTCTTTTCCCGGTTATCCACCGCCTCAATCACGCCGTCATCGGCGGCTGCCACCACCCGCAGACCGTCGCCAAGGCGGTCAATGCCCCAGCCGTGGTGGGAGTTGACCTGCGCCCTGCTCGTTCCAAACACGTCCCAAACAAAGCTGTCCGGCTCGATATTGATTTCGTGCATCCTCTTGTCAGCCATACCGGGCAGGCCGTGGGAGTAATTCACATTCACCCGCTTGACCGAGCCGCCGAAGTAAATGTTCAGCACCTGAATTCCCTGACAGATACCAAAAATCGGCTTACCCGCCTCAACGAACAGATCGATAATCGGCTTGTCATGGGCATACTCGTCAAACTTGATAATCTCATCTGTAGGGTCGCCGCCGTAATATTCCGGCAGGACGGTGTTGCTGCTGCCGGGGATGATCAATCCATCGCAGATATCGCACGCCCGACCGGCATCGGTTGGATTCATAATCGCGCATAGGGTAATGTTGTTTTTCTCCGCCATGTCCCAGTAATCAAAGGGTATGGACGCCTTCTCCGCCCAGTGTCCGTCCTCCGGGCGGTTGCCGTATCGAAGCAAGATTCCCAAAATCATCTTGTGTCCCTCCTGCATAGTTTTATCACAGCTTAGCATATCTATGGCTCTTTCTCAATCTATTCCGCCGCCGTTTTTTATGTCCCAAACCAAAAGTTTTTCTTTTCCGGGCATAAAAAATTGCCGCTGTCAAGCGGCAATTTTTTATTGTTTTACAGGCAGCACCTTTTGAACGTCTCCATCCACTTGTCGGCAATGTACTGGTGGAAGGGGGCGCAGGGATGTACGCCATCGGCCAGCCAGTAGGTCTCCGGTGCCTTCTCACACAGCTCCAGCAGGTCGGCCTGCAGAGGGATCAGGGGCAAATCATACTTGGCGGCGATTTCCCGCACCGCCTGGGCGCGGATAGCGACCTCTTCCTCAAACCACGCGATACGCTCGGCGGTGGCGGGACCCTCCAGCACGAAGGGCTCCATCAGCATAATCTTCAGGTCGGGTAGTTCTTCCTTCAGTTCCTCGATAAGCAGGTCATACACTTTCAAGTACTTGGGCCCGTCCACGCCGTGGGGATGCTCGGGGTCAAAGACCTCGTGCCACACATCATTGATGCCGATGAGGATACTCATATAGTCGGGCTTCAGGGCAATGATATCCCGCTTGGTGCGGGCGTAAACATCTACAATCCGGTTGCCGCTGATGCCGCGGTTGATAAACTCATACTCGCCGGGATGCTCCAGACCCATGCGTCCGGCAATGAAGCTGGCGTAGCCGTTACCCAGGTTCAGCAGAGGGTCCTTTTCGGAGGGTCCTTTGCCACGGGTACAATCGGTGATGGAATCACCCATAAACAGAATCCTTTTCATTCTATGTTACCTTCTTTCTGAATTATACCTGCCAGCCGGACAGGTAGGCTTTCTGTTCCTCGGTCAGCTCATCAATGGCAAGGCCCAGAGCCGCCAGCTTGGTGACACCAATCTGGTAGTCGATTTCCTCGGGGATATCGTACAGTTTCAGTTCCAGTTTCTCCTTGTGCTTGACCAGCCACTCGGCCGCCAGAGCCTGCACGGCGAAGGACATATCCATGATTTCCGCAGGATGGCCGTTGCCGGCGGCCAAATTCACCAGCCGACCATCGGCAATGACATTCAGATTGCGGCCGTCTGCCATGGTGTAGCCCACAATGTTGGCCCGGCGCTCAGCGCGGCGAGTGCAGTTGGCCTCCAACCACGCCACATCCACCTCACAGTCAAAGTGGCCGGCGTTACACAGCAAGGCGTTGGTCTTCATAACCGCAAAATGCTCGGCAGTGATAACATCTTTGCAGCCGGTGGCAGTAATAAAGAGGTCACCCAAAGGCGCAGCCTCCGCCATAGGCATGACTCGGAAGCCGTTCATGGTGGCATCCAGCGCCTTGAAGGGGTCAACCTCGGTCACAATGACATCGGCGCCCATTCCCTTGGCACGCAGGGCGATGCCGCTGCCGCACCAGCCGTAACCGGCCACCACCACCGTCTTGCCGGCCACGATGAGGTTAGTCGTGTGCATGATGCCGTCCATAACGGACTGGCCGGTGCCGTACTTGTTGTCGTAGTAATGCTTGGCCTTGGCATCGTTCACCGCCATCATGGGGCAGGGCAGCCGTCCCTCCCGCTCTCTCGCTTTCAGACGGTGGATACCGGTGGTGGTCTCCTCACAGCCGCCGATGAGGCAGTCGGCGTACTCGCGGCATCTGCCGTCCAGCAGCTGGATCAGGTCGCCGCCGTCGTCAATGACGATGTGAGGATGGCATTTCAGGGTCTCCACCAGCAAATCCTCGTACTGCTCGGGGGTAACGCCATGGATACCAAAGGTCTCCACTCCCATCTCCGCCACGGCGGCGGCCACATCGTCCTGGGTGGACAGGGGGTTGCAGCCGGTGAGGTAGACCTCCGCGCCGCCTTTTTTCAGTACCAGACCGAGATTGGCGGTCTTGGCCTCCAGATGGACGGAGACGGCAATGCGCAGACCGGCGAAGGGTTGCTCTTTTTCAAACCGAGCCTCGATACCGGACAGGGCAGGCATGAAGTCCCGGACCCATTCAATTTTCTGCCGCCCGGAGGGCGCCAGGGACATATCTTTCACAATGCTCATGTGGAAACATTCCTTTCCGCGATTTCGGGGTTATTGTATCACACTTGCCCGGACAAAGAAAGGATTTTATTTGCAAATACACAAGGAAAGTGTTACGATAGACAACATAGGAGGCGAGCCTATGAAACTGACCAAAAAAGAACTCCGCCGTGCTTGGAACCGCACGGTAAATAATTGGAAGAAAAACGCGGCAAAAAAGCAGGTGTCTGCGCCAAAACGAAAATACAAACCACTGCCGCTGCCCCTTACGGCCTTGCGGAATTTTTCGCTGTTCGTGGTCATGTTTGGCCTTGTTCTCTCTTTTTTGCTGATCGGCGGCAACGACCTGACCGCATTTTACAACGAAAAGCACTTTGCCAAATACGCTACCATCACAAGCGAGTTTGAAGAACGGGAGGGCAAATGGGTCGACTGGACCGAACACGTAATTACACTTGAAAAGGTATCAAAGCGCTACCAGTACGTAGGCGCTGTGGTGGATTTTTCCCAATACGAACCCGAGGACTGCTTCCGCAACGGCGGCGTAATACGGCTTGACTACAGGGCCGTTTCCAACCGCCAGCAGCTGAAGCATATTTTGATCTTAAATCCCACCCACCCCATCGAAAAGGAAGGCAGCGACCTGATCGTCTACACAGACAACGCTGCCCTGAACGAAGCCTACAACTACCATCCGGCAGAGGAGTTTTACGCATTGCAGGAGGAATACGAGCAGGCCCACGCCAACATCTTCGCCATCCTGCAAAACGATTTTGACCACATCATGTACAATCTTGTGCAGGGAAGCGGCGCGCGCTGGGTGGTACCCTTTGTGCTGTTGGTAATTTGCGCCCTGTACGCCTTCTTCGTCCATAAAAAGCGCACCGAAATGACAGACGATGGTTTGAACACCATTACTATCCTTTGGGGCGTGAGCCTGCTGGCCACTTCCATCGGCATCATGGGCCTTGCGCTGGTGGGCGGCGATATGGCGGCCGAGGGTGGTATCGGCGGCGTGGTCGTAACGGTTATTTCCATCGTTACGGGACTGTGCGCCCTGCTATTCGTGTTTTCCATGCTCCTGCCCCTTTTGCTGGACATTGATTTCGTCTATGGTTTCTCCACCTTCTGGATTAAGGCCATTGTTTCCTGTGTGGTGGCCATGCTGGTGTTCGGTCTGGGTGTAATGCTGGAGGCGCTGATGGAAGCCTACACGATCTTCCACACCGTGCTTATGATCCTGCTGGTGGTGGCGGCTCTGATGTCGTTCTTCGCCTTTGCGGGTTTCCTGGCCGCCCGGTCGGTGATTTTCAGAACCTATATGGACATTTCTCTTTCCACGTGCGCAGCGGCAGGCGAACTGGTTGGCACGTGGGCCGAAGGTGCTGTCGCATTTCGACTTGAACAGTTGGAGAGCCGAATCGATATGTGCCACCCCAGTGAGCGTGCCGGACTTATAGAGGAAAAGAAAAGACTGGAACGTATGCTCAATCGTGATTCGTAAGTTTCGCCCCTGTGACAAAGCAGCTCCGTGCAAGTCAACATCAAAAAAGGACTGGACGGCCATCGGCCGTCCAGTCCTTTTCATTGGAACGTTTATGCGATTACTTCAGGTTGAAGAAAGCCTTCATGCCGGGGTACTTCGTCGTCGCGGGCTGCATATCCCTCGCCTCGCCCCACGGGGCAAGGCTCGTCCATTCCTCCGCTCCTCCTCTCCCCACCAAAACCGCTACGCTGGGTTTTGGCGGGGCCCCAATGTCGCCCATATTTTAATAAGGAGGAACTGGGCGAGCAAAAACAAACGAGCGGCATCAGCCGCCCGTTTGTAGAAAGATTATGCGATTACTTCAGGTTGAAGAAAGCCTTCATGCCGGGGTACTCGGCGACGTCGCCCAGTTCCTCCTCGATGCGCAGCAGCTGGTTGTACTTAGCCACGCGGTCGGAACGGCTGGGAGCACCGGTCTTGATCTGGCCGGCGTTCAGAGCCACAGCGATGTCAGCAATGGTAGCATCCTCGGTCTCGCCGGAACGGTGAGAGGTGATGGCGGTGTAACCGGCGCGGTTGGCCATCTGGATGGCGTCGAAGGTCTCGGTCAGGGTGCCGATCTGGTTGACCTTGATCAGGATGGCGTTGGCGACCTTCTTCTCGATACCGGTGGCCAGACGGGACACGTTGGTAACGAACAGATCATCGCCCACCAGCTGCACGCGGTCGCCAATCGCCTTGGTCAGCATAGCCCAGCCTTCCCAGTCGGTCTCGGCCATGCCGTCCTCCAGGGAAATGATGGGGTAGGTGTCAGCGAAGCGCTTCCACATGTTGACCAGCTGCTGCTGGGTCAGCTTGCGGCCGGACTTGGGCTGGATATAGCACTTCTCCTCCTCGTTCCACCACTCGGAAGAGGCGGCGTCGATGGCGATCTTGAAGTCCTCGCCGGGCTTGTAGCCGGCCTTCTCGATGGCGGCAACGATAACCTTCAGGGCGTCCTCGTCCTTCTTCAGGTTGGGGGCGTAGCCACCCTCGTCACCCACGCCCGCGGCGGGAGTGCCGTTCTCCTTCAGCACGCTCTTCAGGGTGTGGAACACCTCGGCGCAGCGGCGCAGAGCCTCACGGAAAGAGGGAGCGGACACGGGCATGATCATGAACTCCTGGATCTCAACGTTGTTGGTGGCGTGAGCGCCGCCGTTGAGGATGTTCATCATGGGCACGGGCAGCTGCTTGGCATTGGTGCCGCCGATGTAGTTGTACAGGGACATGCCCAGGCTCTCGGCAGCGGCCTTGGCACAGGCCATGGAAGCGCCCAGAATGGCGTTGGCGCCCAGACGGGTCTTGTTGGGGGTGCCGTCCAGAGCGATCATAGCCTTATCGATGGCCACCTGATCCAGAACGTTCATGCCGATCAGACACTCGGCAATCTCGGTGTTGACGTTCTTCACGGCAGTCTCGCAGCCCTTGCCCAGGTAACGGCTCTTGTCGCCGTCACGCAGCTCGCAAGCCTCGTAAATACCGGTGGAAGCGCCGGAGGGAACGGCGGCACGACCCATGGTGCCGTCTTCCAGATAAACCTCGACCTCGACGGTGGGGTTGCCGCGGCTGTCCAGAATCTCACGACCCAGGACGTCAACGATTTCGATCATCTGCTTCATTGGAATCAATCTCCTTTCAAATTTGGGCGGTTTTCCGCCTTCTTTGGGTTACAAATATGTGGTGCGGGGTCCTCCCCGCGGGATTACGGTTTTATTTCTGAATCAGTGTTTCGCCATCCATCTCGGCAGGTTTCTCCAACCCCATCAGATCCAGCATGGTGGGGGCGATGTCGGCCAGACGGCCGTCACGCAGGTTGACGTTGGCACCCACGATGTGCAGAGGGACCAGATTGGTGGTATGGGCAGTGAAGGGGCAGCCGGACTCGTCGCACATGCACTCGGAGTTGCCGTGATCGGCGGTGATCAGGCTGATGCCGCCCATCTTGGAGGTGGCCTCCACGACCTTGGCAACGCAGGCGTCCACGGTTTCCACAGCCTTGACGGCAGCTTCCATCACGCCGGTGTGGCCCACCATGTCGCAGTTGGCAAAGTTCAGAATGATAACATCGTAAGCACCGCTCTCGATGCGCTTGACCGCCTCGTCAGCCACCTCGAAGGCGGACATCTCGGGCTGCAGGTCATAGGTAGCAACCTTGGGGGAGGCGATCAGGCAGCGGTCCTCGCCGGGGAAGGTCTGCTCCACGCCGCCGTTGAAGAAGAAGGTCACGTGGGCGTACTTCTCGGTCTCGGCAATGCGCAGCTGGGTCAGACCCAGACGGCTGATATACTCACCGAAGATGTTGTCCAGCTTCTGCCGGGGGTAGGCCACAGTGACGTTGGGCATGGTAGCATCGTACTCGGTGGTGCAGACGTAGTGAACGGGAATGAAGCCGCTCTTGCGCTCCACGTCGGTGAAATCTTCGTCCACAAAGCAGCGGGTGATCTCACGGGCGCGGTCGGGACGGTAGTTGAAGAAGATGATGGAATCCTTCTCCTGCACACACACATCCTCGGCGCACACCACAGGCTCCACAAACTCGTCGGTCACGCCGGCATCGTAAGAAGCCTGCACCGCGGCGGCAGCATCGGGAGCGAAGGGGGCGCTGCCCAAAGCAATGGCATCATAGGCCCGCTGCACGCGGTCCCAGCGCTTGTCACGGTCCATGGCGTAGAAGCGGCCCATGACGGTGCCGATCTTGCCCACGCCGATTTCGTCCAGCTTGGCCTGCAGCTGCTCCACAAAGCCCTTGCCGGAGGAGGGAGGCACGTCGCGGCCGTCCAGGAAGCAGTGGACATAGACCTTCTCAAGGCCCTGCTCCTTTGCCATGCGCAGCAGGGCAAACAGATGCTCGATATGGCTGTGGACACCGCCGTCGGACAGAAGGCCCATCAGGTGCAGGGCGGAACCCCACTCCCGGCAGTTGCTCATAGCATCCACAAAGGCGGGGTTGCGCATCAGATCACCGGTCTCCACATCACGGGTGATGCGGGGCAGATCCTGGAACACCACGCGGCCGGCACCGATGTTGGTGTGGCCCACCTCGCTGTTGCCCATCTGCCCCTTGGGCAGACCCACATCCAGACCGGAAGCGGACAGCTTACAGCCGGAGGAGGTGGCAAAGATCTCGTCCAGATTGGGGGTTTTGGCCACTTCGATGGCGTTGCCCTCGGAGCAGCAGGACAGGCCAAAGCCGTCCATGATGATAAGGGTGGTAGGTGTTTTCATACAAGTACCTTTCTTGAACAGATATGAGATATGAGATGAGGGATATGAGATACCCTATCTCATACGCTCACACCCTTGATTATTCCTGGTTGGCAGCAGCGATAATCTGCAGGAAGTCGGGAACCTTCAGGGCGGCGCCGCCGATCAGACCGCCGTCCACGTCGGGCTGAGCCAGCAGCTCGGCAGCGTTCTTGGCGTTCATGGAGCCGCCGTACTGAATGGTCACGGCGCGGGCCACGCGGGCGCCGAACTGGTGGCGGATGATACCGCGGATGATCTCGCAGACCTCGTTAGCCTGCTCGGCAGTGGCGGTCTTGCCGGTGCCGATCGCCCACAGGGGTTCGTAAGCGATGACCACCTTGCGCATCTGGGAGGCATCCAGGCCGGACAGGGCGCACTTGACCTGATAGTTGATCAGTTCGGCGGTAACACCCAGTTCGCGCTGCTCCAGGCTCTCGCCCACGCAGACGATGGGGTGCAGACCGGCGGCCAGAGCGGCCTTGATTTTCTTGTTGACGGTGAAGTCGGTCTCGCCGTAGTACTCGCGGCGCTCGGAGTGGCCGATGATGACGTACTTGACGCCGACTTCCTTCAGCATCTCGGCAGTGACCTCGCCGGTGAAAGCGCCGTGGTCCTCGAAATGCACGTTCTCGGCACCGATGGCCACGCGGGTGTCCTTAAACATACGCACAGCGGCGGGGATGTTCACAAAGGGAACGCACAGCACTACTTCGCACCACTTATGCTTGCCCAGCTGGGGCTTGATCTCGTCGGCAAAGGCCTTGGTCTCGGTCAGGGTCTTGTTCATCTTCCAGTTGCCGGCGATGATGGTCTTACGGTATTTACGATTCATGGGATAAAGACTTCCTTTCTACGGCCGCAGGGGCCTCTATATGGAACCGGTCATGGACCGGATTATGATGTTGATGGTTACAGGTTATGGAGTTTTTGCTCAGGCATCCAGCAAGCAGGCCACGCCGGGCAGCTCCTTGCCTTCCATGAACTCCAGAGAGGCGCCGCCGCCGGTGGAGATATGGGTCATCTTGTCGGCATAGCCCAGCTGCTGCACGGCAGCCGCGCTGTCACCGCCGCCGATGATGGTGATGGCGTTGGTCTGGGACAGGGCCTTGGCCACGGCCTCGGTGCCGGCAGCGAAGGCGGCAAACTCAAACACGCCCATGGGGCCGTTCCAGATAACGGTGCCGGCATCGGCCACAGCATTGCAGTACAGCTCCACGGTCTTGGGGCCGATATCCAGACCCTCCCAGCCGTCGGGGATGTTGCCGGCGTCCACGGTCAGGGTGTTGGCATCGGGAGCAAACTTGTCGCCGCACACGGTGTCGATGGGCAGCAGGAGCTTGACGCCCTTGTCGGCAGCCTTCTTGATCATCTCCAGAGCATACTCCTGCCAATCGGCCTCGAACAGGGAGTTGCCGATCTTGCCGCCCTGAGCGGCGGAGAAGGTGTAGGCCATGCCGCCGCCAATGATGATGGTGTCGGCGATCTCCAGCAGGTTGTTGATGACACCGATCTTGGAGCTGACCTTGGAGCCGCCCAGAATAGCGACCAGGGGACGCTTGGGAGCGGCCAGGGCGCCGCCGATGAAGTCCAGCTCCTTCTGAATCAGGAAGCCGGAAACGGCGGGCAGGTACTCGGCCACGCCGGCGGTGGAGGCGTGAGCGCGGTGAACGGCGCCGAAGGCATCGGACACATAGATCTCAGCCATGTCGGCCATAGCCTTGGCCAGCTTGGGGTCGTTCTTGGTCTCACCCTTTTCAAAGCGGGTGTTCTCCAGCAGCATGATCTGGCCGGGCTGCAGAGCGGCGGCCTTGGCCTGGGCATCGGGGCCGGCCACGTCGGCGGCCAGAGCCACGTCCTGACCCAGCAGCTCGCTCAGGCGGGCGGCGACGGGGGCCAGGGTCAGCTCAGCCAGAGACTTCTGCCACTTAGCCTCGGTCAGAGTGGCGGGATCCTTACCCTTCTCGGTCTGCTTCTGCACCCACTTGTCAAAGCTGGGCTGGGGCTTGCCCATGTGAGAGCAGGCGATGACGGCAGCGCCCTCGGCCAGCAGGTACTGGATGGTGGGCAGGGCGGCACGGATGCGCTTGTCATCGGTGATGACGCCGCTGCCATCCTTGGCCATAGGCACGTTGAAGTCGCAGCGCAGCAGGACCTTCTTGCCCTTGACGTCGATGTCTTTCACGGTCTTCTTGTTGTAATTCATATTGATTGCTCCTTTCGTCATATAAACGCAGGGTCGGGTTTTACAGATTTGACTGAGCCATCTCGCCCACGCCGGACAGCTGTGGGAAGTCCAGCTGGCGAAGCGCCTCGTAGGTAACGACCGCAACGGAATTTGCCAGATTCAGACTGCGGGCATCGGGTCGCATGGGGATACGGATGCAGCGTTCGTAGTATTTCAGGCGCAGCGCCTCGGGCAAACCGGCCGTTTCCTTGCCGAACATGAGATAGCATCCATCCCGGAACGTTGCCCCGGTATAGGTCCGTGGGGCCTTCGTGGTGGCAAGCCACAGGTCGGGATCGGGATTGACGGAGAAGAAGTGGTCCAGGTCGTCGTACACCTGCAGATCCACCATGGGCCAGTAGTCAAGGCCCGCCCGCTTGACCGCCTTTTCGCTGATGTCGAATCCAAGGGGTCGGATCAGGTGCAGACGGCTTCGGGTGGCGGCACAGGTGCGGGCGATATTGCCGCAGTTCTGGGGGATTTCCGGCTCGACCAGAACGATATTCAGCATGCCCATCACACCTTTCCGTACAATACAGTATTGTATGACAAAATCAGGAAAATTTCAACTGTAAAAAAGTCAAAAAATGCAGATATTCGCAAAGAAAGTTGATGTTTTATACAGAAAACACAAGATTTTACATCACCCTGTGAAAGTGCGGCGCAAAATCGCTCCCCCACAGAGTATGCCCCGCCCCCGCAGGCTGAAACCAAAATGAGCGCAAAAAGCGGCCCACAGATGATCTGCGGGCCGCTTTTTTACTTCTTTTTGTAGGTTACGTAACGGAATTTAACCCCGTCCTCCTCCAGCACGTCCCCCTCCTCAGCTACCTGCCAATCGGGCAGTTTGTCCAGATCGGGGAAATAGCGGTCGGCGGGGTAGGATGCCAGAATTTTGGTCACGTAGGCGGTGTCGCACCGATCCAGCAGGGCGCGGTACACACTCTCGCCGCCGATGACAAAGGCATCGTCCGGAGCATTTTCCATCAGGCTGTCCACGTCGGCATAGACCTCCGCCCCCTCCACCTGGTAACCCGGCGTGGCCGACAGGATGAGGTTGCGGCGATTCTTCAGGGGCCGCCCGCCGGGAAAGGTAGCCAGCGTCTTGCGGCCCAGAATCACAGGATGACCGGTGGTCAGAGCGCGAAAACGCTTCAGGTCGGCGCTGATATAGACCAGCTGGTCACCGCCCTTGCCAATGGCCCAGTTTTCATCCACTGCAACAATCAGGTTCATAGTTCCCTCCGTCAGACCGCCACAGGAATCTTCGCATCCAGGGCATGAGCCTGATAACCCTCCAGTTTCACGCTGGCGGGAGTAAAATCGTAGAAATCGGTCACAGAAGTGTCCAGACTGAATTTTGGTGCATCAAAGGGAGCGCGGGCGATGAGTTCCTCCACCACGGGGATGTGGCGGTCGTAGATGTGGGCATCGGCGATGACGTGAACGAACTCGCCGGCCTCCAGGCCGGACACCTGCGCCAGCATGTGGGTCAGGGCGGCGTACTGCATCACGTTCCAGCCGTTGGCGGTGAGCATATCCTGAGAGCGCTGATTCAAAATGGCGTTCAGGGTGTTGCCGCTGACGTTGAAGGTCATGGAGTAGGCGCAGGGGTACAGAGCCATCTCGCTCAGATCGTGATGGTTGTAGAGGTTGGTCATGATGCGCCGGGAGGTGGGGTTGTTCTTCAGGTCGAACAGCACCCGGTCCACCTGATCCATCTCGCCCTCGGGGTAGCGGTGCTTGACACCCAGCTGATAGCCGTAGGCCTTGCCGATGGTGCCATTCTCGTCGGCCCATGCATCCCACACGTGGCTGTTGAGTTCGTGGATATCGTTGGACTTCTTCTGCCAGATCCACAAAAGCTCGTCCACCGCGGACTTGAGAAACTGCTTGCGCACGGTGATGATGGGAAACTCCTCTTTCAGGTTATAGCGGTTGACCACACCGAACAGCTTGACGGTGTGGGCGGGGGTGCCGTCCTCCCACTTGGGGCGCACGGGACGGTCCGTGTCCCAGACGCCCTTGGACAGGATATCCCTGCAGTTTTGAATAAAGACCTGATCGGCGTAGCTCATACCCAACCGCTCCTTTGTGTCATGTATTGTGTTAATCATACACTTAAACAGCCGGAAACGCAACAGAAAAGTTGCGCTTCCGGCTGTGGCTTATTCCCCTTTGTACTTTTTCCGGGTGGCAAGACCCCCTCGGATGTGCCGCTGGGCCTTGTTTTCGTCCAGCACCTGCTTGACCTGCAGGTACAGCGGACGGTTAAAGGTGGGCAGACGGTCCTGAATATCCTTGTGAACGGTGGATTTGCTGATGCCGAACTTCCGGGCCGCACCACGGACCGTGGTGTTATTCTCTATGATGTACTGGGCCAGACCGCAGGCCCGTTCCTCGATATTCCCCTTCACTTGGCAACACGCTCCATTTCTGCGTTACTGCCACAGTTATATGAGAAAATCGCGAACAATAGAACGCAAAAAGGGGACGGCGAGAGCCGTCCCCTTTCGGTTTACTTACTCCTGCACGGAAAACTGGTCCTTACCGACGCCGCACAGTTCGCAGGTGAAGTCCTCGGGCAGATCCTCCCACTTCACGCCGGTCTCGGCCTCGTCATAGACCCAGCCGCACACATCACAAACATATTTCATAACAAATTCCTCCTTTTGTGTTGTAAACAGTTTATCCTGTTTGGTTGTATTTAATCAGGGGCGCATGCCCAAGCCACCCTCCAGGGTGATGGTCTCGCCGGTCATATACTTAAAATCAGGGTGCGCCAGCTGGACACAGACCCGACCGATATGCTCCTCGGGGTCACCGAAAAAGCCCATGGGCGGGGTGTGGACATTCTTCTCAAAGGCATCGGGATAGGCCTTCTGGAAGTTCTCCAGCTGAGCCGTCCAGGCCAGGGGGCAGACCACATTGACATTGATACCGTCCTTGCTCCACTCGGTGGCGGCCACACGGGTCAAACCGCGGATACCTTCCTTAGCGGCGGCGTAGGCGCACTGACCGTAGTTGCCGAACAGACCGGCACCGGAGGCAAAGTTGATGACACTGCCTTTGGCCTTGGCCAGGTAGGGGTAGCAGGCCTGCATATAGTAGAAGGCCGCATACAGACCGGAATACACCGCCAAGTCAAACTGCTCGGTGGTGTGGTCGGCCAGGGTCACTCCGGAGGCGGAGGCCTGGGCGTTGTTGATCAGCACGTCAATCCCGCCAAACTCGGCTACCGCTTGCTCCACCACAGCCTTGGCGGTGGCGGCGTTGTCGTTACCCGCGGCAATATCGCCCTGAACGGGCAGAACCTTCACACCGTACAGACGCTCCAGTTCTTCCTTGGCGTCCTGCAATTTCTGCACATTGCGGCCGGTGATGACGATGTTGGCGCCCTCCTTGGCGTAGGCGGTGGCAATGCCGTAGCCGATGGAGCCGGCACGGCCGTCAGACAGAACCGCCCGACCGCCGCCGGTGATGAGAACGGTTTTTCCGGTAAAATAACCCATTAAAATCCCTCCAAACAGAACCTTTGTATTATATTTTCCTCCACAGCGCTATATATGAGGGCCCTGGATAAATCCCCCGATAGCGGAGGTCCGCTGTCGGGGGATGTTTGATTTCCCTTAGAAGTAACGCTTCAGCAGACCTTCCAGACCCTTGCCGTGGCGAGCCTCGTCGCGGGCCATCTCGTGGACGGTGTCGTGGATGGCGTCCAGACCGTTTTTCTTGGCGCAGGCGGCCAGGTCGAACTTGCCCTGGGTGGCGCCGTACTCGCAGTCCACACGCCACTTCAGGTTATCCTTGGTGGTAGCCTTCATCATAGGCTCCAGATCCTCGCCCAGCAGCTCGGCGAACTTGGCGGCATGCTCGGCCTCCTCATAAGCGGCCTTCTCCCAGTACAGACCCACCTCGGGATAGCCCTCACGGTGGGCGATGCGGGCCATACACAGGTACATACCGACCTCGGAACACTCGCCGTTGAAGTTGGCCATGAGCTGCTCAAAGATGTACTTCTTGTCCGCCTCGGAGATGTCGGGGTTGTTCTTCACGGTCTTGCCGTACACGCCGTACTCATGCTCGGCAGCCAGCTTCATCTCACCTTCCACTTCCTTGAACTTCTCGGCAGGGACCTTGCAAACGGGGCACTGCTCGGGAGCGCTGTCGCCCTCGTGAACATAACCACAAACAGAACAAACGTACTTTTTCATGATTTTTTCCTCCAATTAAATAATTTATTTTGAATTTATTGTTTGACTTCTTTTTTTATGCATTGGTCGCAGGTGCCGAACACCGTCAAATCGTGGTGGTCGGTGCGGAAGCCGTACTGCCTGCACACCTGCTGCTCTACCTGCTCCCCGGCAGCGATATCGGGAATGTCGATCACGGAATGACAGCAGGTACAGACGAAGTGCGTGTGGTTTTCCGTGTTGGCATCAAACCGTTCGTGTCCGTCCACCACACCCACACTGCGGATCACACCCTGTTGACGAAAAAGGGTCAGATTGCGATACACCGTACCCAAACTCAGGTCCGGATGCTCCGGCTTGAGCTGCTGGTACAGCCACTCTGCCGTAGGGTGGCTCTTCGTCATCCGCATGGCTTCAAGAATAGCCTCGCGCTTTTTGCTGTATCGGGTCGTTCGCTCCATCTCAACCTCCTTTTCCGCAGGGTTTATTCTCTCGCTTAACAGTAATCATTACTGTTTGCAAGATGATAATAGCATACACCTCCGGGTTTGTAAAGAGGTTTTTTCAAAAAAACAAAAAATTTTTTGAAAACGAAAAAGGACGCCCGCGGGCGTCCTTTTGGTGCGTTTATCTGAGTAGATTCATCAGCATCTGGGCGGTCTGCGCGCGGGTGGCAGGATCGGTCACCCGGTCAAAGGGCATATTGTCCATCAGCCCCACCGCCTGCGCCCAGCCGATGGCGTTGCCCGCCCACTCCGAGTGGGGACCAACCGCGTCGGCATCGCCGGTCAGAGGCGGGTTGCCCTCGTAGTTCCACAGGATGACAAACACCTGCTCCAGCGTCACGGGGGCATCGGGTTTGAAGATACCGCCGCCGTAGCCGCTGACGATGTCCCTGCTGCTGGCCCAGGTGACCGCTTTGGTATACCACTGGTCATCAGGCACATCGGAAAAGCCGCTGCTCTGTCCGGCGAGAGCAGGCTTGCCCTCCTTATTGTAAAGTACCTGTACCACCTGAGCCCGGGTCAGGGTCTCGTCCGGGCCAAAGGAAGTGGCACTAAAGCCGCTCATCAACCCGTGGACGATCACCCAATCTACCGCGCCGTGATACCATGCGTTGGCGGGTACGTCTGTCATGGTGGCCGCAGGGCAGTTGTGACTAACAGCAAAGACCGGCAGCACAAGCATCTGGATCGCTATCAAACCGACCGCAATACAGCGGCGGAGTTGTTTTGTATTCATCTCAGGTATCCTCCCTTTCATAACCGGACTTCGTCTCATTCTACCATGACACGCAGCCACACGCAAGATAACATATAAAGATATGAAAACGGATGCCCTCTGAAGTGAGGGCATCCGTTGATGCGTTATACGTTTTGCAGGCAGGTATACATGACCACCGCCATCTGGCCCAGCAGCAGGCCGGGCATGCCGTAGCGGAAGGTATTGTGCCGGGTCTTGTGGTGGAATGCTTTCATACCCAGCAAAATGCCAAGGGTACCTCCCAGCACGGCAAAAAGGAACAGAGTCCGCTCCGGAATACGGAGCCGGCGGTGTCTCGCCCGGCGCTTGTCAATGCCCATGGCTGCAAAACCCACCACAGTCATCAGGATGATCCAGACAAAAATCAGTTCAAGTATCATCTCTGAGTTCCTCGGTTTCGGGCGTAGTCGGTTCCGCAGGCGCCTCGTCATCCTGCTGCTCCGCAGGGGCTTCCACCGGTTCGCTGACCATGTGGATATTGCGGGCGGGAGGCTCGATACCATCGGTCATGCCGCCGGCGCTGTTGGTGGAGGCGTAGGGGTTCTCCACCAGAGAGGGGTCGCGGCCCTCGATGATGGCAACCATCTCGCCGCCGGTGATGGTCTCCTTATCCAGCAGGTACTCCACCACCTTGTGCATATCCTCCAGATTATCCCGGATGACCTGCTCGGCATCGGCATAGCAGGCGTCCAGAATGGCCTTGACCTGCTTATCCATGGCCGCGGCGGTGTCCTGAGCGCAGTCCAGCCCGTAACCGCCGTCCAGATACTGGGTGCGGACGGAGGCAAGCGCCATCATACCGAACTCCTCGCTCATGCCGAACATGGCCACCATCTTGCGGGCCACGTCGGTGGCCTCCTGAATATCCTGAGAGGCGCCGTTGGTCATGGTGTTCAGCACCACCTGCTCGGCGGCGCGGCCGCCCATGGACACGGCGATCTTGGCCATCAACTCTTCCTTGGTGCGCAGATTGGTCTTATCCTCCTCAGGCATCAGCAGGGTATAGCCCAAACTGCCTTCGGTATGGGGGACAATGGTGATCTTCTGCACCGGCTCGGCGTTTTTCTGCTTGTAGGCCACCATAGCGTGACCCACCTCGTGGTAAGCCACCAGCTTGCGCTCGAAGGGAGTGAGAACGGAATTCTTCTTTTCGCTGCCGGCGATGACGAACTCGAAGGAGGCCAGCAGATCCTCCTGCTTGACAAAGCGTCTGCCGTGGCGGACGGCGCGCAGGGCCGCCTCGTTTGCCAAATTGGCAAGGTCCGCACCCACGCAGCCTGCGGTGGCAAGGGCGATCTTTTTCAAATCCACGTCTTCCGCAAGGCGGATCTTGCGGGTATGCACCTGCAGGGTGGCCAGACGTCCTGCCAGATTGGGCCGGTCGATGGTAATGCGCCGGTCAAAGCGGCCGGGACGCAGCAGGGCGCTGTCCAGCACCTCGGGCCGGTTGGTGGCGGCCAGCACGATGACGCCCTTGGTGGGGTCAAAGCCGTCCAGCTCCGCCAGCAGCTGGTTCAGGGTCTGCTCCCGCTCGTCATTGCCGCCCATGCGGTTGTCCCGGGACTTGCCGATGGTATCGATCTCGTCGATAAAGATGATGCAGGGGGCCAGCTTGGCCGCCTCCTTAAACAGGTCGCGCACACGGCTGGCGCCCACACCCACAAACATCTCCACAAAATCAGAGCCGCTGATGGAGAAGAAGGGCACGCCGGCCTCGCCGGCCACAGCCTTGGCCAGCAGGGTCTTGCCGGTACCCGGAGGGCCTACCAGCAGGGCGCCCTTGGGCAGCTTTGCACCGATCTCGGTGTACTTGCCGGGGTTGTGGAGGATGTCGATGATCTCCTGCAGGGACTCCTTGGCCTCATCCTGACCGGCCACGTCGGCAAAAGTAACACCGGTGGATTTTTCCACATAGACCTTGGCGTTGGCCTTGCCCACGCCGCCCATACCGCCCATGCCGCCGCGGCTGCCAATGCCGCGGAACATCAGGGTGAACAGGCCCACCATCAGCAGCATGAGCAGCAGATAGCTGACCAGCAGGCTCATGATGAAGGAGGGCGCTTCCACCATGTCTGCGCCATGCTCCACGCCGTAGTAGTCCAGCATGTTGTAAATAGTCAGGTCGGCTGTGGGAGGCGGTGCGGTAACGTAGCTGATGGTCATCCCCTGCTTGCCGAGGATGTCGGTCAGCAGATTTTCCTCCGGGTCTTCCAGTTCTACCTCCACCCCCTCTTTCAGGGTGATGGTGTACTTGTTGTCCGCCATGAGTACGTGGGCGACCTTGCCCTCCGTCACCCACTGCTTGAAGGTGGAGTAGTCCACTTCCACCGTGCTGGCGTTCTTGATGCCGGACTGACAGCTGTTGAACAGCACCGTCAGCACCAGCGCCCACAGCACGATGCTGACCAGTCCTACCACCCGTCCGGGCTTGTTCTGATTTCCCTTTTTCTTGTTCATAGGAAGCAGTTCCTCCTGTATATCCGTCCCGTAGCGGGAAACGATTTCCTAAACTATGTCATGATATCACACTTACCCTATAAAAACAAGGCGCTTGGCTGTAAACTTTCTGTGTCCGCCGCTTTGATAAACTTTCTCCGCTATACCGTAATTTTATGCTTTCACCGGAGGAAAGCTTGTGTTATAATGATATGGTTAAGAATTTTGCCTTTGTCTGCAAACAGAACGGAGGTCCCCATGAAAGAACGTACCCCCCTGCGCCGCTCCGCCCCCATCGAGGCGGAAAACGACGGCGTTATCGAAGGCCGCAACGCCGTGGTCGAGGCCCTGCGGGCCGGCGTGACCATCGACAAAATTTTCATCATGAAGGGCGAGACCGATGCCACCCTGGGTCACATCGCCTCCTCCGCCCGGGAAAAGGGCATTGTGGTGGTGGATGCCGACCGGCGCAAACTGGACGGCATGAGCCGCACCCACTCCCATCAGGGTGTCATCGCCCTGGCCGCCTGCCGGGAATACTCCACTGTGGAGGACATTCTTCAGTCCGCCCGCGACAAGGGGGAGGCGCCCCTCATCGTGGTGTGCGACGAGCTGTCCGACCCCCACAATCTGGGCGCGGTCATCCGTACTGCCGAGTGCGCCGGCGCCCACGGTGTCATTATCCCAAAGCGCCGCTCCGCCGGTCTGACCGCCATCGTGGCCAAGACCTCCGCCGGCGCGGTGGCCCACATGCCCGTGGCTCGCGTCCCCAACATCCCCTCCCTGCTCAAGCAGTTAAAGCAGGAGGGTGTCTGGGTCTTCGGCACCGCCGCCGATGCCAACACCACGCTTTATAACGCCGACCTGAAAGGTCCCGCCGCCATCGTCATCGGCAGCGAGGGGGACGGCATGGGCCGTCTGGTGGCCGAAAACTGCGACTTCAAGGTCAGTATTCCCATGAAGGGGCATATCAACTCCCTGAACGCCTCCGCTGCCGCCGCCATTTTCCTTTACGAGGCTGTGCGCCAGCGTTTGAACTGATTTTACGAAAGGAGTCCCCATGAGCGAACACGACGACAAACAACTGAATAGTCAGGACGCGGAGCTTCAGCAGCTGCGCTCCCTCGTCGGCGATGCTCAGGGCGACGACCTCTCTCTGGACGATATTCTGGCAGAATACTCCGAGCGCAGCCGACCCAAGAGCGTAGTGACCCTGTCCGATGAGGACGAGGAGGAAAATCTGCTGGTCTTCCCCACCTCCAATCGCCCCCCCGACCCGGAACTGTTCGGTGAAGTGCCGGAGGAAGAAGATGAGGATGAGGATGAGCCGGAGGACTCCGTCCCGGAAGACGAGTCCGACCTGCCTGCGGACGAGTCCGTCGAGGATGAAGAAGCTGTCGAGGATGTCGATGTGCAGGATGCCAATCCCCAGCCGCCTGACAACGTGCTGGAATTCCCCGGTCTGCGCAGTCCCCTGTCCAATCTTCTGCACAAGCTGTCCCGCAAGGCGGACCGCTATGCCGAGCAGATGTTCACCGATGAGGACATGCCGACCAGTGACGAGGTGCGCCGCGTGGAAGCGCTGGTCCCGGGCGTGGACCGGGAGGATGCCCCCCGCTCCGCCCCCCGCCGCCGCCACGCCCCGGTCTCCGGTCCGGACACGCCCCCGCAGGAACTGGCCCGGGAATACGGCAAGGGCCTGAAAAGCCTGCGCACCCGCAGCCTGTGCGTGCTGTCTCTGCTTCTGCCCGCCCTGTATCTTATGCTGTGCGACCTGCTGCCTATCCCCGCCATCCCCAATCCGTGGGTCGCCGGTCAGCCGCTGCTGACTGCGGACGTGCGCTGCTGGGCAGGCAGCATCCTGCTGGCCGCCGCCATGGCCCTGAGCTTCGATGTTCTGGTCATCGGCTTTAACCAGCTGCGGCAGCTGCGCATCAACATGGATGCCATCCTGCTGCTGGCCTGTGCATTTTCCCTTGCCGACGGCATTACCGCGCCCTTCCTGCTGCCCCGGGAGCAAACCGGCTTTTTCGTTTTGAATATCCTTGCCCTGTTCTTCGCCCTGCAGGGCGAGCATCACCGCCGCCGGGGGCTGCGCCTTGCCTGCCGAACCGCTGCAGCCTCTGCCGAGCCCTATCTTATCACATTGGATGAGGGCAAATGGAACGGCCGGGACACCTATGCCAAGCACGTGGGCGCACCGGAAGGCTTTGGCCGCCAGATCCAGTCCCCCGATGGGGCGCGAAAGCTGTTCGGCATCATTTCCCCTGTACTGCTGTGCGCCTGCTTCGTGCTGCCCGTGCTATCCTGCGTAGTCGGCGGACGATACCGGGAACTGTTGTGGGCATTGGCCGCAGTCTATACCGCCGCCTACAGTCTGTCCGCCCCCCTGCTGTTCAGCCGCCCGTTCCACAAGCTGTCCCGCCGGCTGACCCAGTGCGGCGCCGCCGTAGCCGGCTGGCCCGGCGTGGTGGAGCAACGCCGCGGTGACGGTATCCTTCTGGGCGATCAGGACCTGTTCCCTCCGGGTTCCGTCGCACTCAACGGCATGAAGGTCTTTGGTGACTGGTCCGGTGAACGGGTCACCGGCTACACCGCCACCCTGATCCGCGCTTCCGGCAGCGGACTGGACAAGCTGTTCAGCGACCTGATGCGCACCCAGGGCATCCTCTACCGTCAGGCGGACCGCCTGTGCTGTTACGAGGGCGGCGGCCTGTCCGCCAATATCCGCGGTGACCAGGTACTGGTTGGTTCCGCCTCCTTTATGAAGCTGATGGAAGTAGACCTGCCCCAGGGCCTGAACGTGAAAAATGCCGTTTTCTGCGCCATTGACGGCCAGCTCGCCGGAATCTTTGCTCTGAACTACACTCTGCCCGACGTGGCTTTCCCCGCCATCGACGCCCTGCTGCAGGAGCGACTGGCTCCCGTCCTCGCCACCCGGGACTTTAACATCATCCCCGCCATGCTGCAGCAGCGATTCCGTCTGGCTGTGGCAAAGATGGACTTTCCTCCCGTCCAGCGGCGGCGCGAACTGTCCGACCCGGAGCAGACCCATAATGCCACCCTCACCGCGGTCCTGTGCCGTGAAGGCATCTTCCCTCTGTCCGAAGCTGTGGTGGGTGCCCGCCGTCTGCGGCGGGCGGTGCGGCTGAACGCCGTGCTGGGCTGTATCGGCTCGGTGCTGGGCACAGCGCTGGCGTGCTACCTCACATCGGTGTCCGCCTTCGCCTCCATTAGTCCCCTGAACCTGCTGCTGTTTCTGCTTTTGTGGCTGATCCCCTCCTGGTTCATCACCGGGTGGGTGGACCAATACTAAACGAAAAAAGCCGCCCCGTCCGAACTTCGGACGGGGCGGTTTTTTATATTTTATCAAGTCTCGGCAGGGGCATTTTGCTCCCGCTCCGCCTTCTCCTTCTTCAGGGCATTGACGTTGTCTCTGCCGTACAGGAAGAAGGAAATGGCGATCATCACCATGGTAGCACCGATGAACAGGGCCGACTGCGCCTCGGAGATATCCTCCCAGAAAATGTGCAGGACCATGGTGGCGTACAGCAGCACCGTGGCCGCCTTGCCGTGCCAGTCTGCACTGATGACCACGCCGGTGCGACGGATGACAAGCAGACCGGTCACGCTCATAAACGTCTCCTTCAGCACCATCATGGCAAGGGGCAGCGCCATCAGCGGAAAACGCATGAGCAGACACACCAGCATGGTGGCCTGGGTCAGCTTGTCTGCGATGGGGTCCAGCACTTTTCCAAGGTCGCTGATCATGTGAAAATGCCGGGCGATGAACCCGTCCGCCACATCGGTCACTCCGGAAAAAATCAGCAGGCCACCTGCCCAGCTGTAATCCTTTTCCACCACATACAGCCACACGATAACGGGGATCATGGCAATACGGATCATGGACAAAACGTTTGGAAGGGTCAGTATCTTTTTCTTTGTATCCATCTCGTTCATTCCTTCAACCCACAAGTTTATCTTTCTGCTCAACGGTTGGTGCGGCGCCAGATGCCCATCTTCTCCGCATCGGCGATGAGCTGCTCACGAAAGTCGGGGTGGGCGATGCCGATGAGCTGCTCAGCCCGCTCCCACACCGACAGGCCCTTGAGGTTGACCATGCCGTACTCGGTAACGATGTAATGTACGCAGGTGCGGGGGTCAGTGGCGATGGTGCCGGGGGTCAGGGTGGGGACGATGCGGCTTTTCAGCGTGCCGTCCTTGCCTTTGACGGTGGAGGACATACAGATAAAGCTCTTGCCGCCCTCGGACAGGTAGGCGCCCAGCACGAAGTCCAGCTGACCGCCGGTGCCGGAAATGTGCTTGATGCCGGCGGACTCGGCGTTGACCTGACCGAACAGGTCCATGTCGATGGCGTTGTTGATGGAGATGAAGTTGTCGATCTGGCTGATAACGCGCACGTCGTTGGTGTAGTCCACGGGGGCAGCCATGACCTCGGGGTTGCGGTCCATGTAGTCGTACATCTGCTGGCTGCCCGCGGCAAAGGCATAGACCTGACGTCCCCTGTCAAGATTTTTGTGCTTGCCGGTGATCTTGCCCGCCTTGGCAATGTCAGCAAAGCCGTCCACATACATCTCGGTATGGACGGACAGATCCTTCAGGTCGGACTGGGCGATCATGGAGCCGATGGTATTGGGCATGCCGCCGATACCCAGCTGCAGGCAGGCACCGTTGGGGATGTGGGGCACCACCAGATTGGCTACAGCGCGGTCCACGTCGGTGGGTTCGCCGCCGGCGGGCAGGGTGGCAATGGGAGGATTATCACCCTCCACCACCATGTCCACGTCCCGAATATTGATCTCGCTGCCCGTCAGGCCGTAGACCCAGGGCATATTCCTGTTGACTTCCAGAATGATGATCTTGGCTTTGGCCATCATATCCGCGATCGCGGAGCAGCCAAGGGCAAAGCTGAAATTGCCGTGGCTGTCCATGGGGGTGACCTGGACCATGGCCACGTCCACCGTCACGTTCTCGCGGTAGAACCGGGGCAGCTCGGAGTAGCGCATGGGGCTGAAGTAACCCATGCCGGAGGCGATGATTTTGCGGTCCACGCCGGTGCAGTGCCAGCTGTTCCAGGTAAAATGCTCCCCGGCATCCTCGCCCTTGCACACCTCGGGCATCCACATGGTCACACCGCCGCGCAGCTTGACGTCAAACAGTTCATTGCGGCGGTCGGACAGGGCCTTGTCCAGCGCCACAGGGTGGTTGGTACACCAGCCGTAGTCCACCCAGTCACCGGATTTGACCACCTTGACCGCCTGGGCGGCGGTGGTGAGCTTTTGCTTGTAAAGTGCCTGATAGTCCATGTTCAGTTCCTCCCGGTTCAATCGTCCTGATTGAGATAATAGGGTTTCATCAAGCTGGCCTGCTGGGTAGAGTCCTTGGTGCGGCTGCGGCCGCTCACGTCGGGGCCGCGGCGGTCGCTGCGGCGGCGGTCCCGCTCCTGCTTCGGAGTCTGCTTGACGGGTTTGTCCTGTTTGGGCTGCTGCTTGGGGGCAGCCGTCTTTTTGTCCGCCCTGGGTGGGGTCTGCTTCTGCTCCGGCTTGGGTGCAGGTGGGGTCTGCCCCGGCTTTTTCCCCCTGCGGCGGCGGTTGTTCCCAGTCTGCTTCGGCTGCTCCTCCCGCCCGGATCGGGGCGCGGGAGCCGGGTTCACCTTTCGCGGGGCCAGCAGGCGGGCGGTGGCATCCATGATGCGGTCCCCGGCCAGGGGATCGGGCCGTTCAAATTCCACCACCGGCATCTGATCTCCGGTCTCCATGCGGGTCCCGGGCCGGGTCAGCTTGGGGCGGCTGTCCCGCTCCGCCGGGGCGGGTTTCGGCTTGTTCTCAACCGTCTTGTACTCCAGCGGCTGCAGAGTCACCTGCGCAGGCTGGGCATTTTTCTTCTTTTTGCGGCGTTTTTTCTTGGCCGGAGTCTCAGCGGTCTGGGGGGCGGGCTGCTGCGCAGCCACCTTCTCCTGTGCCGCTTTGGCAGCTTCGCGCCGCTCACGGCTGCGCTGGCGGGCCGCCTGACGGGCCTCTGCATCCTCGGCATTGACGATCTTGCCGTGCTTATCCCGGACCGGCTCGGAGAAGTCGGTCATGGGGAATGGATGGTCGTCCACAACGGGGACAGCCTTTCCGATAAGCTTTTCAATGTCCTTGAGCAGCGGTTTCTCACTGAAATCGCACAGGGCGATGGCCACGCCGTCCCGCCCGGCACGGCCGGTCCGGCCGATGCGGTGGACGTAAGTCTCCGGCACATCGGGCAGGTTGTAGTTGAACACATGGCTCAGCCGGTCGATATCCAGACCGCGGGCGGCGATATCGGTGGCCACCAGCGCGCGGATCCGCCCTGCCTTAAAGTCGGAAAGAGCCTGCTGCCGGGCGGTCTGGGACTTGTTGCCGTGGATGGCTGCGGCGGTCACACCCGCCTTTTCCAGATCCCGGGCCACCTTGTTGGCCCCGTGTTTGGTGCGGGTAAAGACAAGGGCGTTTTTGGCGTTCTGCGCCTGCATCAGGTGGGCGATGAGGCGGGTCTTGTTGCCCCGGTCCACAAAGTACACGCTCTGCTCAATGACCTCCACCGGGGAGGACACCGGGTCCACCGCCACCCGGACGGGGTCGCGGAGCAGGGAGTTGACCAGCTGCGTAATTTCCGGGGGCATGGTAGCGGAGAAAAAGAGGGTCTGCTTTTTCTGAGGCAGCCATTTCAAAATCTTTTTCACATCGTGGATGAAGCCCATATCCAGCATGCGGTCGGCCTCGTCCAGCACGAAAATTTCCAGTTTGGATACGTCCACAAATCCCTGCTGGTACAGGTCCTCCAGCCGCCCGGGGGTAGCCACCAGCACGTCCACGCCCCGCTGCAGGGCCTGGACCTGCGGATTCTGCCCCACGCCGCCGAAAATGACCGCAGTGCGCAGGGGCAGGAATTTGCCGTAAGCGTCAAAGCTTTCGCCAATTTGGATGGCCAGCTCCCGGGTGGGGGTCAAAATCAGGGCGCGGATAGGATGCCCGACGGTTTTACGTCCGTCCAGCAACTGCAAAATAGGTGTGGCAAAGGCGCAGGTCTTGCCCGTACCCGTTTGGGCGCAGCCCAACACGTCCCGCCCCGCCAACGCGGGGGGGATGGCCTTGGACTGGATGGGCGAGGGAGTCTTATACCCCAGCTGCTCCAGCGCTTTCAAAATAGGGGCGCTGAGCCCC
The DNA here is from genome assembly GCA_017416685.1 of Oscillospiraceae bacterium. Lineage (GTDB taxonomy): Bacteria > Bacillota > Clostridia > Oscillospirales > Oscillospiraceae > Lawsonibacter. The sequence goes on from JAFQBN010000012.1 coordinate 109,274, forward strand.
AGTTCAGCAAATGTCATGGGTGTCTTCCTTATCCGTCTCGCAGCGAAGCTGCGTAATCATAAAAATACATAGTATAGTGTACCATATTTTTCAAAAAAAGCAACGCATTTATGTCCGCCCACAAACAAAAAAGGTGCGCAGACCGGCGGTCTGCGCACCTTTTGAGCTTTACAGCATGGCTCTGCCGCGGCAGTAGGTCCGGGCCACGGAATAATCGTCCTCCAAAACCACAATATCCGCGTCCTTGCCCGCCGCAAGGCTGCCCTTGCGCTTTGCAAGGCCAAGGCAGACGGCGGGGTTGATGGTACAGGAGGCCAGCGCCTTGTGGAAGGGCACACCCGCCTGCACCATGCGCTGCAGGCCCCGGTTCATGGGCAGGGTGCTGCCGGCGATGGTGTCCGTACCCTTCAGGCGGGCAAGGCCGTCCTCCCCCACCTCAATATCGTGACCGCCCAGCTGATAATTTCCGCCGGGGGGACAGTATTTCACCCGCAGGCTGTCGGTGACCATGATGGCCTTATCCGCGTCCTTACAGCGGTAGAACAGCCGCGCCGCCGCCGGATGGCTGTGGCAGCCGTCGGCGATGATCTCACCGTACAGGTTGCTTTGGGTCAGGGCCAGCCCCACCAATCCCGGCTTGCGGTGATGCAGGGGTGTCATACCATTATAAACGTGGGTCATGCTTTTTGCACCCTCGGTCACAGCCTGCAGCCCCTGCTCGTAGCTGGCCGCCGAGTGACCGATGCTGACCACCACGCCGTTGTCCCGGCACCAGTGGGTCAGGGCAAAGTCCGTGTCATGCTCCGGAGCAAGGGTGATATAGCGAATGAGTCCCTTCGCCGCGGTCTGATACTGCTTGAACTGCTCCACATTAGGGGCGGCGATGGCCTCCGGCGGCTGTGCGCCTTTGTAGTCCATGTCGAGATAAGGACCCTCAAAGTGAACGCCCAAAATCTCTGCGCCCTCATATCCCTCGTCCACGACTTTCGCCACGTTTTCAAGGGCGGCGGTCAGCACGTCGGGCATCTGAGTCACGGTGGTGGGCAGGATGCCGGTCACGCCCTCCTGCGGGATGCGGCGCACCCAGTCTCGCAGGCCGTCCGCTTCGGCATCGTTGGTGTCGAAGCCGTAGGCGCCGTGGGTATGCACATCGATAAAACCGGGAACAATGCGCCGCTCTCCCCAGTCTTCGTCCACCTTATGCACATCGGGGGGACACAGCTGACGGATGACCCCATCCTCCAAAACCAGCTGGGCGGGGACAAACTGCCCGTCGATCCATACCCGGTTACTCTGTATTACCATAAAAAGCACCGCCTTTCCTCATTGTAATTCTACCACCCACCACGCCAATTGTAAATCCCGTTCTTAGCGCCATCCCCTCTCTTTTGTCCGCGGCATCTTCATCCCGCTGTCCCATTTCACCTCTGTCTTGACAAAATTGTCCCGCCTTGTCTTTCCCGCCACGCCAAAGAGCAACAGCAATCAAAAAGAGTGTAAAAATTTATTTTTATTGCTAAAATTCGTTTTTCCATGCTTTTTATGCATTGACATCCCCGCTACACCATATTATACTTTTCCTGTGAGGTGCAGCATTCTGTCCACACGCTGGAACAAAAAGCTTTCCCTTTGGAACAGGTTTCTGCTCCATTTTGTTCCAACGTGTAGAATTGACATATGAGCTGCACCGCCCTATACTGTTCTTAGCGAAACTTGGAAATCGGCGGATGCCGAAACAAACAAAACGGAGGTACAACCAAATGAAACTGCATTTGAAGAAGATCGTTTGTCTGGCCATGGCCGTGCTGATGATCGCCGGTCTCGCCGCCTGTGGCGAGAAGGATCCCGTCTCCACCGACCACACCGGCAAGGTGCTGAAAGTCGGTATCCAGCCCCGCATGCAGGTGGATGATTACGACAACAACGACCTGACCCTGTGGTATGAGGAGCAGCTGGGCATCGACATCCAGTTTGTTCCCTTCGCTCTGGGTGCTTCCGACTGGCGCGCTCAGGTCAACGCCATGATCGCCGCCGGCGAGCGTCTGCCCGACATCATGTGGGGCTTTGGCTGGAACGAGAACGAGCGCTATGACTACGGCCGCGACGGCTACATCATTGATCTGACCGACCTGATGCTGGGCGACACCGCCGCTACTGTCGAATGGCGCGAGCGTATGGAAGAGCTGTTCGGCGAGGGTCGTCTGGAGACCATCATGCGCAACATCGCCTCCCCCGACGGCAAGATCTACGGCTTCCCCACCCAGGCCTACAGCGACGAGTACAACACCAACACCCAGGTCTTCATCAACAAGGTTTGGCTGGACAGACTGGGTCTGGAAATCCCCACCAGCTATGACGAGCTGGTCGAAGTCCTGCGCGCGTTCAAGACTCAGGACCCCAACCAGAACGGCAAGGCCGACGAGATCCCCGCTGTGGGCTGGATCTCTCCCTCCACCACCACCACCGGCGGCGCCTACAGCGACATCCCCGCTTGGCTGCTGAACAACTGGGAGTTCGTCTGTGACGTGCGCAACTGGAACGTTGAGAACGGCCAGCTGTACTCCCCCTACACCACCGACGCCTACCGTGAGGGCCTGAAGGCCATCAACGCTCTGGTTGACGAGGGTCTGCTGTCCGACTCCACCTGGACCATCTCCTCCTCCAACGAGCTGTGCGCCCTGTGGACTCCCGCCGACGATACCGCCATCGTGGGTATGAGCGCCGGTCACTTCCCCGCCCGCGTCACTCAGGACAGCCCCGTGGCTCTGGAGTACGTTCCTCTGATGCCCTTCAACTACGCTCCCATGCTCACCTCTTTCAACGTGCCCAACTGCAACTTCTTCATCACCGAGGATTGCGACGATGTGCAGCTGGCCTTTGACTTCCTGCTGCTGGTCGCCTCTGACGAGGCCTCTTACCGCGCCACCGTCGGTGTCGAGGGCGTGAACTGGGAGTGGGTGGAGGACGACTCCCCCGCCGGCCGCGGCTACATGCCCACCAACTACCCCACCGCTCCTCACCACGTGACCTGGCACACCAACGGCGGCACCATGTCCATGACCACCATGGAGACCGAGCATCACGTCGTGCGTGATCCCGAGGATGTGTGGACCAACCAGGTCGGCGATATTTTCCGCGCCCATGAGCTGGAATACACCAAGCTGGCCGAGGAGCGCAACCCCGACGAGATCCTGGATAAGATCATCTTCTCCCCCGAGGAGTCCGAGGAGCTGGGCGCCCGTCCTGCCGAGCTGCTGATCTACATCAAGGAGGCCCGTTCCAAGTTCTGCGTCGGCCAGACCGGTTTCGATCCCAACAACGACGCTGATTGGGAGAACTACCTGAAGACCCTGGATCAGATGGGTATGCAGGAGTGGCTCCGCCTGTCTCAGCAGGCCTACACCCGCATGACCAACGGCTAATTCCATACTTAACAACAAAGCAGGAGCAGTCATCTGACTGCTCCTGCTTTTTCGCTTGTTTTAATTTCTCCCTTCGGGTGGCGGTGTTTGCGGGCGGGCACAGAGGCCCGCCCCTGCCGAAGTCCGTCTTTCGGCTTGCCGAGGTCGTCTGACCCTGGGGCGTGCGCGGACTTTGCGCTTTCGGCAGCCGCGCATAATGTTTCTTTTTTGTTGCATCATATGATTGACTTTCAAAGTTTCATATATTATACTACGTTTACGCAAAGTCACTTGTTGAATCTGTCCAACAAATCGGCTCTGCCGAAAAAGAAAACGGAGGTACATCTATGAAACTGCATCTGAAGAAGATCGTCAGCCTGGCTCTGGCTGTGCTGATGATCGTCCCTCTGGTCGCTTGCGGCGAGAAGGATCCCGTCTCCACCGACCACACCGGCAAGGTCCTGACCATCGGCATCCAGCCCCGTCAGCAGGTGGATGATTACGACAACAACGACCTGACCCTGTGGTATGAGGAGCAGCTGGGCATTGACATCCAGTTTGTTCCCTTCGCCCTTGGCGCCGCCGACTGGCGCGCCCAGGTCAACGCCATGATCGCCGCCGGCGAGCCTCTGCCCGACATCCTGTGGGGCATGGGCTGGGGCGAGATGGAGCGCTATGACTACGGCCGCGACGGCTACCTGATCGACCTGACCGACCTGATGCTCAATGACAGCGCCGCCACCGTGGCCTGGCGCGAGCGTATGGAAGAGCTGTTCGGCGAGGGCCGTCTGGAGACCGTCATGCGCAACATCGCCTCTCCCGACGGCAAGATCTACGCCTTCCCCACTCAGGCTTACAGCGACGACTACAACACCAACACCCACACCTTCATCAACAAGGTCTGGCTTGACAACCTGGGTCTGGAAGTGCCCACCAACTGGGACGAGCTGGTCGAGGTCCTGCGCGCCTTCAAGACTCAGGACCCCAACCAGAACGGCAAGGCTGACGAAATTCCCGCCATCGGCATGGTCGGCCCCGCCAGCACCACCTCCGGCGGTGCCACCAACGACCTGCCCGCCTGGCTGCTGAACAACTTCGAGTTCGTCTGCGACTACCGCCAGTGGAACGCCGTGGACGGCCAGCTGTACTCTCCCTACACCACCGATGCCTACCGTGAGGGTCTGAAGGCCATCAACGCTCTGGTGGACGAGGGCCTGCTGTCCGCCTCCACCTGGACCATGACCTCCGGCACCGAGCTGGGCGCCATCTGGACCCCCGCCAGCGGCACCGCCATCGCTGGTGTCATCTCCGGTGCCATTGCCGCCCGCGCCACCATCGACAGCGAGGTGGGCTATGAGTACGTGGCCCTGCCCCCCTTCAACTACGCCCCCATGGTGGCCTCCTTCAACGTGCCCCCCGCCTACATCTTCATCACCGAGGAGTGCCAGGATCCTCAGTTGGCCTTTGACTTCCTGCTGCTGGCCACCACCGAGGAAGGTGCTCTGCGCGCCACCGTCGGTGTCGAGGGTCAGAACTGGGAGTGGGTCGAGGATGACTCCCCCGCCGGCAGAGGCTATATGAGCACCAACTACCCCACCGCTCCCCACCACGCTACCTGGCACACCAACACCGGTACTATGTCCATGAACAGCATGGACACCCACTATCACTCCGTCCGCGACCCCAAGAACGTGTGGTCCAACAAGATGGGCGACATCTTCAGCGATCATGAGAGAAAGTACACCGCCATCGCCGAGGAGAACAACCCCGAGGAGATCGTGGATAAGATCATCTACTCCCCCGAGGAGTCCGAGCAGCTGGGTGCCCGTCCCGCTGAGCTGCTGATCTACATCAAGGAGGCCCGCTCCAAGTTCGCCGTGGGCCAGCAGGGCTTTGACCCCAACAACGATGCTGATTGGCAGAACTACCTGAACACTCTGGACAACATGGGTATGCAGGAGTGGAAGGAAGTTTCCCAGACCGCCTACACCCGCATGCTGAGCAAGTAATTCCCATACTTATGAAACAGGAGCAGTCGAAAGACTGCTCCTGTTTTTTGCCTGCCGCAGGGGAGCCGTTGGAATACCCCTCTTTTTGTTGCATTTTCTTTCTGATTGACAAACATTTTAGCCGGTATTATAGTTGAATTGTACAAAAACCGGCTCCGCCGGCAAACGAAAACGGAGGTACATCTATGAAACTGCATCTGAAGAAGATCGTCAGCCTGGCTCTGGCTGTGCTGATGGTCGCCGGCCTCGCCGCCTGCGGCAAGGAGCCTGCCCCCACCGATCACACCGGCAAGGTTCTGACCGTCGGCATCCAGCAGCGTGCTGCCGTGGATGACATGGACAACAATCTGCTGACCCTGTATCTGGAAGAGAAGCTGGGCATTGACATCCAGTTCGTGCCCTTCGCCCTGGGTGCTTCCGACTGGCGCGCTCAGGTCAACGCCATGATCGCCGCCGGCGAGCCTCTGCCCGACGTCATGTGGGGCTTCGGTTGGAATGAGAACGAGCGCTATGACTACGGCAGTCAGGGCTACATCATCGACCTGACCGACCTGATGCGCAGCGAAAGCGCCACCGCCGCCGCCTACCGTGAGCGTATGGCCGAGGTGTTTGGCGAGGATATGTTCGAGACCGTCATGCGCAACATCGCCTCCCCCGATGGTGCCGTCTACGGCTTCCCCACCATCGTCCAGGGTGACACCACCTACTCCAGCATGAACGTGTTCATCAACCAGAAGTGGCTGGACAATCTGGGTCTGGAAGTGCCCACCAACATGGACGAGCTGATGACCGTCCTGCGCGCGTTCAAGACTCAGGACCCCAACCAGAACGGCAAGGCCGACGAGTTCCCCGCCGTGGGTCAGGTCGGCCCCACCAACACCACCACCGGCACCCAGAACGGTGACCTGCCCGCCTGGATCATCAACAACTATCAGTACACCTGTGACAAGCGCCAGTGGAACTCCGTGGACGGCAAGCTCTACTCCCCCTACATCACCGACGAGTACCGCGAGGGTTTGAAGACCCTGAACACCATGGTGAGCGAGGGTCTGGTGGACGCCTTCACCTGGACCTCTACCTACGGTTCCAGCGAGATGACCGCCATGTGGACCCCCGCCAACGACACCGCCATCGCCGGCGTGGTCGCCGGTGCCATCGCCGCCCGCGTAGCTCAGGACAGCCCCGTGGCTCTGGAATACGTCCCCCTGCCGCCCTTCAACTACGCCCCCATCGACATCAACAATGTCATTCCTCCCTGCAACATCTTCATCACCGAGTCCTGCCAGGATACCGAGCTGGCCTTTGACATGCTGCTGGCTATGACCGATTTCGAGGGTACCATGCGCGCCCGCCGCGGCGTCGAGGGCGAGCATTGGGTGCTGGAAGAGGACGACTCCCCCTACGGTCAGGGCATCCGTCAGCTGGTTCAGATTACCGCCCCCCACCACGTGCACTGGGGTGCCTACGTTGGCCACCTGGTCCGCGGCAGTCAGGACACCTATGAGCACGACATCCGTGATCCCGAGCAGGTGTGGAGCAATTCTGTCAACGACATTATGCTGGACCACGAGGCCGCCTATGTAGCCAAGGCCGATGCCAACAACCCCAAGGAGACCGTGGATAAGATCATCTACTCTCCCGAGGAGACCGAGGAGCTGGGCACCCGTCCCGCCGAGCTGTTGATGTTCATTAAGGAGTCCCGCGCCAAGTTCGCCACCGGTGCCGCCGGCTTCGATCCCAACAGTGATGCCGATTGGGCCAACTATCTGCAAACCCTGGACAACATGGGCCTGCAGGATTGGCTGCGCATCTCTCAGGGCGCTTATGACCGCATGAACGGTAAGTAATCCATATACAACAAAATCCCCCCTGCCATGTGGCAGGGGGGATTTTTAATTCCGTTAACCTTCTTTGTGATAAGCCTCGCAAGTACATTTCTTCCACTTCAGGCCGCTGCCGCAGGGGCAGGGATCGTTGCGGCCGATCTTGACCACCTTGCGGGTGGGCTGGCGCTGAACCGTGCCGTCCCCGCCGGCAGACTCACCGGTAATCTTGGCCACGCGCTCGCGCTTGACCTGCTCATTCTGGCGCAGGCGCACCTGGAACAGGCGGCGCAGAGTCTCCTCCTGAATGGCGGCGATCATCTGCTCAAACATCTCAAAGCCCTCGCGCTTGTATTCCACCACAGGGTCGTTCTGACCGTAGGCACGCAGGCCGATGCCCTGTTTCAGCTCGTTCATGGCGTCGATCTGGTCCATCCAGAATTCGTCCACCACACGCAGCATAATGACCCGCTCCAGCTCGCGCATGAGGGTCTCGCCAAACTGCTCCTCCCGGGCGGCATAGACCGCGCGGGCCTTGTCACTGACCAGCTCCACCAGCTCATCCACGGTGTAACCGGGCAGTTCCTCATCGGTCAGCTCCAGTTCGCCGGGGGCCAGGAACATGGTGCGGAAGGGCTCCATAGCAGCGCGGAAGCTGTCGGCATCCATGTGGGACTGCTCGCCCATGTGGCCGCGGATGGCGCTCTCCACCGTGTTGCGCAGCATATTGGCAATGCTCTCCTGCAGGTCCTGACCGTCCAGCACCTGGGCGCGCTGTTCGTAGATGATCTTGCGCTGGGTGTTCATGACGTTGTCGTATTCCAGCACGCTCTTACGGGTCTGGAAGTGCGTGGACTCCACGTGCCGCTGAGCATTCTCGATGGCACCGGACAGGATCTTGGCATCGATGGGGGTGTTTTCATCCACGCCCAGCCGCTCCATCATGTTCATCACCCGGTCGGAACCGAACAGGCGCATGATGTCGTCTTCCAGAGACAGGTAGAACCGGGTCTGGCCTGGGTCGCCCTGACGGCCGGCACGACCGCGCAGCTGGTTGTCGATACGACGGGACTCGTGCCGCTCGGTACCCAGAATGAACAGGCCGCCCGCTTCACGCACACGGTCCGCCTCATCGCGGATGGCGGCCTTGTATTTGGCCTCCGCCTCGGTAAACATCCTGCGGGCATTGAGGATCTCCTCGTTGTCGGTCTCGGCAAAGCCGGTGGCTTCAGCAATCAACTCGTCGGACAGGCCCGCCTTTCGCAGGTCGGCCTTGGCCAAAAATTCTGCGTTGCCGCCCAGCATGATATCGGTACCACGGCCGGCCATGTTGGTGGCCACGGTGACGGCCCCGAACTTACCCGCCTGGGCCACGATTTCAGCTTCCTTCTCGTGGTTCTTGGCGTTCAGAACGTTGTGCTTGATGCCCCGGCGGCGAAGCATGTCGCTGAGCAGTTCGGACTTCTCGATGGAGATGGTACCCACCAGCACCGGCTGGCCCTGCTTGTGACAGGCTTCGATCTGGTCGATGATGGCCTTGTACTTGCCCCGCTCGTTTTTGTACACCACGTCGGGGTTGTCCTGCCGGGCCAGAGGACGGTTGGTGGGGATCTCCACAATGTCCAGCTCGTAGATGGTGCCGAATTCTTCCTCCTCAGTCATGGCGGTACCGGTCATACCGGACAGCTTATCGTACAGACGGAAATAGTTCTGGAAGGTGATGGTGGCAAGAGTCTTGGACTCGTTGGCCACTTCTACGTGTTCCTTGGCCTCGATAGCCTGATGCAGACCCTCGTTATAGCGCCGTCCGAACATCAGTCGGCCGGTGAACTCGTCCACGATGATGACCTGGCCGTCTTTGACCACGTAGTCGATGTCACGCTTCATCACGCCGTGGGCCTTCAGGGCCTGATTGATGTGGTGGGACAGGGTGGAGTTTTCCGGGTCGCCCAGATTTTCCACGTTGAAGGCCTGCTCGGCCTTGGCGATGCCACGGGCGGTAAGGGTGGCGGTGCGGGCCTTCTCATCCACCACGTAGTCGGCATCCAGGGTGGGGTCTTCTTCCTGTTTGTTGTCCACTCTGGCAATGCGCACGCACTTGAGCCGACGGGCAAACTGGTCCACGATGGAGTACAGCTGGGTGGACTTCTCGCCCTGACCGGAGATGATCAGAGGGGTGCGGGCCTCGTCAATCAGGATGGAGTCCACCTCGTCCACGATGGCAAAGGCGTGTTGGCGCTGGACCAGTTCCTCGGAATAGAGGGCCATGTTGTCACGCAGGTAGTCAAATCCAAACTCGTTGTTGGTACCGTAGGTAATGTCGGCGGCGTAGGCATCCTTTTTATCCTTGCCCTGCACGCCGTGGATAATAAGGCCCACGGTCAGCCCCATGAAGCGGAACACTTTGCCCATCCACTCCGAGTCGCGCTTGGCAAGGTAGTCGTTGACGGTGACGATATGCACACCGCGGCCGGACAGGGCGTTCAGATAGGCGGGCAGGGTAGCCACAAGGGTCTTGCCCTCGCCGGTCTTCATCTCGGCGATGCGGCCCTGATGCAGCACGATGCCGCCGATGAGCTGCACCCGGTAGGGGCGCATGCCCAGCACGCGCCAGGCCGCCTCACGGCAGGCGGCAAATGCCTCGGGCAGGATGTCGTCCAGCGTCTCGCCGGCGGCCAGGCGGCCCTTCAGCTCCGGGGTCTTGGCCTGCAGCTGCTCGTCGGTGAGTGCCTTGTACTCCTCCTCCAGCGCCTCGATCTTGCAGACGATGGGTTCAATGGTTTTCAGCTCCCGCTGGGAGCGGGTGCCGAACAGTTTGGTAATCAGACTCATATCAAAAAACACCTCACGGATATGGGTATCCACAATAAATCAATTTAGTATACCACACTTGCGCTCCCGGGAAAAGCATAAATTTGTAAATATATATAAAAGTGCTTTTCCGCACCTTCTTTTCTGCCGTTTTGGGTGTTGACAAACTTCGCGCGTTATGTTACTGTAAAGCGGTAAATTGAACAGGACAGACGAAACGCGCAGGACGAAAGAACTGTGCGCGGATGTAACTCTGGAGAAGCTCGCTGTGCGGGGGCCGAAGGGGCAAAGCGGTGCAAACCGCTAATCTCTCAGGCAAAAGGACAGAGGTCAGCAAACCGGCTCAGGCCGCACTTTGCTGCTTTTGTGCCGTGGAGCGTGGGTTCCGCGGTTCTTTTTTGTCCTGTTTAGAAGAGAAAGGAAGTAAAACATGGAAAAATTTCTGGAAATTGTTAAGCTTGTAAACGGCAAGCTTAACGACTTCGCCTGGGGCCCCATCATGCTGTTCCTGCTGATCGGCACCGGCGTGTATCTGACCATCCGCACCCGCTGCATCCAGGTCAGCAAGTTCGGCTACATCATGAAGAACACCATCGGTTCCCTGTTCACCAAGAAGGACAAGGGCGACGGTAAGAACCTGACCGCCTTCCAGGCTGTCAGCACCGCCATGGCCGGCACCGTGGGTACCGGCAACATCGCCGGCGTCACCGGCGCTCTGTTCGTGGGCGGCCCCGGCGCCGTGTTCTGGATGTGGGTGTCCGCCTTCTTCGGTATGTGTACCAAGTACTCCGAGATCGCCCTGTCCATGAAGTTCCGTGAAAAGAAGAACGGCGTGTTTTTCGGCGGCCCCATGTACGCCATTGAAAAGGGTCTGGGCAAGAACTGGAAGTGGCTGGCCGTCATCTTCGCTATCCTGGGCGGTCTGACCTCCTTCGGTATCGGCAACATCGCCCAGTCCAGCGAGATCGCCGGCGCTGTCAGCAGTCTGTCCGGCGGCAAGATCTCCCTGCTGTGGGCCGGCATCATTCTGGCCATTGTGGTTGCCATCGTCGTCCTGGGCGGTGTCAAGCGCGTGGGTCAGGTCACCTCTTACATGGTCCCCTTCATGTCCATTTTCTACATTCTGGCCGGTATCGCCGTCATCGTCCTGCGCATCACTGACGTCCCCGCCGCCTTCGCCACCATCTTCAAGAGCGCCTTCAGCTTCAAGGCTGTCGGCGGCGGTGTGATGGGCTACGCCATCATGGTCGCCATGCGTCAGGGCTTTGCCCGCGGCGTCTTCTCCAACGAGGCCGGTATGGGTTCCGCTCCCATCGCCCACTCCGCCAGCGAGACCGAGGAGCCTGCCCAGCAGGCCATGTGGGGCGTATTCGAGGTGTTCTTCGACACCATCATCATCTGCTCCATCACCGCCCTGACCGTTCTTTTGTCCGGCATGGAGCTGTCTCAGACCGCGCTGGAAGGCTTTGCTTCCAAGGGCGCTGCCGCTGTTGCCGCCTTCAACTCCATCCTGCCCGGCACTTTGGGCGGCACCATCATTCAAATCAGCCTGATCTTCTTCGCCCTGTCCACCATCCTCAGCTGGAGCTACTACGGCGAGCGCTGCTGGGGCTACCTGACCAACAACAACAAGGTCTTCGACCTGTGCTACAAGATCGTGTTCGTTCTGATCTGCGTCGTGGGCGCCACCGGTTCCGGCACCCTGATGTGGGACATTGCCGACACCCTGAACGGTCTGATGGCTCTGCCCAACCTGGTGGCTCTGCTGCTGCTGTCCGGCGTTGTGGCCAAGATCACCAAGGACTACTTCTTCTCCGGCAACAAGCTGAAAAAGTAAATCTCCCCCTTCGTTTCCGCCCGGATGCTTGCCATCCGGGCGGATTTATGTTTTAATAACAGTAATCATCGAAAAAGGAGGGCAAGCGCCATGCCTGCGTGGAAAAAGAATGATACCTGCACCCTGGACATCACCGGCTACACCAACGACGGCATGGGCGTGGCCCGGCTGGACGGTCTTGTGGTCTTTGTTCCCCGCACCATCCGGGGGGAACAATGGAAGGTCCAGCTGCTGAAAGTGAACAAGAACGTAGCCTGGGGCCGGGGCGTGGAGCTGATTACCCCCTCTCCCGCCCGCATCGAACCCGATTGTCCCCACTTCGGTCCCTGCGGCGGCTGTCAATTCCGCCACATGGACTACGCCGAGGAGCTGAACGCCAAGCGTCAGCAGGTGGAGGACGCCCTGCACCGCATCGGCGGAGCAGATATTTCTGTTGACATAATTCACGGCGCCCAGAGCACCTGCCGCTACCGCAACAAGGTGCAGTTCCCTGTGGCAGGCGGTGAGGACGGGGTGCGCCTTGGCCTGTTCCGCAGCCGCAGCCATCAGGTGCTGGATGTGGCCGACTGCCTGCTGCAGAGCGAGGGGGCAAACCGCCTTGGCCGGGCGTTGAAAGTGTGGATGGAGCAAAATTCTGTTGCACCCTATGACGAGCAGACCGGCGGCGGTCTGGTGCGCCACCTGTTCGTGCGTTCCAACCGGGCGGGTCAGCATCTGGCCTGCGTGGTAGTCAACGGCAAAAAGTTGCCCGACGAGGGTGGTCTGGTGTCCGCTCTGCGTGCTGCTGAGCCGGGCCTTGCGGGCGTGGTAATGAACATTAACCGCGAAGACACCAACGTGGTGCTGGGCGACCGCTATCGCACCCTTTGGGGCGAGGACCGGCTGGAGCAGACCCTGTGCGGCAAACACTTCCGCCTGTCCGTCCCCTCTTTCTTTCAGATCAATCCCCACCAGACTGAGGTTCTGTACTCCCGGGCGGTGGATTTTGCCGGACTGACCGGCAGCGAGACCGTGCTGGACCTCTACTGCGGCATCGGCACCATCAGTTTGGCCCTGGCTGACCACGCCGGAAAGGTCATCGGTGCGGAGATCGTACCCGAGGCCATCGAGGATGCTAGAGAAAACGCCCGCCGCAATGGCGTGACCAACGCGGAGTTCTTCTGCGGCGATGCAGGTAAGATCGCCCAAAAGCTGGCTTCCGAGGGCGTGCATCCCGACGTTATCTGCGTGGACCCGCCCCGCAAGGGCCTTGCCCCCGGGGTGACGGACATTCTGGCAGACATGGCACCGGAGCGCATGGTGTACGTCTCCTGCGACCCGGCCACCCTTGCCCGGGACGTGAAGCTGCTGGCCGCTCGCGGCTATCGGCTTGTGAAAGCTGAGGCGGTGGATCTGTTCCCGAGAACGCACCACGTGGAAAGCGTGGCTCTGCTGTGCCGCAACGACCTGACATAATCCATTGGGCATCATTAAGGAGGATTCTTTATGATAAACGGAAAAATCGACCTGAGAAGCGACACCGTGACCGTACCCACCGACGAAATGCGTCAGGCTATGTTCCGGGCGGTTGTAGGTGACGACGTTTACGGCGACGACGCCACCGTCAACGAGCTGGAGCGGCTGGCCGCCCAGCGTTTCGGCAAGGAGGCCGCCCTGTTTATGCCTACCGGCACCATGAGCAATCAGACCGCGGTCTTCACCTGGGTAAAAAACCGGGGTGACGAGGTCATTCTGCCCGATAACTGCCATGTGGTGGTACACGAAGCAGGTGCGGCGGCCATTCTTGCCGGCGCGCAGCTGCGGACGGTGCAGAATGTGGCCGGGGAAATGCCGCTGAATATTGTGGAACATTACATCCGCAAAGATCCCACGGACATCCATCAGCCCTCCACCGCCCTCATTACATACGAAAATGCCGACTCCGACGGACAGGTGCGCAGCGTGGAGTACATGAAGTCCGTGTGGGAACTGGCAAAGAAGTACAATCTGCCCGTCCACATTGACGGCGCCCGCATCTTCAATGCGGCCGCATTCCTGGGCGTGGATGTAATGCAGATGGCTCAGTACGCCGATTCCATTTCCGTGTGTCTTTCCAAGGGTCTGTGCGCCCCTGTTGGCTCCGTGCTGGTCGGCCCCAAGGCCTTTATCGACCTTGCCCGAAGAAAGCGCAAGATCCTCGGCGGCGGTATGCGTCAGGCCGGCATTCTGGCCGCGGCCGGCATCATCGCCCTGAACAACATGACCGACCGTTTGCAGCAGGACCACGACAACGCGGCCTATATGGCCCGGCGGCTGGGCGAGGTCAAGGGGCTGGAAGTGTACCGGGAGCGCCAGCAGATCAACATGGTCTTTTTCAAGCTGAAAGACTATCCTCTGGATTCCGCAGCTCTGGTCAAATACATGGCGGAGCATAATGTCATCATCAACGGCGAAGACAACGGCATGATGCGCTTTGTCTCCCACGCCTATGTGTCCAGAGAAGAAATCGACACGGTCATCGACCTGATGAAACAGGCGCAGTAAACCCCTAAGGCGGGACAGAAAGGCGGTTTTTTTATGACGCAATGGCAGGGTAAAAAGTGGTATTGCTACGGCACATCCATGACCGACAACACCACATTGCTCAATGGCCGGCACTGCGGCCACTATTCCAAGCATCTGGCCCAATTGGCCGGTTTGGAGGAACATAATTTCGGCAAGGCCGGCAGCGGCATTATTCCCAAATGTCACGATGCGGACAACGTCAAGTCACGCTGTATGCGCCTGTCCGACGGCAAGGCAGAGGCCGACCTCATCACCATCGATGTCATCCCCAACGACAACGTCAAGGGCGAGCTGGGTCAGGTGACGGACTGGAGCGACGAGACCTTCTGCGGCAATCTCAATCAGATTATCGCCTATCTCCTTGCCAACACCAAGGCCACTGTCGCCATCCTGACCGCCTCCCGAAGCCGATACAACAACGATGATCACTCCATGCAGTACACCCCAGACAGCGAAAAGGTCAAGAACTGGATGGCTTGGGAGGATGCGGTGATTACCATTTGCCGGATGCACGGCATCCAGTGCTGGAACGGTGCCAGTGAGGCCGGTCTCGGCTATTACCGCGTTTCCGGTGACAACACCTTTATTCAGGATCAGATCCACCTGACCGACAAGGGCGGCGAGGTGCTTGCCAAGTATTACTGGGGCAAGCTGCAAAACCTCTACCCCACCGACTGACCCTTCCCGCTAACTTGCTGCTAAATACTGTTGATTACAGAAGGAGAGAATATAGTAAATGGATGTTTTAGTGCAGGTTCTATTGCTCGCCCTCGGCTTTGTCATGCTGGTCAAGGGCGCGGACTGGTTCGTGGACGGTGCTTCCGGCATCGCGGACCGATTCGGCATCCCCCAGCTAGTCATCGGCCTGACCATCGTGGCCATGGGTACCAGCGCCCCCGAGGCCGCCGTCAGCATCACCGCCGCCCTGAAGGGTACCGCCGATATTGCCATCGGCAACGTGGTGGGAAGCAACATCATGAACGTGCTGATCATTTTGGGTCTGGCTGCCGCCATCACCCCCATTGCCGTGGCCAAATCCACCGTCCGGTATGAAATCCCCTTTATGCTGGTCATCACCCTGCTGCTGATGGGATTTGGTCACATGGGCGGCAGCGTCAACCTGTGGGAGGGCATCGTGCTGTGGGTGCTGTTTATCTCCTACCTGCTGTATATGCTGTGGCTGGCCAAGACCGGCCAGGCTGAGTCCGAGGAAATTGAGGTCAAGGGTTCCCTGTGGAAGATGCTGCTTTTGGTCATCGTGGGCCTTGTGCTGATCGTGTGGGGCAGCGACGTGACCGTGGACGCCGCCACCAGGTTGGCCAAAGCCTTTGGTGTCAGCGACCGGTTCATCGGCCTGACCATTGTGGCTCTTGGCACATCCCTGCCCGAACTGTTTACCTCCGTTATGGCCGCCCGCAAGGGCAAGGCGGACATCGCCATCGGCAACATCGTGGGCAGCAATATTTTCAACATCCTGTTCGTCATCGGCTCCTCTGCCCTTATCATTCCCGTCACCTTCGTTTCCAGCTTTGTCATCGACTGTCTTGTATCTGTGGCCGCCGGGGTGCTGCTGTGGCTGTTCGTCTTCCGCAGACAGAAGCTGACCCGGGCGGGCGGTATCACCATGCTGGCGTGCTACGCGGCGTATTTTATCTATCTTTTGTGTGTATGACAGCTTCCTGCAAAGGGCGCGGCCTATGGCCGCGCCCTTTTTCTTTGTTTTTCTGTATTTTAGCCTTGTTATCTTGGAGGAAATATGATATTCTTTGTAACAGCGTTGCGCCGCACCCGGCGCAGGAAACAGAAACGGTAGGTATTGACATTATGAAAGAGAACAGAAGCAGCTTCTCCGGCCGCATCGGCTTTGTGCTGGCGGCAGCGGGCAGTGCAGTGGGCCTTGGCAACCTGTGGCGCTTCCCCTACCTGGCCGCACAGCATGGCGGCGGTATTTTTATTTTGTGCTATATCATTCTGACGTTGACCTTTGGTTTCGCCCTGATGACCACCGAGATCGCCATCGGCCGCAAGACCGGTCTGAGCTGTATCGGTGCCTACCAGGCCCTGAACCGCAAGTTCAGCTTTTTGGGCTATGTGGCGTGGCTGGTTCCCATCATCATCCTGCCCTACTACTCCGTCATCGGCGGCTGGGTGTGCAAGTACGTCAGCGTCTATGTAACCGGACAGGCGCAGGCTGCCGCCGCAGACGGCGGCGCCTTCTTCGGCGCTTTTACCGCCAACCCCAGCGAACCTCTTGGCTGGTTCCTGCTCTTTTTGGGTCTGACCTCTGTGGCCGTGCTGCTGGGCGTGGAAAAGGGCATTGAGAAGGTCAGTAAGGTCATGATGCCTGCCCTGATCGTTATTATCATCGGCATCTGCGTGTACGTGCTGACCCTGCCCGGCACCTTTGCGGGTCTGAAGTACTATCTGGTCCCCGACTTCTCCAAGTTCTCCCTGTCTACCATCACCGCCGCCATGGGTCAGCTGTTCTACTCCATGAGCCTCGCCATGGGCATCATGGTCACCTACGGCTCCTACACCCGTAAGGACGTCAGCCTGGTGCGGTCCGTCAATCAGATCGAGCTGTTTGACACCGGCGTGGCTCTGCTGGCCGGTCTGATGATCATCCCCACCGTCTTTGCCTTCCAGGGTGAGGCCGGCCTGTCCGCCGCCGGCCCCGGCCTGATGTTCCAGTCTCTGCCCATGATCTTCGCCGAAATGCCCGGCGGCCAGTTCGTGGGCCTTGCCTTCTTCGTGCTGGTGCTGTTTGCCGCCCTGACCAGCTCCATCTCCCTGATGGAGACTATCGTGTCCATGTTCATGGACAGACTGAAGCTGGGCCGCAAGACCGCCTGCGTGGCCGTACTGGTCATCAGCCTGCTGCTGGGTGTCCCCTCCTCCTTGGGCAACGGCCTGTGGAGCCACATCACCCTGCTGGGCCGTGACTTCCTGTCTTTCTTCGACTTTATCAGCAACAACGTCATCATGCCCATCGTGGCTCTGCTGACCTGCCTGCTGGTGGGTTGGATCGTAGGCACCAAGACCGTTACCGATGAGGTCACCCTTAACGGTGAGAAGTTCGGACGCAAGCGTCTGTACGAGATCATGACCAAGTATCTTGCCCCCCTCTTCCTGGTCATCATCCTGCTGGAGGGCATTGGCATTCTCAAGGTATAAACCATAAACCCGCAGACCCTTAACCCGGTCTGCGGGTTTTCCTAACAATGAAAGGTCGTTTCTCTATGGCTTTGAAACATCAAAAAGTGGATATGCTGGGCGGCTCCCTGCCCCGGAATCTGCTGCGCTTCGTTCTGCCCCTGATGCTGGCGGGTATGCTGCAGCAGGCCTTTAACACCGCCGACGTCATCGTGGTCGGCAAATGCGTGGGCGATAACGCGCTGGCTGCTGTCAGTTCCAACGGCGCACTGATCGGCTTGCTGGTCAACGTGTTCGTCTGCCTGTCCATCGGTCTGAACGCCGACGTGGCAAATGCCATCGGCCGGGGCGACCGCCAACGGGTGGAGGAATCCCTCCACACCGGCCTGCTTCTGGGCCTGCTGGGCGGTATTTTTCTGGCTGTGGCCGGCTGGTTTGCCGCACCCGTTCTGCTGCGCTGGACCGGCACTCCGGACTCCGTGTTTGATCAGGCTGTACTCTATCTGCGCATTTACCTGCTGGGCGCACCCGCCGCTTTGGTGTATAACTTCGGTGCCGCCGCCCTGCGCGGCAGCGGCGACACCCGCCGCCCCCTGAACTTTTTGACTATCTCCGGCGTGGTCAACGTGGTGCTGAATCTGTTTTTCGTCGTTGCGCTGCGCTGGGACGTGGCCGGTGTGGCTGCCGCTACCTCCATTTCTCAACTGATCTCCGCCCTGTTGGTGCTGCGCTGCCTGTCTCAGGAGGGCGACCTGCTGCACTTCGACTTCCATGGTCTGCGCATCGTTCCGACCAGTTTGGGCCGCATCTGCGCCGTGGGTATCCCTGCCGCCTGTCAGGGCGTCGTGGTCTCTCTGTCCAATACCATCATCCAGTCCTCCGTCAACTCTCTGGGCGAAACGTTTATGGCCGCCTCCGGCGCCGCTTCCAACATCGAAAACTTTGTTTGGATCGCCATGAACACCTTCCATCAGGCCGCCATCACCTTCGTCAGCGCCGCCCGTGGCGCGGGTCAGCTGCGCCGCACGGACAAAATCGTGGGTTGGAATCTTCTGCTGGTTACCGGCTTTGGACTGTCACTGGGAGCTTTGACTACGCTGTTCGGTCCGTGGCTGCTGAGCCTGTTTACCGACACGCCCGCCGCTTTGGAGTTGGGTCTTGTCCGCCTTGCCATCGTGTGCCTGCCCTACTTCCTTTACGGCATGACCGACGTGCTGACCGGCGCCCTGCGCGGCCTGGGCAGCGCTATTGCGCCCATGCTGGTGTCCATTCTGGGTATGTGCGGCCTGCGGTTTGTGTGGTGTACCGCCATCTTCCCTCTGCACCGCACCGTCCCCATGCTGATGATCTGCTATCCCATCACCTGGGTCATCGCCCTGACCGCGCTGCTGATTTGCTTCTTCCTCGTCCGACACCGGGTCTATCGGCGCGAAGGCATTCTGTCTGCATAAAAAAGAACCCTGCTCATCGAGCAGGGTTCTTTTTTATTTGGAATTACTTCTCCAGTGCGGCAATGCCGTCCACGCGGCGCTGATGGCGACCGCCCTCGAACTCGGTGGTCAGGAACACGTCCACCAGCCGCTCGGCCATGTTAGGTCCGGTCATGCCCGCGCCCATGGCCAGCATGTTGGCGTTGTTGTGGCGGCGGGTCATTTCGGCAGACAGAGGCTCGGAACACAGGGCGCAGCGGATGCCACGGATTTTATTGGCGCTGATGGAGATACCGATACCGCTGGTGCAGATAACGATGCCGCGCTCGCACTCACCGCTGGCAACGGCACGAGCGGCGGCGCCGCCAAACTCGGGGTAGTCGCAGCTGTCCAGACTGTGACAGCCGCAGTCCACGATCTCGTGGCCCTTGTCGGTCAGGTACTTTTTGATGTGCTCCTTCAGCAGGTAGCCGCCGTGGTCACAACCCATAGAAATCTTCATGTCAAAATCCTCCTTAAAATTAAAGCGGTATGAATTCCGGCTTGCGCCGGCGATATACGGTGTAATAGTCAAAGCCCAGTTCCTTCAAAAGCAGAGCCGCCCCCTCAATGCCCTTGCCGATGTCTTCCGGCACATGGGAATCCGACCCAAGGGTGACGATCTCGCCCCCCAGACGGCGATACATCTGCAAAATGGGACGATACTCCTCCAGCACCTTGCCTCGGTTGGTGTTGACCTCCATGCCGGCGCCGCGCCGGATAAGGTTTTTCAAAATAACCTCCAGCCGATCATAGTACCGTTCCAACGTGATGTGGTTTCCGTCCCGGGCGTTCATGTAGCGCAGGGTGTAGGGAATGTGAGCCAATATGTCGATAAAGTCCAGCTGCGAAATGGCCAGCAGCTCGTCAAAATAGTCGTCCAGCGCCTTGTGGCAGGTCGCCTCATCCACATAGTTCCACAGGATAAAGTCCTGTCGGTCATAGCGCTCGCTCATATTATGCGCCGAACCCATCACCATGTCAAGGGACACCTGACCCAGCAGATTGCGAACCCGGTCCTCAAACTGGTGGGGCACATTGACCTCGCCCCCCAGGCACAGCTCCACATCCTTGGGGCCATGCTCCTGCCAGTAGCGGTGTTGGGCCAAGAGTGGCGACCAGTCCCAGTCATCCCACAGCACTCCGTCCCGGCTGATCAAATCCAGATGGTCGGTGGTACAGACCATGGACAGCCCCATCCGGGCCGCCTGTTCCAGAACCTGTCCCAGATCGGCGTCGCTATCCTGAGAGCAGCATGTGTGGTTGTGGCAATCGGCTAAAAACATACACTCTCCCCTTTTCTTTGACCGTGGATATTGTATGCCCTTTTGTTCCGTTTTGCAAGATATAATATCATTTTTACCGCATTTCCTTGCGGTAAGCACCGGGTGTTTTCCCTGTCACCGCCTTGAACTGCCGGATGAAGTGATACTGGTCGTGATAGCCCAGCTTCTCCGCCACCTCCGGCAGGGCCGGCTGCTCATCGGCCAAAAGCAGAGACTGAGCATAACGGATCTTGGCCGCAATGGCGTCCTGCAGGGGCGAGGTGGCAAACTGCGCCTTATACAGGGCGTGGAATCTGGAGGGACTCAAAGAGGCCAGCTGCGCCATCTCCGCCACCGACCACCGCTTTTCGGGCCGGGACAGGATGGTTTCCCGAACCCGACGCATGGTGTCCTGCATCTGGCGGGGGACCGGGAGCGCCTGATTGTCCAGATACAACGCCCGGTGGAAGCGGACCACAAACTCCAAAAGATACCCATCGATCAGTTCCTGCCTGTAGGGGTCATTGGAATAATATTCACGCTCCAGCTTTTGAAAGACTTCCGAGATAAAGGACGTATCCCTCGGGTAAAGCAATGTGTTTTCCGGAATGTGAAACCGCTCCAACAGCCCGGCGAATTCCGCCCCCGGATGCATCCAATTGTTAATGAGCGTTTGAGGTGAGTGGTACCACTGCGGTTCGTTGACTGCGTAGAAAATGCAGGCGCCGGGGCGTGTCTCCACATAGTCCCCGCCCACCAAAATCCGCACCGGCACAAAGAAGTGTATAAAGGTACAGCAGGACAACCCCTGCGGGCGTGAGAGAGTAAACCCGGCCTTTTCCGGCCAATCGTGCCGAACGCTATCCAAAAACATAGTTCATCACCCCGCACCATTATATCAAAACAGTAGGATATGTCAATTTCCAAATGTAAATCTACATTTCTTTCAGTCCCTTTTATTGCTATTATTTCCATTGAAATAACCTGTTTCGAGGTGTTATGTATGAACATTCCAAGAAGCGAACATCCCCGTCCCAACTTCGTTCGTTCCAATTGGTGCAATCTGAATGGTCAATGGCAGTTTGAGATCGACAACGGTCGCAGCGGTGAGGCTCGCGGTCTTCACAGGGAGGGTGTCTCCCTCAGTGGCAGCATTTTGGTCCCCTTCTGTCCGGAAAGTTCCCTTTCCGGTGTGGAACACAAGGACTTTCTGTGCGGTGTGTGGTACAAGCGCACTATAGAGCTGGATGCGCTGTCCGACCGGGTTCGCCTGCACTTCGGCGCCGTGGATTATCGGTGCAAGGTCTTCGTCAACGGCAAACGTGCGGGCGAGCATACGGGCGGCTATACGTCCTTCTTCTTCGACATCACCGAGTCGCTCCGGGTGGGCAAAAACGAAATCGCCGTCTACGCCGAGGACGACACCCGTGACCCGCTGATCCCGTCGGGCAAGCAGTCCATGCGCTACAATTCCTGGGGCTGCTACTACACCCGCACCACCGGAATCTGGCAGACCGTGTGGTTGGAATTCCTGCCGGAGGCCCATATCAACACCGTCAAATACTACCCCAATATTGCCGACGGCAGCATCACCATGGAAATTTCCCTGTGCGGAGAGGGTGATTTCTCCTGTCGAGTGTCTTTTGATGGCCGAGATATGGGCAGCTACACCGCCAAACAGGCGGCAGGCATGCTGTTCCTCACCATCCCCCTTGCCGAAACACACCTGTGGGATGTGGGTCAAGGCAACCTGTACGATGTTCGCTTCTCCTTTGGCGAAGACCGGGTAGACAGCTACTTTGGCCTGCGGCAGGTCCGGATCGACGGCCACAGAGTCCTGCTGAACGAGCGCTCCGTTTTCCAGCGGCTGGTGCTGGATCAGGGCTACTACCCCGAGGGCGTCTACACCGCCCCCACCGACGCAGATCTGGTGCGGGACATTGAGCTTTCCCTGGCCGTCGGCTTCAACGGCGCCCGACTGCACGAAAAGGTCTTCGAAGAGCGCTTTTTGTACCACGCCGACCGGCTGGGCTATCTGGTCTGGGGTGAGTACCCCGATTGGGGCCTGGATCACAGCAACCCCGACCACATCTACTCCATACTCCCGGAGTGGATGGAGGAAATCGACCGGGACTTCAATCACCCCTCCATCGTAGGTTGGTGTCCCCATAATGAAACCTGGGATCAGGAGGGACACAAGCAGTTTGACCCGGCCATCGCCCTGGTCTACGATGTGACCCGCAGTCTCGACCCCACCCGTCCCTGCATTGATACCAGCGGCAACTTCCACGTCAAAACCGACATCTACGATGTCCATGACTACAATCACGACCCTGCCACTTTCAAAGAGCATTATGACCGCCTGATGACGGACGGCACTTTGTACTCCACCTTCGAGCCGCCCGAAAGCCTTGAGGGTCGCTATGAGAAGCGCCAGCACTTCCCGGGCCGCATGCCCGTCTTTGTCAGCGAGTACGGCGGTGCCTACTGGGTCCCGGGCAAACAGGAAAAGGGTGCCGGCAGCTGGGGCTACGGCACCGATGTCCAAAACGAAGCGGAATTCATGGCTCGCCTTCGCGGTCTGACCGATGCCCTGCTGGACAACGACTGCATGTTCGGCTTCTGCTACACCCAGCTCACCGATGTGGAACAGGAACAAAACGGTCTGTACACCTATGACCGGCAGCCTAAGTTCGACCGGGAGGCGCTCCGCGCGATCTTCGCCCGCCCCGCCGCAATCGAAAGCGTTTGAACAAAAAAGGACCTGACTTGAAGTCAGGTCCTTTTTCTTGATATAGCGATCACTTCCGGGTAGGCACGTGCCAGATGTCCTTTGCATAGTCCCGGATGGAACGGTCTGCGGCAAAGATGCCGGACCGGGCAATGTTGGTCAGAGCCATACGGTTCCACAACGTGCGGTCATTGTAGGTGATCCCGGCCCGCTCCTGCGCCTGGCGGTAGCTTTCAAAGTCGGCCAGCAGCATATACTCATCGCCGCCAAACAGCAGACGGTTGGTCAGGCTGTCGTAGGCCACACCGTCGTCAAACCCGCGGGCAATGCGGTCGATGACATCCTTCAGGGCAGGATTGTTGTTGTAGTACTCGTGGGGATGATACCCCACGCGCTTCTTCTCCGCCACCTCGTCGGCAGTCAGGCCGAACAGGAAGATGTTGTCGTCGCCCACCTGCTGGTGCATCTCCACGTTGGCACCGTCCAGCGTGCCGATGGTCAGGGCGCCGTTCATCATAAACTTCATGTTTCCAGTGCCGCTGGCCTCCTTGCCGGCGGTGGAGATCTGCTCGGACAGTTCGCTGGCGGGCATCAGCCGCTCGGCCAGAGATACGCGGTAGTTCTCCAGAAATACCACCTGCAGTCGGTCCTTGCACACGGGGTCGGCGTTGATGGTGGCAGCCAGAGAGTTAATGAGATGGATGATCTCCTTTGCCACATAATAGCCGGACGCCGCCTTGGCTCCGAACAGGAACACTCTGGGGGTCATATTGAAGCTGCTGTCGTTCTTCAGCTGCTGATACAGATACACAATGTGCAGCACATTCAGCAGCTGGCGTTTGTATTCGTGCAGACGCTTGACCTGCACGTCAAACATGGCGTCAGTATTCAGCAGGATGCCGGTTTCGCTGGCCACATAGCCGGCAAAACGGCGCTTATTCTCCTGCTTGATGGCATCCAGCTCGGCCAGCACCGCCTTGTCATCGCAGTACTTCTCCAGCCCCAGCAGGGTGTCGGGTTTGAGCAGATAGTCCTTACCGCCGGTGCAGCTGCAGATGAGCTTGTCAAGCCGGGGATTGATCTCGGACAGCCAGCGGCGGTGGTCAATGCCGTTGGTCACATTTTTGAATTTGTCAGGTTCCAGCGTGCATGCGTCCCGGAATACCTCGCGGCGCAGAATGTCAGAGTGGAGGGCGGACACGCCGTTGACCGCCTGACAGGCGCAGATGCACAGATTGGCCATGCGCACCTGATTGTCCCAGATAATGGCCATGTGAGCCACCTTGCCGGGGTCGTTGGGGAATTTTTGTTCCAGCTCATGCTGATAGCGGCCGGCGATCTCCACCAAAATCATCCAAATACGGGGCAGCAGAGTCTCGATCAGCTGCTGGGGCCAGCGCTCCAGTGCCTCGGCCAGCACAGTGTGGTTGGTGTAGCACACGCAGTTGGTCACGATGTGCCAGGACTCCTCCCAGCCGTAGCCCTCCTCGTCAATAAGAATACGCATCAGTTCGGGGATGACCAGAGTGGGGTGGGTATCGTTGATCTGGATGACGTGCTTTTGATGGAAGTTGCGCAGGGTACCGTACTGAGCCTTGTGCGCCCGGCAGATGGACTGCACCGTGGCAGACACAAAGAAATACTGCTGCTTCAGGCGCAGGGACTTGCCCTCGTAGTGGTCATCGGCGGGATACAGCACCTTTGCAATGACCTCGGCCATGGCCTTTTTCTCCACCGCCTTGAGGTACTCGCCGGAGGAGTAATACTTCATGTCCACGGGAATGGGACTTTTGGCATCCCACAGGCGCAGGGTGTTGGTGTGATCGGTACCGTAGCCGGCAATGATCATGTCCCGGGGAACCGCCAGCACCTCGGTGCCGCCGGTGTGGGTGACGGTGGCATGATCGTTTTCCCACTGCACATCCACCTGGCCGCCAAAGCGAACCGTCTGCACCTCGTCCATCTTGTTGATCAGCCATGCCTCGCCGGGTTCCAGCCAGTTGTCGGGCAGTTCCACCTGCTGGCCGTCGATGATCTTCTGCTTGAAGATGCCCAGCTCATAGCAGATGGAATAGCCGGTGGCGGGGATCTCCAGCGTGGTCATAGAATCCAGATAGCAGGCCGCCAGACGGCCCAGACCGCCGTTGCCAAGGCCGGCATCAGGCTCCAGCTCAAAGATGTCGGCAGCGGCAAAGCCCATGTCGTCCAAAGCGCCGGTCAGTTCCTCCATCAGGCCCAGATTATAGGCGTTCTTCATCAAAGACCGGCCCATCAGAAATTCCAAAGACAGGTAGTGCACCTGCCGCTGTCCCTCCTTGCGGACCTTACGGATCGTCTCGCCCTGATGGGTGTTCATAATGTCGCGCAGAACCAGCGCACAGCACTTGAACACCTGCGTAGGAGATGCAGTCTCCACGCTGCGGCCAAAGTGGCGGCTCAGCTTGCCGACGATCAGCTCTTTCAGCTGTTTTTTTGTGTATCCAGCCATATAAAAACAACCTCCCGGAATGTGTTCCCAAACTCCGCTGTAAGGAAAAAATAATTAAGTTATATTATATATTCTGTATCGACAAAACGCAATTATTCATTTCACCAAAACTTCCATGTCCTCCGGCATCGGAATTTGGAACTCCATGTTCTGCCCGGTGATCGGATGGCGAAATTTCAATGCGCAGGCATGCAGTGCCGTGCGCCCGATCAGTTCCGGACACTCCCGCCCATACAGGAAATCCCCTGTCAGCGGATGTCCCATGTGCGCCATATGCACCCGGATCTGGTGCGTGCGTCCGGTGTCCAGCACCAGGCGTACAAGACTGCGCTCTCCTGCAGTACGCAGCACTTCGTAATGGGTCCGGGCAGGCTTCCCGTCGGGCCGTACCTGCTGCGCCATCAGCGATCCGGGCACAGGCCCCATCGGTGCATCAATGGTTCCCGCCCCCGGCTGCGGCGTCCCCTCGCACACCGCCAAATAGGTGCGCACAAAGTCCGGCGTGTGCAGCTGCAGCTTCAGCCGCTCCTGCCCATGGGCGTGTTTGGCACATAC
>JAFQBN010000007.1 GCA_017416685.1 Oscillospiraceae bacterium
AAGCGCCGCAAGCTGCTGGACTACCTGATGGCCAAGGATATCGAGCGTTACCGCGCTCTGATCGCCAAGCTGGGCATCCGTAAGTAATGTAAGAATAGGGTGGTGTGGACGTTCCATACCACCCTTTTCTCGCATATTGAAGAAAACAATTTGCCGGAGCGCACAGCGCTTTTTTAGCAGTTGAATAAGCGTCCGAGCCGAGCGTCGTGAGCAGGCGAGGCGTGAGAACAATAAGCGTCCGAGCCGTCGCGAACAGCGGGGAATGCGGTTGTTTATTCAAGTGCTAAAAGGCGTGCTCCGGCCGACAAAAGAAAAGGAGTGTAATTATGGCTACTATCATTACCCACAAGCAGTTCCCCAAGAACAAAAAGTGGACCATGGATCTGTGCGGCCGTCCCCTGACCATTGAGGTCGGCAAGATGGCTGAGCTGGCTTCCGCCTCCGCCATGGTCACCTACGGCGAGACCTCCGTCATGGTGGCTGTCACCGTGGCCCCCCGTCCCCGCGACGGCATCGACTTCTTCCCTCTGTCCGTGGACTTTGAGGAGAAGCTGTACGCCGTGGGCCGCATTCCCGGCTCCTTCATGCGCCGCGAGGGTCGTCCCTCCCTGCCCGCCGTGCTGGCCAGCCGCCTGATCGACCGCCCCATGCGCCCCCTGTTCCCCGCCGACTTCCGCAACGACGTGTGCATCCACTGCACCGTCATGAGCGTGGACTACGACTGCTCCCCCGAGGTGACCGCCATGATCGGCGCCTCCGCCTGCGTGAGCATGTCCGAGGCTCCCTTCGCCGGCCCTATCGGCTGCCTGGAGGTGGGCTACTGCGACGGTCAGATCGTGCTGAACCCCAACCAGGAGCAGCGCAAGACCAGCCGCATGGACGTCACCGTCGCCGCCACCCAGGAGAAGGTGGTCATGATCGAGGCCGGTGCCGACGAGATCCCCGACGAGATCATGTACGCCGGTATCGTCAAGGCCCATGAGGAGATCCGCAAGCAGATCGAGTTCATCAACGGCATCGTGGCCGAGGTGGGCAAGCCCAAGATGGACTACGAGCATGCCGCCTTCAATCAGGAGCTGTTCGACGATATCGTTGCCAACTTCATGGACGAGGCCAAGGCCGCCATGGACACCGACGACAAGAACGTGCGCGAGCAGCGCTGGAACGCCATGATCGACAAGTGGCACGAGAAGTATCTGGAGCAGTACCCCGACATGGACCAGTACCTGGAGGAGTTCACCTACAAGTTCCAGAAGAAGATCGTCAAGGCTTGGCTGCTGGAGGGTCACCGCGTGGACGGCCGCGCCAAGAACGAGATCCGTCCCCTGGCCGCTGAGGTTGGCGTTCTGCCCCGCGTCCACGGCTCCGGTATGTTCACCCGCGGCCAGACTCAGGTTCTGTCCATCGCCACTCTGAACACTCTGGCTGCCAGCCAGAAGCTGGACACCATCTGGGAAGAGGACGACAAGCGTTACCTGCATCACTACAACTTCCCCCCCTACTCCGTGGGCGAGGCCAAGCCTCCCCGCAGCACCAACCGCCGCGAGTTCGGTCACGGCGCTCTGGCTGAGCGCGCCCTGATCCCCGTGCTGCCCAGCGTTGAGGAGTTCCCCTACGCCATCCGCGTGGTGTCCGAGGTCCTGTCCTCCAACGGCTCTACCTCTCAGGGTTCCATCTGCGGCTCTACTCTGGCTCTGATGGATGCCGGCGTGCCTATCAAGGCTCCCGTTGCCGGTATCTCCTGCGGCCTGATCCAGGACGACGAGGGCGGCTTCACCACCTTCATCGACATCCAGGGCGTGGAGGACTTCCACGGTGAGATGGACTTCAAGGTTGCCGGCACCAAGGCCGGTATCACCGCCATCCAGATGGACCTGAAGAATGACGGTCTGTCCCACGAGATCATCAAGGAGGCTCTGGACATCACCCGTGATGCCCGCTATGCCATCCTGGACGAGATCATGCTGCCCTGCATCGCCGCTCCCCGTCCCGAGGTCAGCAAGTACGCCCCCAAGATGATCACCATCAAGATCGACCCCGACAAGATCCGCGAGGTCATCGGCAAGGGCGGCAGCGTCATCCAGAAGATCGTTGCCGAGTCCGGCGCCACCGTGGACATCGAGGACGACGGCACCATCCACATCGCCTCCCCCAATGCCGAGGCCTGCGACGCCGCCAAGAAGATGATCGAGACCATCGTCTTTGTTCCCGAGGTGGGCGAGCTGTACTACGGCAAGGTGGTTCGCATCCTGCAGTTCGGCGCTTTCGTGGAGCTGGCTCCCGGCAAGGACGGCATGGTGCATATCTCCAAGCTGGCTGAGCATCGCGTGGAGAAGGTTGAGGATGTGGTCAACATCGGCGACATGATCTGGGTCAAGGTCACCGAGATCGACGACAAGGGCCGCGTCAACCTGTCCTACAAGGACGCCATCCGCGAGATCAAGGCCAAGAAGGAAGCCGGCGAGGAAATCAAGTAAGGCTTCTGTCATAGAAAAAAGCAACCCGGGCGGACACATTCGTGTCCGCCCGGGTTTTTGTTGTTTCGGTTATGAATGTTACAGCTGTGCCAGCAAATCCAAAAGACCCTGAACGATCACCGCACCCGCGCCGGGGTCGGCCACGCTGCTGTTGCGGCAGGGGGTGGCCTCATAGCCGCCGTGGGCGTAGGCCTCCGGTGTGCAGACATAACCCACCAGACCGTTGGTGTAGGCGGCCACATAGGTCTGGTCGATGCTGCTGCCCAGCTTGATCTCCATGCCCAGTTTTACAAACAGCTCTGCCGGGACGGTGGCCCATGCCGTTTGACCGATTTTCAACACTTGCAGCGGGGTTCGAATCTCCGGCTGGCGCATCTGCTCTTCCTTCAGCGCAATCAGTTCGGCGGCAAACACCTTGAGGTCCATGCTGGACATGGGATGCCAGGTGGGTTCGATGACCACATCCTCCCCGGCCAGCACCCGCTTGGCCCGGGCGACCTGCTCGTCGGTCAGCACGCGCTTGGGAATGCTTACATCGCCGGCCCGGGCATCCAGGGCAACGTCGCCGGAATAGGGGGCGGCCAGGGCCACTTCATAACTGCGTTCAGCCAAACGCCGGCCAACAGACTCCATGGTGGTGCGCTTTTTGTCGAAGGGGTTGCTGTGGCTGATATCGCCGGCCGCGCCCTGCAGGAACACGGTGACGCAGTTGGGATTTTCCAGCTTTTTCAGCCCCCGGCGCAGCACGCCGGGGAAATTGGCTGTGGCGATACACTGCCCGCCATAAAACAGCGGGTGACAGGCAAAGTTCACCACATAGCCCATGGCATCGCCGCCCATATTGCGCACGCAGATCACGCCCACCTGGGGATCAATGGGTCCCTCGGCACAGAGAACCTCCGTTTTATCCACCTGAGGATGAGCAAAGGCAGAGCCGTCGCGCAGGATATAGCGGCGGTTCCAGGTGATGTCATTTTCATAGGTAAAGCCGCTGCCCAGCACCGCCGGCTCCAGCCTGGCGCAGGTGTCCCTGGCGCACTGCACCAGCAGCTTTTTTGTGGCAGCCATAAATTCAAGATCCTTGGGGGTGCCGCAGAACTCCATGGTGGAGGGGCCGCAGTGGTTGTGCGTGATACCCACCAAAACGCGGTCATAGGTGGTACCTACCGCATCTGCAATCAGGTGGCGGATCTCGTCCGCATCCTCAACCTCCAGAAAAATCACATCCATGCTGACAAGCACCAGCAGAGTCTCTTCATTTTTCAGCATGGCCATGGTCGCCTGAATGGGGTCCATTTTCAGTCGGGCGGGTCGCTCCGGCGGGATCCAACCGGCCAGCAAGGTGCCGATGGAGCAGGGCAGCTCCACCTCGCCAAAGGCTGCAAACAGTTTCGACATGATCGTTTCCTCCCTTTCTTACACGGTCTGGATCAGATAGTACATCTGGGCGAACTCTTTGCCGATCTCAAAAATCAGCTCGCCGTTCTCGTAGCGGCTGGGGATCTTGCCGGTGATGAAGCCGTCCTCGTCAATGGACACCACGCGCAGGTTGTGATGGGGACTTTTGATGTGAATTTCCGCTTCAATGGCCTCGATCAGCACCGGGCCGGTACCGTGGTTGGTCACCTTCCGGTGACCGTTGGGCAGCTCCTCGTCGGTGTAGCCGGTGTTTTTGCACCGACCCACGGCGGTGAGCAGGATGTTTTCGGACCGGCAGATAGGGGCATCCGTCAGGGTGGACAGGGCGATAACCGCAAAATCCGTTTCCGCCTTGATGGTCACGTCGTTCAGCTGCAGCTCGTGACCGCCGATAAAGCCGTAGGCCGCTTTGGTATTGGGGCTGTCCACCGTGCCGATGGAGTGTTCCAGATCCCGAACCAGCTCCCCGGTGTCGGAGACCAAGCGCTTGGGCCGCTCGTAGCTCTCGTCGGTGACGATGGTCAGGTCGCCGGCGTCGGACAGCTCCATACGGGAGCCGGCGGGCATATCGTAGGGGATCTCATAGTCGGCAAAGGGTTCCATGCCCTCCAGCCGGGCGGAGACCTTGTGCCGGTAGACGTCTCCGGCCATGTGTCCGGAGATATCCTTGGGGTAGACGATGCTCTCCGGCTGGGTGTGGTGGGGGAATTTGATGGACACCCACTGTTTGGCCTCCTGAATATCGTGGCGGCGCATCATCAGCGCGGCGTGGTAAAAAAGACCGAACTTGGCCGGGTCATTGTAAGTATCAAAAGTGCCGCGGTAGTAGCTGCCGCCGATGACGATGTCCCGACCCAGGCGGCCGGTGGTCATCTCATCCTCCCGGCAGCCGTAGCGGTAGGTGTGGACGGTCATGCCGGACGTGCCCTGGAAGCAGGCCATGGCGGACAGGAAAATGGGAGCCTCCGCCCGGTAGTGGTTGGGCCAGGGGGCGTCCCACTCGGAGATAAAATGGGCGTTCTTGCCCAGACGGGTGATGGCGATGCTCTCGGCCATGGTGTTGAAAGAGCCGCTGAGATTTTTGCTCATGAAGTCCCGCTGGTCGCCGGCCCACCAGTACAGATGATTGTCGCTGTAGTCGGCGCCCTGCAGGGAGGTCAGGTGATCCAGGCAGAACATGGGCGCATCCCGGATGATGGGGACTTTTACCCCGTCGGCTCGCAGCGCAGCGGTCACTTCCTCGTAATACTCCCGTTCCAGCTTCACATAGAACGCGCGCAGGGCCCGGTTGGTTTTGGAGTCCAGATCCACCGGATCCGGACCGACTTCGATACCCTGTTCGGCCGCCCATTCCCGGTATCGGGCCTCCAGCTCCGTGCAGTAGGGCTCCACGCCGTTGATGGGCCACTTGTCCTGAGTGGGCAGCTGGAACATGGTCAGCTCGCTGGCCAGCTTGAACACGATGACCGCCGGGTCATCGCACCAGCGCAGGCCGGTGTAGGGGTTGACGTGGGTCATGAGATCATGGTTGAATTTCTTTTCCAGTTCAATCATGATCCGGTCAAACAGGCAGAAGGGACGAGCAGACCGCTGATCCACCAGATGGGCATTGCGCACCCCATCGCCGGAGCGGAAAATCCGGTGGTTGATGCCGTCCACATAGACGTAAATGCCCTCTTTTTTCAGGCAGGCCTGCAGATAGTCCAGCCGGTCAAGACTGCGGGAGTCGAAGGACAGGGTGTTGTTTTCGTGAACGCCCCGGGTGAAATTAAACAAATTCGGACAGGAGGAGTCCGCGTCCATCTGATGCAGCCGCACCACGTTGATGCCGAACTTGGCAAGCCGCCGGGCAACGGTCTCGGCGTGTTCGTGGGAGCAGAAGTTCATGCCGCTGTTAAAGAGAGTTCCGAAGAAACGGGCTATCGTCCCGTCTTCGAATACCATTTTATCCCCCTGAATGGTCAAAAAGCCGTGCTTACCCGCCGGTTTTTCCTGTTCGAACAGGAACGAAATGTCCAGGGGAGCATCATCCCAATGCAGAGAGAAGGGAATATACCGAGACATTGCAATGCCTCCTTACCTAAAGAATACGATGTTTGAGGGTTGTGTCAAGCCTGCAAAGCAACTATAGCAAAAAAAGAAGGGCATCTTCCTTGACTTTTCGGTCATAGATTAGTACAATTCGGACATGAAGAACGTAAAGTTTTCCGGTATGCTCCGATACGGTGATTTGGGTTTTTCCCTGCATCGGGTGTCTCCAGCGCGGGATTATCGCCCCCACACCCATGATTTTCACGAGCTGGAACTCATCCTTTCGGGCAGCGCCATCAACTCCATAAACGGACAGAGCTTCTCCGTCGGTCCCGGTGATGTTTTTATCGTTGGGAAAGGAGCAACACACGAAATATCGCAGATTGATGGATTGGAGCTCTACAATTTAGGCTTTGACGGCCGTGCCATGCGCAACATGGGCAGTGACCTGCTGAAGCTGCCGGGGTTTCATGCCCTTTTTCTCATGGAACAGCCGGAGGACCCCACCGTCCGGCGGCTGACGCTGGAGCCGGCGGAGCTGAAAAAAGCGCAGCGGATTTTGGATGGGATGTATGAGGAATACAATCAGGCGCTGCCCGGATTTCAGACGGTTTTGCTCAGCGGGTTGACGCAGTTGATTGTGTTGCTGTCGCGGGACTACAGCCGCTCCATCCCGGAAAAAGGGACCTGGCAGATGGCCTCCGCCCTTGCAAAGATGGAGCGGGAGTACCCGGACCCCCTTTCCATTTCCGGGCTGGCGGAGTCGGTCCATATGTCGGAGCGGCACTTTCGCAGGCAGTTTGAGAAGCTCTATCAGCAAACGCCGAAGGAGTATCTGCAAAACATCCGGCTGCATGCGGCCACAGAGCTTCTGCTGCAGACAGAACTTCCGGTTACGGAGATCGCTCTGGATTGCGGGTTTTCCGACTGCAACCACTTCAGCCGGGTGTTCCGGCAAAAATTCGGTATCTCTCCCACGGGATACCGAAAGCGTGTCCATTCTCTGTAAAGAACACCCCATGCCAAACGGCATGGGGTGTTCTTTTTTATTAATCCTCGCTATCCAATTTAAGAACCGCCATAAATGCTTCCGTAGGCAACTGTACCGAGCCGAGGGAGCGCATCTTTTTCTTGCCCTCTTTCTGCTTTTCCAGCAGCTTCTTCTTGCGGGTGAT
>JAFQBN010000013.1 GCA_017416685.1 Oscillospiraceae bacterium
AGCTCGCTGAAGTATCAGCTGATCGACTCCAAGTCCGAGAGCGTGCTGGCCTCCGGTCTGTGCGAGCGTATCGGCATTGATGGTGTCCTCAACCACACCCCCGCCGGTCACGATAAGATCGTCATGACCGATCCCCTGCCCGATCATCAGACCGCCATCTCCAAGGTGTTGGCAGCCCTGACGGATAAGGAGTACGGCGTGATCGCCTCCCTCGATCAGATCGAGGCTGTGGGTCACCGCGTGGTCCACGGCGGCGAGAAGTTCGCCAAGTCTGTGCTCATCACCGACGAGGTCATGGCCGCCATTGAGGAGTGCAACCCCCTGGCTCCCCTGCACAACCCCGCCAACATCATCGGTATCAAGGCCTGCCAGTCCCTGATGCCCTCCACCCCCATGGTGGCTGTGTTTGATACCGCCTTCCATCAGACCATGCCCCCCGTGGCCTATACTTACGCCCTGCCCTACGAGTACTACGAGAACGACAAGGTCCGCCGCTACGGCTTCCACGGCACCAGCCACAAGTACGTGGCTCAGCGCGCCGCCGCCATGCTGGGCAAGCCCATCGAGCAGCTGAAGCTGATCTCCTGCCACCTGGGCAACGGCTCCTCCGTCACCGCCGTCAACTGCGGCAAGAGCGTGGATACCTCCATGGGCTTCACTCCTCTGGCCGGTCTGCCCATGGGCACCCGCTGCGGCGACATCGACGCCGGTATCATGGAGTATCTGATGAACAAGTACAACATGAACATCAAAGAGATGCTGAACGTCATGAACAAGAAGTCCGGCGTGCTGGGTGTTTCCGGCGTGTCCTCCGACTTCCGTGACCTGGAGGCCGCCGGCAAGGAGGGCAACGCCCGCGCCGCTCTGGCCGTGGAGGTCTTTGAGTACGGTGTGAAGAAGCTGATCGGTTCCTATGCTGCCGCCATGGGCGGTGTAGACGCCGTCATCTTCACCGCCGGTGTGGGCGAGAACGGCGGTCACAACCGCGCCAACATCACCGCCGGTTTGGAGTTCATGGGCATCAAGATCGACGCCGAGAAGAACAAGATCCGCGGCGAGGAGATCGACATCTCTGCCGAGGGCGCTGCCGTCCGTACTTTGGTCATCCCCACCAACGAGGAACTGATGATCGCCATCGACACCGCCGCTCTGGCTAAGTAAATTAGTCTGCCAACCTTCAAAAGCAGGCACCCGATCGGGTGTCTGCTTTTTTGGTGGGGATGACCAGTAAAATCGAAGCCGCAGGCGGAGATTTGCGCAAGGGCGAATTCATTTCGCCCGAGCATTTCAATCCCCGGGGTCCCCAACGCATGCCGATGCGTTGGGGTGCATCCCCACCAACGAGGAACTGATGATCGCCATCGACACCGCTGCTCTGGCTAAGTAAGTTAATCCTTGCAAACAGAATGCCCCGGCTGCAATGCAGCCGGGGCGTTTTTTATTTCTTTCGCTTGTAAATCACATAGGAATATACCAGCGGCACCAGCACCGCCGCAAAGAACAGGAAAAACACCACGGTCTCGTACCCCAGCAAGGCACCCAGAATCACGCTCACACCGCATACCACCATGCAGATACCGGCCACCCGATGGGTCCGCGCCCAGATATCCGGGTCGCTCATGGTCCAGGGAACACGGATACCGCACACGCTATTCACCTGACACTTTGGCAGGTAGTTGCCCAGCACCACAAATATCACGCCCAGTACAAGGCAGACCACAAAGCCGATGTCCACACTCACGCCCAGCGCGTAGGCATACACCAGGGCCTCGGTCATCACGCAAATGACCGGGGTGACCCAGCACAGCACCGCCACGGGTATCCCTTTCCTTTCACCGCCGACCGTCAGCGTCGCACCCAGACACAGCAGGTGAACGATCAGCAGAATCGCCGGGATCCCAAACACCGCCATCCACTTGGGCGACCAGCCGTTGGGTACATTGTTGATATCGAAATGCGTAGCAATCATATCGGGCAGGTTGTTCCAAAGGATCAACCCGATCACCACCGGCAGCAGCATGGCTGCCGAGGACAACATCAAAGAATACTTATATCGTTTCATTGCTTTCTCCTTTCAAATCCGCGATCCAAAGCATAACTTCCTCCAGTACGGAAGCATTCAGTTCGTAATAAATATACTTCCCATCCCGGCGGTCCCGAATCAGTCCCGCCTGCCGCAGCACCGACAGATGCCGGGAAACGGCTGCACCGGTCACCGGAAACCGCCCGGCAATGTCACCCGCCGCCATAGGGCCTTTCTTCAGCAAATTCAGTATCTGCCGCCGAATTGGGTCCCCAAGGGCGTGCATGGTGTCCTGTATGGCCATTTGCTCTCCTCCTTCATTTAACATTTAGCTTAATTGTTAACTATAGGATACACTCTCCCACTCCGCCTGTCAAGAGGTGGTGTTTTCCTCTGCAACAAAAAATTGTATTGCCGGCCTAATCATGCTATAATCAACACATGATGCAGACAAGGAGGCCTACAACGTGAAAGTGACTCTGCTGGGCGACTCCATCCGAATGGCTGGCTACGGTTCTTTGGTACCCGCCCTGTTGGGCGACAGTTTTGAAGTATATCAGCCGCAGGACAACTGCCGCTTTGCAAAATATACCTTGCGCGGTCTGTTCGACTGGGAGAAGCAGATGGCCGGTAGCCAAATCGTCCACTGGAACAACGGTTTGTGGGACTTCTGCGACCTGTTCGGGGACGGTCCTTTCTCCACAGAGGACGAATACGTATCCGATATGCTCCGTATCGCGAACATCCTGCTGACCCGACACGAGAAGGTCATCTTCGCCACCACCACCCCCGTGACCGAGCAAAATGTGTACGACAAAAACCCGGTTATCGAGCATTACAACCGGCTCATCGTCCCCCTGCTTGAGGAAAAGGGCGTCATCATAAACGACCTGCACCGCCTTGTCGTCAAAGACATCAACCGCTACATCCGGCAGGATGACAACATCCACCTGACCGACGAGGGCGCCGCGGTCTGCGCAAGGCAGGTAGCCGACACCATCCTCTCCGTTTCCAAAACCATCAGCACGCCCGACGATGGCACTTACAGTCCACGATCAATTCAAAGCGGTGCGCCTGTGTAAATTTCTCTGCAAAAACTTGCCCCGGTGCAAAAACCGTGCTATAATTTGCAGCTGTGCGTTAGTTCGTCCGAAAAGAGGTTTTTGTATGCGGATTTTGCGTGGAATACTCTCCTTCTTCCGCCGCAACGTGGTCATGACCGTGGCCCTGTGTGCTGCAATCATCACAAGCTGTATCGTCCCGCCGGATGCTCAGTACATCGGTTATTTTGATTTCAAGACCCTGTCCTGTCTGTTCTGCGTGCTGGCAGTGGTCTGCGCCCTGCGGAACATCCACTTCTTCTACATTCTGGCCGAGCAGGTGGTCCGCCGGTTCAAAACTGCCCGGCTGAGTGTGCTGGTGCTGGTCTACATCACCTTTATCGGCTCCATGCTCATTGCCAATGATATGGCGCTTTTGACTTTCCTGCCCCTTGGCTACTTCGTGCTGACCACTACCAATATGCAAAAATATATGGCGGTGGTTTTCATCCTGCAGAACATCGCCGCCAATCTGGGCGGCATGCTGACCCCCTTCGGCAATCCCCAAAATCTATATCTCTACACCAAGTTCAACATCCCCACACCGGAGTTCATGGGCATCATGGCCCCGCCTTTCCTTATTTCCATCGCCCTGATCACCGTGTGCTGTGTCGTGTTCATCAAACCGGAACCGCTGGAACTGCCCGAAAACTACGTCAGGCTCCCCAAGCGGCTGACCGCCCTGTACCTCATCCTGTTCACTGTTTCCATCGCCATTGTGTTCCGGGGCATCCCCTATTGGATCGGGTTGATCGCCATTCCTCTGGTCCTGTTTTTTGTCGACCGCAAGGCGCTGGCCGCGGTGGACTATCCCCTGCTTCTGACCTTCGTGTTCTTCTTCATCTTCTCCGGCAATATGGCCCGCATTGATGCGGTGCGGGACGTGCTGTCCGCCCTGCTGGACAAGAGTACCCTGC
This sequence comes from Oscillospiraceae bacterium, assembly GCA_017416685.1. Taxonomy (GTDB): domain Bacteria; phylum Bacillota; class Clostridia; order Oscillospirales; family Oscillospiraceae; genus Lawsonibacter. The sequence continues at coordinate 4,041 of JAFQBN010000013.1, forward strand.
TGTTCAGCGTTGTTTCCTGCCAGTTCATCAGCAACGTCCCCTCCGCCATCCTGCTCAGCCAGTTCACCGCCAACTACCCCGACCTGCTGGTGGGTGTCAACATCGGCGGCACGGGTACCCTGATCGCCTCCCTTGCCAGCCTCATTACCTTCACCCAGTACACCCGGTACAATCCCGGCAGAGGCGGCTACTACGTCAAGCTGTTCTCCGCATTCAACTTTGGCTTTCTCGCTATTCTGACCGTGTTTATGCTGATCATCTGACAAAACGCCCTGTCCGTCGGACAGGGCGTTTTCCTTTCGTTGACAAATCCTCGCTGCTATCTTAAAATATAGGTATCTTTTGGAAAGGGGGCGCGGATATGGGCCGACCCCGCACCCGCCTGTGGGCGGGTCTTGCAAGCTTTCTTCTCCCCGGCACACTGTTTTTGGCTCTGTGTGCCGCCATGGGTTTTGCCCCCTTTGGGGACAGTTCCATTCTGATCTTTGACCTGTCCGACCAGTTTGTGGAGTTCCTGTGTGCCTTGAAGCAGGGCGATGTATTCTTCTCCTGGAACACCGCTCTGGGCGGCAGCTATATCGGTACATTTTCTTACTACGTGTCCAGCCCCTTCTCCCTGCTGACCCTGTTCTGCCCCAACGAGGCAATGCCTGTCGCGGTAGTCTTTCTCATCGCGCTGAAGCTGTGCTGCGCGGGTCTGGCCTTCTTCCTGCTGTTGGGTCGGCGCACGGGCCGATACGACCTGACCGGGGTGGCCTTTTCCCTATGCTACGCCCTGATGGCCTATAACTTGGCCTACGCCATGTCCTTTATGTGGCTGGATGGAGTGCTGTGGCTGCCCATTTTGCTCATGGGTGCAGAGGACATTCTGGACGGCAAATCCGGCAAACTGCTGGTCATCGCCCTGGCGGTCAGCTTTGTGTCCAGTTGGTACATCTCCTATATGACCGGTCTGTTCTGCGCCCTCTATCTGCTGTGGCGCTGCTGGTGTGAAGGTTATTCCCTTCGCACCACTTTCTTGAAACTGTGGCAGCTGATTCTGCGGGCAGGACTTGCCCTGCTGCTGACGGCGTGGCTGTGGCTGCCCACCGCCCTTGCCATGTTCGGCGGCAAACTGGCACAGGCCACCACCCCCCTCTCCATCGGCTTGAACTGGCCTGTCTCCACGCTATTCTACAAGCTGCTGGCGACCGGTGCTTACGACTCGGTGACCTACACCGGTTCAGCTTTCCTCTACTGCTCCGTACCTGCGGTGCTGCTGGCCCTTGTGTGGCCCTTCCTGCCCGGGCGCACCAAGCGGGCGCGCTGGGCCACTGTCACCGTGGCCGCAGTACTGGTACTGTCCCTGTGGCTGTCCCCGCTGGACGCCGTGTGGCATCTGTTTCAGGCGCCCAACAGCTTCCCCGGCCGCTGGGCCTTCGTGGTATCCTGCTTCATTCTGCTGCTGGGTTATGACAGCCTGCTGCAGCTGCTTAAAAACCTGCACGCCCCCCGTCTTCTCCCCCTGCTGCTGACGGTGGTGCTGGCGGTGGATATGGGTACCAACGGCCTGATAATCTTCCACGGTCTTGACCGGGAGCTGGGTTTTGAGTCCTACGCCTCCTATCACGACTACAAGGTGCAGGTGCAGCCCTTGGTCGACAAGATCAATGCTGATGAAAGCTTCTCCCGCGCGGTCAGTGACGTGAGCCGCAGTCGTAACGAACCCGCCGCCTTTGGCTACAAGGGTCTGGACTTCTTCTCCAGCAGTTACGATGCCGATGTCAACGCCCTGCTGGGGAGTCTGGGCCTTGTGCAGAAGTGGTTCTGGTCCACAGGTCTTGGTTCTACCCCGGTCACCGACCTGCTATTCGGTGTCAACTACCGCATCAGTAACCGGGCGGTATCTCCGTGGTACACCCCCATGACACAAAGTGGTGATTTAACCCTCTATCACAGCAACCTCCCCGCCGCCCCCGGCTACTTTACCGCGGAGGATCTGCTACACCCCACCTGGAGCGGTGCAAACAGCTTTTCCGCCCAAAGCCGCATGCTTTCCTCCCTCAGCGGTGACCATTCCTCTGTCTTTAACCCGATCGACTCCCCCGCCGTTGCGCGCACCGACGAGGAATTTGCCACCGCCTGGCGTTTCACTTCCAACGGCGATCCCATCTATGGTCATTTCCTCCCGGTGGAGGGCCACGACGCCCTGTTGTTCGTCAACGGTGAGCTGCACGGACAGATTTACACCAACGAAACCGATTGCCTGCTCTATCTCGGCACCTTCCCCGCAGGACGACCGGTGGAGGTCACCCTCATCACCACCGCACCGGCGGAGCGTCGGCTCGAGGTCTTCTGTGAGCTGGACACCGCGGTGCTGACCCGTGCGGCAAACGTGCTTGAGCAAAACGCCCTGCAGGTCACCTCGTACTCCAACGGCAAACTGGAAGGGACTGTCACCGCCGCCGCTGACGGCTGGCTCTACACCTCCATTCCCGCCCAGCCCGGCTGGACGGTGCGTGTGGACGGCTGCGCGACTGAACACGCCGCTTTGCACGATGCACTCATTCTCGTCCCTCTGACTGCAGGCGAGCATACGGTTTCCTTTACCTACACGCCTCCCGGCCTGTATGCCGGTCTCAGCCTGACCGCCATAGGTCTGGCCCTTGGTTTGTGGCTGCTGCGGAAAAAGAAATAATAAAAACACCGTCCACAGTGTGGACGGTGTTTTTATTATTCTCGCAATGTTTCAATGGCCGCTTTGGCCGCCATCTGTTCGGCGGCTTTCTTGCTGTGGCCCTCGCCGCGGCCAACCACCTCACCGTTGACGGACACCTCCATCACGAACACGCGGCAGTGGTCGGGACCGCTTTCGCCGACCAGTTCATAGACGATCTCGCTGCCCGGCTGGCGCTGTACGATCTCCTGCAGGGCGGTTTTGTAGTCCTGCGTTTTGGTGGCCAGCACCGCGTTATCCAGAATGAACCGGTGGATGATCTTGCGCACGCTGCCAATGCCGCCGTCCAGATAGACCGCGGCCAGCACTGCCTCCACCGCGTCAGCCTGAATGGAGGGCCGCTGACGGCCGCCGCACAGTTCCTCACCCTTGCCAAGGCGCAGGTAGGACCCCAAATCCAGTTTATGGGCTACTTCCACCAGGTTTTCCTCCCGGACCAGCGCGGCACGGGTGCGGGTCAAGTCCCCCTCCGGCATGTCGCCGCAGGTGCGAAACAGGTGGTCGGCCACCACCATGCCCAGCACGGAGTCACCCAAAAACTCCAGCCGCTCGTTGCTGGTGCAGCGGCCGTGACTCTCGTTGGCGTAGGAGCTGTGGGTCAGGGCATGCTCCAGCAGGGAAATATCCTGAAAGGTATATTCCAGTTTTGCTTCCAAGGTTTTCATCGTGCAACCTCATTTCAGAAAAGAAAGCTCCGTCGATGACGGAGCTTTCCTTTTATTCTCAGCTATCCAGACGACCCTGCAGGAAGTGGACCAGATCACCCACGGTGGTGATGCCGGAGATATCTTCCTCGGTCAGCTCGTCCACACCGAACACCTCTTCCAGTGCCATGGACAGGTCAACCAGGTCCAGAGAATCGGCGTGCAGGTCATCCTCAAAAGAGGTCTCCATGCTGATGTCGTCAACATCCACGCCGAACTGCTCGGCCAGCATTTCACACAGCTGCTTAAAAATCATGTCTACTCAAACTCCTCACTCAAGGTTTTACTCACATTAATATAGGCATATTTCCACGTTCTGTCAATAGGTTTCGGGAAAATTTTAGGTTTACTCCTCCGACACACTCACGCGCATATAGTCGATATTCTCCTCAATGCTTTCCACAATGCCGGCCTTGGACATCTGCATAGCCTGCCGTACAGCGTTCTTGATGGCGTACTCACCGGAAGAGCCGTGGGCTTTGATGACCGTCTTGGAGATGCCCAGCAGGGCGGTACCGCCCACCTCATCGGCACTCATCATCTTCTTCAGCCTGCTCACGCCGCCCTTGACCGTCAGAGCGCCCAGTTTGGTCAGCAGACTTTTCATGAACACGCCCTTGATCTCCTTCATCAGGAACTTGGCAGTACCCTCGATGGTCTTGAGGAAGATGTTTCCGGAGTAGCCGTCGGACACGATGACGTCCACCGCACCCTCTACGGCCTCACGGGCCTCCACATTGCCCACGAAGTTGATGCGGCCCTCTTTGGCCGCCTGCTCCAGGCGGGCGTAGGTCTCCCGCTGCAGATCAGTTCCCTTGCTGGGTTCTGCACCGATGTTCAAAAGACCCACACGGGGTTCCGGGCGCTTGAGTACGGTCTCGGCGTAGTAGGCGCCCATGTAAGCAAACTGCAGAAGATATTCGGGGCTGCACTCGGCATTGGCACCACAGTCGATCAGCACCGCGCCGCCATTTCCCGTAGGAATGACCGGGGCCAACGCAGCGCGGCGGATGCCGCGGATACGCTTGACCAGCAGGGTGGCGGCAGACAGGATAGCGCCGGTGGAGCCGGCACTGACAAAGGCATCTCCCTCGCCATTTTTCAGCATGGTCAGGCCAACGGTCAGGGACGAGTCCTTTTTCTCACGGAACGCGTTGGCGGGGTTGTCGCAGATCTCCACCACCTCGCTGGCATGGGCGATCTCCACACCCTCGGGCAGTCGGTCCACGCCGTTTTCCTTCAGCACGGACAGGATATCCTCTCCCCTGCCCACCAGCGTGATGTCCACTCCATACTCCTGATGGGCCTGCAGTCCGCCCAGCACAGGGGCCTTTGGGGCGTTGTCGCCGCCCATGGCGTCGATGATAATTCTCATATCAGTTTTCTCCTTCCACAGCTGCTTGAATGTCCAATCCCGCCAGCGCTTCCAGCGCACGGGCGGACAGCTCCGCATTTTTGTTCCGCTTACCCTTGACGCGATAGCCAAGGGGCGGGATCAGGCCGAAGTTGATATTCATGGGTTGGAACTGGGTCACGCTGGTATCGCTGATGTACAGGGCCAGCGCCCCCAGCGCCGTCTGTTGGGGAAAGTCCACCGGTGCAAGGTCCAGCAGACGATGGGCCAGCTCCACCGCCGCCACGAAACCGGAGGCCGTGGACTCCACATACCCCTCCACGCCGGTGATCTGTCCGGCGAAGCAGATGCGCTCGTTGCCCCGTACCCGGTAGTAGCGGTCCAGCAGCCGGGGCGAGTCCAAAAACGTATTGCGGTGCATCACGCCGTAGCGGACGAACCGGGCGTTTTTCAGGGCGGGGATCATAGAGAACACCCTCTTCTGCTCCGGCCATTTCAGGTGGGTCTGGAACCCCACGATATTGTAAATAGATCCCTGGGCATTATCCCTGCGCAGCTGCACCACCGCAAAGGGTTCCCGGTCCGTCTTGGGGTCTTTCAATCCCACAGGCTTCAGCGGGCCGTAGCACAGGGTCTGCCGACCCCGGCGGGCCATGACCTCCACCGGCATACAGCCTTCGAACACACCCGCATCCTCAAAGCCGTGGACCTCCGCCTCCTGTGCGGAAATAAGCTCTGTCCAGAACGCGTCGTATTCCTGCTCGGTCATGGGGCAGTTGATGTAATCGGGAGTTCCCCGGTCATACCGGGAGGCAAACCACGCACTGTTCATGTCGACGCTGTCAAAGCTGACCAGGGGCGCGGCGGCATCGTAGAAGTTCAGATACTTGTTTTCCGGAAACAGCCCCGCAATCGCCCCGGACAGGGCGTCCGAGGTCAGAGGACCGGTGGCAACGATGACCTGCCCCTCGGTGGGGATCTCAGTCACCTCCCCCTCCACCACGGTGATGAGGGGATGCTCTTTGATGCGCCGGGTGACGGCGGAGGAAAACCCTTCCCGGTCCACTGCCAGAGCGCCGCCGGCCTGCACCCGGGTCTCATCGGCGCAGGCCAGGATCAGAGACCCGCTGCGGCGCAGTTCCTCTTTCAGCAGGCCCACCGCATTCTCCAGCTGGTCGGAACGCAGGGAGTTGGAACACACCAGCTCCGCAAAGTCCGCGCTGTGATGGGCGGGGGTCATCTTATTGGGCTTCATCTCGTGCAGCCGGACGGGGATCCCCCGCCGGGCCAGCTGCCACGCCGCCTCGCAGCCTGCAAGGCCGGCGCCGATGACAGTAACAGGTTGCATAAATCTCTCCTACCTCGCTTGGCACAGGCAGATGTTACTTTGCCTTCTTGGTCGCGGTCTTCTTTGCGGCAGTCTTCTTCGTGACCGTCTTCTTGGCAGCAGCCTTCTTGCCGGCAGTCTTCCTGCCCGTTTTCTTCTCCTCGCCGTCGGCAGGCTTCTTCCAGCCGCCGCGCTTATCTTCGGGAGTGAAATTACTGCAATCTTCGTGGATGCAGAAAGGCTTCTTGGCGCCGCGGCCCGCCTTCTTGAACATCGTGCGGCCGCAGACGGGACAGTTGTCCTTCACAGGCACATCAAAGGTCATGAAGCCGATCAGCTCCTTGCCATCGATGCCCACGCCGCGCCAGGGACATTCCTTGCCCTTCTCGCAGGCATAGTAGGTATAGCCGTTGCGGCTGGTGCGCTTGAGAATGCGGCTGCCGCAGCCGGGACATTTGCCGGGCATCTCCACCACCAGAGGCATGGTGAAGTTACATTCGGGGAAACCGGGGCAGGCCAGGAATCGGCCAAACCGGCCGGACTTGACCACAAGATTCTTGCCGCACTGGGGACACAACTCCTCGGACACCTCGTCGGGTACCTTGATGCGCTCACCGTCCAGCGCCTGCTCGGCCTTGGAAAGCTCGTCGGCAAAATTTTCATAGAACTCGGCCAGCACCTGCTTCCAGTCGGCCTTGCCCTCCTCCACCCGGTCCAGCTTTTCCTCCATCTGGGCGGTAAAGGCATAGTCCGCGATGTCCTTGAATTTGTCCAGCATCAGCGCGGTGACCACTTCGCCCAGAGGGGTGGTACGCAGGTGCTTGTTTTCCTTGACCACATACTCGCGGTTGAGGATGGTGGAGATAGTGGGCGCGTAAGTGGAGGGACGGCCGATGCCCTTCTCCTCCAGCGCACGGATGAGGGTGGCTTCGGTGTATCGGGCGGGAGGTTGGGTAAAGTGCTGTGCCTTCTTCATCTCGTCCAGCCGGATGCGCTCGCCCTCCTTCAGGTCGGGCAGCGGGGACTGAGGTGTCTCCTCATCCTCATCTTTCCCTTCCTCGTAAACAGCTGTAAAGCCGCTGAACTTCACAGAGGAATGGGTGGCACGGAAGACGTAACCGGCGCTCTCCACGTCGATGGAAACGTTATCATAGACCGCATTTGCCATCTGGCAGGCCAAAAAACGACTCCAGATCAGCTTATACAAACGGTACTGTTCCCCGGTCAGGCTCTTGCGGATGCTCTCCGGCTCCAGAGTCACGTCAGAGGGGCGGATGGCCTCGTGGGCATCCTGAGCGCCGGACTTGGCCTTGAAGCGGCGGGTCTGGGCGGGATAATACTCCTTGCCGTAGCGACTGCGGATAAAGTCCTTGGCCTGAGCCAGAGCATCGTCGGACAGGCGCAGAGAGTCGGTACGCATATAGGTGATCAGACCCACAGTACCCTGTCCCTCGATGTCGACGCCCTCGTACAGCTGCTGGGCGATGGACATGGTACGGGCGGGGGTCATGTTCAGCTTGCGGGATGCCTCCTGCTGCAGGGTGGAGGTGGTAAAGGGCGGTGCAGGCTGGCGGGTCTTTTCCTGCCGCTTGACGCCGGTGACCGTAAAGTCTTTGCCCTGCACGGCGGCGATCACCGCGTCGGCCTGCTGCTCTGTCTCCAGCTCCTGCTTCTTGGATGTGCCGTAGAACTGCGCCTTGAACGCTCCCCGGTTGGGTGCAATGCGGCCCAGGGCCGCCTCCAGCGTCCAGTACTCCTGGCTCCGGAAGGCATTGATTTCCTCCTCCCGCTCCACCACAAGGCGGGTGGCAACGGACTGTACACGGCCGGCAGACAGACCCCGGCGAACTTTCTTCCACAGCAGCGGGGACAGCTGGTAACCCACAATGCGGTCCAGAATACGCCGTGCCTGCTGGGCATCCACCAGATCGGTGTCCAGGGCGCGGGGAGCGGCGATGGACTCGGTGACCACCCGCTGGGTGATCTCGTTGAAGGTCACGCGGTAGGTCTTGCTGTCGGGGATGTCCAGCATCTCCTTCAGGTGCCAGGAAATGGCCTCGCCCTCGCGGTCAGGGTCGGTGGCGAGGAACACTTTCTCGCTGGCCTTGGCAGCTTTTTTCAGCTCTTTGATGGTATCCTCTTTTCCCTTGATGGGTTGATAGTCAGGCACAAAGCCGGCCTCAATATCCACACCCAGCTTGCTCTTAGGCAGGTCACGCACGTGGCCCATGGAGGCCTTGACCTCATAGTCAGGACCCAGATATTTGCCGATGGTCTTCGCCTTGGAGGGGGACTCCACGATTACCAGATTCTTCTTTGCCATTGTTTATCCTCCAATCGCCGCAGGGCGGCGTTTCATTCTTCAATCAGCTGTATCAGCGCTGCAAAACGCTTACCGGGCCGCTCCTCGATCCAGCCTGCAATCTGCAGCATGGTCAGGGCGGACAGCACCCGGCGGGCAGGAATTTGAGTCTGCTCCACCAGCTCGTCTGCCTGCATGCTCTTGTCGCCAAGGGCGTGGAGCAGCGCCAACTCGTCGTCGGTCAGCCCCCGCCCGCTGCGTTGAGGTTTGCGTGCCTGTTCTTCCTCTTTGACCGGGGTGGCCGGTCTGACGGGAGCAGAGGGTTTCTCTGCCGTCTGCAGGCGCTGCGCGGCCTCCTCCCCGTCCAGCGGGGCTTTACGGGTCAGCTTGGCCGGATAAAGGCTGCGGTATTCACACAGAATGTCCTCCGCACCCAGCACCGACTTTGCGCCCTGCTGGATCAGCCGGTTACAGCCGCGGCTTTCTTTGGCGTCCACGTTGCCCGGAACGGCGAACACGTCTCTGCCCTGGTCCAGGGCGTGGTTCGCTGTGATAACAGCTCCGCTGCCAAACTCGCCCGCCTCCACCACAACAACGCCCAGAGACAGGCCGCTGATCATGCGGTTGCGGACCGGAAAGTGAGGGCCGAGGTTCTCCGTCCCCGGCGGGTACTCACTGACCAGCAGTCCTGCCGCCGCCACATCTTCATACAGATAGCGGTTTCCCTTTGGATAGGGTACGTCCACACCGCCGCCCAGCACGCATACAGGGGTTCCACCGCCCTGCAGCACGCCGCGGACCGCGCAGGTGTCGATGCCCGCCGCTGTACCGGACACCACGACGGCTCCGCCGCGAGCCAGGTCCAGCCCCAAACGGCTTGCCACGGTTTTTCCATACTCGGTAGCGTTCCGGGTCCCCACCACGCCAATGACCGCTTCCTCATCAAAGTCGGGCAGGCTGCCCTTGAGGTACAGCACATGAGGCGCGTCGTCCAGCTGCCGCAGGCGGGAGGGATAATCCGCATCCTGCCGGGTCATGATACGCACGCCAAGGCGGTCGCAGTCCTCCATGATGCGCTCCGCCGCATCCATGGACCGGTCACGCAGGGCGGCTGCCAGTCCGTCGGGCAGCAGGTCGTACTCGACCGGGTCTGCAAAGTATGCCTGTTCCGGTGAGCCAAACCGCTCCAGAACCTGTTCGACTCCCTGATTTCCCAGCCCCTTGCGGGTGGTCAGCCAAAGCCAATATTTCAGCGCAGCCATCCTTTGCACCTCCCTGCTGTCTTCTTTCAGAATTTACATGTTTCTTTATCGTAAAATCTATTGACTTCCCCCCAAAAAAGTGTACACTCTCAAGTGATAAGGGGGCGTTTTTATGCTCAAATTCAAGCGGCCGCACTACGCCTGGCTCATCTGTCTGGGCGGCACGCTGGCAATTTTTACCACCTTTGGCTTATTCGGCAACCTGTTTTCCTTTTTTGTCCCCGATATTATAATCGAGCGGGGCTTTACCAATTCACAAGCCTCTTTGCTGACCACAGTGCGCACGGTGTTCATCCTGCTGAGTTTGCTGGTTGTCAACCGTCTGTGCGACCGTCTGGGACCGCGGGTACTGATCACCATCGGCTGCCTGCTCGTCGCTGCCGGCTATTTCGGTTTGGCTGTGGTCCGTTCCTTTTGGGCTTGCACCTGCTGTCTGGCTTTGATGGGTCTTGGCTATACCTTCGGCGGTGTGGTCCCGGTTGCAGTTCTGTTCGTTCGCTGGTTTGAGTCCAGCCGATCGCTCGCCATGGGTATCTCTTCCGCCGCCAGCGGTGCTGCTATGCTGGTTGCACCACCCTTTTTGACCAGAATTATCACAGGTTACGGACTGGACCGCGGCTTTCAGTTTATGAGCCTGCTGTGTCTGATCCTGACAGTGGTGGTCTTTCTGCTGGTGCGCAACACCCCGGAGGAGTGTTCCATGCACCCCTACCGTCACACATCCGAGAAAGGCAGGACCAGGCCGGAACGCGAGCCGGAGCATCCGCCCTACACCAACGCCTTTCACAATGCGATCATTATCTTTGTGGTGTTTCTCGTGGCCGCGCCCGTGGGCATCGGCGTCACCACCGTACCCGTGCTGCTGCGCACGCTGAACTATCCGGAGATGCTGGTGGCTACCGCCACCTCTACCATCGGCCTGTTTATGACCATCGGCAAGATCGTGGGAGCCGAGATGTACGATCTGGTGGGCGGTCGTCTGGGCAACTATATTGTTGGCGGCGTATTCCTTTTGGGCCTTGGCCTTCTGCTTCTGTCCCCCCTGCACAACGTTCCATTGCTGTTCACCGCGCTGGTACTGTATGGTTTCGGTGTTCAGCTTGGTTCTGTGTCCACATATCAGTGGGGTTCCGACCTCTACGGCGCGAAGGGCTACGCCAGGGCCGTTCAGGTCTTTTCCATCACCTACAACGTCGGCTCACTGACCTTCAGCGCCGTCCCCGGCGTTCTGGCCGACCACATGGGCGGCAGCTACATGCCCTCGTTTTTCATGTTCACTGCCATCGCCGTGGTGTGTCTTGTCCTGCTGCAGTGGCTGTACCACCATCTGGACATCGGCAAGCGGCCCCGTTAACGGGCCATCTCCCACAGCACCACCGCAGCCGCTGCCGCGGCGTTCAAAGATTCGCACCGCTCCCGCATAGGGATCTTCAAGGTCTTGCCGCTTGCGGTAAGCAGCTGTTCCGATGCCCCTCGCCCCTCGCTGCCAATGACTACGGCGGCGCGGGTCAGGTCCGCATCACGCAGATCAATGGTATCCTCACGCAGCGCCGTTGCGTACAGAGGCAGGTCCGACCGCTTCAAAAGAGCGGGCAGGGCCTGCCTTTCCACTTGGTAGACCGGCAGGCGGAAGCAGGCGCCCATGGTGGAGCGCACGGTTTTATGGTTCCAGAGGTCGGCGCAGTCCTCGCTCAACAGCAGACCGTCCGCCCCAAGGGCATCGGCCGTGCGCCAGATGGTCCCGACGTTGCCCGGGTCCTGCAGCCCGTCCAGAACCAGCCAGCGGTCTCCTTCCAGCCGGTCGGGAGGCGCAAGCGCCGGCATGCGGCACAGGAAGATCGCGCCCTGCGGTGTCTTCATAGGTGAGACGGACTCCATCACGTCCCGGGGGACTTCTACGGTCCGAACATGGTCGGGCAGGTCCGGCAGGCAGACATCGGCCGTACAAATCACGCAGGTAAGGGGCGCGTTCCAGTGCACCGCCTCGGCAAGCAGTTTGATGCCGTCGCCCACGAACTCACCGCACTCCCGGCGGTAGGCTCTATCACCGATCAGCTTGCGGATGTGGCCGATCAGCGGATTTTTCCGGCTGGTGATCTGCTCCATCACAGTTTCTCCAGGGCGCGAATGTCCTCATTGCGCCCCAATACGACCACATCGTCCCCAGTCTGGAACTTGAAGTCCCTGCCCGGCGCGATGATCAGCTGACCCTCATGGCGCACCGCCAGCACGTTCAAGTGGTAGCGCGCCCGAATGTCCAACTCGATAATAGTATGGTCGACCCAGCTGGCAGGCAGACACTGCTCCACCATGGAATACTCATCGGACAGTTCAATAAACTTCAGAATGTCGCCATTTGCAAATCCGTGGGCCAGATTGTGGGCCATTTCCTCCTCAGGAAACACCACCTGATCGGCACCGATTCGCTCCAGCACCTTTCTGTGGACGGCGCTGCCCGCCTTACCAACCACGCGTTGAACGCCCTGTTCTTTCAGGTTCAGCACGATCAGGGCACTGTCACCCACGTCAGCGGACAGCGCGACCACCGCACAGTCAAAGTTACGCACGCCCAGTTCCTTCAGCACAGCTGGGTCGCGGGCATCGCAGGCCACCGCGCGAGTCAGATATTCTGCCGCCGCCTGCACCCGCTCCGGCCGCAGATCAACACCCAGCACCTCATGTCCCTGCTCCTGCAGTCTTTGGGCAAGGGCCATACCAAACCGGCCCAGGCCGATCACTACGAAGTTTTTCATACGCGCCGCTCCTTTCTCTTACCCGATCAACACGTCGGCTGTGGGGTATCGCAGCTTGTTATCCCGTCTAGTCATGAATGCAACGGAGAAGGACAGGATCCCCACCCTCCCCATATACATAAACATGATCAGCAGTACGCAGCTGGCCGTACCAAGACCAGTGGTAACGCCCATAGAAAGGCCAACCGTACCCAGGGCGGAGGCCACTTCAAACGCCGCCTGCATAAATGGCAGCCCCTCCAGCAGGGACAGCACCATGGCGCCGCCCAAAAACATGACACACACAGACAGGGTCAGGGTCATAGCATCCAGCACCCGCCGAGCCGGAATGGTCCTGCCCCGCAGCACCACCTGTTCGCTGCCCCGCAGGCTCTTCCACAGGGCCACCAGCAAAACGCCCATAGTGGCGGTTTTAAGGCCGCCGGCGGTGGAACCGGACGAGCCGCCGATCAGCATCAAAATGCAGGACATGACTGCACTGCTGTCGGTCAACGCCCCCTGGTCGACACTGGCAAAACCGGCTGTGCGCAGGGTAACGGACTGAAACAGGGCGTTGAGAAGCTTTTCCCAGCCACTCATCTCGCCCAGTACTGCGCAGTTGCTTCCCTCCACCCACAGGAAGAACACCGTACCGAACACAAGCAACCCGCCGGTCATGGTAAAAACCAGTTTTGAGTACAGGGACAATTTACTCCAGCACCTGTTCTGCAGCACATCCTCCCAAACAAAAAAGCCAAGGCCGCCCACAACGATCAGCGCCATAATGGTCAGCAGCACCACCGGATCACTGCGGAACGCAGCCAAGCTGGAATAAGGTCCGCTGTACGCTCCCATCAGGTCAAACCCGCCGTTGCAAAAAGCGGATACACTGTGAAATACAGAAAACCACAGTCCCTTTCCATATCCAAACAGCGGCACAAACCGCGTGGCCAGCAGTACGGCACCCACGCCTTCCACAGCAAACGTGCCGATCAGGGCGTGGCGAACCACCCGTACGACACCGGCTGTCCCCGGCAGGTTCAGTGCGGAAGCCATCATCAGCCGTTGGGACAGGCTGATGCGCTTGCCGGCCGCAAGAGAAAATACGCTCAGCATGGTCACAAAGCCAAGTCCACCCAGCTGCAGCAGCACAAGCAGCACACCCTGGCCGAACCCGGTCCAGTGCAGGAAAGTATCCACCCGGACCAGTCCGGTCACGCAGGTGGCAGACGTCGCAGTGAATAGGCATGTCAGCCAGTCGGTGGCCTGCCCGCTCCGTGCAGAGATGGGCAGATGCAGCAGAAATGCGCCCAGCAAAATTACCGCAGCGAACCCCAGCGCGATCAAACGGGTCGGGTTCCAGTTCTTTCGATTAAGCATATTCAATCCGCCCCCGTCCCTTCTGTTTCGTAATGTTGTGTTCGCCGGACCAGCATTCAAAAGCGGTTCCCAAATAAAAACTGTGCTTATACATTATAAAATAGAATTCCACTTGTCAAGAACTTTTTTGCGTTGTTTCAAAAAAAGCCTGTGTATTCCATGGAATACACAGGCTTTTTCAATTCTTTTTTATAATGTAATTCGGTCTTATATGCGGGATATTTTCAGCTGAAACTCAGGTTTGTCCCACAAAATCTTCCTCATCCAGGACATTCTCCGTTCCCTCTGCCTTCAGCCATTTTTCGTAGGTGTTGAGCATCCGCTGCCGCACCTTTTCCTCCTGGTTTCGGCGGAACACGGGATAGCATACACTTTCATTCAGGCACTTTTTCAGTTTGTAGCATTCGGGATAGTAGAAACAGTCCGCACATTCGGGGACCTCCGGCATGGTCTGTTTCCATGCGGCCACCATTTCCGCATCAAAGCCTTCCCGGTCAAGATGACCGACAAACTCCGTCTCGCTGTAATGCTCACACACGCCGATATTTCCATCCGGCACGATCGTGATGCATTTATCGTTGTCAGCCATACAGTGGTTCATTTTTACGTCTCGGGAAATGACCCCTCTGGAAAGCAAACCGCCGCCAAGCAGCTTTTCGTTCAGTCGGTTCATGGCCGCTTCCCGTTCGTTCCACTCCGCATCCGTGTACCGCTCGGCATTGGCCACACCATCCTGAAACAGGTGATGGGCATAGACCCGCAGCAGCTTTTCGCCGCCGAACCGCCGGGTCAATTCCTCCGCCAGTACAAGCAGGTCCTCCGCATTGTGCAGATCCATGTTCAGGCGGATAACTACTTGGATCTCCCGATCCAATAGCCTCCGGATATTATTCAAAACGATTTGATAGGGATTTGTGTCGGAATAAACGAAAGCCTTGATGCGGTTGTATACATCCTCGGTTCCGTCCAGCGTGATCTGGATCCGCTTCAAATTCCATTTGTTCTCGGCTTTTTCTGCCAGCGCATCGTCAAACAAATAACCATTGCTGACCATAGATGATGTAAATTCGATGCCGGCCTCACGCAGGTCGTCACAAATGATATCGATGGCAGTCGGGTTCATCAGCGGTTCACCACCGAACCACGAAATCTTCACCTTTTTGCCGCCGCAGTGGCTTTTGATGTACTCTGCCGTCTTATGCGCGGTCTCTTCGCTCATAGGAATGCGGGAACGACCCAGCTCAAAGCAATAAAAGCACCGGGCGTTGCAGTCGGTGGTGGTGAAAATGGTATAGCCTGTGATCTCGCCCTTTGATTTCGTCTTGGACTTGAAGATCAGGCGCACGAACTCCATGCATTCCTTTTCGTCCAGCTGTTCGGGAACGATAAACCAGCGCTGGCGCAGATAGTCCAGTTCGGTGGCACGGCTGTACTCCTCTTCGGTCAGCAACACCATCTCCCGGGTCATCAGGTTGAACAGCAGCACACCGTCCTCCACCTGCTGGGCAAGGCAGTACTTCATCAGCCGGCCCTGAAAATCAGTCTTCAGAAACCGTTTTAAGATGGTCAAAACCGCTTCGTTCGCCTGTGCAACAACTTTCATATACACAACCTCCTGCAGGATACAACTTGCCGATATTGGTACTATTTTATTATAATCCCCACCAATTTGCAACCATTTTAGCACATTTACAAAAAAGTCCTGCGCACCAGCGGGGCGCAGGACTTTTTATCCTTCACTGAATTCAGTCCAGGGGTTTCATGGTGGGGAACAGGATGACCTCGCGGATGGTATCCTGACCGGTGAGCATCATGACACAGCGGTCGATACCCATGCCCATGCCGCCCGTGGGAGGCATACCGTACTCCAGAGCGGTGAGGAAATCCTCATCCATCATCTCGGTCTCGTCGTCGCCGCGCTCGCGCTGCTCCACCTGCTTCTGGAAACGCTCCCGCTGGTCGATGGGGTCGTTCAGCTCGGAGTATGCGTTAGCCAGCTCGCTATGGCAGACGAACAGTTCGAACCGCTCGGTCAGGCGGGGGTCAACCGGGCTGCGCTTGGTCAGAGGGCTGACCTCCACAGGGTACATGGTGATGAAGGTGGGCTGGATCAGCTTCTCCTCCACCCGCTGGTCAAAGCATGCGTACAGAGCATTACCCCAGGTCTTCTCAGCCGCATCAGCCAGCTCCACACCGATGGCGTTGGCAGCGGCCACCGCCTCGGCATCGTCGGTGATAGCGCCGAAGTCTACGCCGGCATACTCACGGACGGCATCCACCATGGTCAGGCGGCGCCAGCCGGGGGTCAGGTCGAT